>NZ_CP023276.1:665176-1330352 GCF_003065365.1 Polynucleobacter difficilis | reverse complement strand
GTTGCCAGCCCGAACTATGCTGAGCACCTCGAGTTTCTAAGCATCAAGGTACCCGATGGCCCTTTAACCTCGCGTCTGCAGCACATCAAAGTAGGTGACCCTATTCTGGTGAGCGAAAAATCGGTTGGCACTTTGGTGATTGATGACCTTAATCCCGGTAAGCACCTCTACCTCTTTAGTACCGGTACCGGCTTAGCTCCCTTTATGAGTATCATTCGCGACCCCGATACCTATGAGCGCTTCGAGAAGGTGGTGCTGATTCATGGCGTTCGCCTTGTGAACGAATTGGCATACGGCGAATACATTAAGAATGAGTTGACCCAAGATGAATACATTGGCGAGCTCGTGCAAAAGCAGCTGATTTATTACCCCACGGTGACCCGCGAGGCATTTAAGCAAACGGGACGTCTGACCACGGCAATTGAGTCGGGCCAACTCTTTAAAGACATTGGTTTGCCGCCTTTAGATCCCAAAACCGACCGCGGCATGATTTGCGGTAGTCCTGCCATGCTCAAAGAAACTTGCGCGATGTTAGACGCCAGGGGCTTTGTAGTGTCACCCAGCCTTGGACAGCTCGGGGATTATGTGTTTGAGCGCGCCTTTGTTGAGAAGTAGAGGCCCTAAAAGTCCTGTAAAAATACAATAAAAAAGCCTTACAGATTAGCTTCTATAAGGCTTTTTTCTGAATTGCAAATGAATTACTGCTCTATCTTTGCCACCTTGACGATGTCGCCAAACTTCTTACGTTCACTGTTCACAAAGGCTTGAAAATCGGTAGTACTCATCCCACTGGGTTGGGCACCTTGCTTTTCAAGTGTGGCCTTAACGTCAGGCATGTTTAAGACCGCTTGAGTATCGGTCTGAATGCGCTGAACAATGATATTTGGAGTGCCGCTAGGTACAAATATTCCAAACCACTGCGTTAGATCAAAATTTGATAATGCGGGAGTTTTGGCAAGTGGCGGAATTTCTGGCGCAGCTGCAGAGGGTGTTTTTGACGATAAGCCCAATGCCCTCAGCTTACCAGATTGAATATGGGGCAGTGCAGTGGGTAGTCCAGCAAAACCAATGTCAACGTGTCCAGCGAGTAGGTCGGACACAGCTGGTGCAACGCCCTTATAAGGGACGTGCACTAACTTGATGTCCGCCTGCTGCTCGAGCATCACGGCCGCTAAGTGCTGAGCAGATCCTGGGCCAGAGGATGCATAGCTTACTTTATTAGGATTCTTTTTTGCATACGCGATCAACTCAGCTGCATTTGCGTACGGTTTAGAGACATTCGATACCAATACAAAAGGTAAGCGAACAACAAGGGTTACGGGTTTTAAATCAGCGTCTGGGTTGTATGACATTTTCTGCATAAAGTGCTGATTAATAACAACCTCAGGAGTTGCCGACATGAGAATTGTCAACCCATCTGCTGGCGATTGCGCCACAAAATTGGCGCCAATCGTGCCACTACCACCCGCTTTATTCTCAACAACAACCGGCTGCTTCCAGCGCTCAGATAATTTTTGACCAACGAGTCGTGCGACGGGGTCAACACCACCTCCGGCCGGATAGGCAACAATAATTTTGACTTGTTTGTCGGGCCACGATTGGGCAGATGCAGAACTAATGCTACTAAGCAATAGGAATGCAGCAAGAAAAGGCGAAAGATATTTCATAAAGCTCCCCCATAATTTTTTATATTTAAACCACATCATCATTAAAAGTAATGCTTTACTTGCAAATCAATCAGACGATTGATTTCTGGTGCGATCCCAAGGCCGGGTTCATTGCTTAGTAATACCTTTCCATCGCTTATGACAGGATACGGCATTGCCATTGCTTCGCGAAGGATATTCGGATTGGAATCTACTTCTACAAAGCCAGCCTGGCCCACCGCCGCTTTTAAATGCATGGATGCTACTAGTCCAATACCGCCACCAAGCCAGTGCGGACAAAAAAGCCGATTACTGGCACAGACTGCTTGTGCTATAGGAATACAGCCGCTAAAGCCACCCCATTTGCCGATATCGGGCTGAATTACCTGAAATGCATTGCTGTTTATTGCCTCATAAAACTGGGTTTCGCCGCGCATATTTTCTCCCGCAGCGAGTGGGATCGAGGATTGGGTGGCAAGCATATTCCAATCCTGGATGGGGCGGTCTGCGGCAATCGGCTCCTCCACCCAGAAGGGATTTAGCGGAGCTAAATGTTCGATTTGACGAGCTGCAGAATCGGGATCCCAAGCTTGATTTGCATCAACCATAATTTTGGTATCTGGTCCAAGCAGATTTCGAAGGGTCTGAAGGTTAGAGAAGTCACGATCTTGACCAAAACCGACTTTTAACTTAAATGCTCGAAATCCTTCCGCCCATTTTTTTTCCGCAATCTCTTCAGGGTCGGTTGGGCTAATACCGGAGGCGTAGGTTTCAATTAGCGGTGTGCCACCAAACAGCTCCCACAACGGTTTCCCAATCTTTTTTCCAAGCAAATCCCACAGGGCAATATCAGTTCCGGCAATTGCTTGCGCAATCGTGCCAGGTTCGCCGCATTGAATGCCCAAAATATGTAAACGTTTAGTAAGCTCTTGAAATGCTTCAACTGGAGAAGCCCATATTTTTTCTAGCAATATGGGCGCTACTATCGAGTCAAAGAGGCGAGCGCGGTGCTCGGGGCCAACACTGGGGAAATTACACCAAATTTCTCCCCAGCCAACGCAACCTTCATTGTCTTCCAGGCTTATAGCGACTGCTGGTCGATCATGCATTATCCCAAATGAAGTTTGTACTGGCTTATGTATTGGTGCTCGGTAAACAAATGACTCCACTTTTTTAATTTGAAGCGGCGGATGAGAAATACTTGTCGGCATAGCTTATAAATTAGAAAAGAGATAGGACTGATTAACTCAGGTCAAAGCAGGGCGCGCGCAATATTACTTAATACAATCTGCGCTATCTGAATCGCCACAAGCAGGATGAGTGGCGATAAATCGAGTGGACCCATGCTCGGCAAAATCCGTTTAATGGGGGCAAGCAGTGGGTTGAGTATCTCGGATAGCATGTATTGCGTAGGGGATCCACGACCAACCCACGACAAGACTACGTTGGCGATGATTAGAACAACCAGGATCGATAAAACAAGGCCAATCAGCTCCAGACCAGAGACAATGATGAGACCGCCAATCGATGGAATGTTGCCGAGTAGTAAGCCAATCAGCAGCACCTTAGCCAGCACAACCAGATAGGCCCCGATCAGGCAGGCGCTATCGATACGCCCGACACTTGGAATCAATTTGCGCAGGGGCATGATCAGCCAGTTTGTCAGCGGCATCAAGTAGAGCCCAATCGGGTTGCCAGAATGGGGCGACAAATTAAACTTGAGGTATTGCAGGTAGCAACGCAATAGGCAAGCACCGCCAATAACCGTGATGGCGATTTCAGAAAGTAAGTTGGCAATCTCTAGCAACATCATCGATTTAACCCCGTCTTATTGCTCTTCTTCGCGGCGCAAATGGGGGAACAAAATGACGTCACGAATATTCGGCGCATCGGTAAGTAGCATCACTAGCCGGTCTATTCCAATGCCGCAACCGCCGGTTGGGGGCATGCCGTACTCGAGTGCGCGGATAAAGTCGTGGTCAAAGTACATCGCCTCTTCATTGCCCGCTTCTTTTTGCTCCACTTGCTTATGAAAGCGCTGCGCTTGGTCTTCAGCATCATTGAGCTCAGAAAAGCCGTTAGCAATTTCACGGCCAGTGATGAAGAGTTCAAAGCGCTCGGTCACACCAGGACGAGTATCGGATTCGCGGGCGAGGGGGCTGACTTCAATCGGGTAGTCAATGATGTAAGTTGGTTCCCATAAATGGTGCTCGGCTACCAATTCAAATAGAGCTAACTGCAAGGCGCCAATGCCTGCATTCTTTAGTGCTGGCGCATTAATGTCTTCACCGCCCTTTTTGAGCTCGGCGCGAATGAACTCAGCGTCCTCCAGTTGATCTGGGGTATAGCTCTTTTTGGATTCGGGGCCGTATTTGAGGATTGCTTCGGTAATCGTCAGGCGCTGAAATGGCTTACTTAAATCGAGTAGGCGGCCTTGGTGGGTGAGGGTAGCAGTGCCCTGGGCATCAATCGCCGCGGCACGAATCAACCCTTCCGTAAAGTCCATCAGCCATTTGTAATCGGTGTAGGCCGCATAAAACTCCATCATCGTAAATTCAGGGTTGTGGCGCGGACTGACACCTTCATTACGGAAATTGCGATTGATTTCAAAAACGCGTTCAAATCCGCCTACAACCAAACGCTTGAGGTAGAGCTCGGGTGCAATGCGTAAAAACATCTGCATGTCGAGCGCATTGTGGTGGGTCATAAATGGCTTAGCCGTCGCTCCGCCCGGAATGGGGTGGAGCATGGGGGTCTCAACCTCCATGAAGTTGGCATCAAGCATATGGCGGCGCAAAGAGGCAATCGCTTTACTGCGGGAGACAAAGGTCGCGCGGGTATCCGGACTAACGATCAGATCAACGTAGCGTTGGCGGTACTTGGTCTCTAAGTCGGAGAGTCCATGAAACTTATCAGGCAGAGGGCGCAGCGATTTGCTGAGGAGGCGTAAAGTGCTGCACTCGATAGAGAGTTCACCCTTATTGGTTTTAAACAAGTGCCCCTCAGCCGCAATAAAGTCACCCATGTCCCAGTGCTTAAATGCATTGTGAATATCAGCGCCGCTGATTTCATCACTAATGTAAAACTGAATTTGCCCTGTACGGTCTTGAATCGTTGCAAAACTGGCTTTGCCCATCACCCGTTTCAGAACCATGCGCCCAGCGACTTTGACTAGCACCTTCTTGGCAGCCAATTCTTCTTTATTGAAGCCATCGTAATGCGCATGCAGATCGGCTGCATGATGGGTTGGGACAAAGTCATTCGGAAATGCAACGCCTTTGGCGCGCAGCTGGGCTAACTTTTCACGGCGCTCGGAGATGATATGGTTTTCATCTACGGCTTCTGGCGCATTGTCTGGGGTTTGGGCTTTATCGTTCATGGGGTTTGGGCTAATCAGAGTAATTAAACGCCTTGCTTCAGGCTGGCTTCAATAAAGGCGTCGAGATCACCATCCAATACTTTTTGGGTATTGGAAATCTCAACATTGGTGCGCAAATCTTTAATCCGGCTTTGATCTAATACGTAGGATCGAATTTGATGGCCCCAACCCACATCGGTTTTATTGGCCTCTAATTTATCTTGCTCGACGCGGCGTTTTTGCATCTCGTGTTCATAGAGACGTGACTTCAGCATGGTCATGGCCTCAGCGCGGTTGCGGTGTTGGCTGCGGTCATTTTGGCACTGGACCACAATGCCCGTTGGAATGTGGGTGAGCCGTACTGCAGAGTCGGTTTTATTGATGTGCTGACCACCGGCGCCCGAAGCGCGGTAGGTATCGGTTCGAATGTCGGCTGGATTGACGTCAATCTCAATCGAGTCATCGATTTCAGGGTAAACGTAGATACTGGCGAAGGAGGTGTGGCGACCGCCGGACGAGTCAAATGGCGATTTGCGGACCAATCGATGCACCCCAGTTTCCGAACGCAAGTGACCGTAGGCATACTCCCCATCAATCTTGATGGTGGCGCTCTTAATGCCCGCCACATCGCCATCGGATTCTTCGAGGATCTCAGTTTTATAGCCTTTGCGTTCGCAGTACTTGAGGTATTGGCGAAATAGCATGCTCGCCCAGTCGCAAGCCTCAGTTCCGCCGGCGCCCGCCTGAATGTCAATAAAGCAATTGCAGGGGTCCATCTCATTGTGAAACATGCGCCGAAACTCGAGGTCTGCAATGATTTTGCTGTAGCCCTCGGTATCCACCTCAATTGCGCCTAAGGTCTCAAAATCACTTTCTTCTTTGGCCATCTCAAATAATTCGAGGGCGCCCGTGATGTTGGTATTGAGATTGGTTAGAGTAGAAACTACCCCATCCAATAATTTTTTTTCTTTACCGAGTGCTTGAGCCCGTTTTTGATCATCCCAAATAGTGGGATCTTCGAGGATGGAATTAACTTCCGTTAGGCGACGTGACTTGACGTCGTAGTCAAAGATACCCCCGAAGTGCTTGCTCGCGTATGAGCAGATCTTGAAGGGTATTGGAGATGAGGTTGAGTTGTTCGGCTTCCATGCTGCCGATTATAAAGTCAAGCGGCCTTTAGGCGTCCGCCTTGCTCGGTTCGTCTAGGGCCTCAATCATGAGTTGTACCCGTGTTTGGCCGCCGAAGCGATCTGCCACCAAGCGGTAAGCCAAATGCACTCGTGCTGGCAGGGTTTGGGTATGGTTAAACCAGACGCCGCTGACCGGCTTGTCCCCCGGCGCGCTACTCAGCGGCTTCAGTTGCAGTCGCAGGTGTTTTTCTTTCATTAAGGCCTGGCTCACCACTTCAAATTCGCCATAAAAGACCGGCTGCGGGAAGCCTTGGCCCCAAAGCTCCTCTGCCAAGAGGTCGCCTATCTCTGCAGTCAACTCATCGGGACGTAGGCTGCCGTCATGAATGTATTGCCTAGCTAACAGCGCATCATCAAGCAATTCATCGGCAACTGCCTGAAAGCAGGCATCAAAGCGGGCAAAGCTCGCTTGATCAATCGTCAGTCCGGCTGCCATGGCATGGCCGCCAAATTTGAGAATGAGGCCAGGCTCGCGCTTGGAAACCAAATCCAATGCATCGCGCAGATGAAAGCCGCTGATCGATCGGCCTGATCCACGCAATTGCGACTGCGCATCTTCGGTATCGGCCGGGGCAAATACGATGGCAGGGCGATTAAAGCGTTCTTTGAGCCTAGAGGCAACGATACCGACCACGCCTTGATGCCAGTTAGCATTCCATAGACAGAGGGCAGAGCGGGCTGCTGCAAGGCCATCCAATTGCTCTTGGGCTAAATGCCCTAATGCAGCTTCTTGCATACCACCTTCGATTACCCGGCGTTCGCGATTAATGCGATCGAGTTCTTGGGCGATGCGCAGCGCGACATCCGCATCGTCTGCCAACAGCAACTGAATCCCTAGGGTCATATCCGCTAGGCGTCCGGCGGCATTCAGCCTGGGACCAATGGCAAACCCCAAATCGCCCGCCGTGGCTTTCCGAATATCGCGACCCGCGACATTAAATAAGGCGGCGATACCCTGCTGCCCAATGCCTTGGCGCATGCGTCGTAGACCGTTTGCAACCAAAATGCGGTTGTTGTAATCGAGCTGCGCAACATCAGCTACCGTTCCTAAGGCAACCAAGTCGAGCAGATTTTCAATCTTGGGTTGCGTATCTGTCGTAAACATTCCGCGCTGACGAAGTTCGGCACGCAAGGCAATCAGCAGATAAAACACCACACCAACGCCGGCCAGCGCTTTGCTGGGAAAACCACAACCCGTTTGGTTGGGGTTAACGATTGCCAGTGCATTGGGTATGCGATCACCTGGAAGGTGATGGTCTGTGATGATGACATCCATACCCAATTCGCGGGCACGCTCGACACCCGCATCGCTGGCAATGCCGTTATCTACCGTAATCAAAATGGCAGGCTTGGGCGTTTGGGTGGCGGCAAGATCCACTACTTCGGGTGTGAGGCCGTAGCCCATCGTAAAGCGATTGGGGACTAAAAAATGAATATTCGTATTCGGTCCACCCAGTAAACGCAGGCCACGCACAGCAACGGCGCACGCGGTTGCGCCATCACAGTCATAGTCGGCGACAACCAGCATCGGTTTCTTTGCCGCAAGCGCATCGGCCAGAATGGCAGCAGTGGAAAGACACTGACTTAACTGTGTTGGGGAGATTAAATGCTTGAGCTCCAGAGCTAGCTCATCGGCGGTCGATACGCCGCGTGCAGCATAGAGTCTAGCCAGTAAGGGGTGTAGTCCTCCCCTACTGAGGGCATCTGCTGCCTCAAGCGAAAAGTCGCGCTGCCGAAAGACGGAATCAATCATGCTGCTTTGGACCCCGTTAATTCTTGCCAGCTCAGTAATGTGGGTGCGCGCCAAAATGCCCAGGATCCTTTTTTGACATCGCTCTTTTGAATAGTGCGTTTACGCAGCGCGCCGTTCGGAAAGTCAATCAGTTTGAGTTCGTCGAGCGATTCATTCAGCAAGGCGGATTGAAGCATTGGCCAAACTGCTGCTGGATCCTTAAGCCAAGCAAATCCACCGACCAAGGTATCGGCGTTGACAGCACTACTACACGAAATAGTAAGGTGATGGGCAATACCCTTTAAAACGGGATGGTCAGTAATGATGCGGCTTGCTTCTCTAATTTCATTCGGAGCCTGTAAATCCGAAATAGAACCGATGCCGCTGATCCAAATTGAATTAATGGCAGGCAGGCCACTCGCTTGGCGTGCTTCATTAATCGGGCTAATGTGCCACAGCATCTGAATCTCATTTTGCAATTTACGCCAAGCGCGAGCTTTACCTACTTCCGTGCTGTCACGCGGCAACCACCAATCGATATTGCGGCCGTGCGCTTGATCAACGGAGTGGGTTGCTAGGCTGGCAAAGTGGGCTGGGTTAATAAACCAGTGGTATGGGTCGGCAGCCAAGATCTCAGCCTTGAATTCATCCTGAAATAGGGGTTTTGCTTCTTCGAGTAAGGCGGTTGACTCAGCGGCGGTGAGTGGAATATGGTCGGTGTGCATCAAGACCAGATGGTCGCGGGTGGCATGCAAGTGAACCGGCTGAATGCAGGCCAATACAGTATTCGAATCAACAGCACCTCCTTCCAGGCCGAGCAATACAAATGGAGCCGCTGGCACACCATCACCGAGTAAAAAACGCTCGTGTGGCAAGCCCCTTGTAGGCACGGTCTGTAGGGAATCAGCCACAGCATCGTCACCCGATAGAAGGAGGGTAAATTGTCTTTTTGTTGTCATTCTTCTGATTTTAGGTGGCATTTACCCATTTCTCCAGCCGGGGCGTCACTATTCACTAAACTAAGGGTATGTTAAAGCTCCCCATCGAACTGGAAATTGGCCTGCGGTATACCCGCTCACGGCGGAGTAAAGCGGTAGGTAAGCGCGATGGCTTCCTCTCCTTCATCTCTGGGATATCGACTGCGGGCATAGCCCTTGGCGTTGCAGCCCTTATCGTCGTGCTGTCGGTGATGAATGGCTTCCAGAAAGAAGTGCGCGATCGCATGCTCTCGGTGCTCTCCCATATTGAGATTACCGCCCCAGATGGTTTGCCGGATTGGCAAACGCTTTCAGCGAAGGTGGCCAGTCAGCCCCATGTGCTTGGCGTGGCTCCCATGGTGAGCTCCCAGGGTTTACTCAGTCGCGGTGAAATCATGCGCGGCGTAGCGGTGCGGGGCGTATCCCCATCGGAAGAAGGTAGTGTGTCGGATTTGCCTAAGCAATTTGTGGCAGGTGACATTGCCGATCTGCGCCCCGGAAGTTTTGGTGTGGTGCTCGGAGCGCAGTTAGCCAATATGTTGGGTGTGCGTTTAGGCGATCGCGTCAACCTGATTGTTCCCGAAGGTGATCTGACGCCGGCTGGAGTGATGCCCCGAATGCGCGCACTCAATGTGGTGGGCGTAGTCGATAGCGGCCATTATGAATACGATAGCTCTTTAGCCATCTTGCATTGGCAAGACGCCGCAGCCTTGCTGCGTTTACGCGACCCATCGGGCTTACGCGTTAAGGTCGATGACATGCAGCGCGCCCCACAGATTGCCAATCAATTGGCTAGTCTTGTGCCACAAGCACTATGGGTAACTGACTGGTCACGTTCGAATCGAAATTGGTTTGCAGCGGTGCAGACCGAAAAGAAAATGATGTTCATTATTTTGACTCTGATTATTGCGGTCGCCGCATTTAATTTAGTTTCGACCTTGGTCATGACCGTCAATGAGAAGCAGGCGGATATTGCTATTTTGAGAACCATGGGCGCAAGTCCGGGTTTAATCCAGCGGATCTTTTTAATTCAGGGCCTCGCGATTGGTTTGCTGGGTTCGCTCGGAGGAGTTGGGTTGGGTTTATTGGTGGCGCTCAATATCGATGTGATTGTGCCCGCCATTGAGGCCATTTTCCGCGTGCAATTTTTGCCGCGTGACATTTACTTTATTAGTCAGCTCCCATCCGATGTCCGCCTCAATGATGTGCTGACCGTGGGTTTGATGGCCTTCGGTCTCTCCATTTTGGCTACCCTCTACCCCAGCCGTCGTGCAGCCAAGGTACAGCCTGCGGAGGCCTTGCGTTATGAGTGATCACGCATTGGTTTTGAGTGCACGTGGTCTTGCCAAGACTTATGGCAAGGGCACTACCGCGGTCGAGGTATTGAAGGCGATTGAATTGGATGTAGCGCAGTCGGAGAAGGTGGCGATTGTGGGTTCATCCGGTTCAGGTAAAAGTACCTTGCTGCATTTATTGGGTGGTCTTGATGTGCCGAGCGCAGGTCAAGTGACCTTAGCGGGTTCGGACTTAAGTCGCCTCAGCGTTTCAGCATTGGATCGCCTGCGCAATCAATACCTGGGTTTTATTTACCAATTTCATCACCTCTTGGATGAATTCACGGCGGCTGAGAACGTTGCTTTGCCGCTGCGGATACGGGGCTTAAGCAAAGACGAATCGCTTGAGCGAGCGCGTGCCATGCTGACTGCAGTAGGCCTACAAAAGCGGGTAATGCATACCCCAGGAGAGCTTTCTGGTGGCGAGCGTCAACGCGTTGCGGTTGCCCGCGCCTTGGTGGGTAATCCTGCCTGCGTTCTAGCGGATGAGCCAACGGGCAACTTGGATACCGAGACAGCCGATAGCGTATTCGATTTGATGCTGGATGTGGCCAAAGAGCAGGGGACTGCATTTGTGATCGTCACCCACGATCCCATTCGGGCGCGGCGCTGCGATCGTATCTTGCGACTGGACCATGGCAGCTTAAACCCCATTCCCATCGAGGCCAACTAAGGCATGTGGCTTGATACCCACTGCCATCTTGACGCCCCTGAATTCGCATCCCATTTAGGCGAAGTCATTGAATCGGCCGCAAAAAATCAGGTACAAGGCATATTGCTGCCGGCAGTCAAGGCCAGCGATGCCGCCAACATCCGAACGCTCGTGGCCCAGTATGCCCAAATCATGCCGGGCCTCGTTTATACCCTTGGCATTCATCCACTGTATGTCGAGCAGTCGACGCAAGCCGACCTTGATTTACTTGCCAGCGAAGTCGAGATCTCACTTCATGACCCACGCTTTGTTGGCATCGGTGAAATTGGCCTGGATTACTTTGTAGAAGGGCTTGATCGCACACGCCAAGCCTACTTTTTTGAGCAGCAATTGGATTTAGCGCAGACGCATGACTTGCCAGTCGTCATGCACGTTCGGCGCTCACAAGATGCGATTTTAAAAGCCTTGCGTCAGCGCCGTATTCGCAGTGGAATCGCCCATGCATTTAATGGCAGCATGCAACAAGCAGAGCAATTTATTCAGCTGGGATTTAGGTTGGGGTTTGGTGGCGCCGCAACCTATACCCGTGCATTACAGATTCGCCGCTTAGCCGCGCAATTGCCACTCAGCTGTCTAGTGACAGAAACCGATGCGCCCGATATACCGCCGGCATGGTTGCGTGACGAAGAAATAGCGCACAATGCGCCACAATTCATTCCACGCATTGGGGCAGAACTTGCCGCCTTGCGGCAGATGGACATCACTGCTTTTGCGGCGGCAACATGGAGTAACGCGCTGACCGCGCTGCCGCGTTGGTCGGCAACCCTCAGTCCACTTCGCAGTAAATAATTCCCTTGCGCTATGCAATTACGGCGTGGATCGCCGGGGGAGCGCTTCCCTTTTTATTATCAACACTGCCAGCTAATGCTCTGCTGATGACCGCTTTGGCATTGATGGCGATTACATCATTACTGCTCATTCCGGTCGCACTGCTACGCAAAGCAGCCATCCTTTTGATGTGTGCTCTCATGGGCTTGGCCTGGAGTCTATATTTTGCTCAAGAGCGATTACAGTACGATTTTCCAGTAGCGCTTGAGGGGGCTGATCTGCAGATTGAGGGACGAGTGGATGGCTTGCCGCGGGGCGATCATCAAGGCGCTACATTTGCATTTGTGATTACAAACTACACGCGCTTGCGGCGTGGGGTAGATATTGATGTTGAGAAACTACCGCGACGGGTATACCTGACCTGGTCATCTGCTTGGCGAGAGTCAGAACAGATACCGATAATTCAGCCCGGTCAGCAATGGCAGTTGCGCGTGAAGTTCAAGCGACCCCATGGCGTAATCAATCCACATGGCTTTGATTTTGAGCAGTGGCTTTTTCATCAGGGTTATGGTGCGTACGGATCGATTCGTTCAGGCGAGAAGTTGGAGCAGGCGGCCCCATGGTCTTTTGCGCAATGGATTGAGGGCCACCGCTGGAATTTACGTGACAAGATTAAACGCCTACTGCATGACAACAGACCGTATGCTGGCGTTTTGGTTGCCCTTGTGATGGGCGATCAAAATGCGATTGATCAGGCGGATTGGCGGGTGTTTAATGCAACCGGAATCGGACACCTAATCTCGATATCGGGTCTTCACGTCACCATGCTGGCTGGATTGGGCGCCTTAGTGGCATCGCGAGTTTGGCGCCGCGGCAGTTTGCCTCTGGCGATGCCGGTGCCGCGCGTAACAGCAGCAGCCGGTTTTATGACTGCTTTCTTTTATGCCTGGATCGCTGGCTTTCAGATACCAGCGCAGCGCACCATGTATATGGTTGGGGTGGTGGCGATCGCGGTTTGGTCCGGTAGAATACCGCGCGCCTTTGACATCTGGTGGTGGGCCTTAGCAGTGGTATTGATATTAGATCCGATGGCCGCCTACACCCCAGGCTTTTGGCTCTCATTTGGCGCGGTTGCTGCCATTCTGTATGCGATGGGGGACTCCAGCGGATTAATCGGCATACCCACTGGAAAAGAGCTCGAGACAAGTGCTGTCGCGCGAATAACGCAGGCACTCAAAGAAGCCTGCCGCTTGCAGGCAGTGGTGACCTTAGCATTAATTCCGTGCACGCTGTATTGGTTCTATCAATTCTCAGTAGTGTCGCCTCTAGCGAACGCGATTGCCATCCCGCTCGTGAGTTACATCGTTACGCCGCTTGCCATGATTGGTGTCGTGATGCCGGATGCATTAGCGAGACCGCTCCTACTATTGGCACATACCGCAATGGAGTGGCTTGCGCTACTCTTAAAGTTAATGGCAAGTTGGGATTGGGCGGTAGCCTATTCACATCAGCCTAACTTGCTACTGCTGGCTTTATCCCTCATTGGTATCGCCATGGCCATTCGTCCAGGATCAATTCGCGAGACCATTGCATCGAGACTGGCGGGTTGCGCTTTATGTGCCTGCTTATTTATTCCGCCTAAGACGGATTTGGCCTATGGTGAATTGCAGGCTACGGTTCTCGATATTGGTCAGGGCACTGCAGTGCTGATCGAGACCCAATCAAAACGACTACTTTACGACACGGGACCAATCCAAGGAAAAAAAGATGACGCGGGAGAGCGCATCATCTTGCCTTTTTTCAGGGGAGAGGGCATTCATCAAATTGATCGTATGGTGATTAGTCACAGTGATAGCGATCACGTGGGCGGCGCCCAAACCCTATTACGCGAGATTGCTTTTGATTCGATGCTGGGCTCTTTGCCTGACCATAATCCATTGCTGCGGGCATTACGTCAGAAAACAGTCCCAGTCCTTCCATGTCGATATGGTCAGTCGTGGCGCTGGGACGGGGTTGACTTTTTAGTCTGGCATCCGCATGAGGAGATGAATTTTGATGCGAGCCACTATGGCGGTAAGCCCAATGAAATGAGTTGCGTCCTCGAGGTGCGTAATCGCAGTACTTCTTTTTGGTTGACCGGCGATGCCGAGCGAGAGGCTGAGGCGGCGCTGGTAGAGCGCTTACGCAATCATCCAATCCCAAGGCAAGGGCGTAGCGTCATCTTCATGGCGCCCCACCACGGCAGCAAAACATCCTCCTCTTTGGATTTACTAAAGGCGATTAATCCGGATTGGGCTTTTACACAAAATGGCTACCGCAATCGCTATAACCATCCCCACCCAACTGTGCGTGCCCGTTACCAGGAATTGGGTATTCCATTTCTACAAACCCCGAATACGGGTGCCCAGTTGTGGCACTTCGGAAAAGCGCCTGGACAAAAAAATACGCCTATCCTGTTACGTGAGGATAGGCGTCGTATTTGGCATGACCGCAGCGGTCAGCCATAAACCACAAACTACCTTAATGCTGCTTGAGTTCTTTATTCCAATTGCGGTCTTGAAATACGGAGCGGGGTGCATCGGGATCGAGTTCCTCGACGGGAATAAATTTCTGTCTGGAACTCGACTTGCTCGGCTTCTTGGGCTGCTCTGCAGGCACTTCAGTGACCTTGGCGTCAACGGGAGTTTCTGTTGGTGATTTCATGTTGGTTAAAAATAGAATGGGTTCTAAAAAGTGCTTCTAAAGCGCCTTAGGCGTTTTAACTTCCGCGACGGTTGTAGTAGGTGCAGAGGTTTCCAGAGATGGCAACCAAAAAATAAGCAATCATGCCGATCGCAAAGATGGCGTAGTCACCGCTGCTAATAAAAACAACCAGACCAACCACGATCGTGACTGCGCTTAATACGCTGATTAAGGTTTTTGCAAACATGTGTTCATTCCCCTTTTGCGACAAAAATTATCATTCTCAATCTAGAGGTGTCAATAGCAGCTTGCTTAATGCCCTCGGATTGCCGTAAATCAATAGAAAAAGGATACTTTCGTATCCCATTGTTCTATATCACTAAATTTGGTTGCGGGGACAGGATTTGAACCTGTGACCTTCGGGTTATGAGCCCGACGAGCTGCCAGACTGCTCCACCCCGCGTCTGAGACACTGATTCTAGCATTTTTAAGCCTTCTCTGTCGAGCTTTATTGCTGAATTGAGCTGTTTCACGCTGAATTTATCTTCTATTTCTCGGTCATTTAGACCCCCCTAAGGAGTAACATATTGCCGTGCAACACCAATTAAGGCAGTTTCATGTCCATTAGTAATCCCGAATACTCAAGCTCAACCCTGCTCAAGCCCGTTGACCTGCATAGCAGCGGCGATGGTGGTGAGCACAAGAAGGGTTTAGGCGTTCTCATGCTGGCTGCAATTGGCGTGGTTTTCGGTGATATTGGTACTAGTCCCTTGTATGCCCTCAAAGAATGCTTTGATGCCGAGCATGGCATTGCCTTTAGCCCTGAGGCCCTTTATGGGGTGATCTCCATGATGATCTGGGCCTTGATTTTGGTGGTGACCTTCAAATACGTCTTGTTCGTGATGCGCGCCGATAACAAGGGTGAGGGCGGCGTTTTATCCCTCATGGCCTTGGCACTGCGTTCCGTTAAAAGCGGTACAAAAGAATATTTTGTTTTGATGATTCTGGGCATGTTAGGTGCCTGTATGCTGATTGGTGAGTCTGTCATCACGCCGGCGATCTCGGTATTGTCTGCAGTAGAGGGTATTGAGATTGCAACACCGGCATTAAAGCAATTCATCATTCCGATTGCTGTAGTTATTCTGTTTTGCCTCTTTGTGATTCAAAAATACGGCACGGCAATGGTGGGTAATTTATTCGGACCCGTTACATTGATTTGGTTTTTAGCGATTGCTGCACTGGGCATTTGGAATATTACTAATGCCCCTGAAATTGCCCTAGCGTTTAATCCGATGTACGCCATTCGGTTTATTACCGACCACCCCTTAACGGCATACATCGTGATGGGTGCAGTGGTGCTGGTAGTGACTGGAGTGGAGGCGTTGTATTTAGATATGGGCCACTTCGGTCGTAACCCCGTGCGCTTTGCATGGCTCTTGATTGTTCTGCCTAGTCTGCTGCTCAATTATTTAGGGCAGGGTGCCTTGGTGCTCTCCAACCCCGAAGCCATTCGCAATCCCTTTTATATGATGGTGCCAGAGTGGGCCCTTTGGCCGATGGTAGGGCTTGCCACCGCAGCAACTGTGATTGCATCCCAAGCTGTGATCTCTGGCACCTTTTCGTTAGTGAGTCAGGCCATCTCCTTGGGATTTTTGCCACGCATGAATATTCTGCACACCTCTGATTCCGAGCGTGGGCAGATTTACATCCCGATCGTGAACTGGGCCTTGCTCGTGATGGTGATTGTGACCATTATCGAGTTTGGTGAGTCGGTGAACTTGGCTGCAGCCTATGGCCTGTCCGTTACCTCAACCATGCTGATTACGACCATCTTACTTTCGATTGTGATGCGCCGTGAATGGCGCATTAATCCGGTTTTGATTGCCTTGTTAATTGTGTTTTTCTTTGCAGTCGACTTGGCTTTCTGGACCGCTACCTTGATCAAGATTAAGGATGGCGGCTGGTATCCGCTGCTGATAGCACTAGTCTGCTTTACTTGCTTGATTACTTGGTACAAGGGTCGTAAGTTACTTCGCGATAAATTGATTAGCAATTCCATTCCGATGGAGGCGTTTGTTGGTAGTCTGCTGGCGCATCCACCGCATCGCGTTGAGGGAACTGCGATCTTCTTAACCGCGCATATTGATTATGTACCGGTGGCCATGCTACACAACCTCAAACACAACCGCGTGATGCATGAGCGAATCTTTTTCTTGAAGTTGAGTACCTGGGATGTGCCTTATGTAAATGACAGCGAGCGCATCACCATGCGCGATTTGGGCGGACAAGTGTTCTTGGTGCGTGCGGTCTATGGCTTTAAAGAAACGCCAGACATTAATTCGATCTTAACCCTGCTGGAGAAACAAGAGAACCTGAGCTTTGATTTGATGGACACCTCTTTCTTCATCTCGAAAGACACCATCATTCCATCGGCATCCCCTGGAATGGCGCTGTGGCAGGAAAGCCTCTTTTCGTGGATGATGCAAAACGCTGCAAAACCGTCGGACTTTTTCAAGATCCCAACCAATCGCTTAGTTGAGCTGGGCGCAAAGGTTGAAATTTGATTCGCCTCTCTTCTTTCCGCGTTTGCCTTTCAACTGCGTTTGCCTTTGGCTTAGTGCTGGGGGTGGGTGCCGCACAAGCAACCCCAGCACAAGAAGCAGAACTTGAAAAGTTAGACAAGATCGAGGCCGAGCTGACCCTGCAGCGCGAGTGGGCAGATTACCGCTGGAAAAAAGCCTCTTCCGAGTGTTATGAAAAATACTTAGTGAATCGTTGTCTAAGCCAAACGCGTACTCAATATCGTAAAGAGATCGATCCGATTCGGGCGCAAGAGGTCGAGCTCAATACGGCGCAGCGGGAGCTGCGCAAGCTTCTCAAAGACGAGCGCGATGCCAAGCGCAAAGCAGAAAAAGCAGATCCAGCAAAAGCAGCAGAGCGCGCTGAAAATGTCCGTGCTTTTGAGGAAAAGCAACAGGATGCTGCAAAGAGGGCTGCAGACTTAGAGGAGCGACGTAAAGATGCCCCGCGTCGCGCACAAGAAAACAAAGCAGGTACCCAGTTACAGTAAAGAGCACTATTTTGGCAAAAGCAAAAACCATTTATGTTTGTAATGCCTGCGGCGGCAGTACCCCGCGTTGGCAGGGGCAGTGCCCTGCATGCCAAGCTTGGAACACGTTAGAGGAAAGCCTTTCTGAATCAACCTCCACGAATGCCCGCTTTCAGGGTTTAGCGCAAGCTGTACCCCGTCAAAAGTTATCGGCCATCAAGGCCGAGGATATGCCGCGATTGCCAACTGGCGTAGATGAATTTGACCGCGTCCTCGGTGGCGGTCTAGTGCCTGGCGGTGTTGTCCTGATCGGCGGTGATCCGGGTATCGGAAAATCGACACTATTGTTGCAAGCCTTGGCAGAAATGAGCGCTGCTGGCGTTTCCGTTTTATACAGCAGTGGCGAAGAATCGGCTGCGCAGATTGCGCTGCGAGCAAAACGCATTGTCTTGGCTGCTCCGCAGTTGGAGGTTCTTGCAGAGATCCAACTCGAAAAATTATTGACTACCATTGATGCCGCCCGCCCCCAAGTGGTCGTGGTGGATTCCATTCAGACGGTTTACTCCGATGCTTTAACTTCGGCGCCGGGTTCAGTTGCACAGGTGCGTGAGTGCGCTGCGCAGCTTACCCGCTATGCTAAATCCACTGGCATTTGCATGCTGATGGTGGGGCACGTGACCAAAGACGGTCATCTTGCTGGCCCGCGGGTGCTGGAGCACATTGTCGATACCGTGCTTTACTTTGAGGGTGATACCCACTCATCATTCCGTTTAGTGCGCTCGATTAAAAATCGCTTTGGCGCAGTGAATGAGCTTGGTGTATTTGCCATGACCGAAAAAGGCCTGAAGGGCGTCTCTAATCCATCGGCCATCTTTTTATCGCAGCATGCGGAGATGGTGCCGGGTGCTTGCGTGCTTGTTACCCAAGAAGGTAGCCGTCCCTTATTGGTTGAAATTCAGGCCTTAGTAGATACCGCCCACATTCCCAATCCAAGGCGCTTGGCAGTCGGCCTCGAGCAGCATCGACTGGCTATGTTGCTGGCGGTATTGCATCGCCACGCGGGGATTGCCTGCTTTGATCAAGACGTCTTTCTGAATGCGGTGGGTGGTGTGAAGATCTCTGAGCCGGCGGCTGATTTAGCTGTGCTCCTGGCAATTCAATCGTCGATTCGGAATCGCGCCTTGCCGAAAGAGTTAATCGTATTTGGTGAGGTGGGTTTGGCGGGAGAAATCCGCCCTTGTCCACGCGGTCAAGAGCGCCTCAAAGAAGCCGCCAAACTCGGCTTTACGATTGCCATCATTCCGAAAGCCAATCTACCCAAGAGCAAAATCCCCGGCTTGCGCGTCATTCCCGTGGAGCGTATTGATGAGGCTATCTCTGCAGCTAACGAACTCAGTTAGCAATATTGTTAGCACTATTGAGTAACGCTCGTTAGCGCAAGTCTTCTGCTTGGATTAGTAGAACTTGCTCGTTCCCTGCAGAGACGTCCATCCAAATCACTGGGATCTGTGGGAAGGCTTTGTGAAAGTGCTCCACTTCATTGCCAATTTCAAGTACCAGCGCGCCGCGCTCGCTCAGGTAGTCCGGTGCATTCCCAATAATCTTTCGAATTAGGTCCATACCATCTTCGCCACCAGCTAAAGCAAGGACGGGTTCAGCATGGTATTCAGCGGGTAGCTTACGCATGCTGGCTGCATTGACGTAGGGCGGATTGCAGATGATCAAGTCAAAGCGGTTTTCGTTAATGGGGTCAGGCAAAGGGCTCCAAAGATCGCCATGGAACAATTCAATGTGAGAACTGAGGCCGTGACGATCCAAGTTACGTGCCGCTACTGCTAATGCAGGCGCGCTGATATCGCACGCACTCACATGGATATCCGGGCAAGACAGCGCCAGCAGGACGGCAAGGGAGCCATTACCGGTGCATAAATCAAGCGCGCGACCATCGGCAGGTAGCCATGGCTCAAGCGCTCCTTCAGTAATCAGCTCCGCAATCCACGAGCGGGGAACGATGCTCTGTTCATTGCAATAGAAGGGCACACCCATCAGCCAGGCTTCTTCCAAAATGTAAGCTAATGGCTTACGCGTTTGAATGCGCTCATTGGCAACTCCCAGGGCAGCGTCATAAAGACGGTGATCGAGTGGTGCCTGCAGTTGCTCTAAAGCATCGCTTGGACTGATTTGAAGTTGTTTGCTAATAATCCACAACGCCTCACTTTGGGCGTCGATTGCGCCGTGCCCGTAGCTCAGTTTAGCTTGATCGAGGTGTTGCGCAAGCCGATCGATCGATTGTTCTACGGTGGCGATGGTATTGCTCTGCGACTGAGGCTCTGGATCCATGGGTTTAGGCGATTAACTGCTCAAGCACGCGCTTGTAAATGTTCTTGAGCGGCACAATGTCTTCGGCGCAAACGGACTCATTCACTTTATGGCTCGTCGCATTGATCGGCCCAAACTCCACTACTTGAGAACAAATCTTGGCAATAAAGCGGCCATCGCTCGTGCCGCCGGTAGTGGAGAGTTCAGTGACAACACCGGTTTCATCTTGAATCGCTTTGCGCAGCGCGCTCGCCAATGCTTCGTCCCCAGTAATGAAGGGGCTGCCTCCTAAAACCCAATCAATCGAAAAGGTCAGGCCGGCTTCGGTCAGAATGCTCTCGACCCGCTGACGCAATTGCTCAGGCGTGCTCTCGGTTGAAAAGCGGAAGTTAAAGTCGATGGTGAGTTCGCCTGGAATGACGTTATTGGCGCCAGTACCTGCGTGAATATTAGAGATCTGAAAACTAGTCGGCTGAAAGTAGCGATTGCCTTGATCCCATTCGGTACTCACCAGCGCCTGAATGGCGGGTGCAGATAAATGAATGGGGTTCTCACCGAGGTGAGGGTAGGCAATGTGCGCTTGGATGCCCTTGATGTGCAATTTGCCAGACAGGGAGCCGCGCCTGCCGTTCTTAATCATGTCACCCAATTGATTGACTGAAGTAGGTTCACCAATCACACAGTAGTCCAGTCGTTGACCCCGCTCTTTAAGCCGTTCGCACATGACCACCGTGCCATCGTTGGCTGGACCTTCTTCATCGCTGGTAATTAAAAAAGCAATCGTTCCGGCGTGCTCCGGATTGGAGGTAATGAACTCCTCTGTTGCCACTACAAAACCGGCGAGGGAGGTTTTCATATCAGCTGCGCCGCGGCCGTACAAATAATCGCCGCGGATGGTGGGAGTAAATGGATCGCTCTCCCACTTTTCCAAAGGGCCGGTAGGAACCACATCGGTATGACCGGCAAACATCAATACTTTGCCGGCATCACCTTGCGTGCCTTTTTTGATTGCCCACAGGTTGGTCACCTGAAAGTCACTGGGACCGCCCACCACGCTTTCTGTATGAAAGCCCAACTCCTTTAAGCGAGCAGCGATTAAATCCTGGCAGCCGCCATCAGCTGGTGTTACCGAACGGCAGGCAATCAGGGCTTTGGTTAATTCAATCGCTGCGCTCATGATTAATCGCGCAAGAGCTCATTGATGGCAGTTTTTGCTCGGGTTTGAGCATCGACTTTCTTAACGATGATGGCAGCGTAGAGGCTGTATTTTCCATCTGCGGAGGGCAGTGACCCAGGCACCACTACTGAACCAGCAGGCACACGACCGTAATGAATTTGACCGGTTTCGCGATCGTAAATCTTGGTGCTTTGGCCAATAAAGACGCCCATCGACAAGACGCTGTTTTCTTCCACCACAACGCCCTCAACCACCTCGGAGCGTGCACCAATGAAGCAGTTGTCTTCAATAATGACGGGGCCAGCCTGAATTGGCTCTAAAACACCGCCAATACCAACACCGCCAGATAAATGCACATTCTTACCAATTTGAGCGCAAGAACCAACGGTTGCCCAGGTGTCGACCATGGTGCCTTCACCGACATACGCGCCGATGTTGACGTAAGAGGGCATCAAAACGGCATTCTTACCAATATAGGAGCCACGGCGTGCAACAGCCGGGGGTACGACCCGAAAGCCACCCTCGATGAAGTCCGCCTCAGTCCAGTTCTCAAACTTGCTGGGTACTTTGTCGTAAAACTGGGTAAAGCCGCCGGCTGGCATGACTTTATTGTCTTCGAGGCGGAAGGACAGTAAAACCGCCTTTTTAACCCACTGGTTGACTTCCCATTGCCCAACGGAACGGCGCTCAGCAACGCGAATACGTCCCCGATTGAGGCCGTCTATGACAGCGCTGACGGCATTGCGGATTTCAGTGGAAATGTCCCCTGCAGAGAGGTTTGCTCGGTTGTCCCAGGCTTGTTCGATAACGCTTTGTGGTGATTGGCTCATGCTTTTTAGATAACTATCAGATTGTTAAGGGGTTTTAGCCCTAAATGGCGAAACATCATTATATCGGCGGGGAAAATTCCGGTGTAAAGCTTTGTGAACTTGCTATCATCCTAATCACGGAATTTACCCCTTTTTTCTTGAACCAGTCAGACTTTTTTACCCCGCAAAGCGCCCTGTGCAACTCAAATCAATCAAACTTTCTGGCTTTAAGTCATTCGTCGATCCCACCCATTTTGAGATGCCAGGCCAACTGATTGGTGTGGTGGGACCGAATGGATGCGGAAAATCCAACATTATTGATGCCGTTCGCTGGGTTTTAGGCGAATCCAGGGCCAGCGAATTGCGCGGCGAGTCGATGCAGGATGTGATTTTTAATGGGTCTGGATTGCGTAAGCCATCGGGTCGCGCTAGTGTCGAGTTACTGTTTGATAACGCGGATGGCCGCGCACACGGACAATGGAGTACGTTTGCTGAACTTGCGGTAAAGCGGGTGCTCACCCGCGATGGCAGCTCGAGCTATTACGTCAACAATCAAGTGGTGCGTCGTAAAGACATTCAGGATATTTTCCTGGGCACCGGCATGGGGCCACGCGGTTACGCGATTATTGGTCAAGGCACGATTAATCGCATTTTGGAATCCAAGCCAGAAGAGTTGCGGGTATTTTTAGAAGAGGCTGCAGGCGTTTCAAAATACAAAGAACGCCGCAAAGAAACCGCCTCGCGCCTTGAAGACACACAAGAGAATTTAGTACGCGTACAAGACATATTGCGCGAGCTGGAAAAGCAACTCGAGCGCCTAGAGAGTCAGGCTACGGTTGCAGAGCGCCACAATCTATTGCAAGTGGAAATGAAATCACAGCAGCAATTGCTGTGGTTCGTGCGTCAAACCGAAGCAGGTAAAGAGCAAGAGCGCCATGCCAACGGCATCCGCGACACACAAGTTCAGCTCGAAGAGCAAACCGCTAAATTGCGCCATGCTGAAGCCGAGCTCGAGGCAATGCGTACGCAGCAGTATGCGCTGCAAGATAAAGTATCCGAAGCACAAGGAGAGCTCTATCAGACCAATGCCGATGTCACTCAGGTTGAGGCAGAGATTCGGTATGTGCAGGAGGCGCGCCAGCGTCTACAACAGCAAACGCAGGATCTGCAGTCACAACTGCAGCGTTGGACCGTTCAAGAAACCGACGCAGCCCAGGCACAGCGCTCTGCCGAGCACGAGTTAAGCCTCGCAGCAGAACAAGAACGCAATTTACAAACCCAGCTCGCAAGCTTGCAAGAGCAGTTGCCTGGGCGCGAAGAAGCATACCAACTAGCTGTTACTCAGTTAAATGCAGCGCGTGACAGTGTTGCTGCAATTGATCAACGCCTGGCAAGCCTGACTGAGCGTGCAAAAGCGATTGCCTTGCAGCTGGAAGAATCTGGGGCGCGTCAAGCACGTTTAGAGACTGAATTGGCCGGCATGCGCAAGCCGGATGCAATTGCTTTGCAAATGGCGCTCGATCGCCAAGTGATGGCGCAGCGCAAGGTAGAAGAAACCAAAGCCCGTGCGCTTGAAATGCAACAGCGTGTTCCGGCGGCGGATGAGGCGCGTAACCAAGCGCAGCAGCAAATACAGTCAGCCAATCAGGATTTAGCTCAAACCGAAGCCAAGCTTACTGCTTTAACTGCGCTGCAAGCGAGCGTGCAAGCACAAGGAAAAATCGGACCTTGGCTTGAAAGCAAAGGCCTGAAAGAAAGTAAGCGTTTATGGCAAGACCTCAAGGTGGAGAGCGGTTGGGAAACGGCTCTTGAGTCGGTTTTGCGGGAGCGCCTTGCGGCGGTCACCGGCAAGAATGCAGAAGAAGCGGTTGCTTTAGCAAAGGACGCGCCACCGAGTCGCCTTGCGATTCTATTAGCCGATGAATTGCCTGCATCCCAGATCAATACACCTGCGGAGTTCACCTTATTGCTGTCGCGCATTCAGAGTGCGGGCGCACCGCGCGTGATGCAGGTATTGCAAGAGTGGCTCGGTGCTGTCTTTATTGCCAATAACCTCGAAGACGCATTGCGTCGCCGCGAAAAGTTACCAGTAGGCGCAACCTTAGTAACCCAAGAAGGCCATTTAGTTAGCCGAGTGGGTGTACAGCTCTATGCTGCCGACTCAGAGCAATCGGGTATGTTAGCCCGCGCTCAAGAAATGGAGAGCCTGGAGAAGCAGCTAAAGGCCCAGCGTTTAATTCAGAGTGAGCTGCAAGGCGAGCTTGATCAGTGCGCCGCCAATTACCAAGCGGCCCATCAAGCAGCGGAGCAGTCGCGCATCAATGCTGAGCATGCAGTTCAGGAGGCCCATGGGTTTGAAGTGGAGCAGATGCAGCTCACGCAAGCCGAAGAGCAATACAGCCAGCGCGCCGCACAAATTCAGTCGGAGATGGCTGAGATTAGCGGGCAGCAGCAGCAGTTCAATAGCAATGGCGTTCAGTCGCAGGCAGATTTAGATCAAGCGCAGGCCGACAAAGAACGCTTGCATCTCGAGTTAGAGAGTGCGCAATCGAATCTAACGCGCAGCAGTGAAGAGCGTGAGACTTTGCGTACAAACCTACGCACCGCAGAGATGGCGGCTCAGGAAGCAGCTTTTGCTACCCGTTCATTGCAGCAGCGCATAGCCGATTTGCAGCGCGATCAAAGCACGGCGCGCGACCAAATCATCGAGATTCAGGATAAATATGCTGCCAGCGAGCAAGAGCTTGCGGGTCTGAGCGATGAAGCGGCTCAAGAAAAACTGC
Source organism: Polynucleobacter difficilis (assembly GCF_003065365.1). Classification (NCBI taxonomy): domain Bacteria; kingdom Pseudomonadati; phylum Pseudomonadota; class Betaproteobacteria; order Burkholderiales; family Burkholderiaceae; genus Polynucleobacter; species Polynucleobacter difficilis. The sequence continues at coordinate 1,305,816 of NZ_CP023276.1, read as the reverse complement.
AAGGGCTGCTGCTAGTTCGTGCCGAGCGCGAAGCAGCCTTAGCGAATGCCCGTACCGAACAAGACGCATTGCTGCACCAGTTGCGCGAGGCAGATGAAGGGCGACTCTTGATTGAGCGTAGCTTACAGCCGATGCGCGACAAAGTGATGGACCTGCAGCTGCGTGAGCAAGCCGCTCGCCTTAACTTTGAACAGTTTGCTACCTTGCTTGCGGATGCAGAGGCCGATCTCACTAGCCTCGAAACCCGTTTCAGTAGTGATCTGAAAGTAGGGCACCTGCAGAGCGAAGTCAATCGCTTAAATAGTGAAATTCAGTCACTGGGCCCAGTCAACATGGCCGCACTCGATGAGCTAGCGAGTTCGCGCGAGCGTAAATCATTCCTGGATGCACAATCGGCCGACTTAAATGAGGCGATGCAAACCTTAACCGACGCCATTGCAAAGATTGATGCAGAGACCCGTGATTTATTGCAGGGCACCTTCGATCAGGTGAATGGCCATTTTGGACGACTCTTCCCTGAGCTGTTTGGTGGCGGCCACGCTGAGCTCGTGATGACCGGCGAAGAAATCTTGGATTCAGGCGTTCAAGTGATGGCTCAGCCACCCGGCAAAAAGAATAGCTCTATTTACCTACTGTCTGGCGGGGAAAAGGCCTTAACCGCAATTGCCTTGGTTTTCTCCTTATTTTTATTGAACCCAGCACCATTCTGCTTGCTCGATGAGGTCGATGCGCCGCTCGATGATGCCAACACATTGCGCTATGCAGAGATGGTTGCTAGGATGTCCGCTAAGACCCAGTTTGTCTTTATCTCGCACAATAAGATCACCATGGAAATTGCCCACCAATTGATTGGCGTCACCATGCAGGAGCAGGGTGTATCGCGTATCGTGGCCGTTGATATTGCATCTGCAGTATCCATGGTTGAGGCCGCCTAAATGGGACTCGAGCAAATCACAGCGACGCTGGGTTTGTCAGAACTGCAATTTGCCTTAGGCCTGATTGGTATTTTCCTCGTGGTCTTGGTGGCAATTGTTAATTTGCGGAGTGCGCGCGCAAAACGCCAAGCGCGCAAACCAATTGAGCCTGGATTCGCTGATGCAACGGCCCAGAACTTCACCGGCGATCGCGTAGAGCCTGGGTTTTCCGAGGCCATCAATACCGTAGTTCCAGATGCACCTCGTTTTGCGATCGACCCACGCATTGACTGCGTGATTAATTTGCGATTTGAGAACCCCATTAAGGGTGGCGAAATTATCAGTGAGGTTGCAGATTGGCCTCGCTTTGGTGCGCATTGGATATACGAGGGCTTGCAAGCTGATGATCCTAAAGGCAACTGGGAGCCAATTTCCATGGATGCCCATTACGCCGAACTGCAACTCGCTATTCAGCTCGCCAGCCGCAAAGGTCCGATCGGCGTATTGGAACTCTCGGACTTCTGCTCGCGTAGCCAAGCCTTAGCCGAAGTATTGGGCGCACAAATTGACATGCCCAGTGTTAGCACTATGATAGAAAGCGCCAAGGAGCTTGATGCGATTGCGGCAGAAAGTGATATTCAGCTCAGCATCAATGTGGCCTTTGATGGTAAAGCAAAAACACGCGCCGAATTAGATGTACTGATGCTAGAGCGAAACTTTGTGCTTTCAAAAAACAATCGGTCCTATGAGTTTTTCTCAAACAATCAAATCTTGTTTGCCAGCAACGCACTTGATCCAGACCAGCCCGTTACAGGGATCTCCCTATTGCTAGAGCTTCCTTTAGTGGCGCAAGAGCAAATGGGTTTTGAGCGGATGTTGGCAGAAGGTGTCGCTTTGGCTGAGGCAATGCAGGGCCGCATTGTCGACGATAACGGGGTTAATCTGACCGAGAACGCCGTGATTGCGATTCGCCATCACTTAGATGGCCTCTACAGCCGCCTCGAGCAAGACGGTATTGCAGCTGGCTCCGCAACAGCTGCGCGCTTATTCAATTAAGGACGGGAAATGCCGCATTCCGATCCGATGGATTCAGCGGAGCGATATGCTTGGCTTCAGTCAGAGCTTGCACGTTTAGATCACGCCTACTATGTGCTCGATACCCCCTTATTGCCCGATAGTGAGTATGACCGCCTGTATCGCGAATTAATTGCACTCGAGCAAGTCCATCCCGATTGGGTAAGGCCGGACTCACTCTCGCAGCGTGTTGGCGGCGCTGCTTTAAAAGAATTCACGAGCGTCAAGCACGCTGTCCCCATGCTCTCCCTCAATAACGCCTTTGATGATGCAGAGGTAATGAATTTTGATCGCCGCTGCCGTGAGGGCTTACAACAAAACCAGGTGACCTATGCGGGCGAGTTGAAGTTTGATGGCCTAGCCATTTCCCTGCGTTATGAAAATGGTCTATTGGTTCAAGCGGCCACCCGCGGCGATGGTAGTAGCGGTGAAGACGTTACGGCCAACATTAAAACCATTCGAGCAATCCCACTCCGTCTTCAAGGCAATACTATTCCAGCAGTACTTGAGGTCCGTGGTGAAGTCTTTATGCATCTTGCTGATTTTGCGAAGATGAATCAAGAGGCTGCTCGCTTAGGTGAAAAAGAATTCGCGAATCCGCGCAATGCCGCTGCGGGCAGCCTGCGCCAGTTGGACTCGAAAATTACCGCAAAACGGCCTTTATCCTTTTTTGCCTATGGCGTGGGTGCGTGTGAGCCACAAAGTTGGTTGCCAAAATCCCACAGCGCATTGCTTGATCAATACCTTAGCCTGGGCCTGCCTGTTTGTGCGGAACGCAAAGTTCTGTCATCGGTGGACGATATCCTGAGCTTCTATCGGGAGATTGGTAGCAAGCGTGATCGTTTGCCTTATGACATCGATGGCGTTGTCTATAAAGTCAATTCCTTTGCAGAGCAAGCTGAGCTTGGCTTTGTTTCGAGGGCGCCGCGCTTTGCCTTAGCTCATAAGTATCCAGCCCAAGAGGCGCTCACAACCGTATTAGGAATTGATGTTCAGGTGGGGCGCACTGGCGCTATTACGCCTGTTGCTCGCTTAGCCCCAGTGGAAGTGGGTGGCGTCACCGTGACCAATGCCACGCTACACAATGAAGATGAGGTGAAGCGAAAGGATGTGCGCACTGGCGATACCGTAGTAGTACGACGTGCGGGTGATGTGATACCCGAAGTGGTGTCGGTGGTGCTTGAGCGTCGGCCGAATGATACCAAGGCTTTTGAGATGCCAAGCCGCTGCCCCGTGTGTGACTCACACATTGAGCGCGTAGCAGATGAGGCCATTGCCCGCTGTAGTGGTGGCCTATTTTGCGGTGCGCAGCGTAAGCAGGCCTTAGTTCATTTTGCGCATCGCCGCGCCATGGACATTGAGGGGCTTGGAGAAAAGATTGTCGATCAGCTCGTAGACAATAATTTGGTGCGCACCCCAGCCGATATATACCGCCTGGGATTTACGGCAGTTGCCAATTTAGAGCGCATGGGTGAGAAGTCGGCTGATAATTTAATTCAGGCGATTAATCAATCGCGAACCACGACCTTGGCCCGCTTCATCTTTGCCTTAGGTATTCGCCATGTAGGCGAAACGACCGCAAAAGATTTAGCCAATCACTATCAAAATATGCACGCCCTCATGGATGCCACAGGCGAAGACCTGTTAACGGTTCGGGATGTTGGCCCCGTTGTGGCAGACTCAATCACCGGCTTCATGCAAGAACCCCACAACCGTGAGGTAATCGAGCAATTACTCGCATCGGGCATGGTGCTCAGTGTCGAAGAGAAAAAGGTCAGCGCAGCGGTAGCAGGTAAAACATTTGTACTCACGGGCACGCTGCCTACCTTATCGCGGGATGAAGCAAAAGAGCGACTAGAACGCGCTGGCGCCAAAGTAGCGGGCTCCGTTTCTAAAAAGACCGATTACGTTGTGGCAGGCGATGACGCAGGCAGCAAACTCACTAAAGCGGAAGAACTTGGTGTGCCGGTGATTGACGAAGCAGCGATGTTGGGTTTACTTGCGCAAGAGTAATGCAATGTCGACTGGCTATCGATTGGTTATAGGCCTTAGCTGGCCAATACATCTAGGATTTCGGTTTCAATCTGGATTTGCAGTTTCGGATTCTTGCTGAGTTCTGCAGCATTGAGTAGCAGTACGTCTTCCACGCGTTCGCCCAAGGTATTAATGCGGGCGGTGTGGATGGAAACGCGGTGCTTTGCAAGGATCTGTGCCACTGCATAGATCAGCCCGGTACGATCGCTTGCTGAGAGCGAAAGAACGACATACTGACCGCGATCATCGGGTTGCATATTGACCCTAGCTTGCACCGGAAAGCTGCGGGATTGCCTGGATAGGCGGCCCATGCTGGGCGCCGGGAGTGAGTCGCTTTTTTCAAGCGCCGTCTTGAGTTCATATTCCACTAGTTGAATGAGGTCGCGGTAACTGCCGGTTTCGGTTAAACGATTCATGCCAGTGACCTGGAAGGTGTCTAGCGCATAACCGTGCCGCGTTGTATGAATGCGTGCATCCCAGATAGAAAAGCCGTGGCGCTCAAAGTAGGCACAGATGCGCGCAAATAGATCGGCTTGATCCGGCATATAGACAGCAACTTGCAGTCCTTCGCCTACGGTCGATAGTCTGGCGCGCACTACGGGCTCTGTACTATCGACGCGATTAAAGAGGTGCCGAGTTAACCAGGCAATATCACCCGCATCTTGGCGTAAGAAAAAAGCGACATCCAATTTTTGCCATAAGTCCGCATAGGCCTCATCTTCAATGCCATTGAGGCGTAAATTACGCCGGGATTCTTCTTGGTGCTGGGCTAATTCCGATGTAGCATCGGTTTTGGCGCCGCCCAGCACGCGCAAGGTGGCTCTGTAGAGATCCTCTAACAGCTTAGCTTTCCACGCATTCCAAACCTTGGGGCTGGTGCCCCTGACATCGGCAACGGTGAGTAAATAGAGCGCAGTAAGATGCCGCTCATCGCCCATCTCTTTCGCAAATTGCGCGACGACATCGGGATCGGAGATGTCTTGTTTTTGAGCTACCTGGCTCATTTTCAGGTGCTTTGCCACTAACCACACCAAGAGCTCGGTATCGGTTTTGCTGAGACTGTGGTCTTTGGCGAACTGCCGCATATCGCGCATGCCCAACTCGGAATGATCACCGCCACGGCCTTTAGCGATGTCATGAAAAAGGGCGGCTAAAACAATCAGCCATGGTTTATCGAAGTTCGCAATCAAGCGACTGCAGTAAGGGAACTCCTGCGTATGCTCCATGATCATGAAGCGCCGTACATTACGCAACACCATCAAGATGTGTTGATCAACCGTATAGACGTGAAACAAATCATGCTGCATCTGCCCGACAATTTTTCGGAAGGCAGGTAAGTAACGACCCAATACGCTGGTTCGGTTCATCAGCTGGAAGGCGCGCGTCACACCGTCTGGCTGTTTGAGGATTTCCATAAAGAGCGCGCGGTTGGCAGGGTCTTTGCGCCACTGGCTGTCCATGCGGTTGCGCACGTTGTAGAGCGCCCGAAAGATGGTTGCCGAGAGGCCGGTTAAGGTGGGTGATTGGGTAAAGACTAAAAAGGTTCTGAGAATCTGCTCGGGGTGTTTCTCATAAAGCATGGGGTCGGTGATATCAAGCAAACCTTGGCGCTCAATAAAGAATTGGTTCTCTTCCCCAGGAATGGCATGCGTTGTTTTTGATTCTTGCGGGAAGAGTAATGCTTCAATGTTTTGCAGCAGTACATCATTGAGCTGGGTTACTGCTTTTGCGGCCCAATAGTAGCGCCGCATGATGGCTTCGCTCGCAGCGCGATTGCTTTCAGCCTCAATTCCCATGGCGCTTGCGAGTGGCGCCTGCAAATCAAATGCCAGCACATCCTGTCGGCGTTTTGCCAGCAAATGCAGGTGGGCACGAATGGTTTCGAGTAGGCGCTTATTGCGCTTGATCTCGGTAAGCTCGCGCCGAGTAATGATCCCCTTTTTGTACAGATCCTGAAAGCCATTACCAAACTGCGCTGCTTTACTGACCCAGGTAATGATCTGGATATCGCGTAAACCGCCTGGACTCTCTTTGCAATTAGGCTCTAAGGAGTAGGGCGTATCTTGGTATTTTTGATGGCGTTGCTTGAGCTCAAGCAATTTAGCCTGGAAGAAGGCCTTGGGATCCATGGCATTCCAATAGGCTTTGGAGAATTGCGTAAATAGATTGCGATTACCACCTAAAAAGCGCGCCTCTAGTAAAGAGGTACGCACCGTAATGTCCTGGGCCGCTTCCGATAGGCACTCGGCACTATTACGCACAGACGAGCCAATCTCGACTCCTGCATCCCAGCATTGCGCAATGAATTGCTCAACGCGAGCAGAGAGCGTTTCTGACTCGTGGTCAGGGAGCAAAATTAAGATGTCGACGTCAGAGTACGGAAAAAGTTCGCTGCGCCCATAGCCGCCGACCGCAAGCAGGGCGGCATCGTCATGCAATTGGCATTGTGACCACAAATTCATGAGCAGCACGTCACTCATGTTGCTCAGCTGCTTACTTAGTTTATCGACGCCTTGGTGCGCTTGAAACTCTGCATACGCCTCTTCACGAGCAGTGCGTAACTGAGCCCCATTACTGATCACAACTGGATTTTGTGTGGCCGTACGCATGAATGAGGGTATGCCGTTTGTCGGGTGAACTATGCGCTGGGGCGGAAATGCAATCCGGCAACGCATTCGGGCGGTGGGTTGCTGCCTTCTGACCACGTTAGGACTTCAACACCCTTGTGGGTCACGAGCAGGGTGTGTTCCCACTGCGCTGATAGGCTGCGGTCTTTGGTCTTCACCGTCCATTGATCCGGCATCGTCCGAATGTCGCGTTTACCGGCGTTGATCATGGGCTCAATAGTGAAGGTCATACCGGCTTCTAATGTTTCGCCAGTGCCGGGCCTGCCGTAATGCAGAATTTGCGGATCTTGGTGAAAGACTTTGCCAATGCCATGACCACAGTACTCACGCACAATCGAGTAACCGGCTTTTTCAGCATGGGTTTGGATGACGTGCCCGATATCGCCGAGGCGCGCACCTGGCTTCACTTGAGCGATGCCAAGCCACATGCATTCAAAGGTAATTTGGGTTAAGCGTTTTGCCAGCACCGATGGCTCACCCACCATAAACATACGACTCGTATCGCCAAAGTAGCCAGCTGGGGTGATCACGGTAATGTCGAGATTAACTACATCACCGGATTTCAAGATTTTGTCACCGGGGATGCCATGGCAAATGACGTCATTCACCGAGGTGCAGATCGATGCCGGAAAGGGTGGATATCCCGGCGGCTGGTAATTGAGTGGCGCTGGTATGGTTTTTTGCACATCGCGCATATAGGTATGGCAAATACGGTCTAACTCGCCAGTGCTGATGCCAGGCTGCACAAAAGGCGCTACGTGGTCTAGTACTTCGCTGGCCAGCCGGCCCGCTTCACGCATCCCTTGGATGTCGTTTTCGTCGGTAAATACACTATTCATGCTTTTATTATCAACGACTTGGCGGTTTTATGGGCAATCTAAGGGCATTTCAGGCACTTTCAGGCAGGGGGTCTGGCTAAGCCGGGATGCCCTAGCTAATTGATATGTAAGCTATAATTTTGGAATCGGTTGATTCGATGACGTCCATGTGACGGCATCTGGTGAACCGAAATTGCGGGTTAGGCCTTCCAGGGTGGCACTTTTTAGTGCAGCTAGGACCTAACCTTAGATCAAACCCTTAGGAGAATGTTATGTCAGTGACTATGCGTCAGATGCTGGAAGCCGGTTGCCATTTTGGCCACCAAACACGTTTCTGGTCCCCCAAGATGGCCCCTTATATTTTTGGCCATCGCAATAAAATTCACATCATCAATTTGGAAAAAACATTGCCCATGTTTCAGGAAGCCCTGAAAGTGGCAAAACAAATTGCAGCCAATCGCGGCACCATTTTGTTTGTTGGTACCAAGCGCCAGTCCCGCGAGATCATCGCCGAAGAGGCAGCGCGTGCAGGTATGCCGTACATCGATAGCCGCTGGCTCGGTGGCACCCTGACCAACTTCAAAACCGTTAAAGGCTCACTGAAGCGTCTGAAAGACATGGCCGTTGCGAAAGAAGCAGGCGATTGGGAAAAGCTTTCCAAGAAGGAAGCCCTCACCAATGACCGTGACCTCGATAAATTACAAAAAGCCTTGGGCGGTATTCAGGATTTGAATGGCGTACCTGATGCGATTTTCGTCGTGGACGTCGGCTATCACAAAATTGCGATTACCGAAGCCAAGAAATTAGGCATTCCAGTGATTGCGGTTGTGGATACCAACCACTCCCCTGAAGGCGTGGATTACATCATTCCAGGCAACGATGACTCCAGCAAAGCAGTAACCCTGTATGCCCGCGGTATTGCCGATGCCATTTTGGAAGGCAAAGCCAACGCAGTTCAAGAGATTTTGACTGCCGTTAAAGAAGGCGAAGAAGAGTTCGTTGAAGAAGGGAAGGCTGAGTAATGGCTGCAATTACCGCTGCAATGGTTGGCGACCTGCGCGCCAAAACCGATGCTCCGATGATGGAGTGTAAAAAAGCATTGACCGAGGCTGATGGCGATATGACTAAAGCAGAAGAAATTCTGCGGGTGAAGTTGGGTAGCAAAGCCAGCAAGGCCGCCTCCCGAGTTACCGCTGAAGGTGTCGTAGCTGCTTTTATCAACGGCACCACTGGCGCCTTAATTGAAGTTAATTGCGAAACTGACTTTGTGTCGAAGAACGATGACTTCTTGGCGTTTTCAGACAACTGCGCCAAGCTGGTTGCGAATAGCAACCCAGCTGACGTGGCTGCCTTAGCTGGATTGCCACTTGAAGGCGAAACCGTTGAAGCGGTTCGCACCAAGTTGATTGGTCGTATTGGTGAAAACATTACCCCACGCCGCTTTCAGCGTTTTGCTGGCGACAGCAAATTGGTTTCCTATTTGCATGGAACCCGCATTGGTGTGATGGTGGAGTTCACTGGCGATGAAACAGCCGCGAAAGACGTTGCGATGCACATTGCTGCAATGAAGCCGGTTGCTTTGTCTACTGCCGATGTTCCGGCAGAAAACATTGCCACTGAGCGCAACATTGCAGAGCAAAAAGCAGCGGAATCCGGCAAGCCTGCGGATATCGTTGCCAAGATGGTTGAGGGCTCAGTGCAAAAGTACTTGAAAGAGGTATCTCTTTTGAATCAACCCTTCGTGAAAAACGATAAGCAAACCGTGGAGCAAATGCTCAAGGCCGCAAATACGACGATTAAGTCTTTCACGATGTTCATCGTGGGCGAGGGCATTGAGAAGCGGCAAGATGACTTTGCAGCGGAAGTGGCAGCCCAGGTTGCCGCAGCAAAAGCAAGCGTATAAATGACCATTTAAACGCAGGGGGTCATTAAGCCCTTGTATTGATTTGGTTTGGTACCCGAACAGGGCGTGGAAGCGAAAGTTTCTACGCCCTTTTCTTTGCCCTTTATAATGGGAATCAACCATTAAAAAATACATATAAATCAATAACCTAAGTAGATTAAACGACCATGCCAGCATACAAGCGCGTACTCCTAAAACTTTCTGGTGAAGCGTTAATGGGTGAGGATGCTTTTGGCATCAACCCAACCACCATCGATTCCATGGTTGCTGAAATCACTGAGGTGGTCCGCCTAGGCATTGAGCTGGCGATTGTGATTGGCGGCGGTAATATTTTCCGCGGCGTTGCTGGCGGCGCTGCCGGCATGGACCGCGCTACAGCAGACTACATGGGTATGTTAGCCACCATGATGAATTCATTGGCGTTGCAAGATGCTCTGCGTCAAAAGGGTGTTGAGGCTCGTGTTCAATCGGCTTTGCGGATGGATCAAGTGGTGGAGCCCTACATTCGCCCGCGGGCCATTCGGGCGATGAGCGAAGGTAAGGTCGTGATTTTCGCTGCCGGTACCGGCAATCCATTTTTTACAACCGATACTGCTGCGGCGTTACGTGGTGCCGAGATGGGCGTTGATATCATGCTCAAAGCCACCAAGGTGGATGGCATTTACAGCAGCGATCCCAATAAGGACGCAAGCGCGACACGGTATGACTCGATTACCTTTGATGAGGCGATTATTCAAAACCTGCAAGTGATGGATGCCACTGCATTTGCCTTATGCCGCGATCGCAAGTTGCCGATTAAAGTATTTTCAATCTTAAAACCGGGAGCCTTGTTGCGCGTAGTACAGGGCGAGTCCGAAGGCACCTTGGTGCACGTCTAATAGGAGAACAGCATGTCCGCAGTTGAAATCAAAAACACGACTGAACAAAAGATGCAGAAGTCGCTCGAGTCCTTAAAGAGTGGACTGGCAAAAATTCGTTCGGGCCGTGCCAATCCTGGCATCTTGGAGCACATTCAGGTTGATTACTACGGCAACCCCACGCCCTTAACGCAGGTGGCTAATTTGGGTTTAGCAGACGCGCGTACGATCAATGTTCAGCCTTTCGAAAAAACCATGGTGGCGGTGATTGAAAAAGCCATTCGGGATTCTGATTTGGGCCTAAACCCAGCATCGCAAGGCACGATTATTCGAGTACCGATGCCAGCCCTGACTGAAGAGCGTCGTCGTGAACTAACCAAGCTTGTCAAAAGCGAAGGTGAAGACGCGAAGATTGCGGTGCGAAATTTACGTCGTGACGCCAATGAGCATTTAAAGCGCTTAACGAAAGATAAAGAAATCTCCGAGGACGAAGAGCGTCGCGCTACTGATGAGATTCAAAAGATGACCGACAAAGCCGTCATCGACATCGACAAAATTGTGGTTGATAAGGAAAAGGAAATCATGACGGTGTAGTCGCTGTCACGATTCCTACTCATTCAAGTCCATGGTTAGACACACTAGCTCAACAATTGAAATCCCTGAGGTGAGGGCAGTGCCGCGCCATGTGGCGATCATCATGGACGGCAATGGTCGCTGGGCAAGTAAGCGCCATATGCCGCGCGTTGCTGGCCACTCCGAAGGTTTGGGCGCAGTTCGCAAGGTAGTTGAAGAATGCCGTCGCCAGGGTGTGGAATTTCTGACGGTGTTTGCCTTTAGTTCCGAGAATTGGCGTCGCCCTCCAGAGGAAGTCGGCTTTTTAATGAAGCTCTTTCTGAAATCCTTGCGCGGCGAAGTCGGCCGCTTGGCAGAAAATGGCATTCAATTGCGCCTGATTGGCGATTTAAGTCAATTCGATCAATCGATTCAGGAGATGATTGCTTATTCTGAAGAAAAGACCGCGCACTGCAAAGACCTCACCTTGACGATTGCAGCGAATTACGGCGGCCGCTGGGACATTTTGCAAGCAACGCGCGAAATGTTGCGTGCCAATCCGAATATCGAAGCCGATGCAGTATCGGAAGACCTTCTGCAGCCATATTTATCTATGGCCTACGCGCCCGAACCGGATTTATTTATTCGTACTGGGGGTGAGCAGCGTGTGAGTAACTTCTTGCTTTGGCAATTGGCCTATACCGAGTTGTACTTTACCGATACGCTGTGGCCAGACTTTACTGCGTCTGATTTACAAGTTGCGTTTGATTGGTTTAGTCAGCGCGAGCGCCGTTTTGGTCGCACCAGCGCTCAGCTTGCTTCAGAAACTCTCTCTGCTTCCGCTTAAGCGACCCTATGCTTAAAACCCGGGTAATTACTGCAACTGTTTTACTGGCAGTTTTTTTACCAATTCTGTTTCTATTACCGCCGATCTACATCAATGCCCTTTTCCTTGTCATGATTATCTTGGCCGCGTGGGAATGGAGTCGCTTGATTGCGCCTGGCGCCACTAGAGCAGCGTTGATTTATGCCGGCCTGTGTTTCATTGCAATTGCAGCCTTGCTTTTCTTTTCCAATGTGGATATCGATATCGCGCTGCTTTTATTGGCAATGGTCTTTTGGATCGTTGGGGCGCCACTCATCATGTCGCGCGGCACCCAACTGACCCTATCGAAATGGCAATTCTTTTTGGCTGTATTGGGTTTAATCGTTCTACCGGCGACCTGGTTTGCTTTGGTGTTCTTGAGAGAAATGGGTTTGCTGTGGCTACTCACAGCAATGGCCTTGGTTTGGGTTGCGGATATTGGCGCTTATTTTATTGGTAAAGCCTTTGGACGTCGTCGCCTGGCACCGCAATTAAGTCCGGGCAAAACGGTTGAAGGTGCTTTAGGTGGGATCGTTCTCTGCTGTTTGTTTGCGACCCTTTGCGCTCTGTACTTACCTCCAACGGCAACGATCTTTGGCGCCTTTGCAGTCAGTTGGGGGTGGCTGCCGATGTTTTTATTGGTGATCAGCTTAACGGCCCTCAGCATTGTCGGCGATTTGTTTGAATCGCAGCTCAAACGATTGTCCGGAGTAAAAGATAGTAGTCATTTGCTGCCGGGGCATGGCGGCGTTCTCGATCGCATCGATGCGCTGTTGCCAACCATGCCCATCGTTGTATTGCTGGTTGGACTCTTGAAATGAATAGCTCTAGCAATTCTTTTTTACGCCGCCGCGTTACGGTTTTAGGGTCCACCGGATCAATTGGTGTGAATACCCTGGATGTGATTCGGGCGCATCCCGATCGCTTTGAGGTGGTTGCGCTAACGGCAGGACGCCAGGTTGAGCGTCTGGCACAGCAGTGCCTGGAATTTAAGCCTCGCATTGCCGTGGTGGCTGATGCTGCTGGCGCGGCACAGTTAAAGCAATTGCTTGCAGAAAAGAGTGGTCAACTGACGATCCTCCACGGACCAGAGGCATTGCTTACTGCTGTTCTGGAGTCGGACTGCGATACCGTGATGGCAGCAATTGTCGGCGCGGCTGGCTTAGCACCTACCTTGGCTGCGGCACAAGCAGGTAAACGCATTCTGCTGGCCAATAAAGAGGCCCTCGTGATGTCGGGTGATCTATTCATGAGCGCAGTCAAAGCGGGCGGTGCAGAGCTCTTGCCGATTGATAGTGAGCACAACGCCATTTTTCAATGCTTGCCGGATCGGTTTGGTTCCACATCCAACGGAAATACGCGCGACCATTTTGGCGTCGAGGAGCTTTGGCTGACGGCATCGGGCGGTCCATTTCGGGAGAAGAGTCTGGATGCCCTCAAAACCATTACGCCTGATGAGGCGTGCGCACATCCCAATTGGGTAATGGGACGTAAGATCTCGGTCGATTCAGCAACCATGATGAATAAAGGCTTAGAGGTCATTGAGGCCCACTGGTTATTTGGATTACCTTTATCTCAAATACGAGTATTGATTCATCCGCAGAGCGTAGTGCACTCGATGGTGCGTTATCGCGATGGTTCGGTGATTGCGCAATTGGGTCAGCCCGACATGCGCACTCCGATTGCCTATGGCTTGGCTTGGCCTGATCGCATCGATGCCGGCGTGCCGCCATTGAATTTAGCGCAGATGGCAAACCTGCATTTTTCAGAGCCTGATTTTGAACGTTTCCCGTGCTTGGCGCTCGCATTTGAGGCGGCTAAGGTGGGTGGCACTGCCCCGGCGATTCTGAATGCTGCTAATGAAGTGGCAGTGGCTGCGTTTTTGGATCAGCGCTTGCCGTATTTGCAAATCGCTAGCGTGGTTCGTGAAACACTCTCCGCGATTCAATCCGTTCCTGCCAGTTCAATTGAGATTGTGCTGGGCGCGGATACGCAGGCACGCCAGGTTGCAGCGCAGCTGGTTTCCACGCTAGCTAGGAAATAGAGGCATCGGGTGCAAGGACTCATTACTCTTTTTACCTTCGCCCTCACGATCGGGATTTTGGTGGGCTTTCATGAATATGGCCACTATGCGGCAGCGCGCATGTGCGGGGTACGCGTATTACGGTTTGCAATTGGTTTTGGTAAGCCCTTATTTCGCTTTACTAGCCGAAATAAAACCGAATGGGTGATTGGTTCAATTCCGCTGGGTGGCTATGTCAAATTACTGGATGGTCGCGATCCAGAGCAACACATCGATGCAGCAAACGAAGCGAATGCCTTTGATCGCAAACCGCTCTGGCAGCGTTCCTTTATTGTTGCCGCGGGGCCGCTAGCTAATTTCATTTTGGCGATTGCTTTTTTGATGGTTATATACCTTGCCGGCGCAGTCCAATTACCGGCACGTTTGCAAGCTCCACCGGAGGCATCGGTCGCCGCTAAGGTGGGATTGGTTGCAGGAGACCTGGTAACGGGCTGGCGCGATATCAATGCCACTTCGGCCGATTTTGAGCCAGTCATCAGCTGGAACCAATTGCGCTGGCAACTGCTAGATGCCATTACGGGTGAGAAGGGCTTTGTTTTGGAGCTGACGAGCCCTAGCGGAGGTCGCATTGCAGTGCCGTTTCCTGCCGATGCTTTGCCGCAGGTTCAGCCCAAGCAAGACCCACTTCAAGCATTGGGTATTAGACCGGCAAGCGCCAAGCCAGAAGAGATGGTGATGCTGCGCTTAGGCCCGATAGATGCGCTGATGTATGCAAGCGAGCGGGTTTGGCTGATTACGGTGGTTTCAGGCAAATTAATGCTGGGTCTGGTTACGGGGGAAACCTCCTTAAACCAGCTGGGCGGGCCCTTAAGTATTGCCGATATGGCAGGCAAGTCGGCGCAAGTGGGGTGGCATGCCTTTTTTGGCTTTTTGGCCCTCATGAGCATCAGCATTGGCCTTCTGAATTTGATCCCCATCCCCATGCTCGATGGGGGTCAGCTCCTGTATGATGCATGGGAGTTGGTATCCGGAAAACGCTTACCGATTTCAGTGCAAGAATGGCTTCATAAATTAAGCTTTATCTTGTTGATTTCGTTAACACTTTTTGCTTTATTTAATGACTTACAACGGTATTTCTTATCTTGAATTTGTCCCTGCTAGCCCCTCGATTTAGTCTCCGACTGCTGATCCAAGCAAGCTTTGTTTTGCTGACCAGTTTTGCCATGCCATTACAGGCTGCCGAGAGCTTTGTGGTCAAAGACATTCGGGTGGAGGGTCTGCAGCGGGTTGAGCCAGGCACCGTTTTTAGTTATTTGCCGATTCAGGTGGGCGAAACCTTTACCCAGGCAAAAGGCGCCGAATCCATTAAAGCCCTGTATAGCACTGGCTTTTTTCGCGATGTGCAAATTCAAGCACAAGGCAATGTCCTAATCGTCATTGTCGAGGAGCGTCCAACCATTTCCCGTATCGAATTTACGGGGATGAAAGAGTTTGACCAGGAGGTCGTGCGTAAATCCCTCAGGGCCGTTGGCGTCGCCGAAGCTCGGTTTTACGATAAGGCGCTGATTGATAAGGCGGAGCAGGAGCTGAAGCGCCAGTACGTTAGCAAAGGCCTCTATGCGGCCGAGGTGGTGGCCACCGTTACTCCAGTTGAGCGCAATCAAGTAGCTATTTTCTTTAATATTGATGAAGGCCCTGTCGCCAAGATTCAAGAGATCAATTTCATCGGCAATAAAGTGTTTAGTGAGAGCACGCTTCTGGGTGAGATGCAGCTCAAAACTGGTGGCTGGCTTTCTTGGTATAGCAAAGACAATCTGTACTCCAAGCAAAAACTCACAGCCGATCTGGAGACCATTCGTTCTTACTACTTGAACCGAGGCTACCTTGAATTTGTAATTGACTCCACGCAGGTCTCGATTACGCCAGACAAGAAAGGCATTTTCCTCACGATCAGCATTAGTGAAGGCAAGAAATTCACGGTCAAGAACATGCGTTTGGCTGGCGAGTTACTTGGAAAAGAAGCAGAGCTGAAGCAAGTCTTAGCCTTAAAAGCGGGCGATACTTTTTCTTCCGCAAAGCTTGCTGAGACAACCAAAGCGATTGCCGAAATCTTGGGATCCTATGGGTACGCCTTTGCATCGATTAATCCGCAGCCCGACATTCGCCGCGATTTGGCTGAGGTGGATATTACATTGGTGGTTGACCCAGGTAGGCGAGTGTATGTCCGCCAAGTCAATATCACTGGTAACGCAAAAACCCGTGATGTGGTGGTGCGGCGCGAGATGCGCCAGTTTGAAAGCTCTTGGTTCGATAGCGACAAGATTAGGCTTTCTAAGGAGCGTATCGGTCGCTTAGGTTATTTCACGGAGACCGATATTTCCACTGCTGACGTCCCAGGCTCACCCGACCAAGTGGATGTCAATGTTGCCGTGAAAGAAAAGCCCACTGGCGCCATTAATATCGGTGCCGGCTTCTCATCCACTGAAAAATTAATTTTGTCTGCGGGTATTAATCAAGAGAATGCCTTCGGAACCGGAACTGCGATTGGCCTTAATTTCTCTTTAGGCAAGATCAATCAAAACTTAACCTTGTCGCAATTTGATCCGTACTTTACGGACGACGGTATTAGCCGCTATACGGACTTGTATTACCGCTCATCCAAGCCGCTTTACTATGTTGGCGATCCCGATTACCAAATTAAGACGGTTGGTTCCAATATCAAATTTGGCGTCCCATACACCGAAGTTGATCGTGTCTTCTTTGGGACTGGCATTGAGATTTTCTCGATTTATGCGACAACCAATACGCCAATTCCATACCAGCAGTACGTACAGGATTTCGGCACCTCGGTCCCAGGCCGCCTACAAACCTACAACGTTCCTATTACCGCAGCGTGGGCACGCGATGGTCGCGATAGTGCGCTGATACCCTCAAAAGGGTCTTTGCAGCAGCTGTCTGCCGAAGTAGGTACTCCGGTGGGTGATTTGACCTTCTATCGCCTATTTGGCCAATATCAAAAGTATCACTCCTTCTCCAAGGGCAATATTTTGTCCTTTAACGGCGAGGTTGGTTATGGAGAGGCCTACGGCAGTAAACCCTTTCCAATCATGAAAAACTACTTTGTGGGTGGCATTGGGTCGGTACGGGGCTATGCCCCAGGCTCATTAGGGCCTAATTATTTCAACACCATCACAGGCACGTTCCAGCCTACCGGCGGGCAGTCCAAAATCGTCACCAATGTGGAGTACACCTTCCCGGTGCCAGGCTCTGGTGTCGATAAAACCCTGCGTTTATTTACCTTTGTGGACGGTGGTAATGCCTTCGGCGAGAACATTAATCTAGTTCTGCGATATTCTTATGGCTTGGGTTTATCATGGATATCACCGCTGGGCCCCTTGAAGTTTAGTTATGGTTTGCCGGTGAATGCCCAGCCAACCGATAATATCCAGCGTTTGCAGTTCCAGGTAGGTACTGCGTTTTAATTGTAAGGAACGATTTATGAAGCATCAAAACTCCATTCAGTGGGCCAAGCGCAGTTTGGTTGCCCTTATTTCTGCTGGCATGCTTGCACCAGCCATGGCCCAGGATGTTGGAAATCGCGTTGCGGTAGTGAATTCAGAAAAAGTCTTCAACGAGTCTAACTTGGCTAAGGCTATGCAAACGCGCTTGCAGAATGAATTTACCAAACGCCAAAATGAGTTGCGTGACAGTGCGCAAAAAATTAAATCAGCTGCTGAAAAGTTAGACCGTGATGCAGCGGTGATGTCTGAAGCAGAGCGTATTCGCCGTCAGCGCGAGCTTGCTGATCAAGACCGTGAATTGCAGCGCAAGCAACGCGAATTTACTGAAGATTTGAATCAACGTACGTTTGAAGAGCGTGCCAAGATTGCAGAGAGGGCTAACCTTGTCCTTAAGCAAATTGCTGAGCAACGCAAAATTGATGTCATCGTACAAGAGGCGGCGTATGTTAGCCCTCGTGCCGATATTACCGACGATGTTATCAAGGCCCTCAATAACCTGAAGTAAGTTATGCCCACTGCCATCGAGCTGGCCAATCAATTTCAAGCCAGCTTGGTGGGTGATGGCTCCATATTGCTGGACTCCTTAGCTCCACTAGAGCGAGCCACAGCGCAGCAAATCTCCTTTTTATCCAATCCCCTATACCGTCAGCAGGCAGTTGATAGTGCTGCTGGCGCATTGATTGTTGGGCAGACTGATTTCGACTACCTGCAAACGGCTTCTGCCGCATCTAAATCGGGCCGAGTTTATTTTTTGGCCCGCAATCCCTACGCAACCTTTGCGCGCATGGCTCAGTACTTTGCGGCGCAAAAGCCAAATCAGCGTCAGCCTGGAGTTCATCCTCAGGCTGCAATTGATCCGAGTGCGACAGTACCAGCATCCTGCCATATTGGCCCATTCGTGCATATCGCTCAAGGGGCGGTGCTGGGTGAGCGCGTCACGATCATGGCCAATACAACGGTGGCTGCGGGCGTGCGCATTGGTGATGACAGCCTTATTTACCCATCGGTGTCGATTTATGCCGATTGTGAAATCGGACAACGTTGCATCATTCACAGCGGCGCTGTGATTGGAGCAGATGGCTTTGGTTTTGCGCCTGACTTCAATTCCGCTGGCGGTGAATGGGTGAAGATTCCTCAGACCGGCGCAGTGCTCATTGGGGATGATGTGGAAATTGGGGCATCCACCACCATTGACCGTGGTGCAATGAGTAATACCGTGATTGGATCCGGCTGCAAAATCGATAATCAGGTCCAAATTGGCCATAACGCAGTGATTGGCGTGTGTACTGTGATTGCAGGGTGTGCCGGCATCTCCGGGAGCACCACCATTGGCAACTATTGCGTCATTGGCGGCTATGCCAATTTTGCCGGCCATTTAACCATTGCTGATCGCACTACTGTTTCAGGTGGCACTTCCATTATCCGATCCATTACCGAGCCAGGACAGCACTTTACGGGCGTTTACCCATCCATGCCGCATGCCGCGTGGGAGAAAAACTCCGCAATAGCGCGTGGCCTAGATAAAATACGGCAACGCTTACGCCATTTAGAGAAAACGAAGTCCGGCTCGGACTAAGGCAACTTAGTCTGCCGATTGGTCTATTACTTAACTTAGCCTTTTTATTGGATTGCAACCATGAGCAACGCCGTTTCCATCGACATTAATCAGATATTGAAACTACTGCCGCACCGCTATCCCTTTTTACTGGTTGATCGCGTATTGGAAATAACCCCGCGCGTTAGCATTACCGCATTAAAAAATGTCACGATGAATGAGCCTTTCTTTCAGGGACACTTTCCTGATTTTCCGGTGATGCCGGGCGTATTGATTATTGAGGCTTTAGCTCAAACTGCGGCATTGCTCACTTTCTCAGAAGCGAAGGCAGAGAATGCGATCTATTACTTTGCAGGCATCGATGGGGCGCGTTTCAAAAAGCCGGTATTACCTGGCGATCAACTCATTATGACGGCGATCCTCGAGCGTGAAAAAGCAGGCATCTATAAATTTCAGGTCAAGGCAACGGTGAACGATGAGCTGGCAGCAGAGGCGAACATTACCTGTGCCGTTCGGACTAAGGGTGTGTAATGAGCCGAATTCACGCCACTGCGATTGTTGATAGCAAAGCCCAGTTAGCCAGTGATGTGGAAGTAGGGCCTTATTCCGTCATTGGTCCGCACGTGCAAATTGGCGCAGGCAGCAAAATTGGTTCGCATACCGTGATCGAGGGTCACACGACTTTGGGCATTGAAAATACCATTGCCCATTTTGCTGCCATTGGTGGCGCGCCTCAGGACATGAAATACCGCGGCGAACCAACCCGCCTGCAGATCGGCGATCGCAATACCATTCGGGAGTTCACCACCATTCATACGGGTACGGCTCAAGACGATGGCATTACCCAGTTAGGTAATGACAATTGGATCATGGCGTATGTGCACATTGCACACGATTGCAAGATTGGTAACAACACCATATTTTCAAGTAATGCGCAGATAGCGGGCCATGTGCATGTGCATGACTGGGCCATTATGGGCGGCATGTCGGGCGTACATCAATTTGTTCGTATTGGCCAACACGCAATGCTCGGCGGTGCTTCTGCCTTGGTGCAAGACATCCCGCCATTTGTGATTGCTGCGGGTGATAAAGCATCGCCCCACGGTATTAACGTCGAAGGTCTCAAGCGCCGTGGTTTTTCACCGGAAACGATTGCAGCCCTGCGACAAGCCTACAAAGTACTTTACAAGGATGGCCTGAGTTTTGAAGAGGCCAAAGTGGCGCTTCAAAAAATGGTTCATGAGAATAGTAGCGATGCAGCCACGGCTCAAAAATTGACTGAGTTTCATGACTTTATAGCCGCCTCGACGCGCGGTATTATTCGCTAGGATTGCATTGCCTAAGTTAGCCTGCGTTGCCGGTGAGCCTTCGGGCGATCTATTGGCTGCGCCAGTCTTGCATGCACTCCATCAGATGCCTGAGATGGCTAGTCTTTCAGCTTATGGTGTCGGCGGACCCTTAATGCAGGCGGAAGGATTTGATTCGCGCTGGCCGATGGAGACCTTAAGTGTGCGCGGCTACGTTGAGGCATTAACTCAGCTCCCCGCGATTTTGCGTCTACGCAAAGACCTACTGAATACCTTAATTGAGGTAGATCGCCCCGATGTATTTCTAGGTATTGATGCGCCGGATTTTAATTTGGGCGTAGAGCTAAAGCTACGGTCTGCGGGCATTCCAACGATCCACTTTGTGTCGCCATCGATTTGGGCTTGGCGCGGCGGCCGGATTAAAAAAATCAAGCAGGCGGTTGATCGCGTGCTGTGTATTTTTCCGTTTGAAACCGAGATCTATGCGCGTGCCGGTATTGCCGCAAGCTACGTTGGTCATCCACTGGCAAGCACCATTCCGATGGAGATTGATCCCAAGAGTGCGCGCGATCGACTATGTTTGTTTCCTGAGCTAAAAAGTGCTGGAATAGGGCGAGCCGATTTAGATGGGCTCGTGATTGCTGTTTTACCCGGTAGCCGCGGTTCTGAAATTGAATTCATTGCCCCTGTTTTTTTTGAGGCGATGGGTTTAATTGCTAGCCGTCTTCAAGGGCAGTTCCCTCAATTTGTCATTCCCGTTGCAACGCCCCGTTTGCGCCCCGCCTTGGAAAGCCTTGTCGCACAAACGCGTGTGCAATATCCGGATATTCAGATTCATCTAATCGACGGGAATGCCGATACGATCTTAGAAGCTGCGGATGTGGTGCTCATTGCCAGCGGTACGGCAACCTTGCAGGCAGCGCTTTGGAAAAAACCGATGGTGATCTCATACAAGGTGCCCTGGCTCACTGCGCAAATTATGAAGCGACAAGGTTACTTGCCTTATGTCGGCTTACCCAATATCTTGGCTGGCGAGTTCGTCGTGCCTGAGCTATTGCAAGACGATGCGACACCAGAAAAGCTGGCCAATGCTGTTTTGCACTGGCTGGGTAAACCGCTTGAGGTAGCCCGCCTAAAGGAGCACTTTTCTGCCCTGCACGAAACCTTACGCAAGCCAACGGGCTTGCTAGTAGCGCAAGCGATTGCTCAAACGATGGCCGAGTCGCGCAGATGAGCGAGGCAATTTGGATCTGCGGTGTAGATGAGGCCGGACGAGGCCCCTTGGTTGGCGCAGTGGTTGCAGGCGCAGTGGTATTAGATCCTCTCAAACCGATTTCAGGACTCAAAGACTCGAAGCGTTTAACGCCTGCGCGCCGCGAAGCTTTGTATGCAGAAATCGTCCTCAAGGCAAAGGCGTGGGGTGTGGGCGAAGCTAGCCCAGTTGAAATTGATCAGATCAATATTTTGCAGGCCACCATGCTGGCCATGCAAAGGGCAGTGGATGATTTGTGCGCGCGCCTCGGGCATCTGCCCGATAAGGCCTTAATCGATGGCAATCGTTGCCCGCGTTTACCTATCCCAGCAGAGGCGATTGTCAAAGGCGATAGCAAAGAGCCGGCGATTTCTGCGGCATCGATCGTGGCTAAGGTTACGCGTGATCGTCAAATGGAAGCGTTGCACGCGCGTTATCCAGATTATGGGTTTTTGCAGCACATGGGCTATCCCACACCGGTTCATCTGGCTGCATTACGTCAATGGGGCGCATGCCCCGAGCATCGCCGTAGTTTTTCTCCGGTGCGTGCGGTATTGGATCAGGCTACTGTATGACCGACTTTATTTCCTCCCGCGATAATCCCTTGTTTAAAGAATTAAGGGCGCTCCAGGCAACGGGCTCTAAGGGACAAAAGGCACGCCTCAGTTCAGGACGCGTTTTATTAGAGGGTATTCACATCGTGCAGGCTTGGGCGTCTGATCCCGCCCTTGCTGTGTTGATTACATCGGATGTTGGGATTGCCAATCATGAAATTGATGTCCTAGTTCGTCAGCATTGCGCTGCTTGTCCGGATACGCGCGTCATTCATCTGGATGCGGGTTTATGGGGTGAGCTCAGCGAGCTTGCCAATGCTCCTCAGATTGCGGGCCTACTTTCCTTGCCAGAGTCGGTCACACAGACCAAGCCCTCAAATCAGGATGCGCTCACTGGCGATGTATTGGTGCTAGATCGTATTCAGGATGCAGGCAATGTGGGGGCTATGCTGAGAACTGCCGCTGCCGCTGGTGTTGTTGATGTCGTTGCGATTAGTGGCTGTGCCCACCTCTGGTCAAGCAAAGTATTGCGTGCTGGCATGGGCGCACATCGCACCTTACGCCTGCATGAGGGCTGGTCGACGGAGCAGGCGATTGAGCGGATTACTGCACCTCTTTTTTTAGCCAGTGCCCATAGTGAAACTTCTTTATACGCACTGGATCAGCAATTACGTCAGCCGGTTGCTTGGGTTTTTGGCAGTGAAGGGCAGGGCATAAGCCATGGGTTTTTAATGCATGGAAAGGCTATATCGATTCCGATGCATTCCAAAGTGGAATCGCTCAATGTAGCTACTGCAGCAGCAGTGTGTTTATTTGAAACTGTGCGCGTGCGTGGCGGTAGCAAAGTAATTAAGAACAGCTGAAAAGAGCAGTTGAAAAGAACAGCCGAAACTAACCCAAGATGGTTTTATCGGAGCGGATGGTTTGCAGTACGGTAGTGGCGATTTCTTCGATGGATTTGTTGGTAGTTAAAACCCATGGTATCGATTGGCGGCGCATCATCGACGTTGCTTCGTTGATTTCATAACGGCAATTTTCTAATTTGGCGTAGTTGCTGCCGGGGCGACGTTCATTGCGAATCTCAGAGAGCCGTTCGGGATCAATCATGAGTCCAAAAATCTTGGATCGGTGGGCAATCAAATCCTTGGGCAACTGGCCGCGCTCGAAATCTTCTGGAATCAAGGGGTAGTTGGCAGCCTTGAGTCCATACTGCATCGCAAGGTAGAGGCTGGTCGGTGTTTTGCCAACCCGTGAGACTCCAACCAATATGACATCAGCATCTGCCAGGTTCTGATTAGACTGGCCATCATCATGCGCCAATGAATAGTTGATGGCTTCAATGCGGTTTTTATAGGCCGCCGTATCGGCATTGTGGTGCAAGCGATTCATGGCATGGGTCGACTTGAGACCCAGCGCTTGCTCCAACGGGGCAACGAAAGTCTGGAACATGTCCAGAACCAAGCCCTGGGCTTTGGAGACAATGCCATTGAGCTCGGTATTGACTAGAGTGGTGAAGACAATTGGCTGGACTTGATCGCGCTGAAATGCCTTATTAATTGCTTGTACCGCGTTATGTGCTTTCTCTATGCTGTCGGTAAATGGAATGCGGATTAGCTTAAAAGTAAGCTCAAATTGGGCCAAAATCGACTGGCTGAAGTTCTCGGCTGTGATTCCAGTGCCGTCGGACACAATAAACACAATGCGGGGGGTGTTGGACATGGTTTTTTTGAGGGGAAATGGAGGGGCTAGCACTACAATAGTCTTATATAAGTATGCCGCATTTATTCGGCTGCAGCACCGGTTTCCTTATCTTTAGAGAGTATTTATGTCCAACCCAAAACACCAAGACGCTTACGTTTTACCTTTTGAAGAACTCCGCATGACCGACGTCGAATCGGTTGGTGGAAAAAATGCCTCCCTCGGCGAAATGATCTCCCAGCTTGCCTCTGCTGGGGTTCGTGTGCCCACCGGTTTTGCAACAACTTCACTGGCATTTCGGGACTTTTTAGCCCATAACACCCTTACCGAGCGTATCCAGCAGCGTTTAGTCAATTTAAACATTGACGATGTCCGCGCTTTAGCTGAGGCTGGGGCAGAGATCCGCGGCTGGATTGAGACCGCCCCGCTGCAACCCCGCTTAGAGCAAGAAATCCGCACTGCATTTGCCAAGTTGGACGATTCAGGCAAAGGTTCATTTGCAGTTCGCTCTTCCGCAACCGCAGAAGATTTGCCCGATGCCTCGTTTGCCGGTCAACAAGAGACCTTCCTGAATGTGGAGGGCATTGACGATGTGCTTAAGACCATTCGTGAAGTCTTTGCTTCGCTCTACAACGATCGGGCGATTTCCTATCGGGTGCACAAAGGTTTTGCTCATGCAGAAGTTGCACTGTCTGCAGGCATTCAGCGCATGGTACGTTCCGATTTGGGCGCAGCTGGCGTCATGTTTACCCTGGACACCGAATCGGGTTTTGAGGATGTGGTTTTTATCACGTCTAGTTATGGACTGGGCGAGACAGTGGTGCAGGGCGCCGTCAATCCGGACGAGTTTTATGTATTTAAAACTACTTTGGCCCAAGGTAAAAAAGCCATCATTCGCCGCTCATTGGGTTCCAAGTTAATCCAGATGCAATTTGCGCCCGCAGGTTCTGCAGAGCGCGTGGTCACGGTGGATGTTGCTCCAGAAATGCGCAATCGCTTTTCCTTGGAAGATGCAGACATTACCGAGTTAGCCAAGTTTGCCGTGATTATCGAAAAACACTATGGTCGTCCAATGGACATCGAGTGGGGCAAAGACGGCAAGGATGGTCGCATCTATATTCTGCAGGCCCGCCCTGAAACCGTAAAGAGTCAAGCGGCAGGGCAGGTGGAGATGCGTTACAAGCTCAAAGGCAACTCCACTGTGTTGGTGAAGGGCCGCGCCATTGGTCAAAAGATTGGCGCCGGTCCTGTGCGCATCATTCGTGACCCCAGTGAGATGGATCGGGTGCAGCCAGGAGATGTATTGGTAGCAGATATGACTGATCCCAATTGGGAGCCGGTGATGAAGCGGGCCTCAGCCATCGTGACCAATCGCGGTGGTCGTACTTGCCACGCCGCCATTATTGCGCGCGAGCTTGGTGTTCCTGCGGTAGTTGGTTGCGGTGATGCAACCGACAAATTGCAAGACGGCATGATGGTTACCGTGTCGTGTTCCGAGGGCGATGAAGGCAATATTTACGATGGCCTGATTGAGACTGAAGTCACTGAAGTATCGCGTGGTGACTTGCCCGAGATCCCCGTCAAGATCACAATGAACATTGGCAATCCCCAGTTGGCATTTGATTTCTGCCAACTTCCGAACAAAGGCGTGGGATTGGCGCGCCTGGAGTTCATCATTAACAACTACATTGGACTCCATCCCCGTGCAGTATTGGAATATCCGAATATTGATCCGGACTTAAAGCGCGCGGTTGAGAGCGTGGCTCGGGGTTATGCAAGTCCTCGCGCATTTTATGAAGATAAATTGGTTGAAGGCGTTGCAACCATTGGCGCAGCGTTTTATCCCAAGCCGGTGATTGTGCGTTTGTCTGACTTTAAGTCAAACGAGTACAAAAAACTGATTGGTGGTTCGCGCTACGAGCCGGATGAGGAGAATCCCATGCTGGGCTTCCGCGGTGCGTCGCGCTATGTCTCGGCTGATTTTGGTGAAGCCTTTGCGCTGGAGTGTTCCGCCATGAAGCGGGTGCGTGAAGACATGGGTTTAACCAACGTCGAAATCATGGTTCCCTTTGTGCGTACCATTAAGCAAGCAGAGCGCGTGATCGACATGATGGCCAAGTTTGGACTCAAGCGGGGCGAGAATGGCTTGCGCCTGATCATGATGTGCGAGATTCCGTCGAATGCCATTCTGGCCGATCAATTCTTGGAGTACTTTGATGGCTTCTCGATTGGCTCAAACGACATGACCCAACTCACCTTGGGTCTGGATCGGGATTCCGGAATGGAGCTGCTTGCAATTGACTTTGATGAGCGTGATCCGGCCGTGCAGTTCATGATTGAGCGCTCGATTGATGCCTGCTTAAAGCAAAACAAGTACGTCGGCATTTGTGGTCAAGGCCCATCGGATCACCCCGACTTTGCGCGTTGGCTCGTGAAGAAGGGCATTACCTCGATTTCCCTCAATCCCGACAGCGTTGTCGGAACTTGGGAAATGCTCGCTAAGTCGGATTTAAGTTAACCCAATCCAGGGGCGGTACCGTATGCACTAATTTAGTGCTTACTGGAGATCGCCCCGAGCGATTCGGGCTTTTTGAATTTCCCACTCCCGCTCTTTGGTGGTGGCACGTTTGTCGTGCTGCTTCTTGCCGCGTGCCAAGCCAATTTCACATTTGACATTGCCTTTGGAGAAATGCAGGTTTAACGGGACTAAAGTGAAGCCCTTTTGTTCCACTTTGCCAATCAATTTACGGATCTCTACAGCATTGAGCAGCAGTTTGCGGGTGCGGGTGGGGTCTGTCACCACATGGGTCGACGCCGAAATCAAGGGGGTAATGTGGGCGCCGATGAGGTATAGCTCTGCACTGCGGATGACGACATACGCTTCTTTAATTTGGGCGCGGCCGGCGCGAATGGCTTTCACTTCCCAGCCCTGCAGTACGATGCCCGCCTCAAACCGTTCCTCGATAAAATAATCGAAGAAGGCTTTTTTGTTATCGACGATACTCATTGATTAATTTGCTCCACTAACCTGATTATGGCAGACGTCCACAAGACCGTTTTAATTGGCCAATCGGCTGACCGCATGTATGCGCTCGTCACCGACGTTGCCCGCTACCCCGAGTTTTTGCCTTGGTGTGGTGGGGTGGAGATTTATGAGCAAACCGAAACCACCTTAGACGCCAAGATTAAGATCAAGTTCAAGGGCATTGAGCAGTTCTTTCATACGCGCAATACCAACACCCGGCCTACTCAAATTGATATGACCTTTGTTGATGGCCCCTTTAAGCATTTTTCTGGGCAATGGCTCTTTATTCCCTTGCGGGACGATGCCTGCAAAATCGACTTTAAGCTGCAATGGGAGTTCAAAAGCACGATTTTAGATAAGGTCATTGGCCCCGTATTTAGCTACATTGCCGGCACTTTTGTCGACTGCTTTGTAAAGCGGGCTGAGGAAACCTCCTAATGGATTTACTGATCTGCGATGCCCGCGGGGATCAGCCCCAGCTCAGACCCTTTACCTTAAGGGTGCCGGCAGGCCTAGTTGCAACCGTTGGCGAGGCGCTGGTTCAGGCCGGATTGGCGAGTGGGCCTGACGACGCTAGATTTAGCCGTAAAGGGGCCTACGGCGTCTTTGGCAAGCGCAAGGAGTGGGACAGCCCAATTTACGATGGCGACCGCCTAGAGCTCTATGCCCCCCTACAAATTGACCCCAAGACGGTTAGGCGCAAGCGAGCCAACCAAAATCGGGACGCCCACTTAAAGGCGGTTGCGGCTAAACGCAAGGCCAGGAGGCTATAATCGGTTTTTGCGACTAGGGGTTTTGTATGCGACTCATCCAAAAAGCACTCACTTTTGATGACGTGCTTCTCGTACCGGCGTATTCGTCTGTTCTTCCGCGTGATGCCAGCTTGGTATCCAAATTGTCTCGAGACATCTCCATTAACACCCCCTTGGTTTCGGCTGCAATGGATACCGTTACCGAAGGGCGTTTAGCAATTGCCATGGCCAGCGAAGGCGGTATCGGAATCATCCACAAAAACTTAAAGCCAGCCGAGCAAGCCCGTGAGGTAGCCAAAGTAAAACGCTACGAATCCGGCGTGTTGCGCGATCCGATTACGATCGGTCCCGAAGTGACGGTCAGGCAGGTAATGAATTTATCCAGAGAGCATGGCTTCTCTGGTTTTCCAGTACTGCAAGGTAAAACAGTGATTGGCATTATTACCAATCGCGATTTACGCTTCGAAGAAGATTTGGATGCCCTGGTAAAAGTCAAGATGACACCGCGCGAGCGTTTGGTCACTGTGAAAGAGGGCTGCACCCTCGAAGAGGCAAAGCGCTTAATGAGTAAGCACCGCCTTGAACGCGTCTTGGTTGTGAATGACGCCTTTGAATTACGCGGCCTCATTACAGTAAAAGACATTCTGAAAGCAACCGAGCACCCCAATGCATGCAAAGACGGCGAAGGTAAATTGCGCGTCGGTGCTGCGGTGGGCGTTGGTGCTGATAACGATGAGCGCATCGAGTTGCTGGTCAAGGCTGGGGTCGATGTGATCGTGGTCGATACTGCCCACGGACACAGTCAAGGCGTACTCGATCGCGTGCGCTGGACGAAGAAAAACTATCCCCAAGTACAAGTCATTGGTGGCAACATTGCTACGGGTGATGCTGCACTGGCCTTAGTAGAGCATGGTGCTGATGGCGTTAAGGTAGGCATTGGCCCTGGCTCGATTTGCACAACCCGCATTGTTGCCGGTGTTGGCGTTCCTCAAATTACTGCGATTGTGAATGTGGCCACTGCGTTAAAAGGTACCGGCGTTCCCTTGATTGCCGATGGCGGCGTTCGCTACTCTGGGGATGTGGCAAAAGCTTTGGCTGCAGGTGCCCATTCCGTGATGATGGGTGGTATGTTCGCGGGTACCGAAGAGGCGCCTGGCGATGTATTTTTATACCAAGGCCGCTCGTACAAGAGTTACCGCGGCATGGGTTCACTCGGCGCGATGACCGACGGCGCTGCAGACCGCTACTTTCAGGAAGACATTAGTGCGGCCAATGCGGAGAAGTTGGTGCCGGAAGGCATTGAGGGGCAGGTTCCTTATAAAGGTAGCGTGCTGACCATCTTGCATCAGTTGACGGGCGGCATTCGCTCATCGATGGGTTACTGCGGTTGCAAATCGATTGCTGAATTGCACGAGAAGGCGAATTTTGTGGAAATCACCTCAGCAGGCGTGCGTGAATCGCACGTCCATGACGTGAAGATCACCAAGGAAGCCCCCAACTACCACATCGATTGAGTGTGGATTGCCTGATGCACGATAAGATTCTGATTCTGGATTTTGGCTCGCAAGTCACGCAGCTGATTGCGCGGCGCGTTCGCGAAGCAAAGGTGTATTCCGAGATCCATCCCTACGATTGCGACCCCGACTTTATTCGCCGCTTCATTCAAGAAGAGGGTGGCAAGGGCATTATTCTTTCTGGCGGCCCCAATTCAGTAACGCAGGGTGAGAGCCCACGAGCGCCGCAAATCGTATTTGAATTGGGCGTTCCTGTTCTCGGTATTTGCTACGGCATGCAGACCATGGCAACTCAATTGGGTGGCGCCGTTGCTTCTGCTGAAGCGCTTGGCAAGGCCCGTGAGTTTGGCTACGCTGAAGTGCGTGCCCATGGCCATACCGAGTTACTCAAAGGTATTCAGGATTTTGCGACGACCCAAGGCCACGGCATCCTCAAAGTATGGATGAGCCATGGCGATTCAGTAACGACCTTGCCGGATGGTTTCAAGCTCATGGCATCGACAGACTCTTGTCCGATTGCAGGCATGGCGGATGAAGCTCGGCGTTTCTATGCATTTCAGTTTCATCCGGAGGTAACCCATACCCTGCAAGGGCCGGCCATCTTAGATCGCTTTGTGCGCACGATTTGCGCTTGCCGTGGCGACTGGGTCATGGGCGATTACATTAGTGAAGCCGTGGCCCGCATTCAGGAGCAGGTCGGCAGCGATGAAGTGATCTTAGGCTTATCGGGCGGCGTTGACTCCAGCGTAGCGGCAGCATTAATTCACCGCGCCATTGGTAAGCAACTGACTTGCGTCTTTGTTGACCATGGTCTCTTGCGTCTCAATGAGGGCGCTATGGTCATGGAGATGTTTGCCCGCAATCTCGGAGTCAAAGTCATTCGGGTCGATGCTGAGCACGACTTTATGTCGAAGCTGGCTGGTGTGAGTGACCCCGAAGCCAAGCGCAAAATTATTGGCAAAGAGTTTGTCGAGGTCTTTCAGACTGAGTCGGCCAAAATTAAGAATGCCAAATGGCTTGCCCAAGGAACCATTTACCCCGATGTAATTGAGTCCGCTGGCAAAGGCAAAAAGGGCGCGCATACGATTAAGAGTCATCATAATGTTGGCGGATTGCCGGACGATATGCATTTGCAATTGCTTGAGCCCTTGCGTGAACTGTTTAAAGATGAAGTGCGTGAGCTAGGCGTTGCTTTAGGACTGCCCCGCGAAATGGTCTATCGCCATCCGTTCCCAGGTCCTGGTCTGGGCGTTCGGATTCTGGGTGAAGTGAAGCAAGAGTTTGCCAATTTACTGCGCCGCGCCGATGCCATTTTTATTGAAGAGCTTCGCAATACGATCGATGAAGCGAGCGGCCAGTCATGGTATGACCTTACTAGCCAAGCATTCGCTGTTTTCTTGCCTGTGAAGTCGGTTGGAGTTATGGGCGATGGGCGCACCTACGAATACGTCGTTGCCTTGCGCGCCGTGCAAACCCAAGACTTTATGACGGCCCACTGGGCACACCTGCCTCATGAGTTACTCGGCAAAGTATCGAATCGCATCATCAATGAAGTCCGCGGCATCAACCGAGTGGTCTTTGATATCAGCGGCAAACCCCCCTCGACGATCGAGTGGGAGTGAGCTAATTCGATTTGAGTCTTACCTGTTGTACTGCATTATCCGAATACACTAATTGAAAAGGTTAAAACGATGCAAGCAACCCGCAGACTATTCATCGCCGTCTCTGCGATAGCGCCAATTGGATGTGGCATTCCTATTTCCCGTGACCAGGGGGTTCCGGTGGCGGCACCCATGCCGATGCCCCTTGTGCGTTTGCCGCAAATTGGGCAAGAATGGCGCTACCTTGAGCGGGACTTCTTCAGCGGCCAAACGCGTGGGGTCGTAGTAGAAAAAATTAGCAGCGTGGGAAAAACCATTACGGTAAGTCGCTCGGATGAGTATGGCTCACCATTGCCCAGTGAAATTCAAGGGCCCCACGGTATGGTAATTACCGATCCCCATTGGGGCAAGGTCCTTAATTTCAATCCGGCGATTCCATTGTGGCCCGAAAAAATGAGCAGCAGCTGGAACAAAGAAGTTTTTTCTAAGTACGCCGTAAGCGGATACCCGCAAAATAAAAATGATTGGCAGCTCTACATGAGTGCTCACGGCTGGGAAAAAATTACCGTACCAGCGGGTGACTTTATTGCACTACGCTTTCAGAATCTGATCAATTATGAAAGCACCGACGATAACAAGGTGAACTGCATTCGCCGAGAGACGGTTTGGTTTGCGCCGCAAATTGGGCGCTGGGTTGCGCGCGAATCATCGGGCTCATTCCAAATTCAGGGTCAAATCGGCGCTGTCTTGCTAGAAAATAGTACGAAGTGGGAATTGCTCTCGTGGGCCTGATTTAAGTCGATGAACTTTATTTCATTACATTCCTTGCGGCGTATGTTGAAATTGTCGGCTGCACTTACCGTGCTCTTGATTACCGCTTGCCTGGGGTCGGTCACGCACATTCCCAAGGCTCCTATTGCTGCGCCTGTGAGCATTCCTGCGGTACGTGCTCCTGCAGTAGGGCAGCAATGGGTGTATGAGGTTCGTAATTACTTTAATGGTGAGTTGGTTGATGTGGTGACCGAGACCGTAGTTGAGGTTGGTCCACGTGTTCGTATTGCGCGCAACGGTCACAAACGAGGCCCATTGCCGGATGAAATTCAGGAGCCTTGGGGCATGAACTTGCAGGATCCCAATTGGACACCGCCCCAGCGCTTTATAAAGCCGGTGCCGCTTTGGCCTGAAAGGCTGGTGCCAGGGTGGTCTGGCTTTTACCGAGTCCGTTATCAAGTAGTGGGTTTTCCAGACAATGATTTTTATTGGGGCCTCAACATTGAAGCCAAAGCGTGGAGCCGTATAAAGACTCAGGCGGGTGACTTTAATGCCTTGCATTATGTCAACACGGCAGATTTTTTTGAGAGCGACGATTGGTTTCGGATGGCAAGTAATCGCCGCGAAAATGCGTGGTTTGCACCGGAGGTTGGTCGCTGGGTCGTGCGTGAACGTTTTGGTGAGTACCTTTGGCTTGGTATGCGCGGGTGGGCTGATTCGATCAAAGAGGATTACTTACGCTGGGAGCTAGTCTCATGGAAGTGATCAAAATCAATGTATAGCGTAAAAGAACTTTTTGCTACGTTACAAGGCGAGGGTGCGCATGCTGGTCGTGCAGCCGTTTTTTGCCGTTTTGCAGGATGCAATTTGTGGAGCGGTCGCGAAGAGGATCGTGCCAATGCTGTGTGCCAATTTTGCGATACCGACTTTGTTGGCACGGATGGCGATGGCGGCGGCAAATTTGAGACTGCTCTAGACTTGGCCGCGCAAATTGAGCTTGCTTGGCAGGCAGCGGGTGGCGCTAGCTACCATCGCTATGTCGTCTTTACTGGCGGCGAGCCTTTATTGCAGTTGGATAGCGAATTAATTAATGCACTGCATGCATTGCACTTTGAAATTGCGATTGAGACCAATGGCACGCTGCCTGTACCCAAGGGAGTGGACTGGGTCTGCGTGAGTCCAAAAGCAGGTTCCGAACTAGTGGTCCTGCAGGCCGACGAAATGAAGTTAGTAGTTCCACAAGCAGGCCATGATGGATTGGACCAACTGCTGACGCGGTTTGAGCGAATGGACTATCGTCATCGCTACATTCAGCCCATGGATGGGCCGCTGCGTTCAGAAAACACGGCATTCGCAGTGCGTATTTGCCAAAACAGACCGCTCTGGCGGCTGAGCTTACAAACCCATAAATGGATCGGAATTCGATGAGTATCTCCACCCCAGCCATCACCATCACCCGCCGGCTTGAGTTTGACGCAGGGCATCGCATTCCACATCACGACGGCCAGTGTCGTCACCTGCATGGGCATCGCTATGCGATTGAGTTGACCGTATCGGGCGATGTGCTTGAGACCCCTGGCAAGGCGGACGATGGCATGGTGCTCGACTTTGGCGACATCAAGCGCCTTGCAAACGAACATCTGGTCAACTTATGGGATCACGCTTTTTTAGTCGCCAAAGAAGATCAGGCAGTAGTCGCATTTTTAGCCAGCATGCCGAACCATAAGACAGTGATATTGGATCGGGTGCCCACAGTCGAAAACCTCGCGCACGCTGCCTTTGCGATCTTGGAACCTATTTTTGCAGAGGCATTTCAAGGGCGGTTGCGTTTAGCCTCCATTCGTTTGTATGAAACCCCCAATTGCTGGGCGGATGTCTCGCAGGCTTAAGCAATGCAGGCCGAACTCGATCAGCAATTCATGGCGCTAGCCATAGAGCAGGCCAACTGTGCCGCTTTAGCTGGTGAAGTTCCGGTCGGCGCCGTAATAGTCCGCAATGGGCAGGTCTTGGCAAAAGCCTTTAATCAACCCATTGGATTGCATGACCCCAGCGCCCATGCTGAGATGTTGGCGTTGCGCGCTGCAGGACAGAGTGAAGGCAATTACCGCTTGCCTGGAACGACGCTGTATGTCACTCTAGAGCCGTGTGCGATGTGTGCAGGAGCGATGCTGCATGCACGAGTGGAGCGTGTTGTTTATGGGGCCCCCGACCCTAAAACGGGCGCTGCCGGAAGCGCGCTGAATTTGTTTGCTAACCCGCAAATCAATCACCAAACCCAGGCTGAGGGCGGTGTCCTAGCGGAAGAATGTGGCCACGTTTTAAAACGCTTTTTTAAGGAGCGCCGTTAATGCAAGTGCAGTTGATTGCCCCATCGGGCGCTAGTTTGGATGCACGGAGTCCTTTGGCTGGCATTTCCTGGTTAACCGGGCAGGGTGTATCTGTACTCAATCCGGAGTGCACGCAACGCGTCCACCAGCGTTTTTCAGGCACAGATGCAGAGCGAGCAACCGAACTGAATAGTCTTTCTGCATTACCTCCAAGCACAACAGTGATGGCGATGCGCGGCGGCTATGGATTGCATCGCTTGCTCGGAAGCATTGAGTGGCAGGCAATTCACAAGGTAGTACAGGCTGGCCTGCAGATATGCGGGCACAGTGATTTCACTGCATTTCATTTGGGCTTGCTTGCAAAAACAGGTGGCATCAGCCTGGCTGGACCCATGCTCAATTACGATTTTGGCCGGATTGAAGATAATCAGGTGGTAGCGCCCGATCCATTTATGTGGACCCACTTTCAGCGCGCCGTTCAGGAGCGTAGCCTGAGTGCGCAAGTCAATACAGGCCAAGAGCTCAGCGGCTTAGGAAATCAAACAAGAACCAGTACTGGCATGCTTTGGGGCGGTAACCTAACGGTTCTCGCGAGCTTGATTGGTACGCCTTACTTTCCTGCTGAACAGCAATATCAAAATGGCATTCTTTTTCTGGAGGATGTAAATGAACATCCTTACCGCATTGAGCGCATGCTCATGCAGCTACTTGATGCTGGAATATTGGCAAAGCAAAGCGTAATCATGATGGGTGGATTTTCTGCCTACCGTTTGTATAACAACGATCTTGGCTACAGTTTGCAAGCGGCGTTTGAGGCAATCCGAAACCGTTTGCCGAATTCAATTCCAATTTTGACGGATTTGCCATTTGGGCATCAGCCAAATAAATTGACATTACCCGTAGGGGCCATCGTTGAAATCGAAGCAAGCGATGCCGGCTATTCGATACAGGCCGACTGGTAATTCAATCCAGATTAGTGTTTGCGTATTGGGCTGATGCTTTGCTTACGCTTCGCTTGATTGCAAGGTGTACGCAGCACCAGAATCCAAACCCAAGGCTTTTTTCAGAATAGGCAATGCATCTTTGAGATGATCGCGCAGAGTCCAAGGCGGATTAAATACAAACATACCGCTAGCCTGTAAGCGCCGTTCGCCGGGGGCGTTTTCAACACGTAACTCAGCACAAAGCCAGGCGCGTTGGTGGGCTTTCGCAATGGCCTTTAGTCGTTCGGGTAACGCAATTGATTCGCGCCGCGCAATCACGGGATACCAGATGGCATAACAGCCCGTCGCAAAACGGCTAAGCGCTTCCTCTAAGCACGATTCGAGATTGCGATAATCATTCTTGTCCTCATAGGATGGATCAATTAAGGTAAGCCCGCGGCGACTGGGCGGCGGTAACAGCCCTTTGAGTCGACTAAAGCCATCCGCAGAATACACATCCACTTGTTTTACACAATGGAGTTGATTGATATTGCCGCGCAAAATATCAATTTCATTGGGGTGCAGTTCGAATAGGCGCAGGCGATCCTGTGGCCGCAATAAACGGGCCAAGATAAAGGGCGAGCCTGGATAGAGTGCAGTACTTTCCGGTGCATTTTCAATCGCAACGCAGGCCAAGTAGTCAGCGATGCTGGGCGGCACATCTGCGCCAGTGCTTGCTAGGTAGTCTTTGAGGCGAACGATGCCGCCAGCTGATTCTTGACTAATTGCTGCGAAGCCATCTTGCAAGTTGTACAAGCCTGCGCCAGCGTGGGTATCCACAATCGACAGCGCCCCTGGCTTTTCTTGTAAGTAACGTAGCAATTGAATTGCAATTAAATGCTTCAGAATGTCAGCGTGACTGCCTGCATGAAAGGCGTGCCGATAGCTAAACATCCCTTAGATGCGCCTACGGGACTGCTGTTGTAAAAAGAGTATCAGCGTAAGTAATACGAGGGCGATGCAGGCATATTGCAATGGCATATTCAGTGGGTGATCCAGGGTCTCGTTGAGCAGGACGTAGAGTGAGGCAAGACCACCGATGGCAATGATTCTTGGCCATGGGCTACGAGGTAATAGCTGTTTATTTGGCAATAAACTAGCCAGCTTGGCGCCAATCAAGCCACACCAGATGCCGAGCCCCGCACCAACAAGCACATCCGTGAGCCAGTGTGCGCCTATGGCATTACGTGAAATTGCAACAGCACTTGCCGCAATGAATAACAAGATAAACGGCTTGCGTTTTTCTGCAGGAGCTATGAAAAAGTAAGCGCTAGCAATTGCAAAGGCTGTGAGGGTATGACCCGATGGCATTGCTTTATGAAACACCGCTTCGCCAATCCGGTAAAACTCGTGCTCCTGCAGGATCCCAGCAGGGCGTGGGAGGTTAAATGCATTCTTGAGTAGTGCGCTGATGATGGCGGCAACGCAGCCTGCAAAGATTCCTGCGCTAAGCGCGCGTGGCGCAAGGATTAAGAGGGGAAATGAAAGGGCAAAGACACCCCAACCATTGCCTAAAAATGTAATCCAAGTCCAAATCCAATCCGGGGCTAAGCGGGTGACTGAATTAATCGCCAGGAATGTACTTTGTTGTGATTCCGTAAAGTACAGCGCGGCACCGATTCCGAAGGGAACGACAGGAACGCACCAAGCAACCCAAGAGAAGTGGGTGCCCATGATCGGCTTAGCGCGCTCGATCGGCAGCGTCCAACTGGACTTCTACCTTCGCAAGAACATCGGCCACCGTAATGGCTTGCATGCAGACATTATTTTGGCACGGTGTTTTACGGTGATTGGCAGCGCTGACGCAGGGTGAACACGCCAAGTTAGCAGTAATGGCAATCGAATTACCAATTGAGCCATACAGCGCCGGCGTCTCAGGTCCAAATAAAACAACAGTGCGCAGTGCAGTGACAGCAGAAAAGTGACCTGGCCCAGAATCATTCGTGACCATGACATCGGATAGGGTATACAGCGCAGGCAATTCGCCAAACTTAACCTGCCCAGCAAAATTAATCGCTACTTTCACTTCGGCAACGCGGCGTACCTGTTCAACGTAATCAAATTCAGCAGGAGATCCCGTAATTAAGATTAAGTCAGCCGGCCAACGGGCATGCACTGCGCGGATGAGCTCCGAAAAGCGCTGCTGTGACCAACGCCGCTGTGGCAATAGATCGCTAGCGTTAGGATTGATCAGGATGAGGCGCTGCTGGCCATGACGATAAGGTACATCGGCAGTGCGGGCCAAAGACTCAATGCGCTCCAATACCGCATTACGTACGGCCGGATCAATGATTGCCTGTGCTAACTGAATTTCGTCATCGCGAATCTGAATCTTGCTAAATGGTACTTCGATTTCAGTGGCAAAGGCCGCATGAATTAAGGAAAAGAAATTCTTGGTAATGTGAATGTGTGGGTTGTAGTGCACTTTACGGGTAAGCATCGTGCCACGCCATAATCCCTCGCCATGGAAGATGTGATAACCCACACGTCTACGAGCGCCACATAGACCCGTTAGTAAGGCGGTAAAGCGGGAGAACAATTCCAAGTCGACTACGGTATCGATACCACGCATGCGCGCCTTAATCAAAAAGGTGATCGTATCGACAAGCAATGTTCTCAGGCTAGAGGCATCGATCGTGAAAATATTTTCAGGCTTGACTGTATTTAGCAAAGTCAGACTGGCCTGATTGCTTTTGAAGATCAGGAAGAAAAGCTCAGCACCGCGCGCTTGGGCATTGCGCATGGCGGGGTCCACCAAGATTGCGCTACCCATTTCGGAGAGTTCAATAAAGAGGAGTTTTTTTGGTGCCTTGGGGCCGGTAGTAAAAATTCCCTTCACGACATCAATGAGTGCCACTACTGGACTCATGATCGCGCACAGTGGCACGCCGACCCAATGGTCGATGGCACGCATGGTATTGACGCTAATGCTCATAAATGGCTTGGTTTCAGGTTAAAAAGGGAGTGCATCGCTATTTTCGCCTGAGAAGGACGTAAGCACCAGGCAAAACACATAAAACGGTCATCGCGCCATAGCTAATGGAGCCTAATACCGTCAATGAAGGGCTAATGCCCCATAAGGCCAAGACCGAAGTCAAGGTCGCTTCGCGTAATCCCCAACCAGAAATGCTAATCGGTAGCATGAGTAATAAGCTTAGGGCAGGCAAGCCGATCATGAGGGCCTCAATCGGCACTTCGGCGCCATAGGCTTTTAAACAAAAACCCAAAGCGAGGATGGTTAAAAAATGAATACCCATACCAAATAGGGCTTGGGCGATATTCATGGGCCAGGCAAAAGCCATGCGCACTCCGGGCAATGCGCTATTCATCCGAAAGCGATCCAGTAATTTTTGCAGTAACGCGCGCGTTGGTCCCCACGCCAATCCAATTGCCGCAATCAAAAATGAAGCGACCATGACGGCGATGACGGCATAGCCGAGCTGATTTCCCCAAATGGCCAAGGTAGCCCCGCCTAAAATGAGGCCGATACCACCCAGTAAATTATTTCCTGCGAGTCCGAGTAAGCGATCAACGAAGGTCATTGCAAAGCCAAGACGTAAGGTCGGATCGGCTTCTTCAAGGCTGACTTCCTGATGCAATTCGGTATCGAGTTTTTTTTCTTCAGCGGCACTGCTAGCCAATTCGCCACTAGGCTTTAAATGGCTGCCGGCAATGGCGCGGTAACTGTCGCCACCTAAGGTACTGGGAAGGCCTTGATTAATCAGGCCGCCTGCAAAATACAAGGAGATGTAGCCCGCAATGCTGCCCTCAAAACCGACGCTGCGCATAAGCAGACCCCAACGCAAGCCACCGCAAAAAAATGCACCGCTGAGGCAGAAAAAAGCTGCCACAAACCATAGGGGTTCGATTTGCAATTCGGATGCGAATAAGGCTGCCCAATCAATCCCGCTGGTTGCCTTCCATAACAGGGCAATCGACAGCACAACCCGTATGGTCGGCCAACTGCGTTTTAGAAGGTATTTCCAGCGCGGGGAGGTGCTTGCTGGACCAGATTTTGCACTCATAGCCGTAAGGATAAAGCAGGCGAGTGCTTAGTTCGGATCTTTTGCCATCCAGTTTTTGCACAGACTAAAGTCAAAATGGGACAGAACGCGCCCAAGATGCCTTACTTCAACCTGCTCTAGGGCTTGGCATTGGGCAAAAGCCGCTTGCAAATCGGGTTGAGCGCCTTTTACTGGAAGGGCGTATGGCATTGCAGACCAATTGACCACAATGACGTCAGAGCCCGGTTTTAGACTGCCAAACCACACATCAAACTGGTCTTGGCGTTGGTCTAAGATAAAGACAGGGGATGGCCTTGCATACCAAGCGATGCGACTACCCAGGGTCCAGTTTTGAACGGCAATACCAGCAACCGACTGGGTTTTACTTAAGGCCAATGCCGTTTTGCCTGCCTGATCCCAGCCATATAAATCAGCAATCGGATTGTTTCTTGGATTGCTGCTGACAATACCGCCCGATAAAACAAATCCGAAGCCAATCAAGCACAGCGCAATCTGAAGGACAAAAATAAATCGAATGAGCCTGCGTTGTTGTGTTGCCCATGCACTAGCAATGCCAATCCCCGCAAACGGCGCCAAGCAAAACCAGGCGGGTGTAGTCCAGTGCGGTAAGCCACCGCCGCCGGAGAGCCAAGCAAAAATTCCAAACGGAATCCAAAAAAAACCGAGCAGACAAACGATGGCTGTTGGCGATTTGGACCAATAGCGCTTCAAAAAGAAAATCATGCCCACAGCAAAGAGGAATCCGAACGCGACTAATTGCAAGCCAATGAAGCCTGCAAAGCGACGAAACAACCA
This sequence comes from Polynucleobacter difficilis, assembly GCF_003065365.1. Taxonomy (NCBI): domain Bacteria; kingdom Pseudomonadati; phylum Pseudomonadota; class Betaproteobacteria; order Burkholderiales; family Burkholderiaceae; genus Polynucleobacter; species Polynucleobacter difficilis. Next base: position 1,266,469 of record NZ_CP023276.1, on the reverse strand, counting down.
TTCGCCTCCGCCGCCATGAGCCAGTTGATACTTGAATGAAATCCAATCATTTGCCCAGTTCCAGTAGAGCACCGGCGAGATGAGTAGCAGCGCAAGCAACACGGCGAGATAAAAACCAACTTGATTGATCCAGGGCTTGCGGGGTGGGCAGAGCACAACTAGAGCCAATGCAAACGCAGTGAAGGCGGCAGTGTATTTGCTCAGGCCTGCAAGGCCGAGCAAAGCGCCGGTGATAAGCCAATCACGCAAGGTGAAGTTACGCTCCGCTTGCATCCAGCGCAAAGCCATCCAGAAGAGCCCCAGGCTCAGTGGCGCCAGAATGGAATCGGGCAATAAGCCTACTGATAAGACATGCGGTAGTGGCGCCGCAATCACCAGCAGCACAGCAGCAAAGCTAGACGAGCCGATGGGCGGGAATGCTGCAGCGGTATGTCCTGTTTTAGATTGCAAGAAACGCTGCAATTCAGAGGTGACGATATAAACCAAAACGCACGAGATGAGCCAAAGCAGTTCTGGAACGAGCCTTAAAACGCCCGTGCTGGCATCAAGGGATACTAGCGGCCACTGAATCCAGCCTACTAGGGGCGGATGATCAAAATAACTCCAGGCCATATGCTTGGCATAGAGCAGGTAATGGGCCTCATCCACCGAGAGTTCAAACGAAAACCCCAACCCCAAATGGACTAGCGCAGCAATTGCAAGGCAAATGCCTGCTTTACCTGTAAATGAACAGGACTTCCAGTAGGAGGTCACTGCAGAAAACAAATTAAGGTACTTCTCTGCGCAAGTAAAGTTCAAACAGCGCGTGATAGCCAGTGCGACCATGCCCTTGTTGCATTAGGATGTCGTAGAGTTTTTTGGCTTGGGTTAATCCGGGCAACTTCAATCCCATGCGATCTGCTTCAGCAATAGCTAAGCCAATGTCTTTCACAAAATGCTCCAACATAAAGCCGGGCGCAAAATCCCCTTTGATCATGCGTGGGCCTTGCACATTGAGCTGCACGCTACCAGCAGCGCCACCGCCAATGACCTCTAATACGGCCAAGGGATCGAGCCCTGCAGTTTTGGCGTACATCAGACCTTCGCATACGCCCATGATGCTCGAGGCAATCACAATTTGATTGCACAGCTTTGCATGTTGACCAGCGCCAGCAGATCCCAGTAGCGCAATGTTTTTACCCATCAACTGAAAGAGGGGGAGCACCGCATCAAACGCTTTTTGATCGCCGCCCACCATGATCGATAGCTTGGCATCACGGGCGCCGATGTCGCCACCCGATACGGGCGCATCCAGGCAAGTAATGCCATGCTCTAAACCTACATTCGCAATCTGTTTCGCCAATTCTGGACTCGAAGTAGTCATGTCAATCGTGATGCAGCCTTTGGGTGCGTGCTGCAAAATACCTGACTCACCCAAGTACATCGCCTCGACGTCCTTGGGGTAGCCAATGATCGTAATGATGACTTCCGATGCTTTAGCTAGCGCGATAGGATTATCAAACCATTGCGCCCCGCGGGCTAAAAGATCCTCAGCTTTGCTACGGGTGCGGTTGTAAATGTATAAGGTATGCCCAGCAGCCATTAAATGGCCTGCCATACTTTTACCCATAATGCCGGTGCCAATAAAGCCAATCTTCATCGTAAAGGTGCCTAATTAAGTTGCTGAAATGAATCAGCTAATTTTAGACTGCTTGTGGAGCCCAACATTGCCTTTTGCACCGAGCCAAATGAGTGCCAATACGATGCAGGCCAAGGGGGCAATGGAACCCCAGTTGAGTAATGCCCATCCCTGGGTTGTGATCAAAATGCCGGAGCTGAGCGCCGAAAGGGCGGTCGTCAAAAATACAAAGAAATTAATCGCGCCCTGGGCCTTATCCCGCTCTTCTGGTCGGTAGGATTCTAGGGCTAAGGTAGTGCTGCTGGTAAATAAGAAATTCCAACCTACGCCCAGCAAAAAGAGTGCGATTAAAAAATGGGTAAAGGTGATTCCGGATAACGCAATGGCGATGCAGGCGATGTACAGCAAAACGCCAATGCGCATGACCCATAAGACACCCCAGCGGCGAATTAAGTTCCCAGTAAAAAAGCCAGGCGCGAACATGCCAATCACGTGCCACTCGAGCACCAATACGGTTTTATCAAACGGCAGTTTGCACATTTCCATCGCTAACGGAGTTGCTGCCATGAGGAGGTTCATGACGCCGTACGAGAGGGATGCAGAGACAGCACACACAATAAACAGGGGTTGACGCATGATCTCGGAGAGGGGCCTACCGGTTTCTTTGGTTTCGCTGGCGGCACGTTCCTGAAAGCGGATTAGGCTAATAGCAACAAAGGCAAGGACAGCAACAAAAGCTAAGGCAATGTATGCGCCTGCAAAGGGCACGCTCAACCAGTCACGGGTTTGGTTGGCCAAATTGGGGCCAAGCACAGCGCCAATCACGCCGCCAGCCAAAACCCACGAGACAGCTTTTTCTTTAGATGTGGGTCCGGCAATCTCGGCAGCAGTAAAGCGATACAAGAGGGCGTTGGCGTTATAAAAACCGGCAATCACAGTAGCGGCATTCAGTAGCCAAAAATTACGTTCAAGCACGGCGAAGGCGCAAAGAAGTGCTGAGAGCCCGGCAACCACCAGTCCGATTTGGAAGGAGCGCTTGCGCCCCCACTGTTTTTGGGTTCGAGCCACGAGGGTCGTCGACAGAGCGCTACCGATGACATACCCCATGACGGGAAGGGTTGCTAGCCAGGGTAAAGGCGCCAGCATAAAACCCACTAAGCCATTGATTGCAATAAACGTGACGTTATTCGTCAAATACATGCCTTGCGCAAACGTCAGCAACCAGAGATTTTTATTCATGAAATACGCCAGTGAAAGCATTACGATAAAGCATCTGTATTCACCATGACTCATTTCATGCGCCAAATGATCCATACCTTTGACCAATTTAAGCCTTATGCATTTCGCCGCATTGGTATTTCGGTTTGCCTGGCACTCGCTTTATCAGCATGCGCTGGCTTTTCTGATGATGCTGGGGAGGTCAGCTCGTCGCCGCCAACTGCAGAAATTCTGGCACAGGAGAGTGTGCCTAAATTTTCCGAGCAACCTGCTAAATCAGCCTTACCCAGCGGTTGGAGTTTTTATCGCCTCGCGCCCTACAAAAAGAATACGGCCTATCGCCTTGAAAACTACCAAGGTAAAACCGTGCTGAGCGCCAATTCCAAAAGATCAGCATCGGGTTTGGCCGTGAAATTACGGCCACAACCTGCCACTGATTTATGGCTAGAGTGGGAGTGGAAAGCAGTTGGCAAAATTCCGAAAGCAGACAATGCGATTCGCTATACCGACGATGCTCCCCTGCGCATATTGGTTGCGTTTGATGGCAATAAATCCAAGCTGCCTTTAAAAGAGCAACTCACATTTGAGGTTGCTGGAATGCTCAGCGGTCGAGAGATGCCATACGCCACCCTGATGTACATCTGGGCCGGTAATAGCCCACTCGATAGCGTGGTAGAGAACACCTTTACTAGCCGCGTCAAAATGATTGCAGTGGACTCGGGGTGGCAACATACCGGGCAGTGGCGTAAGCATGCGCGCGACTTAAGCGCAGATTACCGCACCGCCTTTGGGGAAGAGCCGGGGGATGTGATTGGGGTGGCGCTTCTCACCGACACCGACAATACCAAGTCGCAGGTCAGGGCGCTGTATGGTGATATTGAGTTAGTGCGCAAAGCGCTCAAACAAAAGTAGTGCAAAAGTAGTGCATCAGTAATACGTTACTTAGGCTTCCACAGTCCCAGTAGTAGAGCATTGCTTAGTACAAATAGACTCGATAAGGCCATCGCGCTTCCAGCAATCGCAGGCGTTAAGTAACCCAGTGCTGCTAAGGGAATGCCAATCACATTAAAAGCAAATGCCCAAAACAAGTTTTGACGAATCTTGTTCCAAGTGCGCTTCGATACATCCATTGCGCTAGCCACCAAGGTGGGATTGCCGTGCATTAATGTGATGCCAGCAGCTTGCATGGCCACATCGGTGCCACTGGCCATGGCCATACCGACATCCGCCATCGCAAGTGCGGGTGCGTCATTAATGCCATCGCCCACCATGGCAACCCATTGGCGCTCACCCGCCACATTGCGCTTTAGGCGTTCGATCCAGCCTGCCTTATCTGCAGGAATGACTTGCGCATGCACCGTGCCAATACCAATGCGCTGACCTACTTGCTCGGCAGCGGCGCGATTGTCGCCAGATAGCATCACCGTCTGTATCCCCATGGCATGCAACTGCCGCACTGCTGCAGCTGCATTGTCTTTAATAGCATCACCAAAGGCGAAGATGGCCAGCGGTATGGATGCGTGAGCGCCTAGCGGTGTTGCAGTTAAAGCCGAGACACTATGCCCAGCCAAAAATAAGGGAGCCGCTTTGTGGATTAAGTCACCGTACTGCGGGTGGGATTCCAGCGAGGCCATGCTTTGCAGTCGCAGTAGTTGTCCTTGCCATTCACCAGTCAGTGGCCTGCCTTCAATCCCCACCCCAGGAATGGCCTGCATTTGGGTACAGGTGACCGGAGTTACGCCACGCAGCTTTGCATTTTCGAGCACTGCCTTGGCGAGCGGATGTTCGCTGCCCATTTGCAGCCCAGCTGCCAAAGCAAGCGCTGCCTCTTGCGCTAAGCCCAGGCTTGCATCGATGGAAAGTAGGGTGGGCTTGCCTTCCGTCAGGGTTCCGGTCTTATCAAATGCGACGAGTTGAATGCGATGCGCCAGCTCCAATACCTGCGGATCTTTAATCAAGATGCCAGCGCGTGCCGCAACCCCAGTGCCGGCCATGATGGCTGCCGGAGTTGCTAAGCCCAATGCGCATGGACATGCAATCACCATTACCGATACCGCCCTTAGGATGGCCTCGCTGATGTCGCCGATCAGGAGTCCAGTAATTAGGCCGGTAGTGATTGCAATGCCAATGACTGCGGGCACAAAGATTGCGCTGACCTGATCGACTAAGCGCTGAATTGGCGCCTTCTGTGTTTGTGCGGTCTCCACTAAATCGATAATGTTTGCCAGCATGCTGTCGGTGCTAGTCGCAGCCACTCGGAAGACCAACTGACCATCGCCATTAAGAGAGCCGCCAATGACGGCATCGCCAACCCCCCGCTTTACAGATTGACTCTCCCCTGTGAGTAGCGATTCATCCAAATGGCTATTACCAAGCACGATGAGGCCGTCGGCAGGTACGCGTTCACCGGGCAAAACCATGACCAGATCATTGATCAATACGTGTTCAAGCGGAACTTCGGCGTGCTGGTTGATGGCGACTGCATTACTGCCAATCACGCTAAGGTCATTTGTCTTGAGTACCCTTGCTTGTTGTGGCCATAAGGCGTGTAGTGCACGAATGGCCTCACCGGTTTGCTGCTTGGCTCGCGCCTCGAGCCACTTACCCAAGAGCACCATGCTGATGATGACTGCTGCCCCTTCAAAATACAGGGCATGGGGGTCTCCAAACACCAGTTGATAGACGCTCAAGCCATAGGCTGCAGTTGTCCCGAGTGCAACGAGTAAATCCATATTGCCAGCGCCGGACATCAGCGCTTTGAATCCAGACCGATTAAAGCGCCATCCCAATACAAACTGCACTGGGCTGGCGAGCAACAGCTGCCATAGGCCAGTTGGCATCCAGTGAATCCCCAATGGCATGAGCACCATCGGAAGTACGAGGGGAGCAGATAAAGCAAAGCTGAGTAAAACGGGACCCAAACCATCCGCCGACCAAAATGCCGATTGTTTTGCTTGCTTGAGTTGCCCCGGGGCTGGGCTTGGTTTAGCGCCATAACCCGCTTTGTGAATCACCTCGATGATCTGGTCGACTACTCCAGGCATTGCTTCTGTAAGACGGATGCGAGCCTGTTCGGTTGCTAAATTGACAGTCGCAGCCTCTATGCCAGGCATATTGGCTAAGGCCTTTTCAACGCGGCTGACGCAGGAGGCGCAAGTCATGCCCTCAATATCAATCGAGACAAAGCGCGTGGCGTCTTTCGAACTTAAGTTCATACTAGGGATAATCTACTGCAAGAATCGATTCAGCGGAGGGAAATAAAATGCATATCCTATTTGTTACTGGCATGACCTGCGGTGGCTGCATCAAAGCAGTTACGAGGGCAATTCAAATGCAGGATGCTAGAGCGACGGTTCAAGTCGACCTGAATTCCCAAAAGGTGGAAATTGACTCCAAGCTGAGCCGGGAAGCGCTAATTACCATTGTTACGGATGCAGGCTTTCCGGTGGTGAATTAGCCCCTCCTTAGCTAGCCATAGCGCAATCAGGGCGCATTTCAGCAAAAAATCCCCCCTGGGATTAATCTAGCCACTGTTTGAGGCGCGTTACCTAGTATTCTCATGGCTCAATACAATACTAAAAGTAGCGTAAATTAGAAAAGTAAGGGAGATGACATTGGCAGTCAGTATTGAGTCTGTACAGCAGACCTTAAAAACCGTTTTAGACCCAAATACCCAAATTGACCTGATGACTGCAAAAGCAGTCAAAAACCTCAAGGTTGATGATGGCGCAGTTTCATTGGATGTGGTCTTGGGCTATCCCGCAAAAAGCCAAATTGATTTAATCCGAACTTTGGTTGTCAATGCCATTCGGAAATTGCCGGATGTAAAAAACGTCAGCGTGAATGTCACCAGTAGCATCGTCGCGCATGCCGTTCAGCGTGGCGTTAAGCTGATGCCGAATGTAAAAAATATTATTGCCGTAGCAAGCGGTAAGGGCGGCGTTGGTAAATCCACTACCGCAGTGAACCTCGCCCTCGCACTCGCTGCAGAAGGTGCTGAGGTTGGCATTTTGGATGCGGACATTTATGGCCCTAGTCAGCCGATGATGCTTGGCATTACTGGTAGACCTGAATCCTTGCAAGAAAACACCATCGAGCCGATGGAAGGCCATGGCTTGCAAGCCAGTTCGATTGGATTTTTAATTGATGCCGATAATCCGATGGTATGGCGCGGCCCCATGGTGACATCGGCCTTAGAGCAATTGCTAAAGCAAACCCGCTGGCGCGATTTGGATTATCTGATTGTTGATATGCCACCCGGCACCGGAGACATTCAGTTGACTCTGTCGCAAAAAGTGCCCGTTACTGGCGCAGTGATTGTGACAACGCCCCAAGACATCGCTTTGCTGGATGCGCGCAAAGGCTTAAAGATGTTTGAAAAAGTCGGTGTACCCATCATTGGCATCATCGAGAACATGTCAACCTACATCTGTCCTAGCTGCGGCCATGAAGAGCATGTCTTTGGTCAGGGCGGCGGTCAAAAAATGTGCACCGATTACGGCGTTGACTTCTTAGGCTCATTGCCCCTCAATTTATCGATTCGTGAGCAGGCTGACTCTGGTAGACCTACTGTGATTGCTGACCCGGACGGTGCTATTAGCGCAGTGTATAAAAACATTGCCCGTCAAGTTGCGATTCGGGTTGCCAATCTGAGTAAAGACATGAGCAGTAAGTTTCCGAACATCGTGGTTCAAAATACATAAACCCCGATCGCTACATGCAAGCCCATTTCAACCCTTCTTGCTAAAGGCTAAGCTAAGACCATGCGCTTTGCCGTAGTCATGCGAAAGCAAGCCATCGATAATCCATGGGTTTCCCATCGGTGGGCGCCGGTTGAGGTATTTGCGGATTCCGGGCAGTTTGAGGAGAGCGGTGTAGCGATTACAACCAGCAATCCACTGGGTCGTTTTATTGAGCGGGATGCGGAAGGGGAGACCTGGCTGTTTCGCGGCTTTAGCTTAGATCTATTTCCGGATGAAGCTGAGGGATACTTTTTAAATGCCACAGCAGCCGAACCCTGCTGGTTTGTGATGTGGCGACTGGAAGAAGACTATCAGCGCTTTTTGGAGCCCGATAGTTTGTCCCATAGTGAGGCTGAATCTACTCTAGCTATCCCGCATCGCATTTGCTTGAGTTACAACGAAGCTGCGCGATTAATAGATGGTGGTGAATCGGTAGCCACGGTTGTGCTCGACAAAGCCCACTGGCAATGGTTACACGATTTTGTGGGCGCGCATTACCGGCCTGAGCCAAAAAAACGGCAACGACCCGAATCCTTTAAGGGCGCACAGCGCTCGGCAGAAGATTAATGGCTGACGGATTCCTTGGCCGCTGGTCGCGTCGCAAAGCAGGTCTAGAGCCCGAAGGGCTCGATGGCTCCGCGCCGGAGTTAAAGCCCAAGGCAACGCCAAGTACTGTCCCGCACGATAAACAGGCTATTGAGAGTACTCCCGCTCCAGCAGCAGAAGAGGTCCTGCCGCCCACCCTCGAAGATGCTGAATCCATCGACCGTTTTGCGCCGGACTTCTCGGCCTTCATGAAACCCAATGTCGATCCAGCAGTGCAACAAGCGGCAATGAAAAAATTGTTTTCTGATCCCCATTTCAACATCATGGATCGCTTGGACATTTACATCGACGATTACTCCATTCCAGACCCGATCCCGATGGAGATGCTCAAGCGCATGGTGCAGTCCGAATCCCTTGGTTTATTTAGAGCGTTTGAAGATGGGCCAGGGGCTAAGGTTCTCGCGGAGTCGAAAGAGGAAAAAGCCCTTGAGCCAGAGTCAACTTCAGCAGAGTCAACTACAGCAGCAGAGCCTGACCCAGCTGAAATCGCCGATGCTTCTGCGGGAGATGTCACAATGCCGCAAGACGAGGTCAAAGTTGACGTTCCCAATCCAGACCTGGATCAAACGGTAGCATCCCTAAAAACAGTGTCTGAACAGAAAATAAAATAATGACCCAAAAGCTCATTTGCGATTGCAATCGCACCATGCCACTGGATGCAAAAGCCTTAGGCGTTCCGATGCATACCGCTTTGTGTCGCCAGGAGGTTGGTTCATTTTTAAAGGCGCTGGATGGGTCGGAGCCGATTCTGGTGGCATGCACACAAGAGCGTGGTTTGTTTTCAGAGTTGGCGACGCAATCTGAAAAGCCGCTGGTTGCGCCATTGCGCTTTGTCAATATTCGAGAGCTTGCCGGCTGGACTCAAGAGGCCGAAATATCCACGCCTAAGATCGCCGCATTGTTGGCGCTTGCGGATGTGCCAGAAGCGGATCCAGTTCCGGTGGTGGACTATCAAAGCCAAGGTCGTTTAATCATTATTGGACCTGGCGCCGAGGCCTTGCTGTGGGCTGAAAAACTACATACGCAATTAAATGTGTCGGTACTGTGCACGGAGTCGGGTGCGCTGCCGAGTACGCGGGAGTATCCGATTTACAGTGGTCAGGTTAGCAAGGTGGAAGGCTACCTCGGTAACTTCACCGTCGATTGGGAATTAAAAAACCCAATCGATCCAGAGATGTGTACCCGGTGCGGTGCTTGCGTTACCGCCTGCCCAGAAAATGCGATTGACGATTCGTTTCAGATTGATATGGATCGATGTAAATCCCATCGCGCTTGCATTACCGCATGTTCGGGTATCGGCGCGATTAATTTTGATCGGTCTGAGGTTAGCCGAAGCGCAGAATGCGATTTGATTTTAGATTTGCGCCCCGATGCGCAGATGCGCATGAGTCAAACACCGCAAGGCTACTTTGCCCCCGGCACCGATCCCTTTGCGCAATCCTTGGTTGCTAGTCAACTCATCACCATGGTCGGTGAGTTTGAAAAGCCAAAGTATTTTGCGTACAACGACAAGATATGCGCGCATGGTCGCAATGGCAAAGTGGGATGCAGTGCCTGCATTGATGTTTGCTCTACCGGTGCGATTGGGTCTCTATTTAAAAATGGTCAAGGTCAAGTTGAGGTTAATCCCAACTTATGCATGGGCTGCGGCGCCTGCGCTACGGTTTGTCCATCGGGCGCCATGCGCTACAACTACCCCAGCGTATCGCATCAAGGAAAGCAATTAAAAGCCCTGATCACGGCATACAGTGATGCAAACAGTAAGTCCAAATCACCTCAGCTGGCACCAACACTCTTATTGCATAGCCTAGAGGCCGGTGCCGAGGTCTTGGATCGGCTTGGACGTGCAGCCCACCTAAATCCAAAACGGGTTGAGGGATTACCTGCTTTTGTTATTCCAATGGGCATTGAGCACATTGCATCGACGGGGCTTGATCTCTGGCTCGGCTCCTTAGCATACGGATTTGGCGAGGTGGTGTTATTGCTGAGTGGCGATGAGGATCCTTCATACCGCGCCGCTTTAGAAGAGCAGGCCAACTTAGCGAACGCGATGCTAGCGGCGTATCAGTTTCCGGGTGCGCGAGTACAGCTGATTGCGATGGCGAATAAAGGTGATTTACCCGGCGTGTCGAGTGCCATGGGACGCCTGCGGCAACGCGGCGCTCTGCAGTCCCTTGGTAAGCCAGCCGTGTTTGCATTTTCTAATCAAAAACGTGAAACCCTAGAAGCAACCTTAGAGCACTTTCAAAAGCTAGCCCCAGTACCGTTGCCGGTAGAAGGTAAGCCTCTACCTAGCTCATCGCTACTCGGTGCCATTCAAATCGATACAACGGCCTGCACCTTGTGCATATCCTGCGTTGGCGCTTGCCCAGAAGGCGCCATTTTGGATAATCCGGATGCGCCACAACTTTCCTTTATTGAGAAGCAGTGTGTGCAGTGCGGCTTGTGCGTACAAACGTGCCCAGAATCGGCCATTACCTTGCAGCCCCGGATTGCAACTGTCGAGCAGCGCAAAGAAAAAGTATTGCTGAACGAGACTAAGCCTTTCCATTGCATCAGCTGTGGCAAAGCCTTTGGTACCCTCAAGTTAGTCGAGTTAATGCTGGGTAAATTGGCTTTGCACGATGCCTTTTCTGGTGAAGCATTAGACCGCCTCAAAATGTGCAGCGATTGCCGGGTAGTCGATATGATGAAGAAAGAACTATGAGCGATTCAATGAACCCAAGCCCAACGGAGCAGGCGCCAACCGAAGTGGGCAATATTGGTACGGCCGAGGATTTGGCTAGAGCCGACTTGTACGGCCTCTTGGCTGCGTTTTACTTAAAAGCGCCTGCACAAGAATTTTTAGATTTAATTACTGCCTCAGCCCCCCAAGAGCAGTCCCTCAATGAGGTTTCGCCCTTATTGGGTGTTTGGCTCAATTTAATCTCGGCTGTCCGGGACAGCACTGCGAGCGATTGGAATGCGGAATATGCATCCGAGTTTATGGGCGTGGGTAGACCCAATCTTTTTTTGAATAGCTCGTTTTATTTGGCAGGCCATTTAAACGAGAAGCCTTTGGTGGAAGTAAGGCGAGCCTTGGCTGAATTTGGCCTAGAGTCTTCTGAGGATGTAACTGAAACCGAAGATCACGTATCGGCCTTGTTCGAAGTGATGCGCTACCTGATTGCAGGCGATGACGTCGAAATTTCCAACTTGACCAACCAACGGGTGTTTTTTAACGACCACATTCGGCCTTGGTATGACGACTTTTGCGATGCAATAGAGGCTAATCCGGAGACGCATTTGTATCGCCCGGTTGCCGCATTGACCCGTGAATTTCTGGCAGTTGAGGGCCAAGCCTTTGACATGATGTGAATTCTGCCCAATTAATAAGGGTATTTACTGACTCTAAACGCCCTAGAGGCACTACACAAAAGTTTTAAAAGTACTACACTCATTATTAGAAAAAAGTTGCATATATACGTCCACCCAATGGAGTTCACATGAGCACAAAATCAAAGCCACTTACACCCCCAGTCACGACTGCTTCGCGCAGAAAGTTTTTCGTTAGTGCTGGCGCTACGGTTGGCGCGGTTGCGGTTGTTTCGCAAACGCCCATGGGCAAAGCCATTATTCAAGAGGTGGGTAGCACGGTAGAAGGCAAGAAAGACGGCTACCAACTCACGGAGCATGTCCGTAAGTATTACCAAACAACCTTAATTTAGTTTTAACCGACCCTTACTCTAAAAATATAAAACCCCTCAGGAGCATCAGATGAGTCTGATTCGTAAAAATCCAGTAAACACCATGACCCGCTCGGTACCGGTATCGAACTTAATTGGGAGTTTGTCGCGAGGCCTCAAGGCAGCCGTTCCCACCATGGATCGACGGACATTCCTGAAGCGCTCCGGAATTGGAGTTGGCGCAGGAATTGCAGTAAGCCAGCTAAACCTGGTACAAAAAGCAACCGCAGCCGACCCAAGCAAGGCAATGTTGGATGGCAAGGGCAAGATTGAAGTAAAACGCACTGTTTGTACCCATTGTTCCGTTGGCTGTGCCAGCGATGCTACGGTTGAGAACGGCGTATGGGTTCGTCAGGATCCGGTATTTGATTCCCCCATCAATATGGGCGGCCAGTGCGCCAAGGGCGCTGCATTGCGTGAGCATGGCCATGGCGACTACCGTTTGCGTTATCCCATGAAATTAGTGGATGGCAAATACCAGCGCATTACTTGGGATCAGGCCCTCGATGAAATTACCGCCAAGATGAAAGATCTTCGCGCCAAGTACACCCCTGACTCCTTGTACTTCATTGGCTCGTCCAAGTTTAATAACGAGCAAGCCTATTTGCTGCGTAAGTGGGTGTCCTTCTTCGGCACCAACAATACCGATCACCAGGCGCGTATCTGCCACTCCACCACGGTTGCTGGTGTTGCCAACACCTGGGGCTATGGTGCGATGACCAATAGCTACAACGACATGATGAACTCGAAGGCAGCGCTGTACATCGGCTCGAATGCCGCTGAAGCGCATCCTGTCTCCATGGTGCACATGCTGCACGCTAAAGAAAACGGCTGTAAGTTGATCGTGGTCGACCCACGTTATACCCGTACCGCCGCCAAGTCAGATCAATATGTACGCATTCGTTCGGGTTCAGATATTCCATTCCTATTTGGTGTGCTTTATCACGTCTTTGCTAACAACTGGGAAGATAAAAAGTACATCAATGACCGCGTATTCGGCATGGATGATATCCGCAAAGAAGTAATGGAAAAATGGGGTCCCGCTGCAGTTGAAGAGGCATGCGGCGTTCCTGAGGCACAGGTATTCAAAGTGGCGCAAACCATGGCCATGAATCGCCCAAGCACCATTGTTTGGTGTATGGGTCAGACACAGCACACCATCGGTAATGCGATGGTTCGTGCATCGTGCATCTTGCAATTGGCTTTAGGCAACATCGGTAAGTCCGGTGGTGGCGCCAACATTTTCCGTGGTCACGATAACGTGCAAGGCGCGACGGACGTTGGTCCTAACCCCGACTCCTTGCCTGGCTACTATGGCCTCGCTGCGGGATCGTGGAAACACTACGCTACCGTCTGGGGTGTGGATTACGAGTGGATTAAAGGCCGTTACGCTCCGAACATGATGGAGAAGTCTGGCACAACAGTCTCGCGTTGGGTTGATGCAGTGCTTGAAAATCCAGAAATGATTGACCAAGAAACTGCAGTCAAAGGCTTGTTCTTCTGGGGTCATGCGCCGAATTCACAGACACGCGGCTTGGATATGAAGCGCGCTATGAATAAATTGGATTTATTGGTCGTGGTTGATCCTTATCCAAGCGCCACAGCGGCGATGGCTGCCATGCCAGCTGCTAAAGGTGAAGAAGGTAATAAAAACCGCGCAGTCTATTTGCTACCAGCATGTACCCAGTTCGAAACCACCGGATCGGTCACGGCTTCCAATCGTTCACTGCAGTGGCGTGAGAAAGTCATCGATCCCTTGTTTGAGTCTGTTCCAGACCACGTCATCATGCAGGAGTTCGCCAATCGCCTTGGCTTCGGCAAAGAGTTGGCGCTTAACTACAAAATGATCGATGCAAAATACGCTGGTAAAAACTGGCAAGAGCCTGAAATCGAATCCATCTTGCGCGAAATCAATCGCGCTGTTTGGACCATTGGTTACACAGGACAATCGCCAGAGCGCCTCAAAGCCCACATGCGGATGATGAGCGTCTTTGATCCGAAGACCCTGAAGTCGCGGGGTGGTAAAGATCCGGTTACGGGTTACGACACCACTGGCGATTATTTTGGACTGCCATGGCCATGCTTTGGTAATGCTGCCCTGAAGCACCCTGGCTCACCTAACCTCTACGACACCAGCAAGCACGTCATGGACGGCGGCGGTAACTTCCGCGCCAACTTTGGCGTGGAAAAAGACGGCAAGAGCCTCTTGGCAGCCGACGGTTCATTCTCGAAGGGCGCTGACATTAAGACGGGCTACCCTGAGTTTGATCACGTGCTCATGAAGAAATTAGGCTGGTGGAGCGAGTTGACTGAAGCCGAGCAAAAATTGGCTGAAGGCAAAAACTGGAAGACGGACTTGTCCGGCGGCATCATTCGTGTTGCCATGAAAAACCACGGCTGCCATCCTTTTGGTAATGCGAAGGCAAGGGCAGTGGTGTGGAACTTCCCAGATGCAGTACCGCAGCACCGTGAAGCGCTTTACAGTACTCGCCCTGATTTAGTAGCGAAGTACCCCGCATCGGCTGACCGTAAAACCTTCTGGCGTTTGCCAACCCTCTACAAGTCACTTCAAGACAAGAATATTGAAGATAAATTGGCTGAGAAATTCCCAATTATCCTCACATCAGGTCGTTTGGTGGAATACGAGGGTGGTGGTGAAGAGACCCGTTCCAATCCATGGCTGGCTGAGTTACAACAAGAAAACTTTGTTGAAATTAATCCAACAGCAGCAGCCAAGCGCGGCATCAAGAACTGGGACTACGTCTGGGTCAAATCGCCTACCGGCGCCAAGATCAAGGTACGTGCAATGGTTACTGAGCGCGTTGGTCCAGATACCGCCTTTGTGCCATTCCACTTCTCAGGATGGTGGGAAGGTAAGGACTTGCTCGAGTATTACCCTAAGGGCGCACATCCAATTGTTCGTGGTGAAGCTGTTAACACCGCAACAACCTACGGTTATGACAACGTAACGATGATGCAAGAAACCAAAACAACGATCTGTCAGATCGAAAAAGTGGCATAAGCCCAACCGCTAAAGTCAGGAGATCACAATGGCACGAATGAAATTTATCTGCGACGCGGAACGGTGTATTGAATGCAACGGCTGCGTTACTGCTTGTAAAAACGACAACGAAGTACCTTGGGGTGTTAATCGCCGCCGAGTAGTTACCATCAATGACGGCGTCATTGGGGCGGAGAAATCCATCTCGGTCGCCTGTATGCACTGCGCAGATGCGCCTTGCATGGCAGTGTGCCCGGTTGATTGTTTCTATCGCACCGACGAAGGCGTTGTGTTGCACGATAAGGACACTTGCATCGGCTGCGCGTATTGCTCCTATGCTTGCCCATTTGGCGCGCCACAATTCCCAAGCACCGGTACCTTTGGTTTACGGGGCAAGATGGATAAGTGCACATTCTGTTCTGGCGGCCCAGAAGCCAACGGTAGCGTCGCTGAATTTGAAAAATATGGACGTAACCGCTTGGCTGAAGGTAAGTTACCTTTATGCGCTGAGATGTGTTCTACCAAGGCCTTGATTGGTGGTGACGGCGATGTGATTGCTGACATCTTCCGCGCACGGGTAGTGAAGCGTCAAACCGCTGGTAAAAATGCGGGTGCCGATGTGTTTGGCTGGACTACTGCATACGGTCAGCCCGATAAAGCTGGTGCCAAGGCTGCTCCAAGTGGAGGCAAACTATGAGAACCTTTCGGACCGTAACTGCCGCATTCTTAGCCCTTGGTTTTTTAAGTGCCTGCAATAACGAACCAGGGACATTGGCTCAGAATTCCAAGCGCCCAGATATCGCTCCATTCATGGGTGCGGATAACGGCTTTGTAGTTAAAGGCTGGAAACCAGGCGATGCTAAAAGCTGGCAAGAAGAGATCAATAAGCGTAATCAACAACAATCTGAGTACAGCAAAATCAAGTAATGGACTTTGCTGCGTTTATTCGGAACATTAAATAACAGAATTGCTGTTGAGGAACTTCTCATGAATCAATCTATTTGCGCAACACTCCGTCCTTGGGCATTGGCCACGGGACTGTTTTGCTCAGTTTTTGCAGGCACCAGCTTAGCGCAGCAAGCTCCAGCCAGCCAGCCAGCTCCCGCTGCCTTGCCACAGGTCCAATCCGCCAACATCATGGATGTAGGCCGTGCACCCAATGCAACCATTGAGGCGCAACGCAAAGCGGCACAAAACCAACCTGGAAATAGTGCGCCGATCTGGCGTACGGTAAACAGCGATGATGTTAATTTTGTTAGCATCCCCGATAAGCAGGCCGGCGTGCTGATTCAAAAATCAGGACAGCAGTGGCGCTTGATTCGTAACGGTGTGATCACTGTTTACGGAGCTTGGTTACTGGCACTTGCTTCCGGTGGAATTTTGGCAGTCTTTGTGCTCAAAGGAAAAATTAAGCTGCATGAGCCAATGACAGGCAAAAAAATCAAGCGCTTTACTACCCTTGAGCGCGTTAATCATTGGACGATGGCATTTAGCTTTATTGCACTTGCGATTACCGGCTTATTGATTCTGTACGGTAAGTACTTTGCAATTGATCTATTAGGCGCTAGTGCCTTCAGTATCTTGTTGCTCGTCAGCAAGAATATCCACAACTTTGTTGGCCCACTGTTCACGATCAGTTTGATTGCGTTTTTCCTCCAATTTGTAAAACGCAATATGCCTGAAAAGGGCGATTGGGAATGGATCAAAACATTTGGGGGCATGTTCGGTGGCAAGCATGTGCCAGCGAACTTCTTCAATCCAGGTGAAAAGTTTTGGTTTTGGTTTGGCATGGTCGTCCTCGGCGGATTGGTATCGGCGTCCGGTTGGGTTTTAGACATGATCGTTCCGGTTCCTGGTCTTGAGTACTGGCGCGGCACTATGCAGATATCCCACATTATTCATTCCGTTGGCGCATTGCTCATTACTGCCATGGCTTTTGGCCACATGTACATCGGTAGTATTGGAATGCAAGGTTCAATCGACGGCATGAAAACCGGCTATGTCGATGAGACCTGGGCAAAAGAACACCATGAAGCTTGGTACCACAAAGTTAAATAAGGAATTGGCTATGAAAAAGACCATCGCATTTCTCGCTTGCGCATTGACTGCAACCGGAGTACTCGCAAAGTTACCTGCGCCAACTCCAGAGCAGGCTGCAGCAGCAGACTTGGCAAAAGCGAAAACGGCCTATGCCGGCCAGGTGAGCGCATATCAGTTGTGCATGTCTGAAAATGCCGTTGCCAATCGCTACAAGAAAGCGGGAACACCTGCACCAGCAGCCTGTGTACAGCCACCACCTTTTGTTGCGCCAACAGTGCAAGCAGCTGCTCCTGCTCCAGCAGCAGCGCCTGCTGCAGCTCCTGCTGCTGCAAAAAAATAAGGTGATCTAATCTGCAGCGCGTTCGCGCTGCATGTACCGCTGTGCTGCCTCAGTTTGAGGCTGCGCAAAGAAGGGGGCGCAAGCCCCCTTTTCTATGATCTGTCCGCCATCGATAAACACAATCGAATCAGCCAAGCGCCTTACTTGCGCTAGTTGATGGGAGCTTATCAGGACATCGCAGCCCGATGCGGCAAACTCGCGAATCATTGCCTCTACTTGTGCAGTAGTGGTTGGGTCTAAATTCGCTGTTGGCTCATCGAGAAGCAGTACATTCGGCTTCTGCAGGCGAGCTCTGCCTAAGGATAACTTCTGCTTTTCCCCGGCAGAGAGTTGGTGCGCTGGCTGATGTTGCAAGTGACTCAATCCTGCTTCTTGCAACACACGATCAATTTCGGCTTCAGTCGGCTTGCGCACGCCATTCAGACCTATATTGCATCGAACGCTGGCCTTGATCATGGGCGTATGGTGCAACACCAAAGCGCTGCGAATGCCGTCAGCGTAGCCGATGCTGCCGCCCGAATTGGGTTTAATCAGTCCATGCAATAGTTTTAAAAACGTTGTCTTGCCAGCCCCATTGGGGCCAATGCATGCCGTGATGCCACCCAGCTGAATGTTGGCATTTGGTATATCCAAAATAGCACGCTCGTCACGCACTATTTGAATAGCCCGCAACTCAATCTGCTTCGCTGGATTTGCCATTGGATTAGCCATAACGCCGTTCTGCAATCGATCGCACTGCGAAGGTGAGCAAATTAGCCAATAGCACGATGGCCAGCAGCACGATACCGAGCGCTAGTGCGAATGGTAAATCGCCTTTGCTGGTTTCAAGGGCGATGGCAGTCGTCATCGTACGAGTGGAGTTGAGAATATTACCGCCTACAATCATGACGGCGCCCACTTCCGAGATTGCTCTTGCTAGGCCAGCCAAGATCGCAATCGTGAGCGAGAATCGGCAATCCCAAAGTAACCATTTGATATAGCCAAAGCGAGTGAAGCGGAGGGATAAAAATGTTTCGCGGTGAATCTGCCAGGCATCTTCTAAGACCTGCCTACTTAGAGCGGCCACCAGGGGTGTGGTGAGCAGAAATTGAGCAACTATCATGCCTTTGACGGTAAACAGCCAGCCTAAATCCCCCAATGGCCCACTGCGCGATAAGACTAAATACACCAGCACCCCAATAATGACGGTGGGGACGCCCATTAAGGTATTGATCGTAATAATCAGCGCGCGCTTACCCCGAAATTGCTCGGTTGCTAGCCAAGCCCCGAGGGGGAGGCCAACCAGCGTACCTAATACCAAGGCGGTTAGGCTGACCTGCAGGGAGACCAGCACAATGCTGATGACACCCCGATCAAATTGGGTCAACAGCGCAAAGGCGTCTTGAAAGGCAATTAACATGCCTAATTCTAGCAAGCCTCACCCGCAGCGGTGGCACAATTCAGTTATGGGGCTTTTAGTGATGAAGTTCAACCGATAGCACGATTAGGTAAGCGGAATGGCAGAGGTGGTATGTGTTTGTAATGGCATAGTGGATCTGGATTTACGGGAGTATCTGGATACGCACTCCATTAATTCAATCGAAGAATTACGAGAGCAGGCATCGATCTGTAATAAATGCATGCAGTGCCAAGAGCTGGTGGAGTCCGAGATTTATTACGCCAAAGTGCGTCGCCAAAGTGCATCCCAGTAAGATGCCGCAAGCACATAATCGGGTGCGTGTAGTGACACTCAATATGCATAAAGGCGTTTCGGCCCTGCATGCGCATTCTACGGTGTACCGTTTGAAGCAGGAAATGCGCTCACACAATCCAGATCTCATTTTCATTCAAGAATTTCAGCAAGAGCATCGGGGGCGTATCCGGCGCTTTGGGCAATGGCCTGCAAATGAATTAAGCCACTTCTTGGCTGAAGGATTTTGGCATGACTGGCACTACGGCAAAAACGTGGAGTACCGTCAGGGACACCACGGCAATGCTATCTTCTCTAAGCATCCTTTGCACAAAGGTTTTAATTACGATATCTCGGCCTATCGTTTTGAGCGCCGGGGTTTATTGCATAGCTCGATTCAGTTGCCTGGCAGCGATCTCCTAATTCATTGCTTTTGCGTTCACTTGGCTTTGTTTGAGCGGGGTCGTGAACGTCAGTTGGTGGAAATCATCTCGTACATTAATAGCTTGACCCAAGACGGCCCTGCGATTGTGGCAGGGGACTTCAATGATTGGCGTAACCGACTGAGCGCCCCAATGCGCGATGCCGGATTTTTAGAGGCTTTTGAGTCCTTAACCGGAGCCCCCGCAAAAACCTTTCCTAGCATTAAGCCGCTTTTACCGATGGATCGTATTTATGTTCGTGGTTTACGCATTCATTCGGTAGACTTATTAGAGGAATGGTTTAGGCTATCAGATCACCTTGGTATTGCTGCTGAATTGGAACTTTTATGAATTTCATTGACATCCTGATTGGCCATCAGGCAGATCTATCCTTTCCATGGTTTGCACTTGCGCACGCGGTATTGGTGTTTTTGTTTGCCCTACGATTGATTTGGACTAGACGGCCTGTGAGCGTTTCGTTTGCCTGGTTTTTAGTCGTAGTGATGTTACCCGCTCTGGGAATTGTGCTCTATGTCATGTTTGGCGAGCGCCCGGTCGGCCGCAGCCTGACTAAAAAGATTGTGCGTATGGAGCGGGAGCACGCAAAACTACGACAGCAGATGTGCAAGCACTATGCAGCCGATCGCGATTTGCTGCCAATCGAGGCAAAGGCATTAAGCCTGCTGGCAGAGTCGCAGCATGGCTCGCCTGTAACTGCTGGTAACCGGATTGAGCTATTTACCGAGTCGCTGACAATTCTAAAAACCTTTATTCGCGAAATCGATGAAGCCAAAGTCAGTTTGCATATGGAGTTTTATATTTGGGCTTTAGGTGGCGATGCAGATGCTGTGGGGGAGGCAGTGATACGTGCTGCGAATCGAGGTGTAGCTTGCTGGATTTTGCTGGACTCCTTGGGCAGTAAGGCTTGGTTTAAATCCAGCTGGCCTAGTCGCTTTAAAGAGGCCGGTATTGCTATCACCGAGGCCTTACCGATTCAGCTGGGGCGCTTTCAGTTCCGCCGCGCTGACTTGCGCCTGCACCGCAAGATCTTTGTGATTGATGGCCGTATTGTATGGACCGGCAGCATGAATTTGGTCGACCCCCGGACGTTTAAGCAAGATTCGGGCGTCGGTGAGTGGGTCGATGCGATGGTGCGGATTGAAGGGCCGGTAACAGCCCAATTTGAGCTCACTTTCTTGTTTGATTGGAGCGTTGATAATCCATCCGTTTCTCATTTCAAAGACCATCACCTGATGCCCGCTCTGGAGGATGGTAAAGCCTTGGCCCAAGAATTTTCTTCTGGCCCGGTGTATCGCGACGACATCCTGTATCAAGTGCTCTTATCAGCCATCCTGGATGCGCGTGAGGAATTGGTCATTACCACCCCATACTTTGGACCAGACGATGGCTTATTGCAGGCCTTGATGGCAGCGTCGCACCGCGGTGTCAAGGTGACTTTAATTGTGCCTAAACGCAATGACTCGACTTTGGTTGCTTGGAGTAGTCGCAGTTTTTATGAGGACTTACTGCAGGCAGGCGTTCGGATTGCAGAATTTCATGGCGGGCTATTGCATACCAAGAGTCTACTAATTGATCGCCAGACTGCCATATTTGGCTCGGTGAACTTTGATCAGCGCAGCTTACGACTCAATTTTGAAATCAGCCTGATCGTATACGACGCGGTTTTTTGTGCGCACCTAGAAAAGTTAATTCACAGCTACCTGAAGAATGCCGATATTGTTTCAGCAGCGCAGTGGGCTAAACGTCCCCGTTGGCGAGTCCTGCTGGAAAATCTAGCCCACCTGACTTCGCCTTTGCTTTAAATCGCCTTGGCAGCTTTCATGGCGGTAATTTGATCTGGATTTAAGCCGATTTCAGTCAGAATGGCATCCGTATGTTGCCCCACCGAGGGAATCGCATCCATCCGGTAATCAAATTGATCATTTGCGCCGGGTGGTAATAAGGCTGGAATTAGTCCTGCAGGCGAGTCCACCGATACCCAGCGCTCACGTGCCGCCAATTGCGGGTGATGCCAGACCCCATGCATATCGTTTAAGCGGGCATTGGCAATCTGCGCTTGATCGAGCTTAGCAATCACCTGATCACAGGTCAGTTTGCTAAAACAGGCATCGATCAGTTTGGCCAAGGCATCGCGGTGCTCATGGCGTTTACTATTCTTATCAAAACGAGCATCACTAGCTAATGCGGCATTATCTAAAACTACCTCACAAAACGTTAGCCACTCGCGCTCATTCTGCAAGCCCAGCATGACCGTAGCCCCATCGCCTGCTTTAAACGGGCCATAGGGATAAATGGTGGCATGGGATGCGCCGCTTCGCTGGGGTGGGCTAGCGTCCTGATAGGCGTAGTACATTGGGTAACTCATCCACTCGCCCAGGGATTCCAGCATGGACACATCAATGCTGCTTCCTACGCCGGTCTTTTGCCGCTGCAATAGTGCTGCCAAGATATTGCTATAGGCATACATGCCGGCTGCGATATCCGCAATCGAATTGCCTGCTTTACTAGGAGTATCGGGGGTGCCAGTCACCGACAAGAAACCTGCCTCACTTTGAATCAGCAAGTCGTATGCTTTTTTGTCGCGATAGGGGCCATCATTGCCGTAGCCAGAAATGTCACACAAAATGAGACCTGGGTTATCGCGCTGCAACTCCGCTGCTGTAAGTCCCATGCGTGCTGCTGCGCCAGGGGCTAAGTTTTGCACTAAGACATCGGCCGTTTTAAGGAGAGTCTTGAGGGCGCTGAGCGCTTCAGCCTGTTTTAAATCGAGGGTGAGGCTTTCTTTGGAGCGGTTCACCCATACAAAGTGGGATGCCAGACCAGAAACGCGCTCGTCATAGGCCCTGGCAAAATCACCCGCCCCGGGACGCTCCACTTTAATAACGCGCGCACCCAAGTCCGCCAGTTGGCGGGTACAAAAAGGGGCGGCAATCGCATGCTCTAGCGAAACAACGGTGATGCCATCCAGTGGCCGTGCAGCAGATTTACTGCTCATATTAAAAAGACCGGGGAAGGCCGAGTACGTGTTCGGCGATGTAGGAATAAATCAAATTGGTTGAGATTGGTGCCACTTGATAGAGACGGGTTTCACGAAACTTCCGCTCGACATCGTACTCACAGGCAAAGCCAAAACCGCCGTGGGTTTGTAAGCAGACGTTAGCCGCTTCCCAGGATGCTTTGGCAGCCAGGTATTTGGACATATTGGACTCTGGGCCACATGGCTGGTGGCGATCGAATAAATCACAGGCCTTAAAGCGCATTAAGTTAGCCGCTTCGGTTTCCATATAGCTGTCCGCAATCGGAAACTGAATGCCTTGATTCTTACCAATCGGTTGGTCAAATACCACCCGCTCATTGGCATAGCGCCGCGCGCGATCAATGAACCAGTAGGCATCGCCAATGCACTCGGCAGCAATCAGCACGCGCTCCGCATTTAAACCATCGAGGATGTATTTAAAACCACGGCCTTCCTCGCCGATTAAATTTTCAGCTGGGATTTCCAGATTATCAAAAAAGACCTCATTAGTTTCATGATTGACCATGTTTTCAATTGGGCGCACTTCCATGCCCTTGCCAATCGCATCAGCTAGGTTAACGATAAAAATCGACATACCTTCTGACTTACGCTTTACTTCGCTCAGCGGAGTAGTGCGTGCCAGCAAGATCATCAGGTCGGAATGCTGTATCCGCGAGATCCAGACTTTCTGGCCGTTGATTACATAGCGATCTCCTTTTTTAACGGCGGTCGTTTTGAGTTTGGTGGTGTCTGTGCCGGTGGTGGGTTCTGTAACGGCCATGCTTTGCAAACGCAGTTCGCCGCTGGCAATTTTGGGTAGGTAGAGTTTCTTTTGGGCGTCAGAGCCGTGTCTCAGCAAGGTCCCCATGTTGTACATCTGACCATGGCAGGCACCTGAGTTACCGCCAGAAAAGTTAATCTCCTCCATGATGACCGACGCTTCGGCCAGTCCAAGGCCAGAGCCGCCGTATTCTTCTGGGATTAATGCGGCAAGCCATCCTGCTTTTGTGACCGCATCGACAAATGCCTCGGGGTAGCCGCGTGCGTGGTCAACTTTTTGCCAATAGCTGGAATCAAATTGACCGCAAAGGTCACGCAGCGCTTCGCGAATCTCTTGGTATTGATCGGGGGCGGGAATGGGGTGATTCATTAATATCTTTCAGAACAGGAATTGGTGCGTGTGCAGGGCACAATAGACCCCTAGTTTAAGCAAAAATACAAAATCTTGGAAAATACAGCTTCAGTATCGAATGGCTTCCAAATACAGGACCTGAGAATGGACTTATGCTGTTGTGTTGAGAATGGGACAAAGAGAAGGGCATAGCGGATTGGAGCACTACCTCATTGCATTTTTAGATTGGTTTGGGATGCCATCCGTTGGTCTTCCGGCAGTGTTTCTGGTCGCACTGATTTCGGCAACCTTGCTGCCGATGGGCTCCGAGCCGGTTCTATTTGCCTATGTCAGCGTGAACCCAAGCATGCTGTGGCCTGCTATTGTGGTTGCAACGATTGGTAACACTATTGGCGGGATGGTGAACTGGTCTTTAGGTCTGGGTGCCCGCAATGCCTTCGAAGCCTATAAAGGGGCTACAGCAGGGCGCATGCAGCGCTGGCTTGTGAGCCTAGGGCCTAAGTTTCTATTGCTTTCTTGGCTACCGGGTATTGGTGATCCATTGTGCGCTTTAGCGGGGTGGTTACGTATGCCCTGGAAGGCATGCTTGATCTATATGGCGATTGGCAAGTTTTTGCGCTACGTTACCTTTACGCTTATTTTAGTGAGCATACCCAGTGAATTTTGGCATGCCATTGGTCGTTTTATTGGGATTGGTACTTAGCGCTATCGGCTATCATTGATCTCAATTGAGGCGAGTTAAATACGACCCTCCATCCCCATCTAATTAGGAATACATCTATGTCCACCTTACGCGGAAAAACAGCCCTTGTAACCGGATCAACCAGTGGTATTGGCCTTGCTATGGCAGTTGCTTTAGCCAAGCAGGGGGCTAACATCATGATGAATGGCTTTGGTGAAAAGGATGCCGCCATTGCGACCGTCAAAGCCTGCGGTGTCGAGGTCGATTACCACGGCGCCGATATGAGTAAGCCTGCTGAAATTGAGGCAATGATTGCCGCAACCGAGCAGCGTTTTGGGGCGATTGATATTTTGGTCAACAATGCGGGCATTCAGCACGTTGCTAATGTGGAAGACTTTCCGGAAGAGCGTTGGGATGCGGTGATTGCGATTAATCTGAGCTCCGCATTTCATACGACCCGTTTTGCCTTGCCTGGCATGAAGCGGCGCAATTGGGGTCGCATCATTAACATTGCATCCGTTCATGGCCTCGTTGCATCGATGCAAAAGGCGGCCTACGTCGCTGCAAAACATGGAATTATTGGCTTGACTAAAGTGGTTGCACTAGAGACTGCCAGAACGGGTGTGACGTGCAATGCAATCTGCCCAGGCTGGGTGCTAACGCCATTAGTCCAAAAGCAAGTGGATGCACGCGCTGAACGCGATGGCGTCTCCAATGACGCTGCTAAATTAGCACTGGTTTCAGAGAAGCAACCTTCGGGAGAGTTTGTCGCCCCCGAGCAGCTTGCGGCCTTGGCTGTATTTCTGTGTGGTGATGCCGCATCCGAAGTGCGCGGTGCAGCCTGGAATATGGATGGTGGCTGGACCGCACAATAGGCAACCCAACCCCCTTAGTTCACATCGCTTTACTACTTAGGCTGCGCAGTTCTTGGCATTCTCTTTCACTTTTAAGCGATAGGCATGCAGCAAGGGCTCCGTATAGCCGTTGGGCTGGTCAAGGCCCTTAAAGATCAGATCACTTGCAGCTTGGAATGCAAGGGAATCTTTATAGTTCGGCATCATTGGCTTATAGAAGGGATCGCCGGCATTTTGACCATCCACAATCGTAGCCATACGTTGCAACGCATCCTCTACTTCCGCTTTGGTGACGAACTTGTGCAATAACCAGTTGGCAATATGCTGACTCGAAATCCGCAAGGTGGCGCGATCTTCCATTAAACCGACGTTATAAATATCAGGCACTTTAGAGCAACCAACACCTTGATCAATCCAGCGCACGACATAACCCAAAATACCTTGGCAATTGTTATGGAGGGATTCACGAATCTCCTCTTTAGTCCAATCTGGATAAAGAGCAATCGGTACCGTTAAGAGATCATCGGTTAAGGCCTCGTACTCAGCCGCAATATCTAATATCTCCATGTCGGCTTGGATCTTTGCCACATCGATCTGGTGATAGTGCAGTGCATGCAAGGTGGCAGCAGTAGGCGATGGTACCCAAGCGGTATTCGCTCCAGCTTGAGGGTGAGCTCCTTTTTGCTCAACCATTTCCTTCATGAGGTCTGGTGCAGGCCACATGCCCTTACCAATCTGTGCACGACCACGTAGGCCACAATCCAATCCCGCCAAAACATTTCGCCGCTCATAGGCCCCGAACCATTTGGCGATCTTCATTCTGCCTTTGCGAACCATGGCGCCGCCATACATGCCGGTATGCATTTCATCGCCGGTACGGTCTAAGAACCCGGTATTAATAAACGCAACGCGAGCACCCGCTGCAGCAATAGCAGCTTTCAGATTGACGCTCATGCGGCGCTCTTCATCCATGATGCCTAATTTGACGGTGTTCTCAGGCAGGCCCAGTAACTTCTCTACCCGGCCAAAGAGCTCGCTAGCAAAAGCGACTTCTTCTGCGCTGTGCATTTTTGGCTTAACAATGTAGACAGAGCCTTTACGTGTATTACCAATAGCCTGAGTCGCTGGGCGATTGATGTCATACAAGGCAATCAACACCGTCACGACTGCATCTAAGATGCCTTCGTAGATCTCTGTTCCATCGCCAGTAATAATGGCGGGGTTTGTCATCAAGTGACCCACGTTACGGAGAAACAAGAGTGATCGGCCATGCAAAGTAACAACACCATCTTTTGCATTGACAGCGCCAATACCTGCGGTGTACTTGCGGTCTGGATTCAGTTTACGAGTAAATGTCTTACCGCCTTTGCTGACTTCTTCAACTAAAGTGCCTTTGAGAATGCCGAGCCAATTCTCATAAGCCAGTACTTTGTCATCGCCATCCACAACGGCTACTGAGTCCTCGAGGTCGAGAATGGTTGAGAGTGCAGCCTCCAGCACTACATCATTTACTCCTGCTGGATCAGCTGCGCCAATGGTTTTCGTCTTATCAATTTGGATATCAATGTGAATGCCGTGATTGCGCAATAAAACAGAGGATGGCGCAGAGGCATCGCCTTGGTAACCAACAAACTGCTTCTCATTAATCAAACCGGTTGTGCTTCCGTCTTTTAATTTCACGGACAGTTTTTTGTCTACAACGCTATAGGCCACTACATCGCTATATAAAGCCCCGGCCAAAGGAGCGGCTTCATCTAAAAACTGACGTGCATAGGCAACGACCTTTGCGCCTCGAATTGGGTTGTACGCTCCGGCTTTGGTGGCGCCATCTTCCTCGGAAATCACATCAGTGCCGTAGAGGGCATCGTACAAAGAGCCCCAACGCGCGTTAGCAGCATTTAAGGCGTAACGTGCATTGAGCACCGGAACCACTAATTGAGGACCGGCTTGGAGAGCCAGTTCATCATCCACATTTTGAGTGGTGGCCACAACCTTGGCGGGCACATCTTCAATATAGGCAATGTCTTTTAAGTATTTGCGATACGCTGGCATATCTTTGATTGGGCCTGGATTGGCTTTATGCCATTGATCCAAATCACGCTGGAGGCGATCACGCTTAGCCAGCAAGGCTGCATTTTTGGGTGTTAAGTCTTTTACGATCGCATCAAAACCCTTCCAAAAATCAGCACTTTTTACGTTCAGCCCTGGCAGCACTTTGTCTTCAATAAAGCGGTAAAGGGGAGTAGCAACTTGGAGGCTGTGGCATTGGGTACGAGCGGTCATAATAAGGGCCTTAAAAGCGGTTTTCGAAGGAAAAAACAATTGTATTGCAGTGCAATATATTTTCCCATATTTTTGTAATATATCTGTAAAAAATAGGGTAATAAATGCAATTTTAAGCAAAAAAAGCGATGTTTTTGATTGTAAACTGCGCTTTGCACCCCAATTACTTTGCTTCCCGGCTGCTTCAATATTCGCTCGGGCAAAGGCAAGAAAAATAGGACACCTTGTATGACAGGCATTTTGAATTCCCTTAGTCGCACCATCTTGGCTGGATTTGCCTTGCTGGCAGCCATTTTGCTCATGTTTGCCAATCCAGGCGCGCTGGGCTCTCCAGAATGGTTATTGTTTGGATTGCGCTGGCTTCACGTCTTGTGTGGGGTTATGTGGCTCGGTTTGCTGTGGTATTTCAATGCCGTGCAAATTCCGTCGATGCCCCTGATACCAGATGAGCAAAAGCCAGCAATTAGCAAGGTTATAGCGCCCCGAGCCTTGCTGTGGTTTCGTTACGCTGCACTCGCGACGGTAGTAACGGGTATGTTGGTTGCGATCTTTGCTGGTTATGCGCATCAGGCGTTTACCCTGCAGCCCGCATTTAGAGCGATTGGCCTCGGTATGTGGATTGCCCTGTTTATGGCATTCAATGTGTGGTTTGTGATTTGGCCTAACCAAAAACGCGCTTTGGGGATCGTAGCCGCTGAGCCAGCCGTCAAAGCAGCCTCAGCCCGCCGCGCCATGCTGGTATCGCGCTTTAATACAATTTTATCGATTCCGATGTTGTATCTGATGAGCGCCCAATCCCACGGGGGTTTGTAGGCAAAAGGGGGGATAAATAGGCAAAAAGGTCTGCACCCGCATAAAATAGCTGCTGTGAGAACGAAACGGGTTCTCGGAACAGATTCGCACTAACAAAAACCATTTCAATCAGGGAGACACGATGGAACATACATTACCGCAGTTGCCTTACGCGCTTGACGCCTTGGCCCCACACATTTCAAAAGAAACCATGGAGTTTCATTACGGCAAGCACCATCAGACTTACGTTACTAATTTGAATAACTTGATCAAGGGTACCGAGTTTGAGAACGCTAGCTTAGAAGACATCATCAAAAAATCATCCGGCGGTGTTTTTAATAATGCAGCCCAAGTTTGGAACCATACCTTTTATTGGATGGGCCTCAAGCCAAATGGCGGCGGCGCTCCTACTGGTGCACTCGCTGATGCGATTAATGCTAAATGGGGTTCGTTTGACAAGTTCAAAGAAGAGTTTGCAAAGTGCGCAGTAGGCACCTTCGGCTCAGGCTGGGCATGGCTGGTTAAAAAGCCCGATGGCTCGCTTGATCTCGTATCCACTAGCAATGCTGCTACACCATTGACGACCGATGCAAAAGCCTTGGTGACTTGCGATGTGTGGGAGCATGCGTATTACATTGATTACCGCAACGCACGTCCTAAGTACCTTGAGGCGTTTTGGAATTTAGTGAACTGGGATTTTGCAGCAAAGAACTTTGCTTAATTCCTAATTCACCGTTGCACCACTCAAGTCACCTACGGGTGACTTGTTTGTTTGCGGCTTTACAAAACGAAGTCCCTTAATCCGATTTATTGCGCATCCAATCGGCAGTGGCAAAAAAAGATTCATGGAGACGCTCTTTGAGTGGCGCATCGATTGCCACTTCATCCATGGCGCGCTGCATGCAGTCTAACCATTGGTTGCGCTCGATTGATCCAATCGGAAAGGGCAGGTGACGAGCACGTAGCTTCGGGTGCCCGTACTTTTCTTGGTAAAGATCAGGGCCACCCATCCAGCCAGTCAAAAACAAATAGAGCTTGTCGCGTGATGTGCTTAAGTCGGCAGGGTGCATTTGCCGAATGACAGTGTAGGCAGGTTCCAGCTCCATGAGGTCATAAAACCGATCAACCAATTGCCGAATCGATTCTGCGCCGCCAATGAGGGCGTACGCAGTGGTTTGCGTACTATTGACCGAATCGCTGCTCATGCCAATACAGGAGGCAGTAACTTAACCAGTGCAGCGCGTTCCGCGGTCGCTGAGCCGAGTAAAGCAAAGCCCAGCAACTGACCATCGCTAGATTCAAAGCGACACAGCATGCCGCCCTCGACCTTGGTATTGCTCCACTGACCTTCTGCCCCTTTAGCTGGGGGCGAGACCACAATCGGATAAGCGGGGGTTTTAACCATCACGGGCATGGCTGGGTACTGTAGGGTTGCCGCCTGTCCGAGCAATACAGGTGCCAACGCACGCGCTGCTTGCATGATCGGCATCACATAGGGCAAGACCAATCCTTCGGTTTCTGCACAGTCACCAATGGCGTAAATGGAATTCAGATTGGTTTGCAGTTGGCGATTAACTTGGATGCCCATTCCGGTAGCAATGCCTGCGTCATGCGCCAATTGAGTGCGGGGCTTTAGACCAACCGCAGAAAGCACAACGTCCGTTTCAATCGTGTCGCCATTGACCAAGGTAATACGTATGGCATCGCCGTGCGCATCGATCGATTGCGCGGTGCTACCAAAGTGCCAGCGTACACCTGCCGCACTGAGTTTTTCTTCTAGCGCCGTTGCTGCAGCCTCGGGCAAGAGGCGACCCAGCGCATGGGGCGCTAAATCAATAACGTCTACGGAGTAGCCGCCAAGCGTGAGGTCATTGGCGAACTCACAGCCAATCAAGCCGGCACCCAGAATCGCTACGCGTTTGCGACCTTCAATGGCCCCACGAAATCGTGCATAGTCTTCTAGGTCGTTGACGGTCATGACTTGATTTGCAGCGGTGCCTTGAAGTTGAAGATCAATTTGATCGGCCCCTAAAGCCAGCACGAGCTTGCTGTAGCTTAGCTCGCCATTGCTGGTGCGCAGTAACCGAGCCTGCGCATCAATGGAGTGCACATCGGTACCACCCAATACCGTTAGATTGAGCTGAGTTGCCATGGCATCACTGCTGGAGCTAATGAGCTGCTCGGCTGCTTTGCTATTGGCAAATGCAGTGGATAGCATGGGCTTGGAGTAAAAGTAGCCAGGCTCGCGGGTGATGAGCGTGATCGGCACATCCTTGTCAATCTTACGTAATTCGCGAATGACGGTATAGCCAGCTAATCCGCTGCCAATAATGACGATCGGTTGGTCTTGATGTTCGCTCAAAGCGGTATTCCTTTAACTAATAGCATGACAGCGCATTAAAAAAGAAGTGCGATTTAAATTTGCACCATTTCAAAATCGGATTTGGATACGCCGCAATCAGGGCATTCCCAGTTCGCTGGAACATCGGCCCAGACCGTGCCTGGAGCGATTCCATCTTCCG
The DNA here is from genome assembly GCF_003065365.1 of Polynucleobacter difficilis. Lineage (NCBI taxonomy): Bacteria > Pseudomonadati > Pseudomonadota > Betaproteobacteria > Burkholderiales > Burkholderiaceae > Polynucleobacter > Polynucleobacter difficilis. The sequence goes on along the minus strand of NZ_CP023276.1, from coordinate 1,235,786 downwards.
GAAGGCCTTTGGCTTCGTCGTAAATAAATCCACACACAATGCATTGCCACGTTTTCATAATCATCCCTTTATTCTTAGCCAGAAATGCCACTTAGACCTACAGAATACATGGCTTAAATGGCAAACCCTTAAATACTAGCCTTTGTTGCGGTGTGCAGATCAGCCCCATTCTTGTTACGATCAAGGTTGTTTGGTTTATTCATTTTTACAAAGGAAGCATGCATGTCGACCCACTTAGAACTTCTTAGCCCAGTTTCACTCGGCTCCTTGGCACTCAAGAATCGCTTGGTGATGGCGCCACTGACACGCATGCGCGCCATTGACGGGGATGTGCCCAGTCCGCTAGCCAAGACTTACTACAGTCAGCGTGCAAGTGCTGGCATGATCATTACCGAAGCAACCCAAATCTCCCCCTTAGGTAAAGGCTATCCAGCTACCCCAGGTATTTATTCGGAGGCGCAAACGCAGGCTTGGAAAGAGATTGTTGCAGCAGTCCACGCCAAAGGCGGTTTGATTGTTTCGCAACTCTGGCATGTTGGCCGCATTTCCCATTCCTCATTGCACGCAAACGAAGGCTTGCCTGTCGCCCCTTCGGCAATAGCACCTGCCGGTAAAACCTATGGGGCCGATTGGCAACTGCACGCGTATGAGACCCCAAAAGCCATGAGCGAAGCCGATATTGCTCAGTTACTAGTTGATTTTCGTAATGCGGCGCTCAATGCAAAAAAAGCAGGGTTTGATGGAATCGAAGTCCATGCAGCCAATGGCTATTTGCTGGATCAATTTTTACAAGACAAAACCAATCAACGCACTGATCAGTACGGTGGTTCGATTGAAAATCGCCTGCGCTTATTAGTTGACGTACTGAAAACCGTTAGCGAAATCTTTTCATATGACCGCATTGGTGTTCGTTTATCACCCTATGGCAGTTTCAATGACATTGCCGATAGCGATCCAGTGACGCTCTTTACGGCGGCAATCAACAAACTCAATCCATTGGGTCTTGCTTATTTGCATATGATCGAGCCGCGTGCGACTACTGCAGGTGGTAATGACAAAGTTGACGCGAATGCGCCTAATGTATCAGGACTGTTTCGTAAGGCGTTTCATGGCAAGTTCATCAGCGCTGGTGGATACACCAAAGAATCCGGTGAGGCAGCATTGGAAGCGGGTCTTGCTGATGCCATCGCCTACGGGCGGATATACATTGCCAATCCCGATTTGGCGGAGCGCTTTGCACAAAATGCGGCACTCAACCCATACGATCGGGCCAGCTTTTATGGTGGCGGTGAAAAAGGCTACACCGATTACCCTAGCTTATAACTAAGGTATTGAGGCATAGCAAACCCCATTTAGGCATAAATCATGGGTATGCGGAAGAAGGGCGATCTACCCAGCAAAGACTGTGTTTGCTGTGGGAGGCCCTTTAATTGGCGAAAAAAGTGGGAAAAAGTTTGGAATGAAGTGAAATACTGTTCCGATCGCTGCCGGCAAAATAAACAGGAAGCCAAAAAACCGACTTCCCCATAATTGCGCCTAGTTGGCAGCATGGATCTTTCGGTTTAGAGTGGTAGATGAAGCTTTATAAAAATCACGACCCCCGAAAGGATCAGCAATGAACCAAAAAGACATTCAAGACTGGCAACAAAAGAAAGCCAAAGAGCTCTTTACGCTATCCCATAAATTGCTCGATACCGCCAAGCAACTCAGCGAGCATCACGCCAATGAGCTGAAACACAATATGGACCATGCACTGCGTTTTGCTAAAACGGCAGCGAAGAATGATCTCGAGAGTTTGAAGCTCCTGCAGGAAGAGGCAACGCAAGCCGCCGCTGATCGTTTGCACGTCTATCACAAAAAAGTGAAGGGCATGCTGCGCGAGATGGGTGATGACGCTGCGGACGAGGCAGAAAAATATCTAGAGAAGGCGCGCGAATCCCTCTCTGGATGGCTTGAAGATGTGGAGAAAAAAATGCCTGCCGGTGGCGAGCATTTAGCCAAAGTGGCGCGTGACTTGTCGCGCGCAGGCGAGAAGGCATTCAAGGAAGGGCGTCGCGTTATTAATGAGGCAGCTGAGGCGGCCGAAAAAAATATCAGCAGCTTATCCAGCCGCACTCATAGCGGTAGCTCTAAGTCAGCTGCGCCCAAAAAGACAGCAGCCAAAAAGGCACCAGCAAAACGTGCGGTTGCAAAAAAACCTGCCGCTAAAAAGACTGCTAAAAAGAAGGCGTAAGCATTTCGTCTTTATTGCTGATCTAGAATCAGTAATGCGGTCATCGCCACCCTAGACCTGGGGTGGCGTTTTTATTTATAAGACCCAGAAATGGTGCGTACCATCCTTGCCTAGTTGAGCAACCAAACCAAATTCCCAATCCAGGTATGCCTGCATAGCCTCGGGACCAACATTAGTTCCTTCGTAGGGGCGTTTATAGCGGTCGCGCGCAGGTGAGGCGAGGTGGGTTTCGCCTTTCTCTAGAGGATGTCCAGCCTTGATCCATTCGGAGTTACCACCTTGCAGTACAGACACTCGTTTACCGGAGTAGGTTTGCATTTCAGCGGCAGCGAAAACAGCCAGCTCTGCCGGTGTACTGGTCAGCACATAATGCTCTGCCACTGGTAGCGACTTCAACGCTTCGCTTAATTCGGAGCGAAGGGCAAACCAAGCGCCTGGAATGTGACCTCGCACATAAAACGCATGGGTACTGAAATCAACTACCAGCACATCTGCATTCGACTCTTGTAGTCCGATGAGTGTGGCTACTTCAACGTAGTTTACTTTTGGCAAAGAGGGTAATGGGTTTTTCCAAGCGCCGCGCTCGCTCAAGTTGCTTTCGCTTAAGCCGTCGACGACATATACATCCCAAGCCATCTGAGCGAGCCACGAAGCTGCCATGTCCGCCCGAACCCCACTGGGATCAGCCAAAACAATGCGAGCGCCCCGCACTGGAGCAACCATTTCAGTCTCTTGTACTAGTTGTCCGCCTGGAACCGAACGAAAGCCGGGAAGGTGTCCGGCTTCATATTCTTCTGGGGTGCGGGTATCAAAAAAGTAAGTGGTGCGCCCATTCTGCTGCTGCCACTCCTTCACATCACTTAACTGCGCACGTTTTACTTTGGCCCGATCAGCGACAGAGCGGGCTCGCTGTGCTGCCTCTGCTGCAGTTTCAGGGCCTACATCAGTAAATCGCCGGGTTTGACCGACGTCCAAGCTTTGTCCAGCCAACTTCCAGCCAATCGTGCCATTGCGCAGGGCATGCACTGGGTTTGGAATGCCCGCATTGATTAAGGATTGGGTTCCTAAAATACTGCGTGTTCTACCGGCGCAATTCACAATAATCTGGGTTTTTGGATTGGGCGCAATTTCCTTCACGCGCAATACAAGCTCAGCGCCGGGAACGCTAATCCCGGTAGGGATACTCATGGTGTTGTATTCATCAAAGCGGCGCACATCTAGCACCACCATGTCTTCATTGGCATCGATGCGTTGCTTTACCTCTTCTGCCGAGAAGGAGGGTGTATGGCGCTTAGATTCGACGAGCTCACCAAAAGACTTGCTGGGCACATTGACGTCCCGAAACAATTCACCGCCCGCTGCATCCCAGGCCCGAATGCCGCCTTGGAAAATGGATACATCGGTATAGCCCAATGCAATCAGGCGGCGCGCCGCCAATTCGGCAAAACCTTCGCCCTCATCGAGGGTCACAATCGGTACATCGCGCCTAGGCAACTTGGCATAGGCATCATATTCGATGCGAGAGAGGGGGAGGTTAGCCGCAAACAGAGGATGTTCTTCGGCATGGGGGCCTTCTTCGCGCACATCTAAGAATGCAATTTCGCGGCGCTCCAGAAGTGCGTTGCGAACGTATTCGTAATTTTTTTCTGGGATAGCGTGATCGCTTGCAGTCATTTTTCTTATCCTTTTTTTACTTATTTTAACAACAGCGTAATGCCAGTGCTCAGCGACCATCCACCTCAGTCGATTTGGCGAGGACTGCTTTATCAGTAGGATCATTTTTGACTAGTAGCCACATTGCGGCGATGACAATCGCCATGCCGCCAAGCTGCAGTAGGCTGACGGTTTCGGACAGGACTAGCCAGCCCATAAAAATCGTAGCGATCGGACCAACGATGCCGGCTTGCGCCACCAATGGAGAGCCAATCCGGTTAATGGCAACAACGATCATCGTCATCGGAATGACGGTACAGATACTGGCGTTAATTAAGCTCAGTCCATAAATCTCGGGCACTTGGTTAAAAATGGCGCTCGGGTCGTAAAAAAGTATTTGGATGATGCTGCACACGGCCGAAGCAGAGCTCGCAAAAACGACCAGGCGAACGCTACCAATCCGGCGCACCATCTCGCCAGAGCCAATCATGTAGGCCGCATAAGCGCAGGCACTAGCAAAAACCAGAGCCATTCCTAGCCAAGCCTCGCTACCGAGGATTGCCACGTCCTGAATAAAAACCAATGTGACACCAAGGTAGCCGGTGATCAGTGCTAGCCACTGAATTCGTGAAATCCGTTTCTTGAAAACAAAAAAAGAAATCAATAAAACGAGTGTGGGCGTAAGGTACAAAATAATGCGCTCAAGCCCCACGGAAATGTATTGCAGACCCAGAAAGTCAAGGTAACTCGATAAGAAGTAACCTAAAAATCCGAGACCGCATACTTTGAGTGTATCTAGTATGGAGATGGGGCTCATCGGTTTACTGCGCGCTTGCCAATAGTACAAGGCCCAAAACAGCGGTAGTGCAAAGATCATGCGTAATGCCAGTAGCGTTTCCGGTTCGGTGCCATAGGAATAGGCAAGCTTAATTAAGATCGCTTTGCCTGAAAAAAGGATTGATCCGAGTCCGGCCATGAGGATGCCGGCAAGGTAAAGGCGACGCTGTTCTGTACTTGAAAAAAAAGACATGCCGCTTTTATAGCAGGTCGTTGAGCACCTGTCGTATTTCCAGGATCAGTTCGCTTGGGGTTATACCAATCGGCCCACCCAGTTTTTCCCTTAATCGATCAGCTGCTAGGGCATGTACCTCAACGCCAAGGCAGGCTGACTCCCAAGGGGTGAGCTTCTTATCCATGCCTTGAGCCACTAGGGAGGCAATGAGCCCAGTTAAAACATCGCCAGTACCGCCGACTGCCAAACCCGGATTGCCCCGATTGGAAACGTGAGTTTTCTGAATGGGTGAGCCAAGTAAGGTGTGCTGGCCTTTCAGAATCACAATCTGCTGACTCCAGGCTACCAGCGCGCGAAGGCTACCTATGCGATCAGCCTGAATTTCTGCGCTGGTGCTGTGAAGTAAGCGCGCCGCCTCGCCAGGGTGGGGCGTCAAGATGCAGGGCAGGGTGCAATTCTGAAGGGCGGTACCTAAAGCATCATCTGCAGCAATTAAGTTAAGTGCGTCCGCATCGATAACGATTGCGCCCAGCGAAGATACCACTGCATAGTCCCTCAGCACTGCGCCTAACCATGCTTTGGCCAGTAATGAGGATCCGAGTCCAGGACCGATCGCAATCACATTGGGTTGAAGGCCTTGTAAGTGGGCGATGGGGTCATCTAGCAGATTATTTACCTGAGCACTCTCAATCATGAGCTCAGGCTGTTCGGCGAGGGCATGCGCTGAATGGCCATCCAGCATACACAGCATGGTGTAACCCGCTCCACTGTGCAGCGCTGATTTTGCTGTGAGCAGAAGGGCGCCTGCCATGCCAATGGATCCGCCAATGCAAAGCACCTTGCCGGAGTGCGCTTTATTAGTATCGGGAAGCCGCTGTAATTTCTTGGCTAAGGGTAGTGCATTGAGTGGTTCAGGGGCAAGATTCGATAATGGCATCCGATTACACCCCTTTCTTGTTATTGGCTTATGTAGATTGATCAGTGTATGCTGAAAGTACTACTTGGTAAATGGATGCCCAATGTGATTGGGCATTAAGGATTGAAGCCATATGAAAATACAGTTTTTGGGTGCCGCCGGCGAAGTCACTGGATCCAAATACCTATTGGAGATGGATCTAGCGCAGCGCAGTCGACGCGTCATTGTCGACTATGGAATGTTTCAAGGGGGTCGTGAGGCGCTGGAAAAAAATCAAGGTGCATTACGCATCTCGGCATCCGAGGTGGATTGCGTCATATTGACCCATGCCCACATAGACCACAGCGGCCTATTGCCGAGACTTTGCGCTAGCGGCTTTAAAGGTCCGATTTACTGCACTGGGGCTACCTTTGAGTTACTAAAAATTATGTTGCCCGATAGCGCCCATCTGCAACTGGCGGATAGTGAGCGCGCTGCCAAAAAAATCAAACAAGGAAAGTGGCGGGGTACTGTTCCTGAGCCCTTGTACAGCGCTAAGGAAGTAGAGATAGCCTTATCGCAGATACGGGTTGTGGAATACCACCAAACCATTGAATTATTCGCTGGGTTGCGTTTGAGTTTTTATAACGCGGGTCATATCCTCGGTTCGGCCATTGCGGTGCTGGATGTTCAAGAGACGGGAGCGAAGTCAAAGCGCTGTGTTTTTTCTGGAGACCTGGGTATGCAGCGGCGCCCTCTCATGCCGGATCCTGAGTTAATTGAATCAGCCGATATCGTGGTGGTGGAGTCCACCTACGGTGATCGCTTGCATCGAACCATGGCGGATACCGAAGATGAGTTGGTTGGGGTGATTTGTAAAGTGATGGCAGAGCACGGCAATATCGTGATGCCTGCTTTTGCGGTAGGACGTACCCAGGAAGTCTTATTTGTCTTGATTGATTTGGTGCGGCGAGGGCGATTACCTAACTTGCATGTTTGGGTTGATTCGCCGATGGCAACGGCTGCAACCCGATTGACTGAACATTTTTTTGCGCAGCTTGATCCTGAATCGCAATCCACATTTGCCTGGCTCAAAGAAAATCCAGCCGCATTGCATTTACGCTTTATTGCCGATGTCGAAGAATCCAAGGCCCTCAATCGGGTTAAAGGTGGCGCCATTATTATTTCAGCAAGCGGGATGTGTGATGCCGGGCGTGTTTTGCATCATCTGTTATGGAACTTACCCCGCGCTCAAAATGCAGTGGTGATTACAGGCTTTCAGGCGCAGGGTAGTTTAGGGCGCCGCCTGGTTGATGGGGCGGCTTCGATTCGGGTAATGCATCAAGAAGTCCCGGTTAGGGCATCCATTCACACGATTGGCGGCTTATCTGCCCATGCTGATCAGTCCGGCCTTTTAAAGTGGCTGAAGGGTTTTAAAAAAGCACCCCAGAAAGTGTTCGTAACGCATGGCGAGGAGAAGTCGTCCAGTGCCTTAGCGGCAGCAATTCAGCGTGAGCTCCATTGGGCTGATGTTACCGTGCCGGTACTTAATCAGATTGAGGATTGCTCGCTTTAATCTGACTACAATGGGTCTATTCCGACTGCATTGGATTGCTTATGGGCAATACGCTCCGCCGCACCACCCCCGTTAGCATTACTGACCTAGTAAAGCTTTCCGAGCCTAGCGCTGCTGCATCAGGCTCAAGCCAGGCACATGACTCTTATAAATTCGCATACGATGACGATGCATTTTTATCCCGTCGCGAAACTCTAGGAATCCGTTTTGAGTTAGAGCTACTCAAGCCCGACTTATTACTGCGTGAAATGGGCATCGAGAACACCGTGGTGGTTTTTGGTTCGACCCGCTTTTGTAGTCCAGAGCGCGCCGCAGAAATGCTTCAGAAAGCCAGTACGCCCAGCGAAAAAACTGCCGCTGAAAAAGCGCAAAAGGGCACTCATTTTTATAACTCTGCACGACGCTTTGGCAGCTTAGTAGCGCAATACAATCTAAAACAAGCGAGCAATGCCGATAAGCTGGTGATTTGTACTGGTGGCGGTCCCGGCATTATGGAGGCGGCCAATCGAGGCGCTTTTGAGATGGGCGATCTATCTATTGGTTTTAACATCAGCCTGCCGCGTGAACAAACCCCAAATCCCTACCTAACTCCCGGCCTGAGCATACGCTTTCATTACTTTGCCCTGCGCAAAATGCATTTCATGATTCGGGCACGCAGCATTGTGGTGTATCCAGGTGGCTTTGGCTCTTTGGATGAATTGTTTGAAGTGGTTACGCTCATGCAAACCAATAAGGTCGAGCGCTTTCCGATTATTTTGGTCTGCAAGTCCTTTTGGGATGATGTATTGGGATTTCAAAAGCTAATTGACTATGGCGTGATTGATGCGGCCGATATGGAGTTAATTCATTTCGTCGATAGCGCTGAAGAGGCTTGGGACCACATCGCAAATTGGTACGAACTCAATTGAGTATGAGTGCCCCATGGGATGCGATTGTTGTCGGAGGGGGTGCAGCAGGGCTCTTTTGCGCCGGCATTGCTGGTCAGCTCGGTAAAAAAGTATTGGTGTTGGATCACGCCGCCGTGCTTGGCGAGAAGATTCGCATTAGTGGTGGCGGTCGCTGTAATTTCACCAACATCAGTAGCACCCCGGCCCATTTTTTGTCTTGCAATCCGCATTTCGTGAAGGGTGCTTTAGCGCGCTATTCTTCCGCTGATTTTATTGGGCTAGTAAAACGCTACCGCATACCCCACCATGAAAAACACCAGGGTCAACTCTTTTGCGATAACTCCGCGAAAGATATTATTGCCATGCTATTTGCGGAATGCCAGCAGGGTGGAGTCACTATTCGTAATCCCGTATCTGTGGAGAAAATCCAGTCTGTTCATGGAGGCTGGGAGATTAAAACCAATCAGTGCGTGGAGCGCGCTAAAGCGGTTGTGATGGCTACAGGCGGACTACCTGTGCCGGCGATTGGTGCTACGGACTACGCATTAGACATTGCCAAGCAGTTTGCCCTTCCGATAACACCAGTGCGTCCGGCCTTGGTCCCGTTGTCATTTACATCGGATGAGTTTGCGCATTTAAGTACGCTCGCCGGTCTAAGTGTGCCCGTGCGAATAACCTCCGGCACAAAAGCGCAGCGTTATGGTCACGGCGATTTTCAGGAAGATCTGCTCATCACCCATAAGGGCTTGTCTGGCCCTGCAGTCTTACAAGCCAGTAGCTATTGGATCGAAGGGGAGTCTATTGCGGTTAATTGGCTCGGCGCGCATGATGTCAAAGGCAAGCTGTTTAATTGCGATGCCTTATTTGATGATCCAGACAATCGACTCAAGCAAACGGAAACGATCTTAGCGATGGTATTGCCGCAGCGTTTAGCCAAAGCGTTTGCAGAACAGCAGTCGCTGCTCGGTCGCAAGTGGGCAGAGGTTGGTAAAAAAGATCGACAAGCCCTGAAAGCAGTCTTACAGCAGTGGACCGTGAAGCCTGCCGGCACTTTAGGCTGGAAAAAAGCCGAGGTGATGCTCGGTGGTGTGGACACTAAGGCGCTGGATAGTCAAACGATGATGGCCAAAGCGCATCCGGGCTTGTACTTTATCGGGGAATGCGTTGATGTCACTGGCCACCTTGGGGGCCATAACTTCCAGTGGGCCTGGTCTAGCGGTTTTGCCTGTGCCCAAGCTCTAGCGGCAGCTCAGACCTAGCCGACCATTCGTGCCACGAGCCGATGTAATTGCGGACCTGCGGATAGCCAGCTAAACGCAGCGCCCAATACGCATTAGCAGAGCGGGCTCCGCGATGGCAGTAGGGCACTATTTCATCATCATCTTTAATTCCGCGACTGTGCAGCAAAGCCCTAATTGCTTCTGCTGATTTAAAGCGCCCCCGCTCTAAAAACGCTGACCAATGAATCCATACTGCGCCAGGTACATGTCCGCGGCGCTCACAACATGCAGTGTGATCAAGACCATCGTGCTCCAGCTCATCGCGCACATCGATCACTACGCGCTTTGGGTGATTGAGTTCAGTTACCAATGAATCGGCCGCCATAAAGCCAGAACTGCTGTGTTGGATTTCAAACTGCCGAGGTGTGCTTACGGAAGCTGTTGTGCTGATGGGGCCGCCAGACTGCTGCCATGCATTCAGACCGCCATGCAGTAAACGCACCTGACGGTGCCCGAGGTATTCCAGTAACCAACATTCTCTGGCAACGCGCACCCCGGTATCGTCGTCATAGACCACTAGGGGTGTATCCAAGGTGATGCCAGCAGCGCCATAGAGGGCCGCCGCTTGATTAGCAAAAGCGCGCATGCCTTCGGGCTTGGTATTTGGTACAAAGTAATCGTAGGTACTGACCGAAATTGCTCCAGGAATATGTCCGGCAGCATAGGCTTCGGGTGAGCGGGCATCAATAATTAGGCCATCGAGGTTTGCAAATGTGGCCAGCAGGGTTTCGGGCTCGACTAAGAAAGCGTCGAGCGAATGGAGTTCTGTGGGGGAGGGCATGCCTAAGTGTACTGAGGTGAGCGAAAAAAAGGCCCTAAAAGGGCCTTTTGCTTCGTTATCGGCGCAGTGCCGACCGCTTCTTTCTGCTTATTCTTGGCAAAAACTAGGGCTTGCCATGAATTGCGCTGCAAACTGAACGCCCATTACACGGACATAGCGTTGCAGCATCTCCAGCGACGCGGGGTCAAGTAAGTTACTGGCAGGGATGCCGGTTGCCTTGGTTTCACGAATCAGTAGGGCTACTTGGGCCCATTTATGTAGTCTTTTACGCATATTTGTCTCCTATGAGGCAAATAACGCACTGACTTTTGATTAAGTTAACAAGAATTTTGATTTATTTTGAACTTTTCATAAAAAAACGCCCAAAGCTAAAAATGCACCAATTTAGTGCGATAAAAGCGAATTCCTGTAGGGCGATCAGCCGTAGATAAACAGGCACAGGCTGGGTAGTAAACTGAGCCTCGATGGGAGCCTAACGCCCATCTTTTTTAGATCCTTCATTCATTAGGAGTTCACTTGAAGAAAATTGCCCTTATCGTACTCTGCACTACATTTGCAGCCACCAGTTTTGCCCAAGCCCCCGCTAAGCCAGCTGCCTCATCCGTTTCGATGGCGCCGGTTGCAGCAGAGGTAGTTGTCATGACTTCGACCGTTGATTCCGTTGACGTTAAGAAGCGCATCGTTACTTTAAAAGATGACAAAGGCAATACCGCCACCATGACGGTAGGTAAGCAGATCAATGACCTTGAAAAAGTCAAGAAAGGCGATTTGTTTGTAGTGGAGTATGCCCAGGCATTGGCAGTTGGATTGGCGATTGCACCTAAAGATGCGAAGCCAGGCGTTAGTGGAACACGGACCGTTACCATCGCTGGTAAGGGCGCTAAGAAGCCATTTGAAGAAATTACCGATGTGATCATTGCTACAGCAAAGATCACGAGCATTGATGCTGCTAAGCGTACTGCTGTATTGACCTTGCCAAGCGGCGAGAAGCAAACCGTGAAGGTGGATCAAAAAGTATTGGGCCTTGAGAAATTCAAGGTAAACGATGATGTGGTTGTAGAGTACATCGACGATATGGCGATTGGTTTTGTAACGCCACCAAAGAAGTAAACATTGATGCGCGCATCGTAGTGTGCGCCGCATAAAAACAAAAGGCCCGCACTGCGGGCCTTTTTATATGCTTTACTGCTTTATCATTTTGCGTTCGGAAAGAACAGCTGTTCGCCGCCCACTTTATAAGAGGCAATCGTATCTTGACCTTCTTTCGAAACCAGCCAGTTGATAAATGCCTGACCCTCGGCTTTTTTCACATTAGGAAACTTTTCTGAGCTAACCAGCATCACGCCATATTGATTAAAGAGCTTGGGATCGCCCTGAACCAGAATGGTGAGATCACCGCGATTTTTGAATGAAAGCCAAGTGCCTCGGTCAGCCAAGATGTAAGCGTTCATGCCCGATGCGGTATTCAGAGCAGGACCCATGCCGGATCCAGTTTCTTTATACCAAGGCAGGTTTGCATTGACTTCAACGCCTGCGCCTTTCCAGTAACGCAGTTCTGCTGCATGCGTGCCACTTTTATCGCCGCGCGACACAAAAGCAGATTTGCTATCAGCAATCTTCTTGAGTGCGACTTGAATGTCTTTTCCGCCTGCGATTTTGGCAGGATCCGATTTGGGTCCTAGTAAGACAAAGTCATTAAACATCACTTCTTGCCGTTTATCGGAAAATCCCTGCGATACAAATAGCTCCTCTGCAGCTTTGTCATGCACAAACACCACATCAGCATCGCCGCGGCGACCGATATCCAGAGCTTGGCCAGTGCCTACTGCAACCACTTTGACGGCAATGCCGGTCTTATTGGTGAAGACCGGGAGAATATGACCGAATAAGCCGGACTGCTCGGTTGATGTGGTGGATGAAACCAGAATGCTTTTCTGAGCTTGTGATGCAGCTGGACCACTTCCAATTAATAAGCCAACAGTCAGTAGGGTGGCAGCGCTTAGTGCGGAGTATTTTTTATATAGCGACATGAAATCATCCTTTTAAAAGAAGTTGTTATGATTCATGCCTTCGGTGTATAAATCAATATGCAATTAATTACATATGAGCTGATATGAATATCGTGATTAAGCCCGCCCTAACGCTAGAGTCCGGCGGCAAGAGTCGTTCATCTGCTGATTTGTCAGCCATTGCCATCCTGTTGCGGGAAGTCCAGCGAGGCAAAACCATTCAATCAGCCGCAGAGGCGCTCGATGTTTCGTATCGGACTTTATGGAATCAAATTAAAGTGGCAGAAAATGCCTTAGGTACGCCTTTATTGCTGAGCACCAAAGGCCATGGCTCTAAGCTCAGTCCAGCAGCAGAATCCTTTTTGAACTCCGTTACCCAAATGGAGCGTCGCTTTGATCGGGTGAGTCAAGATGAAGTGAGGCGACTATCCGGTGAGCTTTCGTCATGGATTGATCCTCGCCCAGTCGGCTGGGTTTGTTGCAGCAGTAGCGACCCATTAATTGAGCAGGCTATTGATGGACTCGCTCATATTGATTATCAAACCATGGGATCAGGTCAGGCGCTCGAGCGTTTGCTTGGCGGTGATGCTGATATTGCTGGATTTCATTTGCCTGATCAGGATAGTTTGTTGCAAGTGCAGGCCCATTTAAAAAAAGCGGGGATGATGGCTTATCCCGTGATGCGACGTACGCAAGGGCTGATGGTGGCTACCGGCAATCCTTTGCGAATAAAAAAACTGGCGGATTTAGCTCGTCCCGAGGTGCGATTTATCAATCGGCAAAAGGGCGCGGGAACACGCTTACTGCTCGATACCTTGATGGAGAAAGAGGGCATCGGGAGCGATCGGATTCGAGGATATCGCCATGAAGAGTTTACGCATACTGCGGTGGCTACGGCAATCGTGGCTGGCGCCGCTGACGCGGCACTGGGCCTCAAGTACATAGCAGCGCAATTTCGTTTGGGTTTTGTTCCGCTGGAAGAAGAGACGTTCTATTTAGCCATGTCACCCAAGACCCATGCTAGTAAGCCGATACAAAAGTTCATCCAGTCCTTACAGGTTTTGGCGTCAAAGCAGGTGGGCTACCGAGCTGCGACTGTCCGGCCCCGAAAGTAGCTAAAATCAAAATACCCAATCGAGCAGACTGCTAAGGAGCATTACCTTGAATAAACCGTCTCCCGCCAGCCAAGTGAAGGTGTTGGCATTTGATGTCTTTGGTACGGTGGTTGATTGGCATGGATCGATTGTGCGCGAAGTTAGTAGCTTAGGGTTATCCGTAGACCCGGTTGATTTTGCGAGCGCTTGGCGTAATGGCTATCGACCTGCTATGGCGCGTGTTCGTTCTGGCGAACTTCCATGGACAAAAATTGACGACTTGCATCGCATGATCTTGGATCAGGTGTTGCTGGATTTGGGAATTACTTCCCTAACTGAGGAACAAAAGCGCAATCTCAATTTGGTTTGGCACCGCCTCGCAGCATGGCCTGATAGCGTTTCTGGCTTAACGCGACTGAAGCGTCAATTCACGATTGTGACGCTATCGAATGGCAATTTAGGTTTGTTGGCCGATATGGCGAAAAATGCCGGCTTGGCTTGGGATTTGATTTTGTCGGCAGAAGTATTTCGGCACTACAAGCCCGATCCAGAAACCTATCTAGGCGTTGGTCAAACCTTTGATCTGCCTCCAGAGCAAACCATGCTCGTTGCATCGCATAAAGATGATTTGGCAGCAGCCCATGCGCTGGGTCTAAAGACTGCGTTTATAGAACGTCCAGCCGAATTCGGGCCTAAGAAAGCCAATCCGGATTTAGAGCATGTGAGTTGGACTACTTTTCATGCAACTGACTTTAATCACCTAGCGGATCAGTTGGGTGCATAAAAAAACCGGCTGCCTTTACGCAACCGGTTTTAATCAATACGAACTACTGTATTTCGTTTGGCTGAAAAGCCACATGAGCATCAATCGACTTTGATGTTCGCATCCTTAATTACCTTGGCCCACATTGCCACTTCATTGTTGATTTTCTTGGTCGCGTCATTTGCATTTAGGTAGTTGACATAAACGCCAGCGGCAAGCATGCGCTCTTGCACCTCAGGTCGCTGCAGAATAACTCGAATGTCTGCATTTAACTTATCGATAATTGCTTTTGAGGTACCGGTCGGGGCTGCAATGCCAAACATGGACACCACATCAAAATTGGGGATGCCAGTCGCTTCGGTTACGGTTGGCACATCGGGTAACTGCGCTACGCGCTTGGCAGTGCTGACAGCAAGTGGTCGCAGACGCTCACTTTGAATGAAGGACAGCGCCGCAGGAACAGTCTCAGCCATACTCAGGACTTGGCCACCAACGAGATCGGTCATGGCGGGCCCACTGCCTTTATAAGGCACGTGCAAAATATCAATTCCAGTTACCTTCATCAGCATTTCCATAGCCAAGCGTTGCGGCGCGCCGGCTCCAGAGGAGGCATAGGTCAGCTTACCGGGATTGGCCTTTGCATAAGCAATAAATTCCTTCATATTTTTCACCGGTACTGTTGGGTTGACAACAAACACCAGGGGCACAACGCCGACGATAGAAACTGCCGTTAAGTCTTTCTCTAGGTCGTACGTAATCGTGGCTTTTTGAAGCGTGGCATTAATGGCGTGCGAGGTCATGGCGCCCATTAACAAGGTGTAGCCATCATTCGGTGCTTTTGCGACCGCATCTGCACCAATATTGCCGCTCCCGCCTGAGCGATTATCGACAATCACTTGCTGCCCAAGAGACTTGGAGAGCTCTTGCGCCATAATGCGCCCAATGACGTCAGTAGCGCCACCTGGCGGGAAGGGTACAACTAATTTAATCGACTTGTTGGGATAAGCTTGCGCTAGAACCGGGCTTGCCCCAGCTCCACATAAAACTGCGCTTGTAGCAAGTGCAGCGATCCAAAAACGCCTCTGAATAAATCGGTTCATGTTGTATTCCTTTGCGGCATCAAAGCCGTTTGAGTATTTTTATGGTTTATTGGCAACTAATATGCCTTATACATACTGCATACGCCACTTTAACAATAGTATGGATGCATATGCTTGATCTAGATCATTCGAAGACTGCGCTTAGTACAATCCCTAGTTATGGATCTTGTTAACCTGATTGGAACGGTGGCCGCTACGCTGACGACCTTGGCCTTTTTGCCCCAAGCGTGGCGTTCATGGCGCACACGTAATCTAGCGGGCGTGTCTTTGGCGATGTATGGCTTTTTCACGCTAGGCGTTTTTCTTTGGTTGGTCTACGGCATCCTATTGATCCAATGGCCCATTATTGTGGCCAATGCCATCACGTTCGTTTTGTCATGCAGTATTCTGTTTTTAAAAATTCGGCACAAAGATTTGCCGCATCACCCGCATCAGTAGATACAGTAAAGAAAGGTTTTTATGAGCACCCAGTATGTGATTGAGCCCGTTGCCTTGCCATCCTTGCCAGTAGTAGGGGATACCCGCCGCTTTGCAGTCAACCGTATTTATTGCGTTGGTCGAAACTACGCTGATCATGCGCGTGAAATGGGCCATGATCCGGATCGCGAGCCGCCATTCTTTTTTATGAAGCCAGCGAGCGCAATCGTGACGGACGGGGCTGATATGCAATACCCCAGCCTCTCGAACGATGTGCACCACGAGATTGAGATGGTGGTGGCGATTGGCAAGGGCGGTGCCAATATTGCTGCTGATAAAGCCTTGGACCATGTATATGGTTACGGCGTTGGTCTGGATATGACGCGCCGTGATTTGCAGGGGGAAGCAAAGAAAATGGGGCGGCCTTGGGATACTGGAAAAGCCTTTGATCAATCTGCTCCATGCTCTGCCTTAGTCCCAGTTTCACAGTGTGGTCATCCGGCGCAAGGTAGTGTTCGCTTGATGGTGAATGGCGAAGTGCGCCAAGAGGGCGATCTCAATCAGTTAATTTGGAATGTGCCCGATACGATTGCCTACCTCTCAACGCTGTTTACGCTGCAACCCGGTGATTTAATCTTTTCTGGAACACCGGCAGGTGTTGGTCCGATTAAAAAAGGCGATGTGCTGGAGGGCGAGGTTGTTGGCTTGCCTCTATTGAAGACACGAATTGTTTAAAGTAAGCCGTCTTTCGCAGCGTATTGTTTTAAGGTAGCTAAATCAATTTGGTCGAGGGCTTTGATGTTCGTACTCTCGAGCTGAATCAAGGGCGCGCACTTGGCTTCAAGCGCCTCTTTCCAGCGATTGAGGCAAAGGCACCACTGGTCTCCAGGTATTAGGCCTGGAAATTGCCACTCTGGTCTTGGGGTAATTAAATCGTTGCCTCGCTCCAGACTGAACACCAGAAATTCTTTTGTCATGATGGCGCAGACCAAATGACTCCCTAAATCCTGCTCATCGGTTTTGCAACAGCCATCCCGAAAAAATCCAGTGAGGGGGTCAAATGAGCAAGGGACGATCGGCTCGCCCAGAACATTCAAGGCGATGTCGTGATCAGGGTCATAGCGGTATTGATCTGCTGCCATACGCTTGGATTCGCTTTAAAAACATTGCAATAACCATTTATACGCTATTTCCCTAGGCAGTGGGCCATTTTGATCGCATGGGCATACGCTAGAATGAGCGCATGTATATGTTCCTTCCGTTTGTGACCGCATTACTTGCTACTGTGTGCATTTGGTACGAGCGGCGCACCCTCGCCTTGAGCTTTACTGGCATTACCCTGCTCATATTGCTAGCGTGGTTTCAGTTTCATGCGACCACTCATTTAAATATTAGCCTCTAATGCGCGCCAATCCCTTTTCGTTTGCAGGCCTTGGTAATTTATTAGCCTTATTGGCCGTCAATGGTTCATTGAGCTACGCCTTCTTTGATCAATTGTATTTTGGGGAATTGCCTTGCCCGCTATGCCTATTGCAGCGTGTTGCCTATGTATTGGTTGGTATTGCGCTGGTCCTGAATATTCGCTTTGGGGCACACAGTGCGCATTATGGTTGGGGCATTTTAGGATGCGTGACCGGTATGGCGGTATCGTTGCGTCAAATTTTGTTGCACATCATGCCCGGTGATGCTGGTTTTGGTAACACCTTTTTAGAGCTTCATTTTTATACGTGGTCTTTCGTGGGCTTCATCGGCTTAATTGCGGCCCAAGCAATCTCAATGATGTTGCCGAGCGGCGGCGTCCGCAATCACGGTTGGTTTGCTAAAGCCTTGGTGATTTGGTTCATCTTGCTGGTGCTTGCGAACGTGTTCTTCACGCTGCTCGAGTGTGGAATAGGCCCCTGTGCTGATGATCCAGTGAGCTACGATGGATTGCAGTGGCTGCGCCAACGCTTTGGTATTTAGCATGCAGGTAGTGCGAATGGCTGTTGCATCTTTTCAAAAACTAGCGCTGCTATGCTGCTTACTATTTCTGACGATCAATGCACCGGCACAATCCAATCCCGTAAAAAATACTGCTTGGCCAAAGCAAGCCATTCGGATTGTGGTGACTTTCCCGGCCGGGGGTGCGCCGGATATTTTGGCACGTGTATTGGCTGAAAGTTGGCAGCCTGCCTTAAATGTCCCGGTGGTAATCGAAAATCGCCCTGGGGTTGGCGGCAACATTGGCGCAGATATCGTGGCCAAAAGTAATCCAGATGGATATACCTTACTTATCGGCACGGTGGGCATTCATGCGATTAATGGGGCGCTTTATAACAAGATGCCGTTTGATCCGATTGCGGATTTCACGCCAATCAGTTTTTTAGCCAGCACACCCAATGTACTGGTAGTTAATAAGCAGCTTGGCGTCACTTCCTTACGTGAGTTAATCGCTCTCGCCAAATCAAAACCCAATCAACTGACTTTTGGATCTTCGGGAATAGGTACGTCGCTGCACATGTCCGGCGAACTCTTTAACGAAATAGCGGGAGTGCAAATACGCCACATACCTTACAAGGGCCGAGCACAATCCTTGCCTGACTTATTGGGCGGTCGCATATCCATGCTGTTTGATAACTTATCTTCAGCCTTGCCCTTAATCCAGCAACAGGAGATTGTGGCCTTGGGAGTCACTACCCTAAAACGCTCACCGGCTGCGCCCGAGATACCGACACTGGCAGAGCAGGGCTTGCCTAATTTTGAGGCGGTTTCCTGGTTCTCCTTGATGGCACCCGCAGGCCTGCCCAAAGATCTGCAACAACAGCTCAATCGCTTAACAATCGAGGCTTTATCAAAACCCGAAGTGAAGCAAAAGCTTCTGATGAGCGGCCTAGAACCCAATCCAGGCAGTCCGCGTGAGCTCAGTAAGCTCATCCTAGAAGAATCCAATAAATGGTCCAAGCTAATCCAAAAGGTGGGCATCAGGATTGATTAGGGTTTTGAAGGCTGCAATACCTTATAAGTTTGTCATCTTCTGCCTAAGTGCTGCGTTATTAAAGTAGAAGTGCTAAATTGATCCATGCACTGAGGTTTTCAATCTTCACTGCCTAACTATTGGGGATATGCGATGACTCCATCCGCAAATACGCCTGAATTGCTAAAGAAAGCTACCGATATCTGGGTTTGTGGCATGGCGGGCCTATGCCTTGCAATCGCATTGATGGCATTGCCAACGCCCGCCAGCGCGGGTGGATGGAATGTCGCTGTCGGCGTTTCTGGTGGCAATGGCTATCGCCCAATTGCATATGGACCTGGTTATGGAGCGCCTTATGGACCTGGATTTAGACGAGGGTACTGGAATGGTGGCCCTTACGGTTACGGTGGCTGGGGAGCAGGGTGGAACGGAGCCTGGGGCAATGGATGGGGATACCCGGCCGGATACCCATACGCGTTTAGCCCACCACCTGCAGTGTATGTGCAGCCAGTTCTAGTTGAACCCATTGTTTTGGCGGCCCAAGCCCAGCCCCCAGTTTGGTATTTTTGTGCATCCGCTGCACAGTATTTCCCGAATGTAGGGGCATGCCCTGAAGGTTGGCTGATTCAGTCTGCGGTACCTCCGCCACAAACACAAAGCCAACAAAAACCTTCTAATCCTGCGCGTATTAATTAGCGACTATTCCTACCGTTTTATTTGAAAGACCTACCTATGACTCGTTTTCTTGTTCCCTTTGCACTCATACTGACCTTAGCGGCCTGCGCATCAGCGCCCACCGGCCCAACCGTTACGGTAATGCCAAGAGAAGGCAAGCCATTTGATGTATTCCAAAAAGAAGATCAGGAGTGCAGAAGCTTCGCAGCTAAAGCCGTGGAAGATACCTCGAATGCCGCACTGAAGCAGGGTGCTACCAGCGCATTGATTGGTGCTGCGATTGGCGCTGCTGCTGGAGCAGTCATTCAAGGAGGAAGTAGTCAGAACATTGGAACAGGAGCAGGCATTGGTCTGCTGGGTGGCTCGGCGATGGGCGCCATGGGCGCATCCAATAAAGAAGATCAAGCACAAACCCAATACAACATTGCTTATCAGCAGTGCATGTACGCTAAGGGCAATCAGGTTCCCAGCTTTAGGCCTCTGCGGTAAGCCGTTTTAGTTTTCGATACTGTCCCAAACTGGAAAAGGGTCTTCGACCGATTTCCAGTGGGATTGCGGTAGGGATTTTTCAGCAGCAGTAAGCTCGCATGCCTTCAGAGTCGACTCAATTGCTAATCGATCAAGGTGCTGGCCAATAAACACAATTTCATTGACGCGATCGCCATAGGGCTCTTCCCAGCTTTCTAATATGTCTACGTATTCGGGGTCATTTTTATCTGGCCAATCCGCACGCTCGGTTGCGGCCCACCAGTAACCAGCCGGCTCTACATTGGCAATGTTGCCGGACCTCGAATAGGCGATGGCCCATTCAGGACGACTGGCTAACCAAACATAGCCTTTAGCCCGCAAAACGCCAGTCAGTGGCAACTCTAAGAAGGCCGCAAAGCGAACTGGATCGAGCGGCTCGCGCGAGGTGTAAATAAAACTCTGGATGCCATACTCCTCGGTTTCGGGGGTATGTTGTCCCTCTAGTTCCCGGATCCAGCCCGGCATCCCACTAGCCTCTTCAAAATCAAACAGCTGCGTTCCTAAAATCGCTTTCAGGGGAACGTCTCCCTGGTTTGCATAAATTACCTTAGC
Organism: Polynucleobacter difficilis; assembly: GCF_003065365.1. Classification (NCBI taxonomy): domain Bacteria; kingdom Pseudomonadati; phylum Pseudomonadota; class Betaproteobacteria; order Burkholderiales; family Burkholderiaceae; genus Polynucleobacter; species Polynucleobacter difficilis. The sequence continues at coordinate 1,215,378 of NZ_CP023276.1, read as the reverse complement.
ACTTGGGTTAAGGGCTTTCACTACGGCCGTCACTTTTGCGAGTTGCTGCTCATCTACTAAATCAATCTTGCTAATGACAATGACGTTCGCAAACTCAATTTGCTCAGTGAGCAGACTAGCCAAACTGCGATTATCGGTTTCGTCCGCAATGGTTCCTCGATCAGCCAGCAGGTCTTCGGAGTGATAGTCCTTAAATAAATTGACAGCATCAACTACGGTGACCATCGTATCCAAATGGGCAACTTCACTTAGTGAGTTTCCTTCCTCATCTTCAAAATCAAAGGTCGCAGCAACAGGCATCGGCTCTCCAATGCCGGTCGACTCAATCAGGAGGTAGTCAAATCGATTTTCTTGGGCTAACTTGCGCACTTCGACAAGCAAGTCCTCGCGGAGCGTGCAGCAAATGCAGCCATTACTCATTTCGATTAATTTTTCATCGGTTCGGGAGAGGGCTCCGCCTGCATTGGCGCTGCCTTTGCTAATGAGGGAAGCGTCAATGTTGAGCTCACTCATGTCATTCACGATGACAGCAACTTTCAGACCCTCTCGATTGGCTAGAATTCGATTGAGTAGGGTGGTTTTACCTGCGCCCAAAAAACCCGATAAAACGGTGACCGGAAGACGCTTTTCTAGATTGTGCTGCATCGGGATGCCTTTATTGTGCTTGGTCCGTTTGGATAGTTTTATACCGTAAGAAGCTTACGGTATTTGATAGCCAAAGGTTCGCAATATGGCCTGCGCTTTGGGCGATTGCATAAATTGATAGAGAGCGACAGCTTCCTGAGGTGCATTTTTCATCAGAACCATACGTTGCTGGATTGGCTCATAGAGCGCAGGATTTAAAACCAGATACTCCGTCTCTTTCGCAACCCCTGGCGCCAATGCCAAGGATAGGGCGGTAAAGCCAATATCGGCTGATCCGCTGGCAACATACATGGTTGCCATACTGATGTTATCGCCATAGACGAGTTTGTCTTTAGCCAGATCCCAGAGGCCTTCGGCTTTTAGATAGTCGACTGCTGCTTTACCATAGGGCGCTAATTCTGGTTTTGCAATGGCAATCTTATTAGCTTGTTTAATGGCCTTCGTGAGCTCTGCTTTACTACTCCCAATCGCGATGCCCTTTGATTTTTTACTAAGCAAGGCAATTTTGCCGATGGCATAGACCTTGCCTTCATCCCTTGTCATTTTGCGCTTAAAGAGTTCCAGTGGGTAGCTCTCATCTGCCGAGATAAAGAGCGAAAACGGCGCGCCATTCAAAATCTGGGCGGAGATATTGCCGGATGACCCATAGATCACCCGAAAATCACCCTTGTGATCCACTTTGAATTCTTTCTCAATGGCAAGAAAGGCATCCTTCATGTTCGCCGCAACCGCTATCGTGCTGACCTGAGCGTGGGCTGCAGTAAAAAATATGAAAAAGAGCAGGCTTAGGATGGATTTGATAAATACCATGCGCTTATTGTAATCGGGCGCCCGCATCAAAAAAATGGTCCTAAATTGTCACAATCCCTTGAAATCACTACTAAATCGTCATACGATGATCCGATAGTAGTTTATTAAATCGCACGAATCTGGAGGGAATCTACATGAGCACTACAAAGACTATTAAAAAATTAACTAAACAACTCGATAAGCTCGATGCCACAAAAAGTGCTGTTTTAAAGAAGCTGGATAAAGCGAGGGCGTCTAAAGCAGCAAACGATGCCAAAAAAGAGGCAGTAAAACAGAAAAAAGCGGCCAAAAAGGCAGCCAGCAAGAAAGTGGCCGCCAAAAAAGTCGTAGCAAGGAAAGCGCCCGCCAAAAAAGCCATAGCGAAGAAAGCTCCCGCCAAAAAAGCCGCAGTGAAAAGACCAGCTGCTAAAAAAGCAGCGGCAAAAAGACCGGCAGCTAAAAAAGTGGCCGTGAAAGCCAGCCCTCCTACAAATACTTTACCAACAGGCAATACTGGCGCTTAATGACCAAGAATGCGGTTCAGGATGTTGATTCGAGTAATTACGAAACAGAACTGCACGCCTTACAGATTGAGCTCGTCAAGGTACAGAAATCCCTGATTGCCAATGGTAATCAGATATTGGTTATTTTGGAAGGCCGAGATGCCGCTGGTAAAGACGGCACGATCAAGGCGATTACCGAGCATCTGAGTCCGCGCGAGACCCGGATAGTTGCCTTGGGCAAGCCGTCCGATGTGGAAGCGGACCAATGGTACTTTCAGCGCTACATCGCCCAGCTACCTAAACGAGGTGAATTCGTCCTCTTTAATCGGAGCTGGTACAACCGGGCTGGTGTTGAGATGGTGATGGGCTTTTGCAGCAAAGCACAATACGCTACATTTATGTCCACCGTTAATCCGCTGGAATCGATCTTGATTCAGTCGGGCGTCACTGTTTTGAAGTACTACTTGGATATTTCCAAGAAAGAGCAGAAGGAGCGGCTTGAGTCGCGCGAGCAGGATCCCCTTAAGCAGTGGAAGATCAGCCCGATTGACCAGCAGGCCCAAAAGAAATGGAATGCGTACAGTACCTACCGCAATGCCATGTTACTGAAGACCAGTACAGCAGAAGCGCCCTGGACCATCGTGCGCGCCAACAATAAAAAACAAGCGCACCTCAATTTAATTCGGGATCTTTTATTACGAATTAACTATGCCGGTAAAGATAAAAAAATGGCAGCGCCGGATCAGAGCATCGCGTTTCGATGGAATGGCAAAGTCAGTGCTTTAGAAAAGTAGAAACGGGCTTATATTCAGTCCTGGCGAATCCCGATTAAACCAATACCGGCGGATGCGTTTTCTGAAAGCGGATTGCAGTGCGCTTGAAGAGGTATAGCAGGAAGACAGCAGCAACCCCTAAGCTCAGGCTATTGGCCGCCCAAAAGCCACTTGCACCTTGCAATGCTAATGGCACATTGCCGGTGATATTAAATCCTAATAGATAGCCGCCACCTAGCCCGACGCCCCAAAGTGAGAGGGCATAAATGAGCATTGGCCAAAAAGCAATGCGGTAGGCGCGCAGAATAAAAGCAGCGCTGACTTGCAGGGCATCAAATATTTGATAGAAGGCGATAAACAAAAAGAGCGGAACCGCAAACTGTTTTACTTCCTCTGGGGGGTCGTATAAATTAAGCAACTCTGTTCTAAAAAACCAGGCCGTAAGACCAATGACGGCGCAAGCAGTAGTCGTAAAAAAGACCGAGGACCATCCAATCTGCTCGGCCTTCGATTGTTGATTGGCGCCAATCGATTGCGATACCAAGGTCATGGTTGCAATGGATAGGGATAAAGGAACCATGTAGATTACGGTGCCAATATTGGCCACAATTTGATGCCCGGCCAAGGCTTCCGTGCCAAGGCGGGCAATAAAGAGCGACATAAACGTAAATGAGGTTACTTCTATGAGGTAACTAAAACCAATTGGCATGCCCAGTCTAAGCATGACCCCGATGCGGTGAAGATCGGGTTTGCTAAACCGAGTGAATAGAGCAAAGGGCTTATAAAAACGTCCAGCAATCACAATCCACAAGGTGATGAGTAGCCAAAGCCAATTGATGATGACGGTTGCTACTGCGCAGCCGGGGCCTCCCATGCCTTCAATGCCAAAAGCGCCATAGATAAATAAATAGTTGAGCGGGAACTTTGCGGCCAAGCCGATCAGTTGCACGATCGTAATGATGGTTGGCCGAGATACGGCATTGTGCAGGGCAATGAGTACGCGCATGGCCATGCTGGCAGGTAATCCCAGCACTAAGATGTGCATGTATAAACTGGCTTTTGCATGGATCTCGGGACTGACTTGCGAAATGTCTAAGATCAAATCGGCATTCCAAAGAACCAGTGCGCCGAATAGGCTCAGCAGAATTGCAAGCCAGATGGCTTGACGAACTTCCTCGCCGATCTCGTCATATCGTTTTGCGCCAAACAGTTGACCCGCAATGGGAGCCAATGCCGAAACAACACCGGTAAGGCCCACGTACACGCTAATAAATATCGCCGAAGCCATGGCTAATGCTGCCAAATCATCTGCAGAGTAACGCGCCGTCATGGCGGTGTCGAGGACTCCAAAGGCAATCACAGCCAGCTGACCCACTAGCAATGGACCTGCTAACTTAAGCAATGCTGGAATATCTTCGCGTAAGCGAGAGAGCCTTAGAAGCATGGGAAAGAGTTAATCAGCGACAAGAGGCCGACTGTAATGTTTGTGTTCTTCAAGTAGCCATTTTACTGCGTCGCCGATAGCTGCATATGCAGTGATGTTTAGGTCGTGTTCAGATGGATCTAAACAGACACATTTGATGCATTGAGTTACTCAGGAGTAACGCGGTAAAGCCGCAAGCGCTCAGCACGATCGGCTGCGCGCCGGTCTTCCCAAAGCAAGGTAATGGTTTTTTGATTGAGGCTAGCATAGGCCTTTGCTTCTAATTGACTGTGGGTCAATACATAGGGACAGCTGGCATCATCCCGCAAGGGAAGTTTGGTGAAGTAACTGAAAGAGGCTAGCTGCGAGGAGCCAATATTGCTGGTATCAATGCAGCGAGCGTCTTTGGGGACTGCTTGCACCAAGCGCTCCGCAACAAAGCGGTAGGTTTTGGCGTAATTAATCGTAGATAGCCAAAGGGTCATTAGAAGTACCCACATTAATACGGTACCCGAGGCAGAAATAATTAAGCAGCGCCAGATCACTTTGGGTGCGCGCGAAGTGCGCCAGCGAATCACCGCAATCCATAGCCCGGTAATGCCAATCGCAGTCACAAAGGCACTAAGACTAAATTGGGCTTGATAGCCCGGAATAAATCGCGCCACATTGGCTGCAGTGCTGGCCGGAAAGCCCGTTACTTTTGCGAGCCAAATCACCCAAATGGCTAAACCAATCAGGGTGAAGCTGAGCATCGCCAGCCAATCAATAAAGCTAATGAGATTGCGCTTCAGAATCGGCAAGCTAAAAATAGCCAGAATGGCCATGGGCGGAATCAACACAATCAAATCATGTTCGTTAGCATCAACTCGGAGCAGTACGTAGATGATTCCACTCAATATAAGGCCCAGCGGAATGCATAAATGCGGCGCTCGCCAAGACCCCGCACTTTTTTCACGAGCCCAATGCACCATTGCCACGATGGCGAGCGGCCATACTGGCCAGGCGTAGAGCCAGAAGTTCACACCTAAGAAACCCATGGATTCAGCGGAAGGACTACTCTGCATCGGTGGCACATTGAGCCAGGCATCCAATGCATTAGCCCGCTGGGATTCATTTAAATCAAATAGGGACCAGAGCAAGGGCCAAAGCGCAAAGCCGATCAAACCCAATACGACCGAAGTGAGTGACCAGCGAAAGCGTAATCGTGCATTGCTGATAAATACGGCACTGACGGTTGCCAATGCAACGAGGATGGTGAGGTATAAATTACTGGAGAGTGCCAAGACCATGATGCCTAGACCCGTCCATGCACCACCTTGCCATGGCTTATCAAGCCCGCGCACCGTGCCATAAAGAACCAAGCTGATGCCCATCAATTGGGCCATCATGGGCGTGGTTTCATGAGCGCGCTGCGCCAAGCCAACGCAGGCTAAGAATATAAGCAGAGCGCCATCTGCCAAAGTCATGCCATAGGCTTTGGACTGCGGTTGACCACCTACCGCTAGCGCCATCGGTTGCACTTCACGCCGGCGTCCTAATAGATAGGTCGCGTACCAAATAGCAATAGCAGCTGCAAAAAAACACAGGGCTGAATAAAGACGGCTAGCGTTTGCTAAACCAATTAGAGGCCCAAAGCATTCCATGAGAAAGCCGCCGAGCCAGTAGGGCAGTGGTGCGCCCAGGGCTGCTTCCCGGCCAGCTAAGTGGGGGACGAGCCAATCCTGCAGGCTGCCTTGGTATGCCGTGAACATGCCACCAAAGCCAATGGCATCCTCAGTCTTCCAAGGATCGCGTTGGAATAAGCCAGCCAAGCCATAGATTAGGGTTAGCGCAAAGATAACCGTGCGCGGAATCGATGTAGTAGCGGCGGCGGTGAGTTTAACCATGCGAATGGTGTGAGTGAAGTTGCATTAAGGCGATATTAATTTCAGCTAAGAAAAAAGGCAGCACAGGCTGCCTTTTGAGTATTGCGGGAGAAGCGCAGCTTACTCCCACGTAATCATTACGCCTTCTTGACAGCTGCTTTTTTGGCTGCTGGTTTTTCAGCGGCTTTGGTTTCAGCAGCAGCTGCTTTTTTCTCAGCGGTTTTAGCAGCGCCATCGCCAGTTGCCTTAGCAACGGCTTTGCTACCAAACTTCTGACGGAATTTCTCAACCCGACCAGCAGTATCCATAATCTTCTGGGTGCCGGTGTAGAACGGATGGGACTCTGAAGAGGTCTCAATTTTGGAGAGCGGATATTCTTTGCCGTCTTCCCATTTCACGGTTTCTTTGGTGGTGATGGTCGAGCGGGTCTTAAAGCTGAAGTTGTTGGAAACATCGACAAAAACAACTTCGCGGTAATCAGGGTGAATGCCAGGTTTCATAAGTGTCCTTATTGCAGGTAGCCGTTTCAGTTCCAGTGAGAGAAGTGAAATACTTGCCCAGGTAAAAGTAAATGCAACGGTGAATCAAAAAAGCCACACCTAAGGGTGTCGCAAAAACGAAATTATGCCATGAAATCAATAAGAAAGGCTAGATTTGCCATCTATCTAGCCTAGGCTTCTTAGCCTCCACGGCGCATTAGATCGAAGAATTCGCCATTGTTCTTAGTCGACTTGAGCTTATCGACGATGAAGTTCATTGCCTCAATATCGTCCATATCGGCCAATAACTTACGTAAAACCCAGATTTTTTGGAGATTTTCTGGCTTGACCAGCAATTCCTCGCGGCGGGTGCCGGATTTATTGAGGTTAATTGCAGGATAGACCCGGCGCTCAGCTAAGCGACGCTCGAGGTGGACTTCCATATTGCCGGTGCCCTTAAATTCTTCATAAATCAGGTCATCCATGCGGCTGCCGGTTTCAATCAAGGCGGTGGCCAAAATCGTTAAGGAGCCACCTTCTTCAATATTACGGGCTGCGCCGAAGAAGCGTTTTGGACGCTGCAAGGCATTGGCATCAACACCGCCCGACAATACTTTGCCAGACGATGGCACGACGGTGTTGTACGCGCGAGCGAGGCGGGTAATCGAGTCGAGCAAAATAATCACGTCTTTTTTCATTTCCACCAAGCGCTTGGCTTTTTCAATCACCATCTCGGCTACTTGAACGTGGCGCACTGCAGGCTCATCAAAGGTAGAGGCAACGACTTCACCGCGAACGGAGCGCTGCATTTCAGTAACCTCTTCAGGGCGCTCATCAACGAGCAGCACAATCAGAATGGCGTCCGGAAAATTGCTTGAGATGGCGTGGGCAATGTGCTGCATCATCACCGTCTTACCTGACTTGGGTGAAGATACGATTAAGCCGCGCTGACCGAAGCCAATTGGCGAGATCATATCGATGATGCGACCCGTTAAATTCTCTTCGGCTTTAATGTCGCGCTCTAAATGAATGGTGCGATTGGGGTGAAGGGGCGTCAAGTTCTCGAACATGATGCGGTTCTTCAGGGCCTCTGGCGCTAAGCCATTGATCTTATCGACCTTGACCAGTGCAAAGTAACGCTCACCATCCTTTGGTGTGCGAACTTCACCTTCAACGCTATCGCCCGTATGCAGATTAAAGCGACGAATTTGGGCGGGCGAAATGTAAATGTCATCAGGTGAAGCCATGTACGAGGCTTCTGGGGAACGTAAAAAGCCAAAGCCGTCTGGCAATACTTCGAGTACGCCATCACCGAATACGGATTCACCCGACTTAGCCCGCTTTTTCAGAATCGCAAACATCAACTCTTGTTTGCGCATCCGCTGGGTATTTTCAATCTCGAGGCTAGCTGCCATCTCGAGGAGGGCGGAAACGTGGAGTACTTTTAATTCAGTTAATTGCATTGTGTTTAGTCGTATCAGTAGAAAAGTGGGGGGGCTGGTTGCTACCAGAAAGGCGGCGAGCCAAAAGGGATGGTTTACGTTACGTTAGTAGGAAGTCAAAATCAAATGGGCGCGACAAAAAATGAGCTTGGAATCAATCAGGGGAAAAAATCAAGAAACAAAGATGAGGGGGATGTAGAACCAGAAATGGGGAAGCACTGAATAGTGCGTTTAAAGGATATTACACCAAAAAAGGCATTTGGCAAGACTGGGGGTCAATTAAGCGAGATTTACCCAAAAGGGTCTGAAACCAAGACAGGCTCGAATAGTGAGCCTGTCTTGCGGGATACTTAAATATTGCCGTCGATGAAGGCGGCCAACTGGGATTTAGACAGGGCGCCTACTTTTTGGGCTGCTACTGCACCCCCTTTAAATAGGATCAAGGTTGGAATGCCGCGAATATTAAACTGCGCTGGAACGCCTTGGTTCTCATCCACATTCATTTTGGCGATTTGGATTTTGTCGCCGTACTCGGTCGACAGCTCTTCCAAAATAGGACCAATCATTTTGCAAGGACCGCACCACTCTGCCCAAAAATCAAGCAAAACAGGCTTATCGGATTTGAGAACATCTTGCTCGAATGAAGCGTCACTCACGTATTTAATGCCGGCACCCATGAAAAATTCCTTATTTATTAGTATGTCGAAGCTTATATTAGCAATAAGCCAGCTTTTCTGCCTAAAACAACAGATTACCGCATAAATCCGATTACCCATGAAAACCCCCGCCGCCTTTCCGACTATCCCTTTGCGTGACGCGCCAGGGTATGGGCAGTCGCTGGAGTGGTCTGTTCCTCCCGACCGGAACGCTTTAGAAACCCTCTCTGGCGGCATATGGAATGTGGCAAAGCAAACCGGTCAGCGGCCACTGGTGGTACTCAGTACAGCTGGACCATTAATGGCCTTGCGTAGTAGCTTGGAGCGCCATCGCCCCGCAGGCATCGCACCCCAGATTGCCTTTTTGCCGGAGGTGATGAGCTTGAGTGATTGGTTGGGATCGGCTCCGCAAAGCTGGACTTTTCCCAAGACGCAAACCCCTTTGGAGCGATGGTTGGCGGTGTATGCCGCACTGCAAGCCCACCCCAAATTGCGCGCCTGGTTTAAGGCAGAGAGTGAGGCTGGCGCCTGGGGTTTGGCTCAAGCGATTATTGCTGCGTGCGATACCTTATCGAGTGCCGTTTTATCTCAGTCTGCATTACTAATGGTGCCTCAGCAGGGCGCTGCATCCAGTGATGCATGGCAAGGCCTACTAGCGAAGTTGCTGGAAGAGGCTATTGAAGAGGCGTATCCAGCACTAGCCCGCAAAGTCGTTGATCGAGAGGCGGAAGTATTGCTGCTCTTTTGGCGTTACCTCAGTGATGCGGGTAATCCGATCGTGCGCAAGCACCTTGCGCTCGCGGCACACCAAGAGGCTGCTAAAAAAGTGCAGCATGCAAGGCCTTTTGTTTGGGTTCAAACCGCCGATGGACTGGCAAGTGATCGCGCTGTGATGCAGCGCTTTATGGATGCGTACGCAGTCCATGCTCCAGTAATTGATATCAGTCTCAATTGGAGCGATGTGGGTTTGTGGCCCGAAGCTTTATCAGCAGGAGAGGCTGAAGCAAGCCAAGCAAGCCAAGCAAGCCAAGCAAAGCAAGACGCGATCCACAATGCTAAAGCTGCGTATCGAGGTCAGTGGCGTTTGCTTTCGGCTAATCGATTTGAAGAGTTAGCATGGATGGCGGCCAAAAGCGTTGAAGAGCACATCATCGCTGGTAAGAAAAACATCGCGCTGGTTGCGCAAGACCGTTTGGCTGCGCGACGGACGCGCGCGCTGTTGGCACGCTTTGGTCCAGCGCTCGCGATTCAGGATGAAACCGGCTGGAAGTTATCAACGACACGCGCTGCAGCAGCAGTGCATAGTTGGCTCTCCCTCATTCGAGCCCCTAAAGAAGGTCCTAGCGCCGCCGACCTATTGGAGTTTTTACAAAACCCGTTTGTTGATATCCCAGCCATCTTAGGAAAGGACCCCCAAGACTGCAACGGCTTGATTGCTGAACTGGAAGATCGACTGATCGCCAGTCAAGCTCATTCCGGATGGGAATCCTTTTACATTGCCATGGAAGGGGTGCGCTACGGTACTGTGTTTCGTCAAGCGCCAGCCAATCCATTGCTATTGGAATTATTGCAGTTCGTGCGCGGCCGAACCGTACAGTGGCGCAGTAAAAACGTGGATGTCAGTCAGGCATACCAGCAGTTGCAGGCCGACATCACCGCATTCGGTATGGCAACCACCTTAGCCGACGATTCTGCTGGCAAGCAATTGCTCGATGTACTCCTGACCTTAGAGATGCCCATGCAGCCCAATAGCATCAAGTCAATTCAGTTGCGACTAAGTGAGTGGATCAACCTCTTAAGCTCCGCCATTGAGGAGGCTTCATATCAAGAGGGCAGTAAGCAGGCAGAGGCCAATCTCAGTATCTTGCCCTTAAGCTCGACTCGCTTACGGGAATTCGATGCCGTGGTTATGGTCGGCTGTGATGAAAATCAGTTACCCGCTTTTTCGGAGCCGCCTTTGTTTTTTTCAGAAGCGCTTAATCGATTGCTACACGGATCGACCATTGAAAACGAATTCAAACAACAAGCACGTGACCTCTCGCAATTATTAGTTAGTTGCCCTGCAGTGGACTTGCTCTGGCAAAGTAAAAGCAGCAATGGTGAGCCCATTCGGGCCGCAGCATGGATTCAGCGCTTGCAAATGGCCTTACCAGAATGGAAGTTGGAAACCCAAACGACCTGCTCTGGCGGTGTAAAACGCGTCGGCGCCAGCGTGCGCATGGACAGCGCCAGCGCGACGCCCAATGCAGCATTGCCTTTGCCTTTATCGATGAGCCCAAGTGCGTATCGCACCTTACGGGACTGTCCTTATCGCTACTATGTTCGCAGCTTGCTGGGCTTACGTAAGCAGCATGGCTTTGATGAGGGCATCGATGCCTCTTTGGCTGGGCAAACCATTCATGCGGTATTACATCAATTTTTCCGCGCACTCAAAACCCACGAGCAAACTGATTTGGCTGCGATTGCCTACGGCAGTGACAATCGACGTACGTGGATGACGCAGCATTTAAACCAGACGTCTGAACGGATCTTTGCTCGGTTTATTGAAGGTGACGAGCGCGTGCTCGGCGTACTGCGCGATTGGCAGAAACAAATTCCGAGCTTTATTGAGTGGCAGCTGCAGCGCGAGGCCGAAGGCTGGCATTACCTCGATGGTGAAATCCATGTCGGTTTTGATTTGCCGTTCACAACTGAGGACGGAGACCTGCGGATGATGCGGATCGAAGGGTATGTGGATCGCATCGATACTCATATTGATTCGGCAAGCGCAGCAGTGCTCGACTATAAGCACCAGACAGTAAAAAAAGTACGCGATCGTGCCGAGAGCGTCTTAGATGATCCACAGTTATTAATCTACGCGCGCGCGGTAACGGATGCCGAATCGAATGTACCGATGCAAGGTCGAGTCGTGACGGATGCAGAGTGGGTCGCGCTAAAAACCGAATTAAAAAATGGCCATGGCAGCGCAGAGCGTTCGGTTGCGGTTGCCGACCTCGCCGATACGGCAATCCAATCCATGGCGCAAATCACCGAGGATGTCGAGCTCTTGTGGGCGCGCAAAACCCTCAATGCATTTGCACCCGATAGCGTGTGTCGCTATTGTGAGTCGCGCGGCATTTGCAGAAAGGGGATGTGGTGAGCCCAGTCCAATCCAGCCAGCAACGCGCGTGTGATCCAGCACGCTCCGTGATGGTTTCTGCCTGCGCGGGTAGCGGCAAGACCTGGCTGCTAGTAGCGCGTCTGGTTCGCATCCTATTGGCTGGCGCTAAACCCCATGAAATTCTCGCACTGACCTTTACCCGTAAGGCTGCGCAAGAGATGCGCGAGCGTTTGTATGGTCTCTTAGAGCAATTTGCTAGAAGCGATGAGGCGACATTGATTGCCGCGCTAGTCGAGCGCGGCCTCAATGATGCCGAGGCTAGATCTGCCATACCGCAAGCCCGCGCCTTATATGAAACCGTACTCGCAAGTCCGCAAGCGATTGTGATTGATACTTTCCATGGCTGGTTCGGCAAGCTCTTGGGCGCCGCTCCAGTATCGATCGGCATTCAGCCAGGATTTAGTTTGCGCGAAGACAGTAAGCGCCTCCAAGAAGAATGTTTAGCCGATTGGTGGAGTCAAGTGCCCAAGGAGCTTAAGCCCCATTACGAATCACTTCTGCAGCAGCTCGGCGCCCATGAAACTCTGCAGTTCTTAACCGGTAGCTATAGCGCATTTAAGCAACGGGGCGCGTGGACTTTCTTTGAAGCACGCTGCGCTGAGCAAGGCATGAGCCCCATTCAGAAGCTAGAGCAACTGCTGACGCAGCTCCGTGCTCCCGATGCAGTAGTGCAGATGTGGAATGCCCCGAATACCCTTGCCGACTTAGAGCTCCTGGCACGCTGCTTTGCCAATAGTACGCAAACGGAAAAAAAATACTGTGCAGTGATTGAAAGCGCAATCAACGCTAAAAAATCCGGGTTGGATATAACACAAGAGCATGCATTAGTTGCAGCGCTGGAAGCGATTTTCCTGACGAAAGACAAAACAGCACGTACCGCCAATGCCAAAGTATCCGCTGATCTAAAAAAATGGCTAAGCAAAGCGGATCAAGGCATCAGTGAGTCCAGTTACCTCGATTGTAAAGAGGCCTGGGCAGATGCATTTTTGGCCAATGTCCAGCGCGATCGCGAAGCGGCCGCCTTACAACTCAATACCGCCTGGTTTGCGATGAGCGCTGCCATGCTTGCTCATGTGCAGGCGTGCAAAGAGGCAATGCGCGTACGTGATTTTGATGACTTGGAGATTGGGGTGAGTCAGCTCATGGCAGATTCAAGTCATGCCGCCTACCTTCAGGCTCGTCTGGATTCACGCTACCAGCATATCTTGATTGACGAGTTTCAGGATACCAATCCCCTGCAATGGCAAATCCTACGGTCGTGGCTAGAAGGGTATGGTGCCGATACAAGCAAGCCGAGTATTTTCATTGTGGGCGATCCAAAGCAATCGATTTACCGTTTTCGGCGGGCCGATCCGCGCTTATTTGATACTGCAAAAACCTTTTTGCAAAGCGAGCTGAGCGCCGACTTCATTCAGCTGGATGTAACACGCCGTAATGCACCCGCCATTAATAGCGCTGTTAATCGCACATTTTCGAGTGAACTCTTACCTGAAAGCTACCCGTACACCCTCCAAACTACGGCATGGACAGCGCCAAACTCGATTGATGCAGAAGCAAATGTAGCCAATCAGGGCGAGGCCTATTTACTTCCCTTGATTCCTTTGGAGGAGCACGAGGTAAGGGAGCGTTTTGGCAATGCCTTTGCAGGTCCACTGCCGGATGCCAGTGAGACCGGCGCCGTGATGCAGCGCTATCGCGAGGGCCGGCGCGTTGCTCAAATTATTCGCGAGGTGATGCAAACGCGCCGAGTGCTGGAGCTGGTGAATGGCCAACCGGTGTGGCGTGATCCAAGGCCAAGTGATTTCTTATTATTAGTAAAACGCCGCCAGTACTTACCGCAATACGAGCGCGCCATGCGTGAAGCTGGACTGGCATTTGAGAGTTCACGGCTTGGGGGTTTATTAAATACCCTTGAGATTGATGATCTGATCGCGCTCCTAACAGTATTGGTGACGCCGCGCCATGATTTGCCACTAGCGCAGGTATTACGCAGCCCTCTTTTTGGCGCAAGCGAAGACCAAATGCAGTCGCTAGCGATTGCGCTCGCAAGTGAGGGCTACCGATCGTGGTGGGATGCTTTGCAAGCCAGCTCAGATCCAGCTTTACTGAAAGCAGGGCGATACCTCGAGCACTGGCGTGTTTTGGGTGAGCACTTACCAGTACATGACTTGCTTGATCAAATCTACGCAGAAAATGATGTACGCATGCGCTATGCAATTGCATCTGATGATTTACTTCGGCCGCAGGTTTTAGCGAACATCGATGCCTTTTTAGAACTTGCCCTCAATCACGATGGCGGACGCTATCCGAGTTTGGGTCGCTTCATTGCTGAGATAAAAGCGATGCGCCAAGGCGACGATGATGAAACCCCCGATGAAGGGGAGATGGATCTGGAAAGCGAGGCCGCAGAATCCATTGAGCTGGATGATGGGGGTGGGCTTTCTGAGGCGGACCGCAACAAACGCGTACGCATGATGACCGTCCACGGCGCCAAAGGATTGGAAGCGCCATTTGTGGTGTTGCTGGACACCAATCACACCACCGGCATGAGTCAGCACCGCGGCATCTTGCTTGACTGGCCCCCCAATGAGCCGGCACCAATTCATTTATCTGCATTTACCAAAGACACTATTACTAGCCCCCGCACGCAGATTCAGGAAGAAGAGCAGCGCATTGCCGCAAATGAAAACTGGAATGCGCTGTACGTAGCCATGACCCGTGCCAAGCAAGGACTGTGGATTTGTGGCGTCGCAAAATCCTCCACTAAAGAAGAAGGCGTTGATGTCAATTCTTGGTATTACCGCATTCAATCGGCGGAGCTGCCTGACTTTGCGATATCCGAGGGGGCGGCAACGGCACCGAATGAAGATAAATCTACGGCGCAAAGCCAAAGCAATACCAGCATGCCATTCTCGATTGATGACTTTGTCATCGAGTGGGATGTGGCGCAATCCAGCCATGCTCTGCAGCTGGCAAATATAGAGGGTGGAATTGCGAAGACTGACGCAGTAGACGATCTAGCAGAGCCCGAGCTTGATCCCCGTATTTTGGAAGATGGCGTGTATTTCCATGCGCTTTTGGAGTGCTGCACACTCCAAAGCGGCAGCACTATCTCGGACTTGCCTAGCCTTGCCTACACCATGAATTGGTTTGGCATTGATGAGGCAAGGGCTACGCTAGCCCTATCTCGGGCGAAAGCAGTCTTGCAAACCGAGATCTTGAAACCCTATTTACTAGAAGGTGAGTGGATTCAGGCTTGGAATGAAATCGATGTACTCATGACGACCGATGAAAACGAATCCGCTCCAGATGAAAAAAATAAAAAGACCATTCACACGCGCTTTGATCGTTTAGTTGAGTTTGCTGATCGCTTAGTGATTTTGGATTACAAACTCAGCTTGCCTAAGGAAGGTGATCGCAAATCCGCGCTATATCAAAAGCAGTTGCAACAGTACGTGAGCGGCCTACAGCGCATCCGACACGATAAACCCATTGAGGCGTATTTAGTTTCGGCAGCGGGAGAGCTGCTGCAGCTGGTTTGAGGCTACTCTACTAGCGAGCCTCTAAGGCTTTGCGTAAGTAAGGGTCAATATCACCTTGGCCGAGTAACCAGCGTTTGTAGTCGGCAGGCACATCGGCGATGGCCATCCCTTTGTGTTTACCAAAGGGCATGACGCTGGGTGACCTGGCGTTTTCAGAGGCGAGCCAGAGTGCTTCCATGCTAACTATGGATCGAGCTTGGCAAATATGCTGCAAGATAACAGCGCAGATACCGACATCAGCCAGCGCGCTATGGGCATTTTTTAGCATGTCCTTTGCATTTTTGCGATCCAGAAAATAGAGGAGGGCACTTTGGTTGTGGCTATCGAGCTCCGGCCAAATCGATCGAGCCAAGGCTAAGGTACAAATGCGCTTGATATCAGGATTGCCAATCGCCGCCCAATCAAAATCGACATTGTGACCAATCATGTACTGCGTATCTGCTGGCAGAGCAAAGGAGCTGCTTGGCGGGCAATCGATTAGCTCTTCATCCAAGATGTGGTGCGTTGCTAAAGCCCCGAGACTAATCGGCTTGCCTGGGTTATAGCGCTGCACCCAGGGATTGCCAGTCGTAAATGGACTCAAGGAGCTTAGCTCAAGCCATGCCGCCTCAATAATGACCGGATTGTTCTTATCGGTTGCTTCGGTATCAAAAATGATGGCGCTGGGCATGGGTAAGGCCTCAATGAATGGGTTTAATAATTATGCCGCCAACAGATCACTGTAAGCAGGAATGCGCGGCAGGATTTTTTTTAATTTACGTTCTGCTTGCCATAAATCATAACGGGACTGCATCTCAATCCAAAGCTGCGGACCATTGCCTAAAAAAGTACCCAATCGTAAGGCAAGCTCTGGGGAGATAGCGCTGCGTTCGGACAGAACAGCATGCAAGGTTTGTCTGGAGATGCCCAAGTGCCTCGCAAACTCCGATACAGAGATCTTTAGTGTTGGGTAGACATCCTCTCGTAAGATGGCCCCTGGATGCGTTGGAGGGCGCTTGCGTAATGTATTAATGGTAATTCTCCAAGTTGATAAAGCGGGCACTGCTTTCATGCCACTCAAACGTAATACACCAAGGTCCATTCACATGAATACTGTAGCGTTTAGGTTTCCCCTCTAGCCCATGAAAATTAAATCCTGGCACATTTAAATCAGACAGAAGGGTTGCTGAATCAATTGCATCCAATCGCCTTAAAATTCGCTCCACTAAAACGGACTGAATTCGACTGCTTTTCCCATCGTTGTATAGCTCACGCAGCCCTTTGTGAATAAATGACTCAATCATTTACTAATTTTAAATGAGGGCTATATGTGTAAAGTATAACCTTACAGTAAAAAAGGGTCAAGGATGCTATTTGTATTTTTAGTGCCTAAAACTACAGGCATCCTCAAAAAATACATTCCCTTATTTCGTCATTAATAGCACTGTAAAGAAAGAGTCGTAATACTGTGCTCTAATCGCGCCCATGATTACAGTTGTTATCGCCTCGTATCGATACGGGCACCTCGCAGCACATTGCATTGAGTCGCTGCTCTCGCAAAGCTGTATGCCGGAGCGCATTTTATTCGTGGATGATGGCGCGCATGACTGTAGCCACCTGCCAATACTCTATCCCGACATTGAGTATGTTCTACGCCCACACAATTTAGGCACCGTAGCCAATTTTCAGGACATGCTTTCTCGGGTAGAAACCGAGTACGTTCTCTTTATTGGTGCCGATAATTGGCTGCGCTCCGATTCCATTGAGTTACTTGCCGCCAATGCGGGTGCTGATGTTGTGACCTATGACATCGTTGTTACGGGGGAACTGAAGGCAGAGATCACCTTGCGCGTTCCTGGCCAAACGCAGCTTCACCAAGGCGATTTGTATTGGGATCGGCAAGGCCTGCACCATGGCTCGATGATGTATCGCACTGCGCTCGGTAAGCAAATTGGCTACCAAAAGCGCTTTGCTGACCGTTATAATCCACAAGAAGACTGGAATCTTTGGGACAAGATGCAAGAGCAGGGCGCTTCGGTTTCCAGCATTCAGGAGGGTTTGCTCTATTACCGCCGTCACCGTGAAAACTTCTTAAAGTACGGGGAGGCAGATTACGCACCTCGCTTACATGTGCTTGAGGCGCAGACCTCATAATTACTCAGCAGTAATACGAGGGTAATTAAAGCAATCCCTGTACCGCAAACGGTATTCCGGCCGCCACTATAACGAGGACTGGATTTACTTTGGTGCGGACCAAGACAATAAAGGCGACGAGAGCAAGCCCAAAGGTAAAAGGGGTAACGGCTGCAGCCTTACCAACCGCATAAACTCCAGAAACCATTAAGCCAATCGAAATTGGCTCCAGTGCATTTTGAATTGCTCTGCGCCAAGGGCTCTCACCCATCTTGATCCACAGGCGCCCTACAAATAAACATAGGACGCTGGAAGGAATGAAGAAGGACAAAAAAACCACCGCAGCGCCAAGCATTCCCGCGACTTGTAAGCCGATCACCAAGACCATGAGCATATTGGGGCCTGGCGCCAATTGACCCAAACTATATATATGTACAAATCGATCATGAGTCAGGTCGAACTGATGCAATAAGATCGATTGCATCTCGGGCAGAACTGCTGTTCCGCCGCCGACCGCAAGTAAAGATAGCAACCCAAACGTTAAGGCAAGGTGAATCAGTACCATTTAGCTACTGCCTTTGGGGCGATAAATAAAGAGGCTGATTGGCGCCATAATTGCAAGCACTTCCAGCAGTGGGAGCTTGACGATGCTCATTAAAACAAAAGTGGCTGCAATCAAGATAAGGGAGATGGGTTTTTTCCAATGCGCATCACCAATCCGATACGTTACTGCTGCTAGTAGGCCGGTAGCGCCAGCTGCAATGCCTGTTAATAGTAAAACCGTAATGGCATGATCGGTTAGTGCGGTATAGACAAGGCCAAGTAAAAGAATGATGGCTGACCCGGGTAAGACCAGCCCGAGTAAGGCAATGATTGATCCCTTGATACCCCTTAAGTAGTCGCCAGTTAAGATTGCTAAATTGACAGAATTAAGCCCGGGCATGGTTTGGCTGATGGCCAGGTATGCCATAAACTGATCAGCATTAAGCCATTTACGCTTCTCGACCAACAGGATTCGCTCATAGGCAATAATGCCGCCACCAAAGCTGACTGCACCCACAATTAAAAATTGCAGAAACAAATCGGCTAATGGAGCGTTCGGTTTAGTAAGGCCTGCGGATGGAGTCGGCGATGAAGTCAGCACGATTCGTTTTATTCCGGCTTGCCGTATACCAAGGCAGTTTTAGTACTGCCTATCTCTAGCCAGCTCTCCAGCTCAAACTGCAATGCACTAAAAAAAGCATCGGCCCGTTTATGCGCTTTTACTTGCGCGCGATTCTCATCGGTCACTCTATAAGCAAAGGCAAGCTCGCCCACAATGGGGTCGCCAACGCCGCGCATCCAAATAGCGATTTCGCAATGGGCTTGCACACCGTCACCAAAAACCAAATTACCCAATGGCAAACAGGCCTCTAAAATTTTATTGGTACTGCCTCCGACGATGCGGATCGGTGTCTTTTTATCTAAGGATTCGATTTCGAGTTTAGGAAAAAAACGGCTAACCCCTGCAAAACTGCGATCAAATACATTGTCTAGTAACACCGCATCCAGAATGGCATTGTGGGAATACAGGACGCGCGTTGAACCCAATTTATCGCCGCGCAATATCTCCTCTTTTAAACGCAGGCGGTACTTCAGGCCTTTTTTAGGGCTAGGGTCTACAGCAATGGCGTCTTTGATCTCGTGCGAGCGGTGCTTTAAGGTCACCTCGCACCAATCATCGACCCAGATATTTTGACGGGACTCACGTACCCGCAAAATCAGATTATTTTGCCGAAAGTGCTCGCTAGCCGTATCGAAAAAATAGATATTGCGTAATGCGGTATTGGCATTATCGAGATGAAAGAATCCCACCTTCTTCTTATTGCAAAAGAGGCGAATTTGCTCGCTCAATTTCGTGATACGACTCAATCGATCTAGGCCTTGCGGCTTAATCAAGAGTTTGAATTCACGATTGGTAATGCGTTTGTGCGGCTTAGTCATACAAAGCAGATCCATGAGTGTGGTGATCTCTCCCATCCTAAAGCTACTGGGGCGAACTTCGCTATTTTAAGAAATACACCCAAAAATACTAATCGAATCAATTATTTAAACGAATGCGGGTATACGCTTACGCACCAAGATAGTGAATGCCATGGAAATAGTTTAGGCTTATAAATTGAGTGGGTATTAATTCCCCCACGGCAGAAGAGTAAGCCTTTTGCTGATTTTAAGTACGCGAGACGAAACGAATGCACACGAGCGCTGTGGAGACCCAAGCATTGACCCATGCCCAAGCCATTGGCTTTGCCATGCTGCTTGCAGGTCACATCGATTCAGAAAGACGTCTGCGGCAAGCGCAGCGCTGCTTGCGCTACCTTGGTATCGATAACTTCGTTGATTGCAGCTTAAGTACAGGTGGAAATGAGCGCCACCTCCATTTTCGGGCGAGCCATCGCTTGCTTGCCTTGTGCCCTGATTTTGATACCGCCAATATCACCACTTTCTTGCGTACACACCAGCCACAAAAGGATCCGGCGCTGATGAGCGAGATCATCTTGGCAATGGCGCTTAGCCCTAATGTTGTTTACTTTGACAGTGTGCAGGAACTGAAAAGCAATCTACGGATGCGCTGCACTGTAGTGAACGCAGCCTCACGCACTGAGTTGAACTTCGACACTAGCTCAATCACTCGCCCGCAGGCATATTGGATTTACACCAAAGAGAATGGATTTTTACTCCGCCAAGGCGTTTCACTGGCAGATGGATTGGAGCGGGCGCTATGCCCTGATGTCAGCGGATATACCTATGCTTTTTCATGCCAACGTGCCTCGGAATACCTCATACTGTATGCGGTCGTACGCGAGTTGCAAAAGGTGAATAAAACAGGCTTAAATGACGTAGAGCAGCAGTGGCGCAAGCGCGCCTTAACGGGGGATGATTTCCTGTTTCGTTTTTTAGGGGAGCGAGGCACCCGTGAAAATCCGATGCCGATGCACTATTACATTCCAGGGGATCGCATTTGGTTTAAAAACCCCGACGACCATTCGTCCGATATTGAAGGGTTTGAGGGTTCCTGGGTTATTTATTTAGGCGGCGGGCGCTTCTGCAATTTATGGGATTGCCGAAGTCCCTACACGCTCGAAGAGAAGTGCCTAGAGATTTATTACTGGAGTCAATGCGTGGAAGTAAGTCCTGCGGGCGTTCCGTGGATGAATGAGGCCGTAGTCAAAGAGCGCGTTCAATTGGCCCTCGATGATCCGGTGATTAAAAAGCCAATACTGCAGAAGATGATGGTCTATCGTGACCCTACTGGCGTGTATGCCGATGGCGGATGCATTGATTTAAGTCGCGATTCATTTAGCGCGCTGAGTAATATATCGGAGCGCATGCAATCCGTTTAACAGTATTGATTTCGCCCTGAAATCAACCTAGGCTGGTGATATCACTTACACTCGCCTTCTATGGCATCCAAACTCAATAGCTTGACCCGCTGGCTTCGCGATTACCGTGTTCTATCCCGCTACCGAATCCAGTGGATATTGGCCTGCCTTTTTCTGTTGTTAGCGGCAGCAGCGACCCTGGCGGTACCGCTGGCCTTCCGAGGGGTGGTTGACACTGGCTTAACCAGTGATGCGATTGATCTGCAGTTCATCTACTTATTGTTATTGGCGGCGTTCTTGGCGGTGATGACCGCCAGTCGCTTTTATATGATGTCATGGTTAGGTGAGCGAGTTGTTGCTGATATTCGGCAACGCGTTTTTGAAAACGTCTTACGGCAAAGCCCCCGTTACTTTGAGACCCTGCAAACCGGGGAAGTCTTATCGCGCTTAACGAGCGACACAACCTTAGTGCAAACCTTGGTAGGCTCGAGCATATCCATGGCACTCCGCAGCTTAGTCATGTTGATTGGTGGTATGACCATGATGCTGGTGACGAGTGCTTGGCTCGCGGGCGTGATGATTGTGCTGCTTGCCATCATTGTCTTGCCGCTCTGGGCGCTAGGCCGCCGCGTACGAAAAATGTCGCGTACCAGTCAAGATAAGGTCGCCGATACCAGTGCTATGGCTGGAGAGGTTCTGAATGCCATCACTACGGTGCAAGCATTTACGCGTGAGCCGCATGAACAGCAACGTTTCAATGCTGCAGTAGAAACTGCCTTTGTGGAAGCGAAGAAACGCATCACCATGCGCTCAGTATTAACTGCCATGGCAATTGTGATGTCCTTTGGCGTAATTGTGTTTGTGCTGTGGATTGGAGCGCAGCAGGTGACTGCTGGCGTAATGACCTTAGGCGAGCTAACCCAATTTGTACTCTATGCCGTATTGATCGCCGGATCGATTGGCGCGTTATCCGAGACCTGGGGTGATTTGCAGCGTGCTGCTGGCGCCATGGAGCGCTTGGTGGAATTAATGCAAGCGCCGCCCGACTTGGTTTATGGTAACACTGCTGCAGGCCAAGAATTAATCATATCGCCATCCAGAGCAGTAGATCAGTCCGATGCGGTGGCATTCCAGGACGTGTCATTTGCTTATTCATCTCGCCCTGACTTTATGGCCATTAATCACCTTTCCTTTGCTGTGCCCCAAGGCGCTCGGTATGCGCTAGTAGGTCCATCCGGCGCTGGTAAAAGCACCTTGTTTGCGCTGCTCTTACGCTTTTATGCGCCGACGGCTGGGCAGATTGCCATTTTGGGACAGGACATTACCCAATGGCCCGTTAGCGAGTTGCGCAATTTAATCGGTATCGTTCCGCAAGAGCCCGTCATCTTTGCATCCAGTGCCATGGAAAACATTCGCTATGGAAAATTGGATGCAAGCGATGAAGAGGTAATTGCAGCTGCAAAAACGGCGCATGCCGATGGTTTTATTTCTGCCTTGCCCCAAGGCTACGCTAGTTTTCTAGGGGAGCGCGGCGTGCGCTTGTCTGGCGGACAAAAGCAGCGGATCTCCATTGCCAGGGCGATATTGAAGAACCCACCCATCTTGCTCTTGGATGAGGCAACCAGCGCCCTTGACGCAGAATCTGAGCGGGAAGTGCAGCTGGCATTGGATAGCGTACTCCCAGGAAGAACGTCGCTTACCATCGCCCACCGCTTAGCGACGGTACTGCGCGCAGATTCGATCTTGGTTTTAGAGGAAGGGCGGATCGTAGAGCAGGGCAGTCATGCTGATTTAATTCAGCAAGGTGGATTGTATGCACGCTTGGCCGACTTGCAATTTGCATAAGAGCCAGCTTAAAACCAGCAATAAAACGATAAATTCCTTAGCGATAAATTAGTTCGCTGATTTTTTGGGATTGAGCTGTCGCCATACCAGCACGCCGCCACTCGCTAACTGAATCAAGAGAAGGCTAGTTGCCAGTGCAGCTAAAGTTGTAAAGTACGCCGCTGAATCCGAAAAGAGAACGGGAAGTCCATCTTGTAAGGCGGTCTCACGAAGATAATCCATGCGGGGAATCAACATAAACGCCACGATGGCAGTCGAGATCGCCAAAACAATAGCGGGCAGGCGCAATCGTTTGTATTCCACAAGGCCTCGCTTAATAAGTAAATTCGAGACGCTGAGGACAATAAAAGCGATCCCCAAAAAATAGTTAGCCAAGTATTGCGTAATGATGTCCGCTAGCATGCCTCCCGCTTGGATATCACTAGAGGCAATGCGCACAACAATAATGCTGAGTAACTGACCTAGCAGGCCGCCGCTCAGCAAAAGGCAAAGGCAGGTCATGACGCGATTGGTGGCTCCATGCTGATCCGGCGGCTCTGTTGAAGTGGGCTTATTGAATGGGTTAAGCGGCTGCATTTAGGAAAAGTGTTCTTAGAAAGTATTGGTATCGCTGGCATCCGAAGTATTTGCTTAGGGATGATTCAAAAAGAATGCCAAAAAAAGATCAAGCTAAGCTGATGACGTAAATTTTGTTACAAAAACCCCTTTTGGTAGTAGTCTTATACCTAAATTACTATAAGAGTGCAAACTCATATCTCCTTGCTTTATGGTCGCCTGCGGGCGACTCCTTTTTTGATCAGTCTTGAACTGCTTTGTATTTGATTCTGCTTCTCCTTGATGGGATTAACGTATAACACTATGATTCAGATACAAATTTGGGGTGATTTTGAGTGCCCTTACTCTTATCTTCAGACTGTGGCGCTGGCCAAGTTGAAGGAGCGTTATCAAGACGGTATTGAGATTATTTGGCGGGCGATTGAATTGACCCCCACGATTGGCACAATGCCGCCATCGGATTCCTACCTAAATAAATTGCAGCAAGCATCGCTGGAGCCGATTGTTCAAGAAGAAAAGCTGGCACTAGCTACTCCTGCTTTTTTGACTTACACCTGGTTGGCACAAGAGAGTGTTTGTTTTGCCAATAAGCACGGCAAATCATTGCAACTGGCATTAGCTATCTTTAAGGCAGTATTTAGTCAGGGCGGCAACATCAGCAATGAAGATGAAATCATTACGCTGGCTGAGCAAGTTGGTATCGATCCCAATGCCCTCCGCGAAGCCTTTGATGATGGGGTAGTGACTAAGCAAGCGATTGCGGATGAGGAAGAGTTCAAGGCAAACGGCTTTCAGGGCGTACCTGCCATGTTGATTGGCGAGAAGAATTTTTCACCCAAAAGCTTTATGCCGGTAACGGGCTATACCAACATCGATGAGCTGGAAAAGTTAATACCCATCAAATCACTCCTGGGTAATAACTGAGTTAAATCTGGGGTATAAGCGCTGTAAATTAGCTCAGCAAGGTCTGTTTCATTGCACACAGACCAATATTTCTGAAAAGTGCTAGGATTTAGCCATGGTAAAAAGATTGATCAGTCTCTTGCTAGTCCTATTGGTGCCCATGCAGGCCATGGCGTCCCTCAGTATGGATTTGCAAATGCAGCAAGTGCCTTCGATTGCACCTGTATCGGTCCATGTCAAATCATCTGTCAATCATGCCTGCCACCAAGAGGTGAGCGCTATCGGAACACAGGAGTCCGATACTGTTGTTGTCGATACTCAACGTAACTGCAATGCTTGTCCACTGTGCATGGCTTTTGGTCTTACAGGCGATGCAATCCTGTTGATCACTGCCGATCACCTCACGCAAAGCGTGACCCATGTCACGCAAACTTTAGTCAGCGCCGACCTCTCCGGCTTCATTAAGCCACCCATTCTGTAACTCCTTAGGATTAGTCCGCCCATTTTTAGGGCATCACTTTCTTTGGAGTCTGACATGAAAAAAATCGTTATTGCTTTACTGTGTGTTTTATCGTCCTATGCTGTTCTGGCTGTGGAGTGGGTCAATGGGGAAATTGTCCGCATTGATACTGCGCGTAACCGAATCGTGATGAAGCACGAATACATTCCTAGTATCAAAATGCATGCCATGACCATGCCGTTTGGCATTAGCAGCGGCCTCAATGTCGACTTATATAAGCCGGGCGATAAGGTGCGCTTTCAGATCAAGGTAGTGGATGGGACTCTGGACATCACCACGATGGAAAAACTGAAATGAACTTACTCCCCAAAATTAGTGGAGTAATGCTCACCCTGTTTGGTCTGGCTGGGCAGTCGTATGCTGCCCCCATGGGCTTTAAAAATAGCTGGATGTTCATGGGGGACTTTAGTAAAACCTATCAAGAGTTTTCCTTTAACTACGCAACGACCGCCAATGACGCCATTGGTTTTTCGGCCAGTGCCATGCAAACCGACGATTATTCCAAGCGTCAGCAAAATACCGAGGTGGTTTATACCCGGAAAGTAGCGCGCTGGAATCTTCCCAATGCGCAGGCCAATATCTGGTTTATTGGCGGACTGGGCTCAACTACTGGCAGTACCTTTGGGGGGTCAAAAGCAATGGCCTCACCTGGCCTGCAGGTTGATTATGAAACTACCCGCCTTTACTCGATGGCATCTGCCCGCGTATATGCGGCGCAAGGGGCAACTAGCAACATCACCACGGCACGGCTTGGGGCATCGTTTTATGAGGTGGATTACGACCAGCCACAGCCTTGGCTTGTAATTGAAGCCAGACGCATGACCTTCGTATCGAATCAGTATGAATTTACACCCATGCTTCGGGTTATTCACAATCGCTACTTTGTTGAGCTCGGCGCCAATTTATCGGGTCAGCCGCGTTTTAATTTTATGTACAACTATTAGGATGAACATCATGAAACTACTGAACTTTGTATTTGTAATCGTATTGATGGGCTTAAGTCAGGCAAGCCTTGCCAGCATGAAAGTGAGTGTCAATGGCATGGTCTGCTCCTTTTGCGCCCAAGGCATTGAAAAGAGCTTACTGAAGATGGATGAGACCAAAGCTGTATTGGTGGATCTCAAAAATAAAGTAGTAGTGGTGGAGCCGAAAGAAGGGAAGACCCTCAATGAAAAAGAGATTCGTCAAGAAATCATTGACTCGGGCTATGACGTAACTAAAGTGGAAACTATTCCGCAGACCGTTGCGCAGTTTAGAGAGCAAATGAAAGGCAAGAAATGAGCGCGGATGGCTCGCCTGATGTAAAAACGCCGTACATCAGCTCATTACTTAGCCTCTTTGCGAGTACTAGCACCTTAGTGTGCTGCGCGCTGCCTGCGCTGCTGGTCAGTCTGGGTGCTGGTGCTGCACTGGCTTCTTTGGTCGCCGTGTTTCCCCAAATTGTGTGGATTAGCGAACACAAGGAGGCGATTTTCCTGCTCAGTAGCGTCTTGATGGTGGCGGGCGGACTCATGCAATGGCGTAATCGCTATGCCCCATGCCCCGTCGATCCAGATTTACGCAAGGCTTGCCTCAGTACGCGCCGGACATCACTGCACATCTACTTCGTCAGCTTAGTTTTGCTACTCGTGGGCGGGTGGTTTGCATTCATACAGCCGCTATTGAGTTAGAAAACCCGTTTAAATGGATTAAAAATGCTGATTTCAACTCCTGCAAACAGAAATACCTCGTTTCCAATACGATAAGGTCTTACCTTAATACCTATAGATTTGGCCGATTGCATGGAACATTACCAAGTTATTACGATGTCCGACAGGGTTGCGTTGTCTTTTACAAAAAGCATGCGCTTTTTTGCGGATACCTTCTTTCAGAAACGCTACGGTCATCGTGCGGTGGTATTGGAGACGGTAGCCGGCGTTCCCGGCATGGTTGCTGGTATGTGGACGCACCTGATGAGCCTGCGCCGCATGCGCCATGGCTATGGTCCCAAGATACGGACCCTATTAGCAGAAGCTGAAAACGAGCGGATGCACTTGATGACATTCATTGAAATTGCCAAACCCAATCGGTTCGAGCGTTATTTGGTTCTCTTTGCCCAAGCCATTTTTTGGCATGTCTTTTTCTTTATCTATGTCTTTTTCCCACGCACCGCGCACCGCATTGTGGGTTACTTCGAAGAGGAGGCGGTGTATTCCTATACCGAGTATTTAAAAGAGATAGACGAAGGCAGAACACCCAATATTCCAGCCCCCCAAATTGCAATTGATTACTGGAAGCTACCAGCCAATGCAACCTTGCGCGATGTCGTGCTGGTAGTGCGCGAAGATGAAGCGGGGCATCGTGATGCGAACCATGCCTTTGCAAGCGAATACGACAAGCCCGAACAAAAGTTAAGCTAAGGCGAGGATCTGCAATGAAGATGTATGACTTAATTACCCTTGCCGAAAAAGGCATCTTAATTTTGATCGCTATCTTTACGATTATTAGCGTCGGCATCGAGATGTACACCGTGATCATCAATGGCAAGATTTCTTTAACGGATCTGTTGCTGATGTTCATCTATGCCGAAGTCCTCGGCATGGTGGCAGCTTTCTACAAATACAACAAGATTCCCATTACCATTCCGATCTTTATTGCGATTACAGCCCTGTGCCGCCTTATTATTCTGCAAGGCAAAGGCATTAGTACGATCGATTTGATTTACGAGAGCGCTGCAGTGCTACTGCTTGCAATTGCTGCGATTGTGATTCAGAGGGTGATGAAAGAATCCGATGCCGATGCCAAAGATAAAGACAAGGCCTTAGAGGAAATTCAAAAAAAGTAATAGTCTTTTTATCTACGCTCCAAGGCCTTGGCGATACCAATGGAACTGCGTAATCCTCGAGAATTGTAGGGATTACATTTTGTACCCACTCTACAGTTAGGCTTACTTTCGCCTTTAAAATTGCGTACCGAGTTATCTTTTGACCACATCTCGATACACATTATGCGTGCAAGCTATCATTTTGATATACTGTGGAGACCTATCAATTTGATAGGTATCTGGTTTGATTAGGCTGAGTAGGCCTCAAATTCAGCAACATATTCGTCGTGCCGCACTGGAGTCTATAAATGTCACCATCACCCAGCATGCAAGTATCCGCATGCGCGAACGTGCGATTACCAACGCAATGTTGTTTGATGTTTTGCGCCGGGGACTCTTAAATCGCGAACCAGAGCCTGACTTAAGGCATAGCGGTCTTACCTGTTTGATGGAGCGATATATTGCAGGTAGCAATATTGGAGCGCTTGTTAATGTTGATTTTCCGGCGGTTGGAATAGTTGTGATTACGGTCTTTGGGGTCTCATGAAAACGAAAATGTTGCATTACACCGATGGCGGCCTAAAAAACGTTTGGCTCCAAAATGGATTTGAAATTCGCAAGACGCCGCACGGCAAGGGCGTAGCAATTCATGATATTGATGGATTAACGCAGGCTATTTGCGGCGCCTTAACTGGTAAGTCGGGGCCATTAACTGGCCTAGAGTTTCGCTATATCCGCAATGGTGGAATGCTCTTGTCCCAGAATAGTTTGGCTGCCTTAATGGGTGTAGATGCTCAAACAGTGGCCCGCTGGGAAAAACATGGCCGATTGCCTAAATGGGCGGATAAGATGATTCGACTGCTATTTATGGCGCATGCTGATGGAGATCAGGCGATTAGCTTAGTAATGGCGCGTATTAGTGCGGTTGAGCGCTTAATCAACCAGAAAATCGTCGTACGTGAGGTTCGTAATAAAGGGTGGCGCTCCGATTTAGTTGATGCAGGGAAAGCACTTGCCTGATTTATTATTTATACAACAGAAGCGCTTTATCTAACTCCGCTTTCACTTTATTCTTTAGGCCAGCCGGCCCCATTACTTCAACCCCGGAGCCGTGCTTCAAAATATCCATGATGAGCTCCGGATCTTGGTTGTAATCAAACTCCAAGTTATAAAAGCCTTCCTTATCAAAGCTACCTACTTGTTGGCCATGCCACTTTTCAGTCGCAACCCAGCGGGCATGCTCGGGATTAAAGCGTAATTTAGCGCGCTGTGTTGCCTTCCCAGAAAAGATGCCATAGCTTTCTGCAAAATGTTCTTGCGCTTGCTTTTCAGAAACCTCATCGGCTTTGAGATTGGTAAGTGCCGCTTTGCGAATGCCATCGACAGCAAAGCTACGTAATTCTTTACGCAGGTGGCAGTAAGCATCGAGGTACCAGTTCTCACGGTAAAAGATGAGGCGCTGCGGAGAAATAATGCGCTGGGTTAATTCATCTTTGCCTTTGGAGTAATAGGCTACATCCAAGCGATTGCGTTTGAGTAGGGCGGCGCCAATCTCCGCAAAGTTCTCGATGCTGTTCTTGCGGCTACCCATGCCCAATACCTTGATGCGTTTGCGCAGTTCCTTGGCGGTGGTTTCAGATTGACCCAAGATGCCATCGATGATGGCCGTGAGGGGTTCAATGTGCGGACCAATTAAGCCGCCTTGATCCAGCGATGATAGTAAGTGCTGCATGAGAACGAGTGCAGTAGCTTCTTTTTCGGTAAACCACAAGCCCGGCAATTCGGTTTTCTCGGCATCTTGTGGGTTCTCAAATTGATAGCCGCCTGCGTAGCGGTCATAAATGATGGAGGCGTTCATGCGGCTACGGAGGTATTCGAGATCCCGCTTAAAGGTAGCCTCAGAAATCTCAAGCTCATCTAAAAAGGCCTGTTTCGGCACACTTTTTCGTGCCTGAATCATGTACTTGATGCGGTGCAGTCGCTCCATGTCACTCATGGCATTTCCTTAATAAATAGAACTAATAGCAATTAAAGCAGATTAAATGCTTAATGGCTCATTAGGTGAGCTTGTAGCTGGCCCCCATTTACCTGAATGAGCCTGTATAGCCCCGTCACAAAAGCCGTTAAAATCCCCACATGAATTCAGATAATCAGCCCTCAAACTCTAAAAAACTGCGCCCATTGCCACGCTGGATCTTTATGTCCCGTTGGTTACAGGCACCGCTCTACATTGGCCTGATAGTGGCGCAGGGGGTTTATGTATGGCAGTTCTGGCTGGAGCTGATCCATCTTTTAAGCATGATGGCCGACAACAACATGACCGAAACGGCATTGATGTTGATCGTCTTGGGTTTGATTGATGTGGTGATGATCTCCAATTTATTGGTGATGGTCATCGTAGGCGGCTGGGAGACCTTTGTGTCTCGCCTTGATCTGCAAGACCATCCGGATCAGCCTGAGTGGCTATCCCACGTCAACGCGGGGGTACTCAAAGTAAAGCTGGCCACTGCCATCATCGGCATTTCATCGATCCATTTGCTCAAGACCTTTATTAATGCCGCTTCCTATGATGAAAAAACACTCTTGTGGCAGACGGTCATTCATGTGACCTTTGTTATTTCTGCCATTGCCATCGCCTACACCGACAAGATCATTAATTCAGTACACAAGCCTAAGCATTGAGCGCCTCAATTGAATAGGTGTGGAGTTTGATTATGACGCGCCGCAATTCGCCCAATCAAATCCATGACTTAGCCGATCTCAGTCAGCTGGGAGAGATTGTGGTGGATAAGCGCCTAGGCCAGCGTGCACAGGCTAAAAAGTCACGACGTAACCGCCATTACGAAAAGCAATTTATTCGCAATACTTTATCGCGGGCTGTTAGCACCGAACCCACCGAAACCGATGCCCTGCTGGGAGTGCCCCTAATAATTTAGGGGATTAAGGCAGCTCGAATCGCATCATTTCGCTTAAAAAACCGCATCTGCAAACAGGCACATCAAACACCTCGTTTGATCTTGTTTTTGCAAAATACGCGCCGGTGTATTTCAACTATGATGAAGCAAGTCAACAAAAGCCGGAGCGCGCAATATGAACCCCCAAGAAAAAGTCCAATTGGAGCAGTTTTTACAACAGCTCAATAGCACCCAGGCAGGAACTAAAGACAGCGATGCTGATTCCTTAATTGCGGAATCAATCAAACGGCAGCCCGACGCATCTTATCTATTAGTCCAGCGCGCCATGGGTTTAGAAATGGCCTTGCAAGTCGCGCAAAAACAAATGGCAGAGATGCAGGCAAAAATCGACCAAGCCAATCCAGCAAACAAACCCAGCTCAGGCTTTTTGAGTGGCATTAATTCCTGGGGTAGGGCAGCGCCAACTCAAGCCACGTCAGCAAATGCAATGGCTGCACGTCCAGCAGCAGGTGCAGCACAGCCAAGCGCATGGGGATCGGGCATGCTTGGCACAATCGCAACGACTGCGATTGGAGTGGTGGCAGGCTCTATGCTCTACCAAGGCATTCAGAGCATGATGGGACATAACAGCACTCCGGATGCTGGTAATGGATTGGGCCATTCCAATACTCCTGCAGATTCAGGCCAGCAGGTGGCACAAAATTACGACAACAACGTTACTGACTATGACAGCGACTTTGGTGGCGACTTTGATAGTGATGGGTTTGCTTAATCCGCATTGCCATCAACATTGACCACACTTTTGCAGAAGTTTTGCTTACTGATTACTCATTTAATCCATCTGAATCTTGGCGCGCTCAATTACAGTGCGCCAGCGCTGCGTATCTGCCGTCATAAATTGATTTGCCTGTTGGGCATTCATAAATTTCACAGTGGCGCCTAACCGTGCAATCGATTCAGCCACGTCTTTTTGGGCAATCACTTTCTGTAGGCTTGACTGCAAGCGCTGGCTTACTGTATCTGGAATTCCTTTGGGTGCGGCTAGGCCAAACCATGCTGTTACCAAAAAATTAGGAAAACCGGACTCAACCATTGTGGGCACATTTGGCAAAGCGGGATTACGCTCCGCACTGGTTACTGCCAGTGGTTTTAACTTACCGCCATTAATTAAGCCCATTGCTGGGGGTAAATTATCAAACATAAAATCAACTTCTTTTGCGATTACAGCCACATTTGCAAAAGAGGAGCCACGATAGGGAATGTGCAAGACAAAAATTTCTGCTTGGCTTTTGAGCATTTCAGCACTCAGATTTAATGAGGTGCCATAGCCGTTAGAGGCGTAATTGAGTTTTCCGGGATTGGCTTTTGCACGTTTGACTAAATCGGCTACCGAATTTATCCCAGATTCGGGATTCACCAATAAGACATTTGGCAGCTGACCAAAAATCGCAATAGGCTCAATACTGGCTGGATTGTATGGCAGGGTTTTATAGAGAACAGGACTAATACTCAGTGGTGCCGAAGCCATTAATAAGGTGTATCCATCCGGAGCTGCTTTTGCAACCTCTGCCGCCCCCAGGTTTCCGCCCGCACCAGCCTTATTGTCAATCACAATCGTTTGCCCTAATTCTTTTGAGAGTGCGGGGGTGATTAAGCGGGCCGCATTATCAATTAGGCCGCCAGGAGGAAAGGGCACCACAAGTTTGATGGGCTTATTGGGATAGGTCTGTGCGGCAACGGTATTAAAAACTACTGTACTGAGGAGAATAGAAGCCAATGCTACAAATTGTCTATAAATACGCATACAGATCCTTATTAATATGAATAACTAATTTAAACACCTTATATCCATTGAGTTTATAGTGGTATACCTTATATTTACGTAAAATCCAATGATGAATACATCTGCAAACGTATTTCCTGCGGTAGGGTTGATTGGGCTAGGTGCAATGGGCCTCGGTATGGCAAATTCATTAAGGCGGGCAGGCGTAAAACTGCATGTATTTGATATCCGACCGGAAGTGGCAACAGCTTTTGCAGAACAGGGCGGCATTGCCTGTTCTTCGGTTTCGGAGCTTGCAAAATCATGCAACGTGGTGATCTCGGTGGTCGTGAACGCAGAACAAACCGATTCCATCCTATTTGGACCTCAGGGCTGTGCGCATACATTATCGCCAGGCAGTATTTTTGTAATGTGCTCGACGGTGGATCCGAATTGGTCCATCAATACTGAAAAAAAATTAGCCGAATTAGGCGTCTTATATCTGGATGCACCCATCTCAGGTGGAGCGGCCCGCGCTGCCAAGGGTGAAATCACGATGATGATTTCAGGAAATCCCAAGGCATTTGCTATTGCAGAGCCACTTTTCGAGGCAATGGCTGCGAAGATTTATAAACTGGGTGATCAAGCGGGTGCCGGTAGTAAAGTGAAGATCATTAATCAGTTATTGGCTGGTGTTCACATTGCAGCCGCTGCCGAAGCAATGGCGCTGGGCATTCGGGAAGGCGTTGATCCCGAAGCGCTGTATGAGGTAATTACGAATAGCGCAGGCAATAGCTGGATGTTTGAAAATCGGATGGCCCATGTTTTAGCCGCCGATTACACCCCCTTATCGGCAGTTGATATTTTTGTAAAAGACCTCGGATTAGTTCTGGATGTTGCGCGCGCAACGAAGTTTCCGCTACCACTATCGTCAACCGCACACCAAATGTTTATGCAGGCCTCAACTGCGGGTTATGCAAAAGAAGACGATAGTGCCGTGATTAAGATTTTCCCCGGCATTGAGTTACCCAAAAAGAAAACGGGGTAAGGAATATTTTAATTTCAGTCTTTATCCCTGATGCAAGATTTGAGAGCATCGTATTAAGCCTGTAAATGAAAACCCTGCAACGAGTCATCGACATAACTTTATCGTGTAACTTATGAGACCCATTTTACTTGGCTGCATTGCCGATGATTTCACAGGCGCTACGGATTTAGCGAATAACTTAGTTCGCTCTGGTATGCGTACGCTTCAAACCATTGGCATTCCAGAAGTAAGCAATGATGCCCAGGTTGATGCCGTTGTTATTTCACTTAAGACCAGGACAATTCCTGTAGACGAGGCGATTGAGCAGTCCCTGAGAGCGCTTGCGTGGCTAAAGGCATCCGGTGCGCAGCAAATTTATTTCAAGTACTGCTCGACTTTTGACAGTACTGCGAACGGCAATATTGGGCCAGTAGCAGAGGCTCTAATGAGGGCATTAGATACTGATTTCACGATTGCTACCCCCGCCTTTCCTGAAAATAAGCGCTTTGTATTTCAGGGCCACTTATTTTTAGGTGATCAATTGCTTAATGAAAGTGGAATGCAAAATCACCCACTGACTCCGATGCATGACTCCAATCTTGTCCGAGTTTTGCAATCGCAATGTCAATTGCCGATTGGTCTAATTGACCATCAGTGTGTCAATGAGGGTAGTCAGACGATTGAAGCTAAATTTCAAGAGCTGCATTCAAATTCTGTTGGTATTGCTATTGTGGATGCGATTTCGAATCGGGATTTATTTGAAATCGGCCGCGCCTGTAAGGCGCTGCCACTCGTAACTGGCGCATCGGGCATTGCTATCGGCCTGCCTCAAAATTTTTCCCTAAGTGAAGCAAGCCAAGCCGAACTTCTACCAGCCGCAACTGGCTTACAAGCCATCCTTTCCGGAAGTTGCTCGCAAGCGAGTAACTTACAAGTTGCTGCTTTTATTAAAGCCGGCCTACCTGCTTATCAAATCAATCCTTTAGCCTTGGCTAATAACCCAGATACGATCCAGCACGCCATTGATTGGGCAATTGCGCATGTTCAGCAGGGACCCGTTTTAATTTATTCGACGGCTGATCCAGATGCAGTGAAGGCAATACAGAACCAGCTTGGCATTGCAGAGGCAGGTAATTTGATTGAAAATGCCTTAGCAGCAATTGCCCAAGGGCTGGTTGCGGCCGGAGTGCGGCAGCTGATTGTTGCTGGTGGTGAAGTATCAGGGGCTTGTGTACAGGCACTGGGTATTAAGCAGTTGCAAATAGGGACGCAAATAGATCCAGGCGTGCCTTGGTGTTACGCCAAAGCTGAAGTCATTCAAAATCAAGGAATTCACCTTGCCCTGAAATCAGGTAATTTTGGATCTCCCGACTTTTTTCTTAAATCATTTAGGATGCTCACATGAATGAGTCATTTGCCCGTGAAGAAATTTGCCGAATTGGTAAGAGCCTTTTTGATCGCGGCTATGTTCATGCCACAGCCGGAAACATTAGTATCCAATTAGAGGATGCTCTTTTAATTACCCCTTCTGATGCGTGCTTGGGTTTTTTGGACCCAGCACGTTTAGCCAAAATTGGTCGTGATGGGCAACAGCAAAGCGGTGATCGCGCCAGTAAGACAGTCGTTTTACATCAAGCAATTTACCAATCCGCCAAGCAATTTAGTCCAAACACGCAATGCGTTATTCATACCCACAGTACGAATTGCGTTAGCTTATCCATGCAACTCGATACCCCTGAGCTTTTGCAAGCAATCACACCATACTTTGTGATGAAAGTAGGCCATGTGCCCCTAATAGCCTACGACTATCCAGGTAGCCCAGCGATTGCAAAACAGGTTGCGCAGACAATAACAAACTATGGGCAAGCGAATAAAGTTATTCGCGCTGTGATGCTGCAACGCCTTGGGCCTAATGTGTGGCATGACTCTCCGTCTGCGGCAATGGCAACCTTAGAAGAGCTGGAAGAAACAGCGAAATTAGTTTGCTTTAGCAATACACCAATACCTGCACTTACAGATGAGCAAATTAATCAGTTACGTAATAATTTTTCTGCAAGCTGGTGATGTATTGGCATCATGAATGCACAGGATCTGTGCAATGCATCGGCGCGCAGATTAGGGAGTTAAGGCGTGAGCACGCATTTCGTAAATTCTCTATATACTTTTTTTATTGTTATAAATCTATCAAAACATGACACGCTATCTCAAATCAGTCCTTTGCCTTTGTCTCTTTGCTACTTCACTAGGATTAAGTGCGCAAACCGTCTTGCGCGTAACCACCATTCCAGAGGAAGCTGCAACCGAGCAGATGCGTAAATTTGGTCCGTTGACCAAGTATCTAGAGCGTACAGTAGGCACTAAGGTCGATTTTGTCCCGGTCAATGACTATCCTGCCGCAGTAGAAGCGCTGGTGAACAAGCAGGTTGAGCTGGTATGGTTTGGTGGGTTCACCTATGTTCAAGCTCAAATTCGTTCTGGCGGAAAGATCGTTCCAATTGCACAGCGTGAAGAAGACACCAAGTTTCGGTCCGTATTTATTACCCAAACTAATTCGGGTATCAAAAGTCTGGCTGATTTAAAAGGAAAGCAAGTTAGCTTTGGCTCGCAATCGAGCACGTCGGGTCATTTAATGCCACGCTCCTTTTTGCTAGAAGCTGGCATCGATCCTGACAAAGACTTTAAACGTGTGGCCTACTCTGGAGCGCACGATGCAACCATTGCATCGGTTGTGAGTGGCCGTGTTGATGCGGCGGCGCTGGATATAACGGTTTGGCGTAAATTTGTTGCAGAAAACAAGGTTGACACAAGTAAAGTCGACGTTTTTTATACAACCCCGCCATACTTTAATTACAACTGGTCGGTACACGCAGACATGCCAGCAGCGCAGCGTGAAAAAATTACTGCAGCCTTGCTTGATCTCAATATGAATAACCCAGAGGGTAAAGAAATCTTGACCCTGAATCGTGCTACCAAATACATCCCCACTAAACCAGAAAACTACAAAGGTCTGGAGAGCGCAGGACGAAGTGCTGGCTTGATTCGTTAATTGACTCCGTGCAGAGCCATATTATTAATCGCAACGACTTTGGCATTGAGCTGAGCGATGTCACTGCTCAGCATCCTGCAGCATCTGTAAATGCTTCTCCGGCAATTCAAGGACTCAACTTAGCCATCAAGCCGGGGGAGCATGTCGCTATTATCGGCCCCTCCGGATCCGGCAAAACCAGCTGCTTGCTAGTGATTGCCGCTGCTTTAAAAGTACAGTCTGGAAACGTCGCTATAAATCACCAGTCGGTTTGGAAGCTGCCGACGCGTAAACTACAAAAATTACGCGGCAACCTTTTTTACGCGCCGCAAACGCCACCACTGCCCCCTAGGCAGCGTGTCATTACTGCACTCCTTGCCGCCAAATTACCGGGACAGTCTTTCTTTTCTAGCCTGATGAGCCTGATTTATCCCCGGGATATAAATGAAGCGAGTGAGGCACTTGCGCAATTTGATCTTGCCGATAAGCTTTGGCAACGGGTAGACCGCCTTTCTGGTGGTGAGCGCCAGCGTGTGGGATTAGCCCGTGCTTTATTAGCACCTGCAAAGATCTGGTTAATTGACGAGCCGCTTTCGGCTTTAGATCCGACCCGAGCACAACAGGCCATAGAAAGCTTGATTACACATGCAAAAGAGCATGGAGTTACTTTAATTACAAGCTTGCACCAAGTGGATGTAGCAACGAGCCAATTTCCACGGGTCATTGGCTTGCGTGATGGAAAGTTGGTCTTTGATCTTCCGAGCAGTGAGGTCAGTAAAGAATTGTTGGCAGATCTATATCGGCAACATGAACACGAGCTTGATCAAAGCACACCTGTCACGCTAGATAGCCTACCTGAGCCAGCGCCGGTCAAGATTATTCACTGTCGGTAATAAAGCAGTGCCTAGCTCTTTAGCCCCACCCATGAACCCTGAGCTAAGAGACCCAGCTTGGAAGGGACGCCTGTTCTGGTCTATCGCGATCATTATTCTTCTAGTGCCCGCTTTAGTAGCAACGGAGTTTAAGCCTTGGATTTTGCTGGAATCCGAGAATCTCAAAGTAAGCTCTCGATTTCTGGCTGACTTTTTCCCTCCCAATACGCAGCCTGATTTTTTGTTACTGGTTGCCAAGGAGGCATGGCGAACCATTGCGATTGCTACTGCCGGTACTTTTTTAGCACTGCTACTGGCAATCCCACTGACATTAATCTCAACCCGTGTGTTATCGATCTCATCCTTATCAGGACGAATGCATCATTTGCCTTTTGCTGTACGTCAACTCGTGCGTTGGGTATTAATCATCATTCGCAGTGTTCCTGAGTTAATTTGGGCTTTAGTATTTGTGCGGGTTGTCGGTCTCGGGCCAGCCGCAGGGGTCTTAGCCATTGGCCTAACCTACGCTGGCATGCTGGGTAAGGTCTATACCGAGATTCTCGAGAGTGGCGATCATCAGGTTTCCAGTAATTTAATGCGCAATGGCTCTAGCCGCCTACAAGCATTCTTTTATGGAGTCTTGCCACAGAATTTAACTGAACTGACTAGCTACACCGTATATCGCTGGGAATGCGCCATTCGGGCTTCGGCAGTCCTTGGTTTTGTTGGGGCAGGGGGCCTAGGGCAGCAGCTTGATAATTCGATGCGGATGTTTAATGGCGGCGAAGTAGCAACCATTTTGATTGTCTTTATGTTACTCGTTGGTTTAGCGGATCTATTAAGTGCCTGGCTCAGAAAGATCTTGCAATGATCAATCCGCACCCAAATCCATGGTTTCGTTGGAACTGCTCCGTGTGCTGGGTCACACTCGGCCTATTCCTTTTAACGATCCTGAGTTTTTGGACTCTGGATCTTCAGTTAGAGCGCTTATTTTCGGTTGATAGTGCCAAGCGGATGGGGCGGTTTTTAGGTGAGCTTCTATCGCCTGATGTACGCCCAGTTTTTTTAAATAAACTGTGGATCGCGAGTATTGAGACCTTGACCATGTCGGCGGTCGGCACGATCTTGGCGGTTCTTTTTGGTTTACTGCTGGCGATTCCGGCTAGTAAAAGTCATCCCGGTGACCCTGCGCATTGGCGTTTTTTATGTCGACTCGTACTCAATGGCCTGCGCTCAATACCCGAACTCGTATGGGCAGCCTTAGTCTTGATATCAGCTGGATTGGGACCATTTGCTGGTACCTTAGCGTTGGCGCTGCACACGACGGGTGTTCTGGGTCGCTTATTTTCGGAGTCGATCGAGAACGCGCCGCAAGCAGCAGCCCATGCTTTGCGTGTGCAAGGCGCCTCAGAGAGCCAAGTATTTTTATACGCGACCTTGCCAACGATCATTCCGCAACTCATGTCCTATTCCCTGTATCGCTGGGAGAACAATATTCGGGCGGCTGCTATTTTGGGCGTTGTGGGTGGTGGCGGACTAGGGCAAATGTTGGCGTTTCATATGGGGCTATTTCAAATGCAAGAGACCAGCAGTATCTTAATCGCCATGATATTGCTCGTTGTTCTGGTCGATAGCGTGTCTTACACTGCAAGACGTCTGATGTCGCGCTAGCCCAAGCAAAGCCCTCCGAATATAATCAAGAGGCGCGTATCTTTAAGGCGCCAGAATCGCAATTCCATACCCCATGCCCCATCCCTCATTAGCCGATCACCTCCTATATGAACCCTATCCGAATGCTGCGCATTTAGATGGCTGGTTGGTAAGTACGAACAGTCTGACGCGCAGCATTCTGGAGAATATGCGACCGGGTGATGAATCGGTTCCAATTAATGCCAATTTAAATCCCCCGCATTGGGAGTTCGGTCACCTCACGTGGTTCCATGAGTTTTGGGTGCATCGCCTTGGGCAGACATATATTCCATCCCTATTGCGTGATGCGGATTATCTGTTTAATTCCTCGGAAATTGCCCATCGGGATCGATGGTCAATCCCGATTCCATCATTGGATACATTGCTTGACTACAATGCCCGCGTTATGCAAAAGACGCGGGAGCTTCTAGCAAAATCGATTGATGCTGAGAAGGCTTACTTTATTCAGCTGGCGATTTTTCATCAGGATATGCATAACGAGGCGTTTGCGTATATGTGGCAGACCTTAGGCTATCCAGCGCCATTCCAGCCATTTTCTCAAGCTAAATTGGCCAGCAATCAACCATCCTCATTTATTCATTTTCCAGAAACCAATCGCATGGTTGGCTCTAAACCCAAAAGCGGCTTCATTTTTGATAATGAAAAGTGGGCGCATTCGATAACGCTACCCGCTTTTAGTATTGCAGAGCAGGCCGTGAGCAATGCTGACTATTTGGAGTTTATTGAATCACCTACCAATCAAGCAGACTTGAACCCAGTAACAGTGCCAATGCATTGGAAAAAAGAGGGGGGAGCGTGGTACCAGCGCTATTTTGATGCGTGGCAGAGTTTTTCTGAGTATGAGCCTGTGCGGCATATTTCCTATCAGGATGCCAAACGGTATTGTGATTGGCGTCAGTTGCGCCTTCCTACTGAGCATGAGCTGGGTTTATTAATGGCTCAAAAACAAGATGATTGGCAGCCGTCCCATTTATGGGAATGGACCAGCAGCCCTTTTACCCCCTTTCCTGGATTTAGCAGTGATCCCTATACCGATTACTCCCAGCCCTGGTTTGATGGCAACTACCAGGTCTTAAAGGGGTGGAGTATGTATACCCCAGAGCGCTTAAGGCGCAGTCAATTTCGTAATTTTTATGCCCCGCATCGCCAAGACCACTTTTGTGGCTTTCGCACGTGTTTACTCTAAATTGAGTAAGCTTAGCTAGTTCTGGCATTTGCCATTTTTTTAATACTGAATACATTCTTTATGACTACTACTTATAACGGCCGCCTGACCTCTTTATCGCATGGTGGAGGCTGTGGCTGCAAGATTGCACCCGGGATCCTGAGCGATATTCTGAAAGCCTCACCCATCCGCAATTTACCTGCTGCGTTACTCGCCGGATCTGACAATAATGAAGATGCCGCGGTCTATCAAATTAATGAGCATCAAGCGATCGTTGCAACAACGGATTTCTTTATGCCCATCGTGGATGATCCATTTGAGTTTGGCCGGATTGCCGCAACCAATGCCATTTCGGATATCTATGCCATGGGTGCCCAGCCTCTGTTTGCGCTCGCCCTATTAGGTATGCCGATTGGAGTTTTACCGTTAGAGGTAATTCAACAAGTTACTGCTGGCGGGGAATCGGTTTGCAATGATGCGCGCATCATGATCGCTGGCGGCCACTCGATTGATACGGTCGAACCAATTTATGGCTTGGTTGCGATTGGTGTCGTGGACCCCAAAAAACTCAAGCTCAATAGTGGCGCTAGAGCAGGTGACAGCATTATTTTGAGTAAGCCATTAGGGGTGGGCATACTCTCTGCGGCCCTCAAAAAAGAGCTACTCTCCGAGGCAGGCTATCAAGAGATGATTACGCTGACCACCAAATTGAATAAGCCTGGCGTTGCCCTGGCACAGCTCGACGGTGTCCATGCCCTAACGGATGTCACCGGTTTTGGATTGGCGGGACATCTTCTGGAAATGGCTAGGGGATCCAAGTTAATGGCGCAAGTGAATTGGGATGCCATTCCAGTCATTCAGGAAGCAGTAGAGCACGTCAAGGCCGACATATATACAGGCGCCTCTACGCGCAATTGGGCTGGCTACGGCAGTGAAGTCAAACTCGCGAGTAACTTAGCGCTGTGGCAACAAAACCTATTGACCGATCCCCAGACGAGTGGCGGCCTACTCATCTCCTGTGCCCCAGAGCAAGAGACTGAAGTTCTCTCGATTCTCAATTCAGGAGGCTTTGCTAGCGCCCGGAAAATAGGCCATTTTGCTGCGGGCACAGGACTATCCGTTGTATAGGTAGGCTATTCAGTGAAACAGACCTTGCCTCAAGAATTGCATCGCAGCCTAACTGCCGATGTGCCATTCATATCCCCTAAGTTTTTCTACGATGACATCGGCTCGCATCTCTTTGATGTGATTACATTGCTTGAGGAGTATTACCCAACGCGCACAGAGCAATGGATCATGGATGCCAATCGGGCTGCTATTGCGAAGGCTGTAGGCGACTGCGACGTGTTGCTTGATCTTGGAGCAGGCAATTGCGCCAAGGCAAGTCAGCTTTTCAATAGCATTAAACCCAAGCAATACCGCGCGCTGGATATTTCAAAAGAGTATCTGGAAGCGGCTGTTGCTGATCTGCAAAAACAGTTTCCCTACATCGCCATGCGCGCAGAAGCGA
Source organism: Polynucleobacter difficilis (assembly GCF_003065365.1). NCBI lineage: Bacteria > Pseudomonadati > Pseudomonadota > Betaproteobacteria > Burkholderiales > Burkholderiaceae > Polynucleobacter > Polynucleobacter difficilis. The sequence goes on along the minus strand of NZ_CP023276.1, from coordinate 1,174,015 downwards.
TTGACTTAAGCTTGCCCCTGGCATTTCCGGATATTGCAGAGCGTCGCAAGATCTTCTTCTTTCCGGGGTCTTCGATTGGAAACTACGATCCCGAAAAAGCGGATCAATTTTTTGCTAATCTCGCTCAGGAGTGCCATGGCAATGGCGGCCTTTTAATCGGCGTTGACTTAGTCAAGGATCATGAAACCCTAAACCTTGCCTACAACGATCCTTTGGGCGTTACTGCAGCATTTAATTTAAATATTCTTTTAAACGTCAATCGAATCACTGGTAGTCACTTTAATCTGCACGATTGGGAGCATTACGCCTTTTTTAACGAATCACAGTCTCGCATTGAGATGCACCTGCGTGCGCGATCGGATGTAACGGTGAGCCTCCCAGGTGATGGCACGAAAGAGCGTGCCATTGCGTTTAAAGCGGGTGATTTGATCCATACCGAAAATAGCTATAAATATACTGAAGATGGTTTTACAGAAAAGCTCCGCCGCGCAGGGTTTGGCAATCTCCAAACGTGGACAGATCCCAAGAAGCACTTTTTAGTGTGCTTCGCCAATGCAAATAAATAAGGGAATTAAGCGCTATTACTACATCGTTACTGCGTCATTAATGCACTCACCAACGCGTGAATCGATTGTTTCTCCCGCGCCGGTGTAATCAGCTCTCTCCGTAATTCAATGTGCTTTTGTAGTGAGGCGTAAAAGGTGGGAACCATTTCCGCGCGATACAAAAGAGTAGCCAGAGCATTCTCATCGGCTACTGGGTAGTAAGCAGGGTAATCCTCGCCCAGCAAGCCGCGATTACCTGGAATATCAGATGCGATCACCGGTATGCCGAGCGCAATTGCCTCGGAGACGACGTGAGCGCCACCTTCCATGCGGCTAGAAATCACCATGAGGCGACTTTGAGATAGCGTCTTTAAGGCATCCGCATGACTTACCTCACCAAGCCATTGGTAGCGATCGATTGTTGCATTGAAGTTTGTGGCCTGGTCTTTCATTTGCGTGTTCATCGCCTGACCTAAATGCGTAACCGTGATTTTGGAATCGGCTGGCAATAGCGGTAGGCTACGTACTATACAAAATGGATCCTTCTCTTCCCGCAGGTGCCCAATCACGCTGACTAAAAAATCTTCTTTAGTCGCTGAATCCCCATTTTCCCTATCAATATCAATCTCAACCGATTGATAGACCACCTGGACTTTATGTCGAAGATGGGTCGGTATTGAATTGATTGCAGATGACTGCAAGACTACTAACTGATCTGCTATCTCCATTGATTGAATCACCTCACTGTGATTTTCGATATCGCGATAGATGTCAGTCCCGGTCAAAATTAAAACGATGGGTCTGCCGGGATACTTTTTCTTAAACTCGACTATCGATTGGTGGCTGCGATAGGCATGCAGGGCGACTAATAAGTCAGCGTCACCTCCAGACCACGACTCGGTGACCTCCGCCGAATAGCCAAGCTCCTCCAAAAACCCTTGCCAGCGCAGCGCAGTGATCCGGTTTCCATGAAGACTCCCAGCTGGTGCCGGGGTCACGATTTCAATAAGGGGTTTGATGTTTGGCCTTTATTAATTGGTCTTATGTTTGAGTTTAGGCGTCAGTAAGGCTTGCGCTAACAAAGCCAAAATAGCCGCCGGAATAGCTCCAGCCAGCATGAGGGCATGGTCATTGACCGCAAGCCCAGCCACGATGCGATCGCCAAAGCCGCCAGCGCCAACGAGCGCTGCCAGGGTACATGTACCGACGCCGATGACGGTAGCGGATGCAAGGCCGGCCATGATGACCGACCTGGCGGATGGAAGCTCAATGGATAAAAGCAATTGCCTGTTACTGCAACCTAGGGCGAGCGCCGCTTCTTTTAAATTAGCAGGTACTTCCATGAGGCCAATGTGAGTTGCATTCACAATCGGTAGCAAGCCATACAGAAAGAGGGCGATAACGGCCGGAACAGCGCCAATTTGATCTAAAGCGGCTATTAGGATCGTCAGTAAAGCCAGCGATGGAATGGTCTGCAAGATCCCGGCTGCACCTAGTATCCAAACTGCAAAACGTGGGCGGCGCTGTGCCACTACACCTAAAGGAATGCCGACGAACAGGGCAAGCGTTGAAGAAATGACGACTAAGAGAACATGATCTCGCAGCGCTTTAAAAAAATCAGGCCCAAAGAGGAGTTTAAAAAAGCGGGAGGAAGTCGATGCATTGCCCTCTTGAGTGGATGCGGAGTTTAAAAAGGTTCTAGCCACTTCTTCAAAATTAGCGCCTGCTTCGGCTTGCCCATTGAGTTTGGCCATTGCCGCTTCATTTAGGCGGTTGCTTAAGTGTTGCAGCGGCTTATCATCAAAATCAGAGCGCATTAAAAGCACTGCGTCGTAACGCGGAAATGCCTGCCGATCATCCTCGAGCAAGACTAAGTTTTGTTTCTCAATGGCTGCATCGGTGGTATACGCATCGACAATATCGACATCACCCCGAGCAAGGGCGCCATAGGCTAGACCATGCTCCAAAACGGTTTGGGGTCTAACTGTAAGGTTGTAGCCTTTCGCAAGGGCTGGCCATCCATCTATTCGCGTCTTGAATTCTGGGGACAAGGCAATGCGCAGTGTCGCTTGTTGCTCCGGCGTTAACTTTGCAATGTCGCTGATTTTTTTAAGACCCAAGGCATTCGCACGATCGGCTTTCATGGCCAACGCGTAGGAATTATTAAAGCCCAGCGGCACCGCCACTTTAAGCCCCATGGGCGCTAGCATGGCATTGAGCTCAGCAAGTGAAACCGAAGTCTCTGGCCGCTTTAGTATCTCGCGCACAATAGTGCCGGTGTATTCGGGGTAAATATCAATTTGCCCAGTGGTGAGGGCTTTTAGGACGATTGCAGTATTGCCAAGACCTTGGCGATGTGTCGATTGAACCCCAGCATCGCGCAAGGATAGATTAACGATCTCTCCCAGTACGTAACTCTCGGTAAATCGTTTTGATCCAACAGTCACTTTTTGTTCGGCCGGCTGTGCCATAGCCGTGAAGCTAAATGCCAGACCTAGGTAGAGGCTGACTTTGATCCAGGCGCGAAGAATAGATCGATTAATTGACAAAGCGATTGGATACCTTTATTTGACAGATTCCATCATAAATCACGAATCCAGTAATGGCATTACGCCGTTTTCAGTCGACGGCTTTTGCGCGTGCGCTCATAAAAATCATCGGGCTTTAGGCGAACCCACGCGATAAAGCCCACTATCTCTTCCTGCTGTTTTAGCAGTTCAATCGAGTTGTATTGGCGGGCTAGCTCGGTTTCTGTAAAAACCGCATGAATCTGTCGGTGGCAAATGCGGTGCAGTACGGCAGTAATGCGACCGCCATGGGACTTTGGAATCAGGTGGTGTTCGTCGCGTTGCAGCTTGGGTATTGCTCTATCGCATAGCGGACAAATCACTTCTTCTGGCTGAAGCGCTATGAATTTACTCTGCTCAACCAGAATTTGTTTCTTCTTAATGCGCCCAGTCACGATAAAACAATCGCTTAAGGCTTATACGGCTTGGGCAGTGGCCTCCCATCAAGCCATGCATCTAGCGTTTCCGTAATCCCTTTAGCAAAGGCAGCAAAAATCGGTTCAGCCACAAAACCCAAATGCGGTGTCACTAATAGGTTGGGAGTATTGCGCAGTACATCATCTGCTGGCAGTGGCTCCACATCAAACACATCAATTGCCGCTTGTGCGGGCGACCCTTTCTTGAGTGCACTGGCTAAGTCGGGCATCGCAATTAACGCCGAGCGCGAGGTATTGACCAAAATCGAATCAGGGCGCATCAGCGCCAACTGATCGGCGCCGATGATGCCTTTGGTGCCCGGCCCTGCAACCAAATGCAGGCTCACCACTTTTGAAGTACTCAATAGCTCATCCAGACTGACCGACTTTGCATTTTCAGCAGCAGCGCGCTCCGGCGTCATATTCGGACTCCACGTCACCACTTCCATACCGAAAGCACGACCAACCCGAGCAACTCGGCTACCAATGGCGCCTAAACCGAGGATGCCAAGGCGTTGCCCGGAGAGCATCGGTAAAACAGAATGGGCATCGCGCCAGCCGCCGCTAGCAAGTAAGGTGCGCTGTTCCACTAAGCGCTTTGCAGTCCCCAGTATTAATGCCCATGTGAGTTCCGCAGTGGTTTCTTTAGATGGGCCGCCGGGGGTGCATGCAATTGGAATATTGCGCGAGAGTAGTGCAGCTGCATCGAGTGTGCCGTTGCGCTCGCCCGTAAACATCAATAACTTCAATTTACTTAGGCGCGTAATCAGCGCCTCATTAAATGGCGAGCGATCGCGCACGATCACAATCACATCGGCATCCTTCACGGCTTCATAGAGGGCCTCACCCTGAAGGGGCTCATGGTGAATGGTGATCTTGGCGCGTTGATCCAAGGCTTCCCAATTAGAGAAGCGGCGTAAGGCGCGTTCGTAATCGCCCAGAATGACGATATTGGCTAACGGGGGCATGTTGGATTCTTCATGTAAGGTAAAGTTCAATATTAATAGGTAATCGATACGGCGCCATTAGATCAAAAAAGATGCCATGCAAATCCCAAAAGAAATTGTAATCATAGGAGATGGTTACGCTGCGGCTGTAATGGCAATGCATTTGCTACGTAAAGGCATTGCGGGTGACGCAATGACGATAATTGGGCCGAGAGTAGCGGGCAAAGGAAATGCCTATGGCTGCGCCAACCCCTTCTTTCGCCTCAATATCCGTGAGGACTTGCCCACTATTTTTTCAGAAGATCCTTTGCACTTTGCGCGATGGGCTAAAGACCACACGAATGACCCAGATGCAAAGACCGGTGCCGGGTCTTTTTATCGACGCCGTGATTTTGGAAGCTACGTTGTTCAATTACTTCACGATACCCAGGGCGCTCCAGAAATAGAGCACGTCTTAGCAAAGGTAAAACAGTTAAGGCCGGAGAGTGGTCACTGGACTATTGCACTCGATGATGGCAGTCAATTGAGCGCAAATCGGGTGATTATTGCAACGGGTAATGCGCCGCCAGTATGGCCCTGCGCCGTCAGTAGCTCAGCTCAATCTTCAGAGCGCTTGGTCGAAAATCCCTGGCCTGGCGATTACCTCGAACGCATTCGTCCGGATGATCACGTTATTTTGCTTGGTGGCGGTTTGACTGCGCTGGATGCCATTAGTGCGCTGGTAGGCCAAGGTCATCGCGGCATGGTAAGCGTGATTAGTCCGCGCGCTATTTTTCCGCCTGTCCAGGCTCTATGGAAACGCTGTAATCAGCCGCAAATGCCAAAGAACTTAAGTCCAAGAGGCCTAGTTTGCTTCATGCGTCATTATTTGCCCAAGATGCCTGCCGATAGCCCAGAGTGGCAGAGTGCCTGGGAGGAGTTACGGCCGCATTTGAACGAGGTTTGGCAGCAGTTTTCGGCGCATGATCGGCGCACTTTACTAAAGAGGGTAGGTTGGGTTTGGTCCTTGTATCGTTTTAGGGCATCCCCTCAAACCATCGCTGCCTACGCATATTTACAGACACGCAATCAAGTCCAGTTTGCATTGGGACGCGCTAAGCACATTACGCATTTGGAAGAAAAAATTCGTGTGCAGATGTCGAGTGGTACAGAGCTGGTGGGCGATCGCATTATTAATTGCACTGGAGTTGGATCAGACCCTCTCACCAATGAGCTAATCGCAAGCGGCCTTGTAGCCTCCGATGCCTTACTGCAATCCATCGCAGTCAATACAGATTTTCGAGTGATGAACCCAGAGCAGGAGCCATACGCCAACTTATGGATGATTGGCCCAGCCACGATGGGAAGCCTCGGTGATGTCGTTGCCTCTAGTGCAATTGCGAAGCAGGCAGAGCAATTGGCAGGGCAGATTACAGAGTAGCGAACATATTCTGCTTTTTGATCCATTTATTCTTTATTTGTATTTTTCGTAGCACTATGTAATACTGTACATATATACAGTATTAATTGATTTAATGGGATTCTTTCGCCCTAAATCGTTAAGGCTCATCCTGTGAGCTAGCCCATTGGAATACTGCATCCATCGCAACAATTAAGTGGGTGGATGCATGAGTACCATTCGGCAATATCTGGTTTTCCTCACCGGGCACCGCATCGCGGCCAACGCCCCAGTAGAAGAGGTAGGCAGTCTAAGCAAGATTGGCGCTGCCATTGCTTTTGCTAGTTTTCTAGCGGCCTTGCAGTTTGGTATCGCCGGCTGGTTCTTGGCTGCTGATCTCTCCATTGCTTTGCAAATCCTGATGGCACTGACCTTTGCAATGATTGGCGCGGCAATTGTTTTAGTGCTCGATCGCAATTTCATCTTCTTAGCCGATACACGCTACGAGACCGATAAGAAGCTCACTTACGTGTATCTCGGTATTCGTATTTTCTTAATTACGGTGATTGGCTCGCTCAGCAGTCAATTCACCATGCCACTTTTTTTAAAGTCAGAGCTTGCCATTCATGCACAAGACATGAAAGACGGCCGCTATACCGAAGCTAAAGCGCGCTATCAAGAAAAGTATGAGCTAACGGACAAGGCCGCTACGCTCACCAATATAGAGCAGCGCTCAAGTCAGCTCAGAAAAGAATTACAGGACTTAACGCCTGGGCTTATTCGGCAGCGCAATGCCTCAAACCAATGCGCGCAGGATTACCGCAGAAAAACCAGCACTACCTTTGCGCCAGACCTAGATGAAAACGAAATCATTCATCTGTACGCGAAAGACAAGCGTATCTGCGAGCAATTAGAAGAGACCTATCGCCAAAACTACCGCAGCTTTGCAGGACCAAGAGAAGCTGAGCTAACCGCGATGGGGGAGGCAATGCCGCAAGCACTCGCTGCAGTGGAAGGTGCTAAAAAAGACATTGCTGCCAATTTAGCTAAAACTAGTCAAATCGATGAAGCCTACATTAATGTGGCATCAGCTGACGTACTCTCATCGCTCATTACCCATAGCCCAGGCGTCTTCTTTAAGTACGCCCTGATTACGCTCTTGCAGTTGTGCTTAGAGCTCATGCCAATCTTGCTGAAACTCCAAGCCGGTCAATCTGCTTTAGGTCACCGCGCTGCCTTAGCGGCTCACCAAAATAAAACCCGCGTGCTTGCTGAAATCAACCGCAGCGTCAGCCGCCGCATGGACTCCGAGGCAGAGTTGCAATTGGCGCAGCATGAGCGGGCTCTTGTCATGAAAGACCAGCAGGCCGAATTACAAGAGCGGGAATTGTCGATCACCAAGGAAAGGATAGTGCACGACATTGCCAATCAAAAGTTGCGCCAGGAACTCGATGAGCTTAAACGCCAAAACAGCATGTATGGCCGTTTGCAAAATCAAGTGAACTATTCCTATACGCACGTTGCCGATCAGTTTATGAATAAAGTGGTTACGCCGACGGTAGCCGCAGCAGGTGGTGCGTTTAATGGAGTTTTTACCAAGCCTTCCAATGCGAATGGAGTAAATACAGAGGCAAATTCAGCGCGGGTATTTAATTTTGATCCCAATGCGCAGGGCCAGTTCAAGGCTGCATCCTAAGGCGCCGCCCAATACCCATGCGACTCCTATTTGTACTCATCGTCTTGCTTGGTCTGAGTGCTTGCGCGAGTAAGCCGCGCCAGTACGCGGCTTACAACACGCCGAGCTATACCCAATACAGCGCGCCAAGCTATAGTCCGCCGCGACCCAGCATCCAAACGAATCAATTCAATCAAAACAACACTGCACGGCCGCTTCAGCGGACTGCGGTGCAAACGAGTAATGCGCAGCATCGCGCAGTACCAACGTTTGTGCGTTTAAGTTACGAAGACTTGGTGCGCTTTGAAGTCAATTGCGAGCAGCGCACGGAACAAATTGCGCTTCTAGAAGAGCAATTAAAACGCAATCGCTTCTATACGGTTGATGGGGTTGAGGGCAATGCCTCGCCAGACAAAATCAGCAAAAGCTATTACTCCTTAGCAAAGTACCGCATTTGGTCCGTGCGCTTTGCCTGTCAAGGCAGTCCGGTGGATGCAAGCCTAATTCAGGCTGACCTGCGCGCTGTGCCCAATAAGCCGCCTGAGGCCACACCCCGTTGCTACTTTGAAGAGGTGACGGTAGCCAAGGCGGCCATTAGTCCAGTCAATCTAGTTCAGAACGATCAAACCACCACCCGAAAAGAAATCTGCACGAACTTTCCCTACGTGGCAGACCGGCCGTTTATTCGGGTAGGGGATCAAATTAGCTTTACCTCAAAAGACCTGGAAGCGAGTCAAACCCGCTCGAGTCTGCGGCGCTGGCGAGGCAATGTGTATCAACTGATTTCGAAAACAGAACTGATTCGAAATCAAGCAGTGCGCTTTACTTTAGTGGCCGTGCGTTCTGGTAGCAATCAGTGGGTTGTCGTAGATAAATTTTAATTAATTCAACAAGGAGTATGAAATGAGAAATGCATTAATTGCGCTACCCATTATTGGGATATTGAGCGCATGTGGTACGAGTCCCGTGAGTAAAAATAGCCAAACCGATTTGGAGTACCGTCAGCAGGCAAGGGTGGCTACCCAAGCCATTAGCGAAGCGCCGATCTGGATGACAAAGTTACCCAAAGAAGCCGGCGTCATTTATGAAAACGGCACGGCAATTAGCAGTGACTTTTCGATGGCAGACCTCAAAGCCAAGACCATGGCCTATGTGAAGATTTGTACTGGTGCTGGCGGCAAGGTTCGTAGCCAAATGAAGATGTACCGCGCTGATAGCGACGCGGCTTCGGTAGAGCAGTCCGAGCTCACCGTTCGGAGCATTTGTCCCGATGTGGACATTACTGGAGTAGAGACCGTGGAGATGAAGCACGTTGCCGAAGGCAATCGCATTCGTAGTTACGTCTTAGTGGCATTACCCATGGGATCCAAGAACATCATGAAGTCCACCAAAGAAGTACAAAACCGCTCCCCTGAAGCATTTAAGGAGCTTGATAGCGTAACGAAAGAACAGCAGGCAGTGCCTAAAGCAGCTCCTCCGGCAGAGCCTGTTCAGTCAAGTAGACCGGCCCCAGCAAGGGCAGCAGAACAACCGCAAGCAAGGACCCCAAGCCAGCCTGCAGCGATAGTCGAGCCGATTCCGCTTGAGCGAATTGAGGCGCCACTATCACCGGCATCCACTGGCCAGGCTATTCCGCCCGCAACCAAGCGCGATGGCAGTTTGCTTGAATCCGTAAGGGCCGTAGGCAACGATACGGTAGTCGTGCAATCAGCCGATGGCAGCGAGCGTCAGCTCGGTTTACTCGGAGCTAAAAATCCTGAGTACATAGCACGCCGATCAGCAGCACTGCAAAAGCCAGGGGCAGTCATTGGGCAGGTGGCGATTGAATAGACGGTGAAAAACAGACACGAATTTTAGAAATGAATGTTGACATTTATGACCTAAAGTTTGTATAATTTATCCATACATGAAGAGGGGGCGAAAGCCCACAGCAACCGGTCCACAGGACAACGGTGCTACGCTTACAGCGAATGTGATCTAGTGATTTAACTGCGCTAGATAACTAAACGTCAAGCCCCTCTTTTGGGGCCTTTTTCATTTCTAGGCCCTACGTTCTTTAACAATTTGAGGAGAATTTATATGGCCAGAGTCATCGTGGGCGATCAACTATTGCCCGCAAAAGTAGTCTATGTTGGTGGTGCAATTCAGGTTTGGGTGGTTGATGATATTTACAGGCTCTTTATCGGTGATAAAAGCCTGAATGTCACCGAACCAGAAGCAAGTGAATTGGCGTTTGACATCGAAAACCTCGATCCACAAGCGCTAGAGCAAAAATGGCTAGCAATTGCCAAGGAGTTTTTAAGTAGTTTGTAGTAAGCAATATCAGCAGTAAAGATAGTAAAGGCGGAGTTATTCCCAATTGCCAGGCCTGACATTTTGTCGAACTGGCTAAATAGGAGAAAGAAATGGCTTTTTACACTAAAGATCCAGTACGCAAACAAACGATTTGGGGGCAACACGGCCCTGATAAAGAGTGGCATGCGTTCATCGATGCCGATATTACCGACGAAACCGTGATAGAGAATGCCAAGTGCATTGTTGACGCTTGCAGTCCCCAGCGCTATGGCCCTCATGGCACCCAAGCCTACTCATTTTTGCAGCGGGAGTACGTGCTTAACTTGCTGCTATTTCATTATGCAGACCACGGCTATTTTCCTTCTGGTCATATTTGCATTACCGATGAATGGCTTTATAGCAACTCGATAAGTACAGAGTCAAAATCGCGGTGGTTTAGCTTTCGGTGTCGATCCAAGGGCCGCCATTACTATGCCGGTTGGTGGATTCGGATACCCAACCTAACTGAAATAAAACAGCCTGAGCTCACCCTGTGAGCCAGTAAATACGCAAAATAATATTAATTAGTATATTTTTATTGGAGGCTTAATGCGCAATTACTCTTTTATCAACGGCACCCGTTTTGCCGTCGTCAATCTGTTTCGCAGTCTACGCTTTGACATCGATCGCCTTGACCCTAGCTGGGTTGAGGATAAAAAGCCAGAATTTGTACGTGGCCTACGCATTGTGGATTCGGATGAATCCAATACCGTTACCGTACATGGTGAAGATGCCGATAACCTGATGTATAGCTTGTCCTATATTTACTGCAGAGAAGATAAGGCAGAAGATTTTCGGGCAGCCATCGATGCGTATTTAATTGTGGCTTTAGAAACCAAGGATTACTTGGTATTGAACCAAAAAAAAGATCCCGAAGGAAAGCCAGAAGCAGTTGAGGCGGTCCTGCACTAGTAAGGAAATAAAGACGTTGTAGTGCCGAAGTAACAGGGCGGAGTTAAACCGAATTGCCAAGCCCAGCGCATTGCTAAATTGGCTAAAGAGGAGAGCAAGATGAGTCAATTATTTTGTAAAGTTGGTGACCTTGCGGTCACCGTAGAGGCGGAGTTGCCAATTAATCTCGGTAATGTCGTCAAAATCATCGGTGCGGTAGGCTACGATAAGTTCTCTAGCTACAAAAAGATCTTTTTGTGGCATGTGGAAGTTGCATCGGACGAGCGTCCGCTCACTTATGAATACCCAGATGGAAGAATAGAGCAGTGTGCAACGGGCCGCATACCGGATTACTATTTGCGCCCCATTCGCTCGGATGAGCTCGAGTGGTTTGAAGAGCAATCCCAGGATCTTCCAAGCCCCATCGATAGTCGTAAGGAGGTGGACTATGTTTAGGCCGCCCCCAGACTACCATTGGCGTAATAGTAAGAATAAATACGAAAAACAATTTCGCCGCAAAGCGCCCCAGTGGACCTTAACACTTGATCGCAATAGCGCCAGAACCCTTTATCTTGCATGCTGCCGAATTGGCTTTAAGCTCCATCCGGAAGTCTTAACGCTGGGCGAACTCTTTTCTGGGCGCGAGAGTGTGTGGGACGATAAGCCATGCTATCGACTAGATGGCGCTGCACGCCCGCCAGGCAGAGTAGGTAGCAAAAAGTAGTACAAAAGCCAGCACCCCAGTCATGCGGTGTTTGGCTTTAAATTACGGGCGGATTTATCCAATTGCCATGCCCAGCACCTTGCTAAATTGGCTAAAGAGGAGATGCACATGAATATCACCCCATTACAAATTGGTTTACACCAATCCAACCAGTCCGCTATTAATAAACAATGGCTTACGCTGCGCAATCGCTTCGTGCCCCTTGCCCTTTATCGCAATGAGTTCCACTATCAGGCGGAAGCAATCGCGCACGAGGGTAGGCATTATTACCGCGTAGATGGCACTACCGTCGAGCTAGGGCAGCATGAGTATCAGCGCGTCATCGCAAATCCAATGCTCTATTACTTTTCGGCGGCATTAAAATTACACCATCGCATCAAGCGGGCTAAAGTATTAGGTCTAGGAGCGCATTGGCCCGATCAGCCAGCTGCGCCACTCACTGCCATCGAACCAGGGGATAGATCATGATCGCAAGAAAAACAGTACATCCCACTTTGGTGCGCGCCTACCGCGAAGCAATCTACATTGTGAACGAGGGCGATGATGCCATTGCCTTAAAGGTCGGCGAGGTAAGTCATGCGCTCGCTGCGCTGATGCACGTTCATAAGGTTCAAACTGCAGCCATCATTACAGCATACAACCCCTTTAGTGAAATCCAGCCCCTAGAGGAAAACGAGCGACAGCAAAAAGCCCTTGTGGCGGCGCTTCAGCCAAAGTCAACCGCCTGTTTTGATGCCATTGGCAGTGATCCGGAAGGCAAGTGGGAGCCGGAGCCGAGCACATTAGCGCTTGGCATCAGCCTCGTTGAGGCGGAGCGCTTAGCGGATCAGTTTGGTCAAAACGCCTTTATCTGGATAAATACAGCCGATGCCTTTGTCAGTCTGCGTCTGCGCTTTGAGATTGGTATCCCTAACAGTGAAGAAGTAAATGAATGGATTCAAACCCTGCCTGAGCCATTGCAAGAAAACGCCCAAGCACGCACCATCAAAGAGCAGGCATTACTCATGAGCGTTGCTTCGCAGGAGCAACTCCACTGGTTAAATCCCAATGCCTGGGACCTCAATCAAGTGTGGCCGCTTTCTTGCCCCGATGGTAGTGCCATGGGCATTGGCACGGAAATGGATCGCATGTTTAAATTAATCGCTGCCGGCATTCAGAAGGTTTATTGATGACGGAGCCATACGACCGTGCAGGACTCATTGCCCTAATCAAGAGCGAATTCAAGCTGGATTGGGGCGGTATTCATGGGGCAAACCATTGGGCTCGGGTGCTGCACCATGGCAAGACCATTGGAGAGTTGCGCCAAGCTGATCTTTTAGTGGTGGAGCTTTTTGGCTTTCTGCACGACAGCTGCCGTCTTAACGATGGCAGAGATCCACTGCATGGTCAGCGCGCAGCCGACTTTGCGCATGGCATTCAGGGTGATTTCTTTCAATTAAAGCCAGGCCAGCTTGATACCCTGTGTTTTGCCATGCAACACCACTCGGGGGGTGAAGTTTCCACTAATGCCACTATCCAGACCTGTTGGGATTCAGACCGGCTGGACTTGGGTAGGGTAGGTATTAAGCCATCGGCACAGTACTTGTCAGAAGAAGCAACTCTTTTTGTTGATTTGGCTTACGAGTGGAGCATTCGTTAAGCTTCCATCAACCTAAATTAGCATCCATTTACTTTGTGTGATCCGGTATTGCGCCACTGGCAAAGCGCACTAAAAATGCCTCCGCTTGGGCAGGCGTAGCGCCGCCACGCAAGGCTTTTCGCCGCAGCACTTCAAGCGCCACATTTTGAGATTGACGAAGTGGCAAGCAATCTTCTGCATTTTTAAGTTCAGCTGCATCGACCGCACTCCAAAAGTTCTGAAGGCCAGGTTCTGGCTTATGGGGCAATGCATTAACTACGGTAATGGCCCATTGAACGTATGCAGAGCGGCGCTCGTAATCCCAGTCCTTTGGCGGCGAATTTGCAATTGCCCGTAGGTTACTGGTCTTATCGCATAGCTTGACCAAAGCCGCGGAAGAGCTCTTATGTGGGGCATTAACAACTTGCATTCGCTTGCGTTCTGCTTTTTCGAGTGATTTGTCATCCGTGAGTTCACGAACGACGTCGGCTACTTCCATTCCAAAAAGGCTCTCAAGGTCGGCAAAGCTAGTAGGCGGACAATCTTCAACCGTGTCATGCAACCAGGCTGCGCAAATTTCAATTTCATTGCCGCCGTACGAGCGCACTAAATCGGCAACTTCCTCAAGGTGTACTGCATAGGGTTCCTTTGCATGCCCTTTACGAAATTGACCTTCATGGCACTTGCGCGCAAATGCTTCTGCTTGCTGAATCATTTCTGTATTCATAGACGTAGTCCTTAGGTCAATTGCGTTTATTTAGCATACTGTATTCAGTACTGTCTGTTCATTTAGTTCAGGTCTCTAAATGCTAGCTAGGAATGTTGACATGCTTTACCGTCTACTTGGCGTATAGCCAATCCGATTGCCGTTGTTATCAAAGATATTGGTGACGCCAGTTGGGGCTTGTACTTCATAACCGAGGCGATTACCACTGGTATCAAATATCCCATTGGTCGCATTGGAATTCAATGGACTATTTTGATAATTGAGTGGGCTATTGTTGTAATTGAGCGGACTGTTATTAAAGTTCAGTTCACTGTTTTGGTAATTCAGTGGACTACTTTGCCAATTGGTTTGCGCTACTGCAGAGCGCACAAATAAGGTGGCTTGGGTAATGAGTACGATGGCAATGAGGTATTTCATGGTGACTCCGTATCAGAAAGGTGAAAGGGTGACTACGTAACACCTTTATCCTAATGACGGGGTGGCTCACTACGTGATCTAGCGCCAGTAAGCTGGGATAAATCTCTGATTTTGCTATCCAAATTACCCCTCGTAGAGCGTCTGTCGTGATTTGTGAAAAACGCCGTACACAAGGTATGCTAAAAACGTACATGTCCATTCGATTTAATCGCAAAGCAGCATAAAACACCCTTCATGCCATTCGAACTTCACCTTCAATACGTGCCGGTATACAGCAAGACATCGCGGACTGGGTCGACAACCTTCCACGATGACAATCTTGGAATTATTAATGCCTGTAAAAGAGAAAATGCCATTTGGGTACTAGGCCATGGCGTAAGCCGCGAGCAAGCTGTTTTAATGCGGTTTAAGTCGATCGTTGAGCAGCTGACACTCATTAACTACCGATATTCGTATTTCGATCAGTTATTTAGTGAGCACATGAAGCGCGATGTCATTGCGCCCAAAATTACCTTTGGCACGTATCGGAGTTATTTGATTGTGACCGAGGTCGATAGGGACTTAGAGGACTTGGTTACATCGGAGTATCTAGGCAAGGATGAGCCAGATTTAACCCAATTGCCGATGCTGATTCTAAAAAATAACTATGTCATAGACCGAAATACGGGTAACAAACTAGCCATCTCACAGCGCACCATCATCAATGTCGGCTATGAATTTTCTGAAAACTATGGCTTTAGCTACGTAGGCTGTACCAATTTTGAGTATTTGCCAGAGATGAAGTAATCAGTTCATCGGGGACTGTGATCAAATCAAGCATCACTATGAGATTACCCTCCATTTACCAAAGCATAGCCCTGATTCTGATTACTACATCAAGCGTGCTTCACGCAACTGAATCTGCACCCAATATCCGGCCGCAAACGCAGGTAGTCAAAATTAACGGCACTTCCATAGAGGTGGATGTGTATAAGCCCATAGGACCGCTAAAGGGGGTAGCCATACTGACCCATGGCTTCACACGCAGCCGTACTACCATGGGAGAACACGCTCAAGCATTGGCAGCGAGGGGCGTTCTAGCGATTACGCCCGATATGCCCTGTACCTTTGACTTTCGTTGCAATGCCAGTGCGATTGCTGGTTTAGTTAATCTACTACGCAATACAGATACCTTTGGCGGTAGTAGCCAGCGCATCATACTCGTGGGTTTTTCAGCAGGAGGTCTCTCTAGCTTACTTGCTGCAGATACGCCTGGGGTTGTGGGATATGTTGGGCTAGATCCATTTGATCGGGTCTTGCCCAATGAAACGGAGCGCGCTGGCATTACTGCATCAAGACGCCTTACTACCGAAGCCCTTCTTTTAAGAGCCCCCGCATCAAGCTGCAATGCAAAGGCGGTTGCAGCGCCATGGGGCTCTGAGATGAAAGCCCTTTGGCGTGATGAATTAATTGCCGGCGCATCCCATTGCGACTTTGAAGCGCCAAGCGACTGGAAGTGCCGCTTAGCCTGCGGTGATACCGATCCAGCGCGGCAATTGCAGGTTCGGCAGGGATTACTGGATGCAGCGGCGAGGTGGTTGCAGTAGGCGTTTTAGATACCCGCTAGATCGCCGATAAATAGACTTAGGCGCTTACCTCAGGCAATTACCTCAACCGTTTTATTTTTTGGATCAATGCGCAATTTGGCGCCACTTGCAATAGCGGCTGTGATGTCGACATCAAATCCACTCAGCATGGATATGCCACCATGGGCAGCGCCTTGAGCCAAAATGGGGTTGACTGTATTGAAAACAATGGCAGACGGGCATAGGTTTCGCATCTTCATTTCATAAAGCATCCATGCGCTAGCAACACCACCCTTAGCTGTGTCTAAAACCAGGATCATATCGTTATACGATTTGCCAAAAAGTTTATGACTTGGACGTGAGAATGTTCCATTAATGCGATCTAAATCGTAGCGTGCAGAAAAGCCATCACTCGCGCTTAAGCAGTAACCCTCAACCACATCACCTTGGGCATGACGCGCTTTAAATAATTTCTGACTCATGCCAGTCTCCCTGTTTCTGCAGCATTGACGCAATCCTCCATTGAGGCGAGGATGGGGGTGTATCCATAGCCACCTAAAATATTGACCATTTTGGCGCTATTGGTAGCTAATTTTTTCCATCCATTTGCCTCGGCAATTTCACGCGCATAGGATTGATAGAAGCACATTCCAGCAAAAACCGTTCCACCAGCTTCTTCAATCATGGCGGTATAGCCCATGCGATCGGAGTCCGGCTTGACTTGTGGGCTCGTTACGGCCAAGAGGGGTTTCTTAAATTTCTTGCCTTGACACAAGGCAGCAACGCTTTGCATTTCAATCAAGCTCAATTGCGGCGCCGAGAACACAACAACATCAATTTCATCGGTAACGCGGTAGGAGCTCTGCAGTGCCATCACCTCCTCTTTAGAAATGCTGATCTCTGGTAAGTGATCAAAACTAAGGTCACGTGCATGAATCGCCTCTGGCGTAACCCCCAGAATATGAAATAAAGCAGAGGAGCCAAAGCTGGCCATTGCGGCGCCAAAATGCTTTAAGGAGTCTGAGCCAGGGCGACCTTCGATACCCTCAATGACGGGTACTGACCAGTAGTTTCCGGACTTTCTGCCAATCAGGCCGCCCAAAGCGCCCCATTCATTGAGTGACTGCGGCGTCCACGTAACCCGGTAGCGATGGGTGGGTTTGCGATGCTCGTCTAAGTGGTAGCCATAGCGTGGGGTACGGCCGGTAAGGCCAGCAGAGAGGGCGGATGGACCGCCTTCAAAATTCGATCGGGCGCCGCAGATGCTGTTGGAGTAAATCACAACGCCTGTATCACCAAAAGCCAAATGCTCACCAAATACCGGCGCCATGATGGTTTGGTAGTTGATGCAGGTATCCGTCATCGATACGCCCATTTTGACAAAGGCGGCAATGGCACGATGCTCTAAAGAAACCATCTTATCGGTTTGACCTAATTGCTTGGCCTTACTGAAATCCGTACCGCGCGGATCGGTAATGGTTGGGATTCGGACTACGCGGTCTTTGGCTGCATTTTTGGCTAATGCTTCAAGCCATTCCACGCCATTCTCACCCAAGCTCTCGGTATCGGCCATGATGTGGGCTTGCGATACCTCAACAAAGTCTTTAGCACCAAAAAAATCACCTACTTTGATTTGATGTTCAATCGCCATTTTTCGAACGGGACCAAATTCCCCCGCGAGCATGGCTTTTTCTTCTGCATTCAATTCCATTTTTTTATTTTTCTTTACTAGTTAATCAACGGTTGCGCCAGAGTCGCGAACGGTACGGGCCCATTTCGCAATCTCTTTTGTCTGAAAATCAGCCAAACTTTCTTTGAAGTCAGTATTGGGTAAGACGCCTAAGTTACCAAGGCGCTCTTTAAAGGCGGCTGAGGCGGCAACTTTTTGAGTTTCAGCGCGCAATTTGTCGGTGATGGCGGCAGGCATCTTAGCGGGCCCAAACACCGCCCACCAGGCGGTGGATTCAAACTGGGGATAACCGAGTTCAGCAACCGTAGGTACGTTTGGCAGCAAGGGGGAGCGATTTTTGCTCGTGACAGCCAGGGGGCGTACCCGGCCCGAGTTGATGTGGGTAATAGCAGACTGAATTGGGTCAAACATCACGGGTATTTGGCCGCCGATTAAGTCCGTCATGGCGGGAGCACTGCCCTTATACGGGATGTGCTTGAGCTTAATTTTTGCGGTGGTTTCAAATAGAGCGCCGGTGAGGTGGCCAGGTGTGCCATTGCCTGCGCTACCAAAGCCGATGGAATCGGGTTTTGCTTTTGCTTCTCGAACCAAGTCTGCCAGGGTATTGATGTTGGTGGCTGGGTTGACCACGATCACAACGGGGGCGGTTGCAACGAGCGCTATCGGCGTGAAATCCTTAATCGTGTCGTAAGCGAGTTGCTTATAGAGGCTGCCATTAATGGCATTGGTACCTACCGTACCCATCAACAGGGTATAGCCATCCGGTGCTGATTTGGCAACTAAGTCTGCGCCAATCGATCCGCCTGCGCCGCCGCGGTTATCAATCACGATTTGTTGTTTGAGGTTCTCACCCAGGAGAATGGCCAACGGCCTTGCCACGATATCCGTTGGGCCGCCGGCTGGAAAGGGCACCACTAACCTAATGGGCTTGGATGGATAGCTTTGTGCCGAGCTAAGCCCTGGCAACAGAAGTGCGCCCAGAAGGGTAAAGAACAGCGAAATGGAGCGGGACGGTAAGAAGTTCATGGAAGTGGCCTCTTTAGTTCGAAAAGGACACGCTAATCCATTAAACATATAATGTAAATTAATATTTAATTAACTAATGCATAAGCTTATCTTATGAATATTCATCGCATTGACTACCGCTTACTCAGAAGCTTTTTAGTCGTTGCCCGTATTGAAAACTTTGTTCGGGCGGCAGAGGCATTGAATATTACGCAATCGGCACTATCCCAACAAATGAAGGAGCTGGCAAGCCATTTCAATTCGGCTTTATTTGAACGAAAAGGCCGCAGATCCGTCTTGAGTGAATTTGGCAGAGACTTGTTAATTAAACTCGAACCGCTGATGGGGCAGGTGGATGAGGCGCTACTCCAAAGCATGCATGACGATAAACAAGTCGTTGGCGCTCTGCGCATTGGCGCAACCCACACCTATTCGAAGGCGATTACATTGCCAGCGAGTCTGCGACTCTTACAAACCTACCCGGATTTAAGAATCGATTTACGCGAGTTATCAGCAGAGCGATTAATCGCCGACTTAATGCAAGGCGATATCGACATCGCTGTATTGCCAGAAGACTATCAACTGGTGGAGTTTTACCAACGACCCTTACTGACCGAGCAATTTGCCCTGATTGGTAAGCCGCAAAGCATGGCCAATTTCCCAAAAAAACTATCAATCAAGTCATTTAAAAATACGGAGCTTGCCTTGCTTAATCGCCAGTTCCTCCTGCGCCAGCAAATTGAAATGGAAGCGCGTAGGGAAAATATTCAGCTCCATGTTCGCCTAGAGGTATCCACGATGGGGGATTTGCTCGAGGTTGCTCGTACAGGAAGCCTTGCAGTTATTGGCAGTCCAATTGCATGCTACCGAGATGCGGAATTAATATCACGATCTGTATCGGGCGAGTTTTTAAAGAGAACAGCGGCCCTTTGCTGGCGAAAAGGCAGATTCGTTACCGGCGCCATGAAAGCATTTCAAGAAACTGCGATTGAAATCAGTGAGGACTTAAGAAAATAAGTAAAGCAGTGTGTGTTGCCTTTAGTAAAACAAAGAGTACAGTATGCAAAGCGCTATTCCAAAGGAGCTATTCATCAAAACCATCCTTTTTATAGTAAAAACCATTTTTCTGGCAGCCTCCTTTTCTGGAGGTCTGGTCTGGGCCCAATCCAGCAGTATTGTGGATTTGGACTACGTAAAAGCCGCGCAGCAACGCGGGGTCATCCTGTGGGATGTGCGCGCCACTAAAAATTACTTGGATGGGCATATTCCAGGGGCAATTAGTATTGGCGAGATTGGCGCGGCGCTACGGGATCCCAATCGCGAGGACTACATTGATATTGCCGATATCAATGCCATCTTTAATAAGGCTGGGCTCGACATTAATAAAGAAATTATTGTGTATGGCTCAAGAGGCAACGCCTATGCCTATTTTGGCTTATTCACCATCAATTACTTTGGGGGTAAGCAGGCCAAGGTATTTCATGATGGTATTGATGGCTGGGCGGACGCAAATTTAGCCATCGAGAAAGCCCCATCAAGCTTAGCGGCAGTTAATGTCAAGTTAGTTCCACAAGAAAACTTAGTCGTCAGCAATGAACAAATGCGTAAGCTATTTAACGATCAATCGGTTCAGGTCATTGATGCAAGAACCTTTAATGAGTTTAAGGGAAACGATGTGCGCGCTATCCGGGGTGGTCATATACCGGGCGCAATCAGCATTCCGTATGAACAAAACTGGAAAGACCCGGCAACGGGATCAAAACTCGCCAAGCGCGAAGTAAAAACCAATAGTGGCATGGCCTTAAAGTCAACAGAGGATCTCAAGGCGCTTTATTCCAAATTAGACCCGAACAAAGAGACGGTGGTGTATTGCCAAAGCGGTGTACGCGCCGCAGAGACTGCAGTGGTTCTGCAAAATCTGGGATACAAGAAGGTCAAAATTTACGATTCATCGTGGCTGGGCTGGGCTAGCCACCTCGCATCGCCGGTTGCAGATGAGACTTACCTGAATGTGGGTCTGCTCAATTCCAGAATCGCTGCAATGCAAAGCAAAATCAATGAACTCGAGGCAGAGCTTAAGGCGGGTAAGAAGCAATAGGGAGCCTCGCTAACTAAAAAAGACGGGTGGTATCAAACCAGCTGCTGCGCCCATTGATTTAATGGTATTAAATTCCCCAAGTCTCGCTTGGTGAGCTAGTGGAAATCAATACTCAAGGCATTGTCCCTACGCTAAAATTGCTACATTCCGACCTAATTTGTATCTCATTATTGACATTTAGCTATTAATGTATATAATGAGATACATTATGCCAGCACGCCCAAACCACATTACCCCAGCAACCGAGAACAAACTGACCGCTCTTGGTCAGCAGATTCGCGCCTATCGTAAGGCGCTCAGCATTAGCGCAACCACGCTTGCAGAGGCCGCTGGAATGTCACGCATTACCTTGCACCGGATTGAGGCGGGCGAGCCCGCTGTCACGATGGGTGCGTACTTCAACGCCATGACGGCTTTGGGAATTCATTTTGGAATTGTGCCGATAGAACATCCCGAGGCTGCAGAACCACGTCGTGATGATGATCGTCGTGGCTGGATCCCTGCGCGCATAAAGCTAGCCGATTACCCGCAACTCAAACAACTTGCTTGGCAGGTACACGGCACCGACGAACTCACCCCAACGGAAGCACTTGGTATTTATGAGCGCAATTGGCGTCATCTGGATGAAAGCCTTCTAACCAAGCAGGAGAAAGAATTGATTGAGGCTTTGAATGCAGGTCTTGGAGAGCCCCATACTGAATCCAAGCGTGCCATTACTAAGAGACGCAGTTAGCAAAGCCAAAACAGGGTACGTTTAATCCGTAGTGCTGAGTGGGATGGCGCCAAGATATTTCATGGCCCTTCCATTTCAGCGTGACGAAAAGGGTGGTTTAGTAATTCCCTCATCCTAATTATAGAGCGGCTCACTTGGTGAGCTAGTGGATATGCAAACTGACTCTATTGTCCATTACGCCAAAAGAGCCGCATGCTGACCAGCGCATTGTTACTAGCTACCATTCTTCCCTTTGAGCTCACCCCTAAAGATGCCATTGCCCCGTCATTAGCCAGGCCCGTAACGGTAGCTGCTTTTGTTGATAGCGCCAAGATACTGGGCTTACCTAGACTAAAGCTCAGGGAAGCTAACGGCAATCGCTACATACCCAATAAAGCCATGCTGTTTGAGCCAGTAGCGCTCGTGCACCAGCAGGCCGGTACGGCAGTAGAGCGAGTAAACCCCAGAAGGATATTTATTCAGGGGTATCTGAAACGCTAGTTTATAAAAATGAGCTTAATAAAAGATTAAAAGGTTCATTAATTGATTAATAGGGCCAAAAAAATCAAGTTATTATCCAATTAAGGATGAATAATTGCCACGCTCAAAATGAAAAAAAATATTGAAGTTGTTGCAGCCGTAATAATCTATAAGAAGAAGATATTGGCTTTTCAAAGAGGTGTGGCTAAATTCGATTACGTTTCGTATAAATTTGAGTTTCCTGGCGGCAAGGTAGAGGCTGGGGAGGATTTCAAGGTAGCTCTGAATCGTGAGCTAAATGAAGAATTAGGCCTGGATGCAAAGGTCGGTGACTTTGTAGCAACAATAGAGCACGATTACCCCGATTTCTCGATCAAAATGCATTGCTACATTGTGGCAATTGATAGGTTTGATGAAACTCTTCATGATCACGTTGCTTATGCTCACGTAGCATTATCTGAGGCAGATAGCTTGGATTGGATAGAAGCTGATCGTCCAGTGCTTAAAATTTTAAGAGAAAATTTCGGGCATGTTTTCAACTGAGGACTTACTTGCTGGCGCAAGATCTGGACTCATTAAGTTTGATCCTGATGTAGCTTCTGTTTTACATCCCCAATTAGTTTTAAATGATTTGGCCAAAGGCGAGAAGGTTCTCGAGTTTATTCTTGAGAATCTGAGCATGTGTGAAAAATTTAGATTTGCAGTTGCATTTGTTACCCGCAGTGGTGTTGCCTGCTTGCACCAGACTTTGAAAGAATTCTGCTCTAAAGGGGGGTCTGGTGAAATATTAGTTTCAAGTTATTTAAATTTTTCCGACCCTCATGCAATAAAAGCTTTAAAAAATTTCCCCGGTATAGATGTAAAGTTTGTGGCTGCCCCAAACTTTCATGGCAAGACATTTCTCTTCGACTTTGACAATTTTTCGAGAGTTTTGATAGGTAGCTCAAATTTAACTCAAGATGCGCTTGGAAAAAATACTGAAATAAATCTAACGGTTTCTCTTAAGGACGACTCGTCTTTATATAAAAGCATTGATAGCTCTCTAAAACACTGGTCGAATACGGCAGAAGAGATTACCGATCAGCGATTGATAGACTACGAAGAAAATTGGAGCGCTGCGAGGGCATCAAGCCAAGACCGCCCCAATATTTCTGGTAGTCATGCCTACCCTGAGGGGCATTCAGTCACTATTTATCCTAATTCAATGCAGGTCGAGGCTTTAGTCAGCTTAGATGTAGTTAGGAAGTCGGGTAGGAAGAAATCTTTGATTATTTCAGCAACGGGTACTGGTAAGACAGTCCTGTCAGCGCTCGATGTCAAGCAAATGGGCGCAAAACGTATGCTGTTTGTAGTGCATAGGCTGAACATAGCAAAAAAAGCTATGAGTGAGTTTCGTAAAGTATTTGGAAGTACCAAAACAATGAGCCTCTATACAGGCTCAAGCGAATTAAATACCAGTGCAGATTTTATATTTTCTACAGTCCAAACCATTAATACCGAAAGGCACATCACGAATTTCAGTTCAACTGATTTTGATTATGTAATTATTGATGAAACCCATCGAGCCGGAGCCAATACTTATCAAAATGTATTGAACTATTTCAAGCCAAGTTTTTTACTCGGAATGACTGCGACACCCGAAAGAACGGATGGATTTGACATTTTTTCACTTTTTGATCACTCGATTGCCTATGAAATTCGTTTGCAATCGGCGATGGAGGCCGATTTATTATGCCCATTCCATTACTTTGGAATATCAGATATCGAGATTGAAGATCAATCAGATCCCAATTTAGTGGATTTTAATAAACTAACTTCTAGCAATAGAGTTCAGCATATTATTGAGGCGTTAGAAGAATATGGTGTTGATACAGAGATCCCAAGAGGGCTAGTATTTTGCTCAAGAATTGACGAAGCAAAAGTGCTATCCGATGCTTTTAATAAGAGAGGTATTCCATCTCTAGCCCTATCTGGGACAGATCCTGAGTCTTTCCGTGAAAAAGCCATTGAACGATTGGAGTCCAGCGGACCCGCTAGGCTTGAATATCTTTTTACAGTGGACATCTTTAATGAGGGCATTGATATACCGTCAATTAATCAAATTGTTATGCTGCGCCCAACCTCCTCAGCAATTATATTTGTCCAGCAATTGGGGCGAGGACTTAGAAAAACTAGCGGCAAGGAATATCTGACTGTCATTGACTTTATTGGTAATTACTCAAATAACTATCTAATACCAATGGCACTGTTTGGGGATTCGTCATACAACAAAGATAAGTTACGTCGCTTGCTAAGTGCTGGTAGCGGCCTGATACCAGGAGCTAGTAGTGTTAGCTTTGAGCGAATTGCTAAAGAGAAGATTTTTAAATCAATAGACTCCTCAAAGCTCGACAAGAGCCGCGCTCTTTTAGAGGACTATAAGCTCTTGAAATTCCGAATTGGTAGGCCACCTATGATGATGGATTTTGTAGAACAAAATTCAAGGGACCCATATCAGTATATTGACCAATCGAACTCACTATTGGAATTTTCTATCCAACACGAAAGCTCTTTGCAAGCTCCACCGCTGCATATAAAGCTTCTTTCTTATTTGGGCAAGCATGTTTGTGATGGAAAGAGGCTCGAAGATGCAATTATTCTGAAATTATTAATCTTAAAAGGTAGCACTAGCTTTTTGGAAGTTCAACAGGAAGTCGAGCAACTAGCGCAATATAAGCCGACCTCCGAAGTAATTCTTTTTGCTATTCACAGCATTAATCTACACTACGTAACACAGAGATCTAATAGTAGAAACCTGCCGGTTTCAGAGGTTGCTGGTTTTAAGTTAATCAAGGTTAATTTCACCACAATTAGTCTGGATGTAACTTTGCAAGAAGTATTTCAGAACTTTATTTCCAAAAAATATTATTTAGATCTTTTTGAATGTGCGATTCAAAAATTTCTAAGTAATTACTCTAAACAGAATTATCAAGGTGGATTTAAGCTTGAAGGAAAGTACTCTAGAAAAGATGTCTTTCGAATTCTGGGTTGGAAAACACAACCAAATGAACTCAATGTTGGCGGATATATGCCTAACTCAGACAATACAATTTGCCCCATTTTTTTAACATATAAAAAAGATGAAAGTATGGCTGCCACGATTAAATATGAAGATCGTTTTATTAATCCAGGCCATCTGGTTTATATGTCAAAGAAAAGTAGAAGTCTCGATAGCCCAGATGTAATGGCTTTTAAGAATCAGGCTCTTTCTAGTATGCGTATTCCCTTATTTGTAAAAAAGAGTGATGATGAAGGAGCTGATTTTTACTATTTAGGCGAGCTTACCGCAATTTCAGAAAGATTTGAGAACACCACAATGCAAGATAAAGATGGTGATCAAAAGTCTGTTGTGAAAATGGAATTTTTACTTAACAGCCCGGTTGAGCATAATTTATTTAAGTATCTTATTGACAGTAATTAACTCGTAAATTTGTATTTATTTATCCCCAACCCCATTTAATCTTCTAAATAATGACAACTATTCAAGAACTCACCAAAAAATTAATACTCTTTCGTGATGAGCGTGATTGGGATCAATTTCATAATCCCAAGGATCTTTCTTTGGCACTTTCTATCGAGGCATCTGAACTACTTGAGGTTTTTTTATGGAAGACACCTGAAGATGCCGACCCAGAAAAGATCAGTGAGGAATTAGCAGATGTCTTTGCATATGCTTTGCTTTTGGCGGATCGCTGTAATCTTGACGTTCATAAGATTGTTGAGGAAAAAATATTGAAAAATAGTCTTAAGTATCCAGTGGAGCTTTCTAAGGGTTCCGCCAAGAAATACAACGAGATTTAACTATTTTTTATTGATAGTCTCTCTGTAAAGTATGAGGCTGTTTCTTGGTCCGTACTGTAGATATAGCAGCCCTTCATTCCACGCGTCATTAACGTTCTGTAGGTATTCTTGATGATGTTATCTGCTCTTGTATTGGCTAGAGTTGGGTTGGATTTAAGTAGCTTCTTGTACCCACTAAGTGATTTATCCGTTTTAGCCCTGGCGGATGGAATGGTAAGCACTTTTCCCTCTCGCACTATTAGGTCTGGCCCAATAATTACCCCTATATAGTCAACCTCCAAGCCTTGGCAAGTATGAATACAGCCTACTTCAGTCACTGAATTTGGCGCCTGAATCCAAAGCGGGCCATCCGTACCTAAATTCCACTTCATTTGAAATTGATGATCTGGGAATACGATATCAAATGTGGTTAGGCTGTTTTTACTGACCCAGTTCCAGCAATATCCAGCTACAAGCCTTGCTTTGTTTCTGGCAACATTCTTTTTATAAATTGCTTGTTGTAGGTCGACCGGGTTTGAGAATACTTTAAAGTCATAGTCAAGAGTATCTAACGTATGGTTTGCTGTCTCCCTAATCCCTAAAACATCGTCAAGCCAAGCAAGATATCCATCGGAGCCATTACATCTAAATTGCGACTCTAGGCTAAGTTTGTGAATTGATGCATTGGCTTTAATGGCCCATTTTATTATTTCATCACTGCTTCCAATGTCGCTAAACGTTACTTTTTGATCTTCATCTATGAAAAAAACCGTTAGTGGTGCCGCATCAATTACTTCTTTAATTTGATTTTCACCTAAATTTTTAAACATCCCAGATTTTTCGTTTAATCGATGCGCTTCATCCACTAATAGAACATCAAAGGCATTCTTTTCGGTGGCATGGAAAGAGCCAGAGCCAGTAAATAAATTTGAAATAGCAGATTTCTTCATGCTGCCAGTTAGCTTGGCTTCATAGACCGCCCTTGGGGCTGCGTTTTTTGTTACATATTGAGCAATACGCTCTTGATCTTTGATTAGATTAACTAATAGGTTGACGGCAATAACTGACTTTCCAGTTCCGGGGCCACCTTGGACAATTAACACATTTTTAGTATCAGGCCCCGAGTGTTTTGAGAGATCTAGAACGGTTTCATAAACAAGCTTTTGTTCGTCAAGCATTACGAACTCCAGATTACCATCAATCATGCTTTTGAGGCTATCCGCAAGGCTTTTGGATGGCTTAATCTTGCCGTTATCTATTCTGTACATTAAATTGGTTTGGTCACCGTATTTAACGAATTGTTTAATGAAGACTTTTAATTTTTCTTTTTCTAACTTACCTTTTAGAAACACTGGCGCTTTATCTAGGTAGGCTTGGTAAAAAGCATTTCGAATTACGGTATCTTCGGTGTAATTATGTAGGTATGCGCAGGGGTTTAACCGAATGCCTTCGCTATAAACAGTTTCATTTAGTTGACTAAGGAGTTCACTATAGGACCAAGCTTGGTATGAGGGGTGGCTAGTTTCGCCAACTCCATACTGAAATCGAGTTTTAACAATTGCATCTTTAACTGTTATTTCGGCAGACTCCCATTGCTTAAGCTCCACGATGATTACTTGATCTTCTTTAGCAGTATTTAAACCAGTTATGATGAAGTCGACTCGTTTGGAGGTTTGTGGTATTGCAAATTCAATACTTATTCCGGCATCTTCAGGAATTTCGCCATCATCTAAGACGGCTCCCATGTAACGTAGGGACTCTTGCCATGACCGAACCTCATTTTTAGCTACACGTCTACCTGTTTTTTGAGTATAAGTTTCCTCAATAATTTCGTGAATCTCATTAGAGAGGAGATGGTGTAGAAATTTCTCCTTGGTGGCCTGATAAATAATCATTTTTTTAGCCCGCTAAATGATGGTATTCACCAGCTTTAACCCACCCAGTAACTTGACCGCCGCTCGCGGCATCGTAACTCCATTGAGCAATGGATAGGCTAGTTTCTAGATTTGCCACAACACCAACCGCTTCTCCGATTTGGGTTGTGGCGTCATTATTTTTCATTACGGCTTTGACCCACCTATCCAAATGAACCCTCGCTGCCAAGCTATCCGATTTACTACGATTGCAGCTAGGGCAGGCCAATACAAAGTTATGCATTAAATCCCTTGGATAAAGGGAGAAGGGGATGAAGTGATCTACTTCAAGCTCCGCTGTAGCTTTATTGCAGTAGAAGCACTTGCACCCATACAGTACTTTGAGCTTTTTACATACCAGCGCCAATGTTTTTCTTGATGTCTCAAAGAGGAAGCTGTTGAGATCATCCTTTTCTCCAAGAATTGGTATGTTCTTTGCATTCTTCTTGATGTAATTAGTCCACCGACTTCTAGCTAATTGCTGTATTAAAGGCTGAAAGCGCCTTAAACAATAAGCAACTCCTTTTTTTAGGGTGATGGAACTGGTATTACGTTCATACAGAAATGGAAGGGCTCCGCCACCGACATTCTGGAGGTAGTTAATGGGTTGCTTTGCCACCGTGCTGGCAACTGCTGTTATCAGCTTCTTATATTCTTTTGAATGCCTGGCTGCATTGGGGGAGTTAAAGCTGTTTTCATCCCTGAATGCCTGAATTGCTTTAATGATGGCAGCTTGAGTGCCATGATTTTGATAGAGCACTCCACTGTCATTAGCTTTCGATGTTTTATATGGGGAAGATTGCTGCCAATAGAGCTCAATAAATCGCTCTGCAATTTGCCTATTGCTAAGCTCAAGCTCAGAGTCATCATCCTTACCAAGTTCTATGGCCAAATCAGCGAGTGATATGAGTAGGGCGTATTTATACGTCGAGCTAAAGTCACTCTCATTAAATAGCCGCTGAACTTTGGTCAGAAAATCCAGTTGGTCTTCTGCGCTTGGAATAGAGTTCATTCCCAATACTTTGCCTTCCCCGGAATAATCCACCGCACGCCACCTCTGGGATCCTTTAGATCGTCTTTGTAGCGGGGAATAAGGTGCATATGAAGGTGAGGCACTGTTTGACCAGCAGTAGGCCCATCGTTAATGCCGATGTTGTAGCCATCCGGCTTAAATTCTTCCTCTAATACTGCTTTGGCTCTTCCTAAAAGATCAAGCATGGCGCTTTGCTCTTCCGGCGTGATCTCAAACCAAGAGCCAATGTGCCGTTTGGGTATTACTAGGCTATGACCAGGCGAAACTGGATAGCCATCTCGAATAACCAAAGCCAAATCATTGGAGTCAATGATTCGCTCAGGCGGCAGGGTACAAAACGGGCAGGGCTTAGTCATCAAATTGCTACTGAATGGCTGCATCTCATTTATGGAATTTATATACTATTCCAATTAAATAGCTCACTGCGTGATCCTCAGTGCATCTTTCCCCAACTCAGTCATTTCCTACACCTAAATAATCCTTTTCCCCTGTTTTTATGCCTTGCATCTCTCTAAGCTGAGTGCTTTATAACCAAGGGAGGCAGCGATGTACGTAATGATTGAGTGTGGCCACAAACGATTACGCCTATTTAAGCTCATGCTGGATATACGCACCGTTGCTGTCATTGGGCTATTCATCGTCTTATATATAGGCTATCGTTTCCTGACCACCCTAAATTGGTAATGCAGAAAAAAGAAGGGGGTGGGGTACGGAGGCAGTAGATGCTTCAACCTCCCCGGCACACGTTTTTCAGGGGTTTAGCCGCCTTGCTCCTGTCTTCAGTTAGGTATTACTATGGGTGCAATGAGCGGCACTGGATACAGAACGGCTGAATAAACGATGGAAGACGACCTAGTATATAAACGCCCCCGTAAAAGATATCCGGTAGAAACCGCTCCTGCGCTTGACGCTGCAGGCAGTAACGGAGATGTCGATTTCAATCCCGCCTTACCTACGCTAGCCCAGCTCCAAGAAAAGCAACGCAGTGAGCTCATCGAGATGGCCCAGGTGCGCTATGGCATCAAGGGTAGCCAGATACAAGTTAATTTGACGCCATTGCAGCTCGATTTGAGTATGAGCCAAGGGCAAATCTTTAAAGCCTTGTTAGCAGCTCCTGAGTCTGAGCGCGCAGACCAAGTGCTGTATGCCTTAGCCAAAGGGGAGCTAGATGTCGATATGGCCAATCAAATCTTGGCGAGTTTGGCGCTGCTCAGTAAGTTTAAGAAAATCAAGATTGAGTCTTAATTTGATTACCTTCATCGCAACTCAACCCAACCCAACCCAACCCAACCCAACTTAACCCAACTCAACTCAATCACTCCACTGGATCTCGCTAGATGAATGCTTCTCTTAAATGGCTACTGGTATTTTTAGTGGTAGTCCTGCTGGTCTTCATCGTAATCGACCAGTTCATGTGCAATCGGTGGGTTTACCATGACTTTGCTGCAGGAATTGACCGGCGTTTATCGTGTTTTTGGAAGTAAATTGCCCCAATAAACAGCCTAATTTAGCCGCCCAATCAACATAAGGGAAAGTGGACGAGCCAAACCCCCGGCACTGGCAGTACTTGGGTTTGGCTGCTTCGTTCCCGACCTGACCAGGTTACCAAGCCACCATGCGAGGAGGCCCGTCCACAATCATTTTAGCCCTTGTTAGAATAGACGCATGACAACATTGGCACTGGCCCGTTCGTGGCGCCCCAAAACCTTCCCTGAACTCTTGGGCCAAGACCACGTTGTCAAGGCCTTGACCCACGCCCTGGATCAGGGGCGCCTGCACCATGCTTGGCTCTTTACCGGTACGCGCGGTGTGGGTAAAACCACCATTGCCCGCATTCTGGCAAAAGCCCTTAATTGCATCGGACCCGATGGCCAGGGTCAGATGACCTCCCAGCCCTGCGGTAAATGTGCCGCTTGCCTGGAAATCGATGCCGGGCGCTACGTTGACTATATCGAAATGGATGCCGCCAGCAACCGCGGTGTCGATGAAATGGCGCAGCTATTGGAGAAGGCATCCTACGCTCCCAGCAATGGCCGTTATAAGGTCTACATGATTGACGAAGTCCACATGCTGACCAACCATGCCTTTAATGCCATGCTCAAGACCTTGGAAGAGCCGCCTGAGCATGTGAAGTTCATTCTAGCGACTACCGATCCACAAAAAATACCCGTCACCATATTGTCGCGCTGCTTGCAGTTCAACCTCAAGCAAATGCCAGTGCCATTAATCGTGGAGCACCTGCAAACCGTCCTTGCTGCTGAAAAAGTCGAATCCGAAATCGGCGCACTGCGCGTATTAGCAAAAGCAGCGCAAGGCTCGATGCGCGATGCACTCTCCTTAACCGATCAAGCGATTGCCTATGCCGCTGGTACCGTAACCCAAGAGTCGGTGCGCAATATGCTGGGAACGCTGGACGATGCGTATTTAATTCAGGTACTTGATGCCCTAGCCAACAAGAATGGCGCAGCCTTAGTTGCAGTCGCGCAAGAGATGGGTGAGCGCAGTATGTCCTTCTCATTGGCATTGCAAGATTTGGCAAGCCTGATACAAAAGATAGCAAGCGCCCAAGTTGTCCCTGAATCCGTTTTAGATGATTGGCCGGAAGCAGCCGAGATCCGCCGCTTAGCAACGGTCTTTACTAAAGAAGAAGCCCAGCTCTTTTATCAAATTGCGATTACCAGCCGCCCCGATTTATCGCTCGCACCCGATGAGCAGACTGGTTTTTCAATGGCACTCTTGCGCATGCTGGCCTTTCGGCCGGGCAGTGCAGGCTCAGGACCCAGTCAAAGCGCAGGTAGCGTAACTACTGCTGCAGCACCCACCACTAACACTAGCAAGTCAGCTTCAGCTACTCCAGCTGCCGCCAAGCCAGTAGCAGCTAATCCAGCTTCAGCTAAGCCTGCAGTCAGTTCAGCACCTGCCGCGTCTGCAGCAACTCCAGCATCTGCGCCTAAGGTAGTAACTTCGGCAGCAACACCCGCAGTTCCCGCAAGCGCTTCGAGCAGTGACCGGCCCGATTGGCACAGCTTGATGCGTGCTCTGCCGGTACGTGGTTTAGTGCAGCAACTCGCGCACCAGACTGAATTACAAGATTGGGTGGATTCCCCGCAAGGCGTCAAAGCCACGGTGATTACCAGCTTGCCGCAGTTAGCGAGTGCAGATTGCGTTAGCCGTTTAGGTGAAGCGCTGAGCGTGCATTACGGAAAAAAAGTGCAGATTGAAGTAGTGGAAGGCGCTGTTGAAAAGACCGTAGCCAAAATCGATGCGCAAGTACAGAGCGAGAAACGCCAAAATGCCGAAGAGCGGATTGCAGCTGATCCATTTGTGCAGCAACTCGAGCGCGAGTTTGGCGCGAAGGTGGTGAGTGGCTCGGTTCGGCCTGCCTAAACTAAATCTATCTAAACCATGCCAATCTACCAAAGCTAAATTAATTAATACCTATTGAATAGAAGGAAAACAAAATGATGAAAGGCAATATTGCTGGCCTCATGAAGCAAGCCCAGCAGATGCAAGAAAACATGAAGCGGGCGCAAGCCGAGCTTGCCAGCATGGAAGTCACTGGCCAAGCTGGTAATGGCCTGATTCAGGTAACGGTATCTGGTAAGTACGAACTCAAGCGCGTGCAAATTGCCGACGGCGCCATGGAAGACCGCGAGATGCTGGAAGACTTAATGGTCGTAGCCTACGCCGATGCATTTAAGCAAGTGGAAGCTGCCAGTGAAAAACTGATGTCGGGCGCGACCGCAGGTATGCCCATGCCCCCTGGCTTTAAGTTACCCTTTTAATGGCTCGAAATGATGTTCCGCAGGATGCACTGCAGCGCTTAGTCGAAGCACTGCGCGTTCTGCCCGGTGTCGGACCCAAGTCCGCGCAGCGCATGGCCTTTTATTTGCTGCAACACGATCGCAATGGCGCTGCATTACTTGCCAAGTCCTTAGGTGAGGCAGTCGATAAAGTAGGGCACTGCAGCCGTTGCAATACCTTTTCCGAAACGGCGATTTGTTCTACCTGTGCGGATGGCAGGCGCGACCCTTCGATGCTCTGCATCGTAGAGACGCCGGCCGACCAAGTGATGGTTGAGCAGACACTCAGCTTTAAAGGCAATTATTTTGTTTTGATGGGCCGCATTTCACCGCTTGACGGTATGGGTCCCACGGAAATTCATTTTGATCGGCTCTTGGCGCGCATTGAAAATCCCGATACTGGTCTTGTGGTACGTGAAGTCGTGCTGGCCACGAATTTCACGAGCGAAGGCGAGGCCACTGCCCATTACATTGGCGAGGTCCTCAAATCCAAAGGCATTAAGGTCACCCGCATTGCTAGGGGCATACCGGTGGGCGGGGAGCTCGAGTACGTCGATGCCGGCACCTTAGCCCGGGCCCTGATGGATCGGCGCGCCGTCGGCTAGTCGTCCTATTGAGTCAATTCAATGCAGTGGATTCACGTTTGTAGATTTAATTCAGTAGATTCATTCGCATTTGCGGCATTTCTTTAAATCGCCACATGCCTATGCTAGGGTTGCGGTATTCCTGAATGATTGCACCCATGTATTTTCTAAACCGCCCCATTTACGCCAGGCTGATTCTGTGCTGCTGCATTAGCGCAGGAGCTGGTGCTGCCTTTGCGATTGCGCCGGTTGACAGTGAACCCGTAGTGGACAGCAAGGTCCCGCTGATGGGAGAGACGGAGCGCTGGAGCATTCATGGGCAAGCGACCTACATGCTGCAGCAACGCAATAACTTTAATTCCCCTTACTCTGGGCAAAACAGTCTCTTAAATAAATCGGCCAGTCCTGCCGAGGCCTACTCCTTGAGCGCGACGGCATTTATTGGTACGCGATTGTGGCAAGGCGCCGAGGTGTACTGGAACGGCGAAATGTTTCAAGGCTCTCCCTTTGATGGACACCTCACCGGAGTCGGCGGCGTGTATAACGGCGAGTTACAAAAAGGGGCTTATGCGCAGCCCGTCTTTTACACCGCCCGGGCTTTTCTGCGGCAAACCATTGGCCTTGGCGGTGGTCAAGAACACATCGCAGGTGAGGCTAATCAGTTGGCAGGCAATTTAGATAAGAACCGCGTGGTGATTAGCTACGGCAAGATCGCCACACTGGATTACTTTGACGACAATGCCTACAGCCATGACCCACGTACTGACTTTCAGAATGCGTCGATCTTTTCAATGGGTGCCTACGGTTATGCCGCGGATACCAAGGGCTATACCTATGGCGCCGTAGCCGAGTGGTATCAGGCCAATTACATTTTGAAGGCAGCCCGTCTAGCCTTGCCAACCGTACCGAATACAGCGCAGCTCGATTACTCTTTATCCAAAGACTATAGCAATCAGATTGAGCTTACGCGCACGCATGAGATCTACGGACGTGCGGGCGCCGTGCGGGGATTGTTCTTTCAGCAGCGCGCCTTTATGGGCACCTATCAAAATGCCCTCAATCTGGCGCAGCAAACGAACACGTATCCACCCAATATCACCAGTGTGCGGCAAGCCGCCACGAATTCATGGGGCTATGGTTTCAATTTCGATCAAGCGCTCAGTCAAGACATTGGCATTTTTGGGCGCTGGAGTTGGAACCCCGGCGCTGCAGAAACCCAAACGCTTGACATCAGCAAATCGCTTTCGGGTGGGTTGAGTGTGAAGGGCGCCTCCTGGTCTAGGCCGTATGACACCCTGGGGATTGGCTTTGCAGTCAATGGCATTTCATCAGCGCAAATTAGTTATTTGCAAGACGGTGGCATGACGACCTTTATTGGCGATGGCAAGCTTAGCTACAAGCCAGAACAAGTGTTAGAGACCTATTACAGCGTCAAAGCCTATAAAGAGCTGTTTATTTCGCTGAACTACCAGCGGATCGCCAATCCCGCCTATAACGCAGCGCGCGGCCCAGTCAATATTGTGGGCGTGCGGGCGCACGTCAGCATGTAGGCTGCAGTTCAGTCCGCAAACCCGCTGTTTTTGCCCTTCTCAGCCTGCTAAGAGGGGTTTACCCCCTATAATCAAATACCCATATTTCATCGGGTAATAGGGGGCAAGACAGCAATTGACTATTGTGGTAATAAATTTTAGAAGCATGCGATTCCCACATGCTGTGTTCCCCAGCAGTCGCTACCGCGCTTGCGCGCTCGCTCTTGCACTGTTTTGTTGCGGCGCTATTTCGGATTCGTATGCGCAGGTGCCATCATTCACGCCAGAAGCTACAGTGACCGTTGCGCCCGCCAAAAATATACCCCCTAGTTTTATTGCTAGCCCCAGTATCAATCCCAATCTCAAAGCAGCTGGGCCCACTGAACTCGATTTACGTCAACTGTGGTCTGAACTCAAACTCAACAATCCGCAGCTTGCCGCGCTGCGTGAGTCTTACTTTTCTGCCAAAGCCACCGTCCCGCAAATTGCGGCGCCCGCTAATCCCCAAGTGGGCTTAGTGTGGTCAGGCATGCCAGCGAACTCACCCTTCGCATTGGGCGGTGCTAATACACCAAGCAGTCAGTACCCTAATGGGGTCAGCAATAACAACGCCATCTCCTTTGCCCAGCCATTTCAGTTTCCGGGTAAGAAAAGTTTGGCTGCCGATATTGCCGATACCAATGCCGAAGCACTCTTAGCCCAAAGTGAATCGACCTACTTGCAATTGGGAGCGCAGTTATCCAGTTTGTATTACAGCGCCTTGGCATCACAAAAGCAGCTAACGGTTTTAAAAGAGTCGGTCACCCGTTTGGAAATGATTAAGAACGTAGCCAAAGCCCGTTACGCCAATAATGCAGCAGCTTACGTTGAGTTTTTAAATGCCCAGGTGGCACAAAGTGCAGCTGAAGCAGATCAGTTTGCACTCGATCGCCAATTGCAAGTGGCGCTGCGGGGAATCAATGCCTTAATAGGCCGCCATTCGCGTGAGCAACTGGTGCTGCGGGGGGATGCCCGCCTTACGATGAATACTGTACCCAGTTTGCTGGAGCTCGAGGATTATGCAGAAAGCAGCCATCCCTTACTGAAGAGTTCCGCCTTACAACTAGAGGCCGCTAAAAAAGGGGTCAGTCTTGCTAAGAAAGCCTACTTACCGGATTTTCAGGTGATTGGATCTTCGTACACGCCGCGCGGTCCGTTTGCCGCGAACAATGGCGCTTTGTTTTATCAGCTTGAACTCGATATTGTGATTCCACTGTATTTCTTTACCAAAGAAAAGTATGGGGTAGAGCAAGCCAGGCGCAATCAAGCCTCGCTCGAGGCCAGCAATATTGCTAGTCGCCAACAAGTGGTATTGGCCGTCAATACGGCATACGCCAATTACGAGCAAGCCAGAAATCAGGTGCAGTTTTTACGCGATCGCCAGGTGCCGCAGGCCGATGCTGCGTATAAGGTGGGGCTAAACCAGTACGCCAATAATGGCCAAGGATTTAATGATGTACTCACAGCGCAAACGCAATTGCGTTTATTGGAAATTCAGTTGGCGCTAGCGCAAAGCGCGCTACTCCAGAGTCAGGCGACTGTGTTGGCAGCCGCCGGTAAAGAACCGTTTTAAGGATATCGCTTGAAAGATCAATTTCGCTCCGGAACAAAAAAGGCGGCAGAGCAGATGAGCCGGCTCCAGCAGAAGCTCGGTGAGCAGTCTGCACATCTGCGTGAAAACCTTGCCGCCCTCTATTGGAATCGCTCACCCGAGCAGCGCCAACGGATTCGTTTGGCTGCGGTGGCCTTTGCGATTTTGTCGTTGGGCATTGTGCTTGGTCGCCTGACGGACATTAATCGGGCAGTGCAAATCGATAAATCCGACAAGACACTCAAAGTTGAAAAGAGTGGCACTTTAGAACTCAAGTTGCCAGGCGTTACCCTCAATCCCGAAATTTATGTCTTTAAAGAAGCTAAAACATCCGAAGTACCGATTGAAATAAAAGTGCCGGGTCGACTTGCTTTTAATGCGGAAAAATCTAAAGTGATATCTGCGCGGGTAGCAGGGCGGGTAGAGCGCATCTTTGCCTTTGATGGTGCTGCTGTGAATGTGGGTTCGCCCATTCTAGAAATGTATAGCCCGGAATTTAATTCAGCGCAGCAAGAGTATTTGCTGGCGAGTAAAACAGCGAGCATCCTGGGCAAAAATCAGGCTATGGGCGACCTTCTGCAAGACGCCAAGATGACCCAAGATGCCGCTTCCAATCGCTTGCGCAATATCGGCGTATCGGATCAGGAGATCGCGCAGCTCGGTAGTAATCAACGAACGCAGTCGAACTTGTTGATTCGCTCACCCATTCAGGGGGTTGTGATCAAGCGCAATACCGAACCAGGCGCTTTTGTAAATAGCGGCGATGTGCTCGCTAGTTTGGCCGATCCAAAAGCATTGTGGTTTTTAGGGAATGTATTTGAAAAGGACATTCGTCTGTTATCGAGTGGCCAGCAACTGATTCTAAAAACGGAAGCCTATCCCGATCGTGAGTTTATTGCGCAAACCAATTACGTTGCTCCCAGCGTTGATCCCGAGACAAGGGCATTGCTGATTCGTGCCGACGTCAACAATGACGACGGTTTGCTGCGCCCCGATATGTTTATGTCAGCCAAGCTCTTAGTTGGCAAGGGCCTTGCCGTAGTGGTGCCGCAATCGGCGATTGTGCGCATTCGGGAGATGCGCTATGCGATTGTCCAGGTTGCGCCCGATACCTTTCGCCGGCTTCCGGTCAAAGGCTATGACTTAGACGGCAAACGTTTTGCCATTACGGACGGCCTTGGTGCCGGCTTAATGGTGCTGACGGACGGCGCAGTCTTACTCAACGATCGCTTTGCGAAGTTAGAAGACTAAGTTAGAACACTAGGTTAGAACACTAAATGAGCCAATTTACTTCCTTCATCCGGGGCGTTTTAGAAAAACGCGTCTTGGTGATCGTCGGTTCGATTGTGCTCTTGGGTCTCGGCATTAATAGTCTGAGTAAATTACCCATACAGCCATACCCGGGCGTTGCCCCCTTAACCATTCAAGCCATTTCGCAGTGGCCTGGACGAAGTACGACTGAGGTCGAGCAGCAAGTCACCATTCCGGTTGAAAATGCCTTGGCTGGTATTCCGGGGCTGCAGGCGTTTCGTTCAGTCTCGCTCTTTGGCTTATCGGTTGTTACGCTCAAATTCAATGACACAGCCGATCCTTTCAAGGCCCGGCAAACCTTCATTGCCAATTTAGCCAACGCCAATTTACCCGCTGGCGTAGTCTCCAGTATTAGCCCGGACTCGGATGCCACCGGCGAAATCATGCGCTATGAGGTGCACTCCGACTACGCATCCTCGGCTGAACTCAAAACACTGCAAAACTACGAGATCTACAAAGAGTTAAAGCAAACCCGCGGGGTGGCGGATGTGTCCTCTTTTGGCGGTAAGGTACGCCAGTACCAAGTGATTGTGACGCCAGAGAGCCTGCAATCGAAAGGCATTTCGATTGCCCAGTTGATTGCAGCCATTACCAGTTCCAATAGCAATATGGGTGGGGGCTTATTGCCCAGTGGCGAGCAGCAGTTTGTGGTGCGCGGTGTGGGTTTACTCAAGAACATCGATGACATTAAGCAAGTCGTGATTACGACAAATAATGGCGTTCCAGTTCGGGTGGGCGATGTGGCAACAGTGCAAATTGGCAATGCGCCGCGCTTGGGTTTGTTTCAGTTTAATGAGAACCCGGATTCCGTTGAAGGCATCATTTATTTGCGCCGCGGCGAAAACGCCACCGAAGTCTTAGCGCGGGTACGTGAGACCGTTCACAATATTAATAAGCAAATTCTGCCACCCGGCATCGAAGTACGGCCTTTTTATGATCGCCAGGTATTGCTCGACATTACTGTCGGTACGGTGAAGCACACCTTGTTTTTTGGCATCACCTTGGTTCTGGCTATTCTCTATATCTTTTTGGGTAATCTGCGCGCTGCTGCGGTGGTGGCTGCGGTGATTCCATTGGCACTGTGCGTGGCCTTTATTCAGATGCACATTTGGAGCGTGCCCGCTAATCTCATCTCCCTAGGGGCCATTGATTTTGGTGTGATTGTCGATGCCGCCGTCATTCTGACGGAGAACGTGATGCGGCATTTGGAGAAGGGCGGCAAGCGCCTTAACCAAGCCATCATCTTAGCCACCAGTGAAGTGCAGCGGGCAATGATCTATTCCACCGGCATCATTATTGTGGCCTACTCCCCACTATTCTTTATGGGCGGGGTGGAGGGCATCATCTTTAAGCCGATGGCCTTTACGATGGGCTTTGCCTTAATTGCTGCGGTGATTTTGAGTCTGACCTTTTTACCGGCGATGATCTCCTTAATCTTTGGTGAGACCATGGGGCACAAGCCACCCAGTTTTATCACCCGTTTGATTGAGGGCTATAAG
The DNA here is from genome assembly GCF_003065365.1 of Polynucleobacter difficilis. Taxonomy (NCBI): domain Bacteria; kingdom Pseudomonadati; phylum Pseudomonadota; class Betaproteobacteria; order Burkholderiales; family Burkholderiaceae; genus Polynucleobacter; species Polynucleobacter difficilis. Next base: position 1,135,105 of record NZ_CP023276.1, on the reverse strand, counting down.
CCTTTGCTGCGCCGCTGGATGGATCGCCCCAGAACGATTGTGGCAGTCGCGGTCTTTATTCTCGGACTCACGCTGCTGAGCGTAACGCGTTTGGGCACGGCTTTTTTACCGACCCTCGAAGAAAACAACATTTGGTTGCGGGTCACTCTGCCCAACACGGTTGATCTGGATTACTCGATTAAGGTCGCCAACCAATTGCGCGAGAATTTCATTAAACAGCCTGAAATTGAAAAAGTAGCAGTACAAATTGGCCGGCCGGATGATGGCACGGACTCTACTGGGGTATTTAATATCGAGTTTGGTCTGTATCTGAAATCGCCCGATAAGTTGCCAGAGGGAAGCAATAAGAAAAAACTGATTCAGAAACTCGAGGGCGTTCTCAATCAGATCCCAGGCGCCAATTACAGCTTTTCACAATACATTCAGGACAACGTCAATGAGGCGCTCTCCGGCGTGAAGGGTGAGAACTCCGTCAAAATCTACGGCGCGGATTTAGAGGTGCTCGATGCCAAAGCCAAGGAAGTGCTTGAGCAAATTAAACACGTTCGCGGCGTAGCCGACGAAGGCATTCTTAAGGAATTGGGCCAGCCTACACTGAACATTCAGATTGATCGCGAGCGCGCAGCGCGGTACGGCATTAATGTCAGTGATATTCAGACGGTGGTGGCCAATGCCATTGGCGGCGCTGCAGTAACAAACTTACTAGAAGACGAAAAGACCTTTGGTATTGCCGTGCGCCTCAGTGAAGCGAGCCGCAATGATGTATCCGACATATCGCAATTACTAGTAGATGCCCCTGGTGGTAGACGCATTCCCCTTTCGATGGTCGCGAAGATTGAGCTCAGTGATGGACCTTTCTTTATTTACCGTGAAGCCGGCAAGCGCTACATTGCGATTAAATTCAGTGTGCGCGGACGCGACTTGGGTAGTGCAGTTGAAGATGCGCAATTCTTAGTTGAGCAAAATGTCGTGTTGCCAGCAAACTACTCGATCAGTTGGGATGGCCAATTTAATCAAATGAAACAGGCGCAAAGTAAACTGATGGTGATCGTGCCCTTAGCTCTGCTCGGAATCTTCCTACTCTTGGTAAGTGCCTTTGGTAATTTCCGGGATGCGGTGATAGTCATGATCAACGTGCCCTTTGCTGCCATTGGCGGGGTAATCGCATTGCACTTAGCAGGTGAGACCCTCAGCATCTCCGCATTCTTTGGCTTTTTATCGCTCTTTGGTATTGCGATTCAGGACGGGGTGATTCTCATCTCCTTTATCAATAAGACCGTAGCCAACGAGCATGGCGCCATGAAGGACTCGATGGTGGAGGGTGCCGCTTTGCGTGTCAGGCCTGTGTTAATGACCGCCATGCTTTCGGGCTTTGGATTACTGCCTGCCGCGCTCTCGACCTCAATTGGCTCAGAGGCCCAGCGCCCCTTGGCACTCGTGATTGTGGGTGGCATGGTGACCACCACCATTCTGACCCTACTGGTATTGCCGGTCATTTACGGCTGGTTCCGTTGCCGGAGTCTGCCAGCCCCTGCCAAAGTCTCGGTATCATGAGGTATGGCTACTTCTTTTCCTTCCGGCGACACCGCGTTGCCCCACATTCTGATCTCCAATGACGATGGCTATTTAGCGCCTGGCTTATTGGCTTTAGTGAATGCGATCCGCCCCTTGGGCCGGATTACGGTAATTGCCCCCGAGCAAAACCACAGCGGCGCCTCCAATTCTTTAACACTTTCACGTCCCTTGTCGATTCATCGGATCGCTGGCGGAGAGCGCGATGGCTTTGTCTTTATTAATGGCACGCCAACCGATTGCGTGCACATTGCCATGACGGGCTACTTAGACCATCGCCCTGATTTAGTCGTTTCTGGCATCAACCAAGGCGAGAACATGGGCGAAGACGTACTTTATTCCGGTACGGTTGCCGCAGCAGTGGAGGGTGTGATGTTTGGCGTTCCTGGGATTGCGTTCTCGCAAACCGATCGAGGCTGGGCCCGTATTGATGATGCAGCGCAAGCAGCGCACGACATTGTCAAACAAATGCTGTCCCACCCGATGCCAAAACACCCCCAGCAGGCCGATGGCATAGCCACCTTACTCAACGTCAATATTCCGAACAGACCTTACGACGAACTCAAGCGCTGGCGCGTCACGCGCTTAGGTAATCGCCACCACTCGCAACCCGTCGTTGTACAAAACAACCCACGCGGTGACAAGATTTACTGGATTGGCGCAGCGGGCGACGCGAAGGATGCTTCTTCTGGCACGGATTTTCATGCGATCAATGAGGGCTGTATATCGATTACGCCAATGCAGCTTGATCTTACTGACCACGCTCGGCAAAAAGCGATGGCCGCAGACGGTTGGAATCGCGATTGAAGTCGGCCTCTGTAGATCGGTTCGCCGGACACCGGCAGGCGCTTGCTACGAAGGTAGCGATGGCGGGTGTGAAGCACGCTAAAACGTTAGATGCCATTGCCACGGTGCCACGCCACGCTTTTATGGATGCGGGCCTGCATCCCCAAGCCTACGAAGATTCTGCCTTGCCGATTGGGCATCAGCAAACCATCTCGAAGCCATCGGTGGTGGCGCGCATGATTGAGGTCCTGCATAAATCCAAACAGCCGCTCAGTAAAGTCCTTGAAATCGGTACGGGTTGCGGATATCAAGCAGCGGTATTAAGTCTGCTCGCCGATGAGGTGTATTCCATTGAGCGCATCCGGCCATTGCATGATTTAGCCCGCGATAATTTAAGGCCATTTCGGATTAAAAATCTCCGACTAATTTATGGGGATGGCATTTTGGGGCTTCCACAAGCCGCTCCCTTTGACTCGATTATTTTGGCTGCTGCCGGTTTGGGTATTCCGGATGCGTTACTGGATCAGCTGGCGATTGGTGGGCGTTTGGTAGCCCCGGTGGCGCGCAATGCAAAAGAGCAGCAATTACTCCTGATTGAACGGGTCAGTTCCCACCGCTATCAGCGCACGGCCCTAGACGAGGTCTTTTTTGTGCCTTTACAATCAGGGGTAGTATGAAAAAACCAAGCCATTGTTCTATTACCCAAATCAAGCGCAGCGACATGCCCTCCCTTGTGATGCTGATTGGCATCAGTTCAGTCTTACTCCTCTCGGCATGTACTACGCCGCGTACTACGCCTGCGACCGTAATCGATCGTACGCGCCCCGAATCATCAACAGCAACAGCAAACATTCCAACGCCGCCGGGGTATTACCGTGTGAAGCGGGGGGATACCGTATTGCGGATTGCCTTGGATCATGGACAGTCCTATCGTGACGTCGTGCGCTGGAATAACTTAAGCGACCCCAACTTGATTGAGGTCGATCAGTTATTGCTAGTAAGGCCGCCTGCAAATGCAATGACTGTAAAACCGTTGACGTCGGCGGCCACCACACCGGCGCCGCAAAAAATGGCAGAGCAGCGTACGGCTGAACCGGCAGTGGAAGCGAAGGCCGAGTCAGCTAAGCCCGATGCAAATGCGCCAGGCATCCGCTTATCATGGCCAGCCAAAGGCAAGGTAGTAGAAGATTTCATTGACGGCAAGAACAAAGGCATCGACATTGCCGGTAAGCTTGGCGATCCCATTCAGGCTGCGGGCGATGGCCGCGTTGTATATGCTGGAAATAGCCTGCGCGGTTACGGTAATTTAGTGATCGTCAAACACGACAATACTTACCTCACCGCCTATGCCCACAATCGCAACTTATTGGTGAAAGAGGGCGATGCCGTGCGCAAGGGTCAGAAGATTGCAGAAATGGGCGATACCGATGCCAACTCCGTGCGACTGCATTTTGAACTTCGCGTGAATGGCAAGCCCGTAGATCCGCTGCCTTTCCTGCAGTAACGTAAGGCGGCATGACAACCGTTCTGGTATTTGATATTGAGACCATTCCGGATGTAGCAGGTCTGCGCCGGCTGGGGGATTTTCCGGCGAGTATGGCAGATGCGGATGTGGCGCAGCAAGTGATGCAACTGCGTTTAGATAAAACCGGCAGCGATTTTTTACCACTCTACTTGCAACGCATTGTGGCGATCTCTTGCGTCATTCGGCGCACCACCAAAGAAGGTCTGCCACAAATCAAAGTCGGCTCCCTCGGCAACTCAGATGATTCTGAAAAGGTATTGATTCAGGCATTTTTTGATTTGATCGAAAAATACACGCCGCAATTGGTATCGTGGAATGGCAGCGGCTTTGATTTACCGGTCTTGCACTACCGCGCCTTAATTAACCAAGTACATGCACCGCGCTATTGGGAAATGGGCGAGAGCCAAGATAGCGATAGCCGCGATTTCAAATGGAATAACTACATTAGCCGCTACCACATGCGGCATTTAGACTTAATGGATTTGCTCGCGAAATTCAATGGCCGGGCCAATGCCCCTTTGGATGCCTTAGCCAAACTGTGCGGCTTTCCAGGCAAGCTCGGCATGGATGGCAGTCAAGTGTGGCCAGCCTACCAAGACGGCAAAATCGCGGACATACGGCGCTATTGCGAAACCGATGTCGTGAACACCTATCTCATGTATTGCCGTTACCAACTCCTGCGGGGCGGAGTAACGCAAGCCGAGCACGATGAAGAGCTGGACTTTGTGAAGCGCTATTTAGAGCAAGAGGCCAAAGAGCCAAACGGCCAAGCCTGGCAAGAATACCTCGCTGGTTTTGCAGGCGATGCCTAGGCGATCACGCGCACGCGTAGCGCCAGAAAGCCACGATATCTCTGACCCCATTTTGGTGGAGGGCTTGGATCTCGATGCCCAGGGCATTGCCCGCCTAGCACCAACCGAAGAAGCGGCTGCACGCGGTGAAAGCGGTAAGGTGATCTTCATTCGGGGCGCCTTACCAACCGAGGTGGTGCGCTACCAAATTACCCGCGATAAATCCCGCTTCTCCAAAGCCAAAGTAATCGACATTATGAAAGAGGCGGTCTTTCGAGCGAAGCCTGCATGCCAATATTTTGGTGTGTGTGGCGGTTGCACCATGCAGCACTTGGATATCCGCGCGCAAATCGCGATCAAGCAGCGTGTACTAGAAGATGATTTATTGCATATTGGCCAGCTTCGCCCGCAGGAAGTATTGCGACCCATGGCTGGGCCTACTTGGCACTATCGCCACCGCGCGCGTTTTAGTGTGGTCAATCGTTCGATTAAAAAAGGCACAGTACTGGTGGGTTTTCATGAGCACCAAAGCGCGTATGTGGCCGACATGCTGTCATGTCAAATACTGCCCAAGCATGTATCCGATTTACTCGAGCCCCTGCGCGCGCTCATCATGTCACTCAGCGATCCGAGCCGAGTGCCGCAAATTGAACTCGCTGTAGGCGAGGGCAAGGAAATCGGTAGTCAAGTTACCGCCTTGGCGATTCGGCATTTAGAGCCGCTGATAGAAGCGGATCAAACTGCCATCAAAGCATTTGCCGATCAGCATGGTGTGTGGATTTGGCTGCAACCCAGTGGCTTACAAAGCCTGGCTCCCTTTCATCCGCCAACGGGTATGCTCTGCTATCGCCTGCCGGAGTTTGGTATTGAGATGCCATTTAAACCAGCCGACTTCACCCAGGTCAATCACCTGATGAATCGCTCGCTGGTCAGCTGCGCCTTGCGACTCTTTGAAGTGCAAGCGGGTGATCGGGTGCTCGATCTCTTTTGCGGCATTGGTAATTTCAGTTTGCCATTGGCTCGTACAGCCAGTAGCGTACTGGGCATCGAAGGGCTTGCCAGTTTAGTAGAACGCGCTACTGAAAATGCAGCGCACAATCAACTTAGCCACAAAGCTAGTTTCATGCAGAGCGATCTGTTTGAAGTCAGCATCGATATCATTGTTTCGTGGGGCAAGGCCGAGCGCTGGTTAATTGATCCGCCCAGAGAGGGCGCAATGGCAATCTGCCAAGCATTAGCCAATATTGTTCAAGCAAGCGCAGCAGGGCAGCATGAATGGGATGCCTTCTTACCAAAACGCATCGTCTACGTATCGTGTAATCCCAAAACCCTAGCGCGAGATGCTTCTATTTTGGTACACCAAGCCGGCTACCAGTTACGCTCTGCCGGCATCATCAATATGTTTCCCCATACCTCGCACGTGGAGTCGATTGCGGTATTTGAGCGCAATGGGCACGGCATTTAATAAGAGTTCGTGCTTATGAAACGTGATTATGTGGTGATGCAAAAAGACCAAAACTAAGTCATTACCCTTATTGGTTTGCCCTAAGCTTGCTTGTAGTATTAAATGCACATCAAAGTGGAGAAATCGCATGCCGCCCGATTACATTGCCTCCTTCTGGGGCTCTGTGACCTCTAGAGACCGAGGTAGCATCATCGTACCAAGAGCCACGCTACCGATAAAGCGTATAGCTTGACCGCTCAAATGAACATGCTTGCTTCATTTATGCAACTTAAGGGGTGGCTCCCATTAATGTTAGTGACACTTCTTTCCTTTGCTAACTCCAGTTTTGCTCAAGAAGCCAATTCCTCCCCAGTTCGACTCCAACTGGCTTGGTCACATCAGGCCCAATTTGCAGGGGTCTATGTTGCACAAATGCGCAAACATTTTGAGGCTGAGGGCCTTGATGTAATCGTGTTTCCTGGAGGGTCTGCATTAAACCCCATTAACGAACTGCAAATTGGTAACGCTGATGTAGCCATTGCCTGGTTTAACAATGCCTACCAACTTTCTGGGCCCGATAAACAGGTAGTTAATATCGGACAAATCTTTTCTGGCTCGGCCCTCAATATTGTTTGTCGTATTAGCGCCGGAGTCTTTAGCTCCAAAGATATGTATGGCAAAAAGATCGGGGTATGGGGCGTGGGGGACCAAGATATTGTGATGGAAATGCTTCGTAAGCTCTCCATTCCGAGTAATCAAGTTGAGCTGATCAAGCAACGGCCTGATGGCAAAGATTTAATCGATCGCAATGTCGCTTGCGCCACCGCAATGAACTACAACGAGTACTGGAAAATATTGGAAGCGGGCGTACCTGCCTCTGATTTGATCGTGATTGAGCCTGAAAAATACGGCACTATCAATATCGAAGATGGCTTGTATGTCATGCGCGATCGCTTACAGGATCCTAACTTTCGGGATCAAATGACGCGTTTTATGAGGGCCTTACGCAAAGGCTGGGCTGAAGCTCGCATTGCGCCTACCTTGGCAGCACAACAAGTACTGAACTACGATGCTAGTTTGGATATTCGCCATCAAGTTCATATGGCGCAGTCTGTACTGGAGCTAGTGCCCAAAAATAATAATGAGTTCGGATTATTTCATCTCGCTAATTATGGCAAGAGCTTAGATCTCTTAGAACGCGTTAGCCCAAACCAGGCAATTGACCCTAGCTTACTCTGGACCCACTCCATTTGGGCGCAACTACAAAAAGAAGATGGTCTCGCAAAACCCCTTACTGAGGCAACCCGTTTTTATGTCACCGAAATTGTTAAGTCTCAATGGTTCAAACTACTAATTTACCTATCCGCATTTACCTTTGCGTTGTCAGGAACACTAGAAGGTATTAATCGTAACTATGATCTATGGGGTCGTTTAATCTTGGCCTTACTATCTGGACTTGGCGGCGGTACTCTGCGCGATATTGTGATTGGTGGTGAACGCCTGAACTTCTTCTATGTGAAAGACATCGTCTTTCCAACCGGCATTTTACTTATCGTATTGAGCGCTAGCATTATTGGAATGCGCTATCAAGGTTTTCATCATTCTGATTTATTTAAGGGAATTAAAAAATATACCGACATTATTGGCTTTGCAGGCTTAGCCACGATGGGAGCAATGCTTGCATTGGCAGCCGGTATGCCTTGGTTTTGGGCTCCCATTTGTGGGGCACTTTCGTGTGCAGGTGGTGGTATGTTGCGAGATGTTTTAGTTAATCAAGAACCTCACACATTCAAGGGAGTTATCTATGAAGAAGCCGCGGTCATAGGAGGCTTGATACTCACTGCAGGCTTATTTATTTCAAATTACTTTGAGGCAAGCTCGATCCCTGTTTTGCTTACGGTGATCTTTACATTCTTTTTCTTGATTTCGCTACGCCTGATCATTTACAAGTACAACATTACTTATCCGACAATGTTGGGCGGTCCCAAAAAAGATTAACCCAGCCAGTGGATCATGATCCTCTTAGCCTGAACTGTCCATCACGATTCGATTGCGGATGTCATGTGTGATCCGCATGAGCACATAGGCAAGCCAGAGGCTCTTAAAGAAAGCCGTGCGTTATCACTATTATTCAGCCTCGCTAGATAAAGCCCCAAAGAAAAAGCGCCCCGCAGGGCGCTTCTCATTGATGCTGATTACGACTTAGTCGCGATCGCCACCCATGATCCCGAAGAGGGCCAAGAGGTTGGTAAAGATGTTGTAGATATTCAAGTAAATAGCTAGAGTTGCCATCACGTAGTTGGTTTCGCCACCATTGACCACACGCTGAACGTCCACCAAGATGAAGGCAGAGAAAATCGCAATTGCTAACACCATCAAGGTCAACATCAAAGCAGGCATTTGCAACCAAATGTTGGCAAGGGATGCCACGATCAGCAGTATTACGCCAATCATGAGGAACTTACCCATGCTGCCAAAATCACGCTTGCTGACGGTAGCAATGCTGGCCATGACCGTGAAGATCAGGGCTGTACCACCAAATGCACCCATGATCAGGGTTGCGCCGTTGCTATAGGTGCCCAGGGTGTAGCCAACTAAACGGGACAGCATCACGCCCATAAAGAAGGTGAAGGCCAATAACAGGACTACGCCTAGGCCGCTGTCTTTATTGCGGTCAATCGCCCAGAAAAAACCGAAGGCCACTGCCATAAAGACGATAAAGCCCATGAAGGGGCTGCCTTCAAACAGCTTGAATCCCATTGCAACACCCAGCCAAGCGCCGATGACGGTTGGAACCATGGAAAGTGCCAGCAGGGCGTAGGTATTGCGCAGTACCCGGTTACGGACCTGCGCGTTTGCAACTGAGCCTGTTTGCCCAAAGCCGAACGAGTTCAAATCACTCATATTGACTCCTTTTATCTAATAACGTGAGTCCACCACGGGACTTTGATAGCAAGTATAGACAAAATTGATTAAATCAAGGGGGCAGTCCAATAAGAATAAATAAAATAGGGTTATACCTAGTAAATTCAAAGGCTTAGAGTAATAGTTATGGGGGTAAATACGGATGAAGCAATGTATAATAATCAAGCGTTTAAATAAGCGCGCTGTACCCGTATCGGCAGCCAATACCCTATAAATTTTGGTCAAAAATGGCTGTTTTTTAATTACTATTGATTTAATCACTGGAGTTTTGCATGGCAATGGAGCGCACCCTTTCTATTATTAAACCGGATGCAGTAGCTAAAAATGTAATCGGACAGATTTATTCTCGTTTTGAGCAGGCCGGCCTCAAAGTCATCGCATCCAAAATGGCGCATTTGTCGCAGTCAGAAGCGGAGCAGTTTTATGCTGTGCATGCAGCTCGCCCATTCTTTAAAGATTTAGTGAGCTTCATGATTTCTGGTCCAGTCATGATTCAGGTATTGCAAGGTGATAACGCCATTGCAAAAAACCGTGAACTCATGGGCGCAACCGATCCAAAGAAAGCAGACAAAGGCACTATCCGTGCTGACTTTGCAGACAGCATTGATGCCAATGCAGTGCATGGCTCCGATGCGCCAGAAACTGCTGCTGTGGAAATCGCCTTCTTTTTCCCAGGCATGAATATCTTTTCGCGTTAATTGATTGACTACCCCGCGCACAAATCTCCTGGATTTTGACGCTGCCGGAATGGCAGCGTATGTCGCGGGTCTAAATGAAAAACCATTTCGGGCCAAGCAGCTCCTGAATTGGGTTCACCAGCGCGGCGTGTCGGATATCGCCGCGATGAGTGATTTAGCAAAAACCTTTCGTACTTCCTTAACTGACCGCGCTGAAATTAAGCCGCTGCCCGTCATCCGGGATGAGCAAGCAGAGGATGGCACACGCAAGTGGCTGATTGATGTAGGCGCTAAAGATGCGGTAGAGATGGTATTCATACCAGAAGACGACCGCGGTACTTTGTGTATTTCATCGCAGGCCGGCTGTGCAGTAAATTGCCGTTTTTGCTCGACTGGTTATCAAGGCTTCTCACGCAACCTGACTGCCGGTGAAATCATCGGCCAACTTTGGTATGCCGAGCACGAGTTAAAGAAAGATCCAAACGCCATACTGCGCTTAGAAGAGTACCCAACCCCAGGCTACGTATACAGCGGCCGTGTGGTTTCCAACGTAGTTTTGATGGGCATGGGTGAGCCGCTGCTCAATTACGACAATTTGCTGACTGCCTTGCGCTTGATGCTTGATGACAACGCCTACGGTTTGTCACGTCGCCGCGTGACTGTATCTACTTCCGGCGTGGTGCCGATGATGGATCGCTTATCGCAAGATTGCCCCGTCGCTTTGGCAGTATCCTTGCATGCACCCAATGATGCGCTGCGTGACCAGCTGGTTCCTTTGAATATTAAATACCCGCTGCGTGAATTACTGGCAGCGTGTGAGCGCTATTTGGAGTTTGCTCCCCGTGATTTTTTAACCTTTGAATACTGCATGCTTGAGAATGTGAATGACAGCGATGCGCAGGCCAAGGAGTTAATTCGCTTATTGAGTGGCATTAAATGCAAGGTCAATTTGATTCCATTTAATCCTTTCCCAGAATCGGGCTTGACCCGTTCATTACCACAGCGCGTTCAGGCATTTATGCATTTATTACTCGATGCCGGTATGGTCGCAACCATTCGTAAAACGCGGGGCAGTGATATTGCCGCTGCTTGTGGCCAACTCGCTGGTGATGTGGTGGATCGGACGCGCGTGCGTGAGCGCGCGCTCTACGAGCAGCCCATCGAATGGGTCAACCGTTAATATTGCATATACCAATGACAGAACCGACCAAAACCATGTCAAATTGCTTACCTCCATTACCACTCGGTCCATCGCCTAAGCGCGCCTCACGCCAATCCGAAGTGGTTTGGGAAAGCGCCCGAATTACCGTCGGTGGTAATGCGCCGGTCCGCGTACAGTCGATGACCAATACCGATACTGAGGATGCCCTGGCAACTGCCATTCAAGTGAAAGAATTAGCACGTGCCGGTTCTGAAATGGTGCGCATTACCGTCAACACGCCGGCTGCTGCGGCTGCTGTTCCCTACATTCGGGAGCAGCTCGATAAGATGGGCGTGCATGTGCCGCTCATTGGTGACTTTCATTACAACGGCCACACCTTACTGAAAGAGCATCCCGAGTGCGCTAGGACTTTATCCAAGTACCGCATTAATCCCGGTAACGTAGGTAAGGGCGCCAAACGTGATCCGCAATTTGCGCAAATGATTGAAGCCGCTTGCGAATACCGCAAACCCATTCGCATTGGTGTGAATTGGGGCAGTCTGGATCAAGACTTGCTTGCGAGCATCATGGATGCCAATGCTGCGCTGCCTTCGCCCAAGTCAGCACAAGAAGTGATGATTGAGGCGCTGATTCAGTCGGCTCTGCAATCGGCAGAGAAGGCGGAAGAGCTGGGCATGGATCCTAATCAAATCACACTCTCGTGCAAAGTCAGTAACGTACAAGATTTAGTGGCGGTCTATCGTGACCTTGCGCGCCGCTGCGACTACCCATTGCATTTGGGCTTAACCGAAGCCGGCATGGGCAGCAAAGGGATAGTGGCTTCAACTGCCGCCTTAGCCATTTTGTTGCAAGAGGGTATTGGCGATACCATTCGTATTTCACTCACACCCGATCCCGGCGCTCCTCGTGAAAACGAAGTGATCGTGGGCCAAGAAATTTTACAAACCATGGGCCTGCGTAATTTCACGCCGATGGTGATTGCCTGCCCAGGTTGTGGTCGCACGACGAGCACGACCTTTCAGGAATTGGCTGCCAATATTCAATCCTACTTACGTCAGCAAATGCCTGTGTGGAAAAAAACCCATCCGGGAGTTGAAGAAATGAACGTTGCCGTAATGGGTTGCATTGTCAACGGCCCAGGCGAGAGTAAGCACGCCAATATTGGTATCTCATTGCCAGGCACGGGCGAGACGCCGGCTGCCCCGGTGTTCGTCGATGGCGTCAAAGTGAAGACGCTCCGCGGTGAATCGATTGCGCAAGACTTTCAGGTGATTGTGGAAGAGTACGTCAAAACCCGTTACGGCAGTAAGCAAGCATGAGTAATCCCAAGCTGCAAAAAATAAATGGCGTGCGGGGCATGAATGACCTGCTACCTGCTGATGCGCAGCAGTGGACGCATTTGGAAAATGCCGTACGTGATCTCACGCGGGCGTATGGATACGAATTACTAAAAACACCAATCGTTGAATCAACTCCAGTCTTTCAGCGCGGTATTGGCGAAGTAACCGACATTGTCGAGAAGGAGATGTATTCCTTTGAAGACCGTTTAAATGGCGAGCAACTCACTCTGAGACCGGAAGGCACTGCTGCACTGGTGCGCGCTGTGATTGAGCACAATTTGCTCTACGATGGCCCCAAGCGCCTTTGGTATACCGGCCCAATGTTTCGGCATGAGCGACCACAGCGTGGGCGCTATCGCCAGTTTCATCAATTTGGTATTGAGGCCTTGGGTTTTGCAGGCCCGGATATCGATGCAGAAATCATTTTGATGGGTCAACGCCTGTGGGATGAGCTGGGATTGCGCGGCGTACGCTTGGAGATCAATTCGCTTGGTCAGGCCGATGAGCGTGCGCAGCACCGCACTGCCTTGATTGCCTATTTTGAGAAAAACGCATCTGCATTGGATGCGGATTCACAGCGCCGCCTCAAAACCAATCCACTGCGTATATTGGATTCCAAAAACCCTGAGATGCAAGCCTTGATTGAAGGTGCGCCTCGGCTGCTGGATTTTCTGGGACCCGAATCGCTGGCGCATTTTGAAGCCGTGCAAGATTTACTCAAAGCCAATAACGTGCCGTGCAAGATTAATCCACGCTTAGTGCGGGGTTTGGATTACTACAACCTAACCGTATTTGAGTGGGTAACCGATGCCCTCGGCGCCCAAGGCACGATTGCAGGCGGCGGTCGTTACGATCCCTTAATCGAACGCATGGGTGGTAAATCTGCACCAGCATGTGGTTGGGCGATGGGCATGGAACGTGTACTTGAACTCATGAAGGTGTCCGAGTCATTGCCAGAGGCGACAAATTTGTGCGATGTCTTTGTATTGCATCAGGGCGGCGAGACTTTACGTACCGCTTTGGTCGCTGCTGAGGAAATGCGCAGTGCCGGTATTGATGTTGTTCTATTTTGCGCACCTGACGGCCAAGCAGCCAGTTTTAAGTCCCAAATGAAGAAGGCCGATGCCAGCGGCGCGGCGTATGCGGTGATCATTGGCCCCGATGAACTAGCCCGCAATGAGGCACAACTCAAAGATTTGCGTGGCGGTGAGCAGCAGCGCGCCATTCCATTAGATGGATTGCTCGGCACGGTAATTGATGCCTTAGTAGCGACATCCGAATAGAATGACGCATTCGTATCGTATTTAATAGCCTGGACCGTTATGCCTTTAGACCTTGAAGAACAAGAACAACTCGATAGCTTAAAAGCCTTTTGGGAGAAATACCGCTCCCTCATCATGGGTGTAGTTACTGCTGTGCTCTTTGTATTTGCCGCCTACAACGGGTGGCAGTGGTGGAAGAACAGTCAAGCAACCGAAGCCGGCAAGCTCTACGAAACCATGATGAGCTCGATTGAAAAGGGCAACAAAGCGCAAAGCATGCAAGCGGCAGACGACTTGCAAAAACAATTTGCTGGCACCAGCTATGCCCCCATGGCGAGTTTGATTGCAGCAAAACTGGCTGCGGATGCAGGCGATGCTGCTAAATCCCAAGCCTATCTGCGCTGGGTCGCTGAAAAAGCAGCCAACGATGGCTATCAAGCTTTAGGCAAATTACGCCTTGCCACTGCCTTGATGGACGAGGGTGGTGCCAAGTCCCTTGCCGAAGCCGATACCATTTTGAAGGGCAAACCAACCCTCGGATTTGAACCCTTATGGCTTGAGCGCCGCGGCGACTGGTATTTGGTGCAAGGTAAAAATGCCGATGCAAGGACTAGTTATTTGCAGGCATGGAAGTTATTGGAAAAATCCAAAGAGTTTCCACAAGAGGCGCGCAGTTTACTTAAAGTAAAGCTGGATGCCGTTGGAGGCATTGAATGAAACGGCTTCTAGGCGCTGCCGTTGTTGCCGTATTGGCAGTGAGCCTCGTGGCTTGCTCTGGCAAGGCACGGGTGCGCCAGCCTGCTGAGTTGGTCAAAGTCAGCAACCAGTTTGATTTAGCTCCAGTATGGTCGGTCAGCATTGGTTCATCGGAGCCCTTTAACTTTCATCCGGCCGTGGCGGGTGATGCTGTGTATGCTGCATCGCGTCGCGGCAGTCTGCGCAAAATTGACTTGCAAAGCGGTAAGACAGTTTGGGACGTGACTGTTCCCGAAAAACTCAGCATTGGTCCCGGCTCGGATGGCAAAGTCACTGCAGTCGTCACTACGGAAGGCGATGTGTTTGCCTACGATGACACGGGCAAAAATATTTGGAAGTTTCACATTGGCGGTGAAGTATTGACTGCTCCGGTTGTGGCTGGTGGGGTCGTGGTGATTCGTGGTTTAGACAATCGCTTTGTGGGTCTTGATGCGGCTACCGGTAAGCGCCGCTGGATTTACCAGCGTCAGCAATCGGCATTGTCCTTGCGCGTCGGTTACGGCATGCTATCCATTGGTAACGAAGTGATCGTGACGGGTTTTGCAGGCGGACGTTTTGGCATGATTGGGATTGCCAATGGCGGACTCGTTTGGGAGACTCCGATCTCCTTTCCAAAAGGCTTTTCTGAAATCGAGCGCCTCAATGATGTGAGTGCCAAGCCCAGCATGGAGGGTGAGCGGATTTGTGCTGTGTCGTATCAGGGCCGCATTGGTTGCGCCCAAGCACGCACCGGCACGCTGATTTGGTTTAAAGATTTTTCCAGCTTTACTGGGACAGCCCAGAGTACCGATTTTGTTTTTGCTGCCAATGAAAAATCCCACGTTACGGCATTTCGGAGCAGTGATGGCGTACAGGTATGGGAGAACACCCAACTGACGTGGCGTGATGTTGGCGAACCCTTAGCGATTGGACGCGTTGTTTTGATGGGCGACAAACAAGGTTACATTCATGCGATGTCGCAGTCCGGCGGCGAGATGCTCGCGCGCATTCGCCATGACACCACGCCAGTGACTGCAGCACCGATCGCAGTGGGCGGCTTGATTCTGGTTCAGTCTCAAGGCGGCAAATTAGCGGCGTATAGCCCCAAATGAAACCAGTCATCACCATTGTTGGCCGACCAAACGTCGGCAAATCCACTTTGTTCAATCGCTTGACGCGTTCACGTGATGCTCTGGTCGCAGACTTTTCTGGCTTAACCCGGGATCGCCATTATGGCAACAGCCGCATTACCTCACGTGAGTTCATTTGCGTGGATACCGGTGGCTTTGAACCGGTCGCGAAAACCGGCATCGTGGCCGAGATGGCCAAACAAACCAAGCAAGCCGTTGCCGAATCCGACTTGATTATTTTCCTGGTCGACGGTCGCTTGGGTATGGCGCCGCAAGACCGCGTGATTGCCGACTTTTTACGTAAGACCGGTCGCCCCGTTGTATTGGCCGTTAATAAAACTGAAGGCATGTCACAGGGCGTCGTGACTGCCGATTTCCATGAGCTCGGATTGGGCGAGCCGTTTGCAATTTCGTCCGCGCATGGTGACGGCGTTAAAACATTGGTCGAGGATGCACTCGACTCACTCGGAATACCCGAGCCCGATGACAGTGCGGATGCTGATCCCTTAACGCCCCGCGCCATGAAGATCGCCGTTGTGGGTCGTCCCAATGTGGGCAAGTCGACGCTCATCAATAAACTTATTGGTGAAGAACGTGTGATTGCATTTGATATGCCGGGCACCACTCGGGATGCGATTGAGGTTCCGTTTGAGCGTAATGGCAAGCCCTATATCTTGATTGATACCGCCGGTTTGCGTCGCCGTGGCAAAGTGTTTGAGGCAATCGAAAAGTTCTCGGTAGTAAAAACCTTACAGGCGATTGCCGATGCCAATGTTGTGATCTTGATGCTCGATGCCCAGCAAGATATTTCAGAGCAAGACGCGCACATTGCTGGATTTATTTTGGAAGCGGGTCGCGCACTGGTTCTTGCCATTAATAAATGGGATGGCGTGGATCACTACGTTAAAGAGCGCTGCCGAGTTGAGATTGGACAAAAGCTACGTTTCTTGGATTTTGCTAACGTACATCCCATTTCAGCGGCAAAAGGAACTGGACTCAAAGAGCTTTTCAAAGACGTCGACTTAGCGTATGCCGCCGCCATGGCGAAATTACCAACCCCCAGACTGACGCGTATTTTGGCGGAGGCGGTAGAGCATCAACAACCCAAGCGTGTTGGCATGGGACGTCCTAAATTACGCTATGCTCACCAAGGCGGCATGAACCCGCCGATTGTGGTGATTCATGGCAGTGCGCTCAGTGGTGTAACGGATAGCTATAAGCGCTACCTCGAAGGGCGCTTTCGGGAAGCATTTAAGCTGCGGGGAACCCCGCTGCGGATCGAAATGCGCACCAATAAAAACCCTTATGTGGATGCAGATAAGGGCAAAAAACGCTAATTTAGCGCCGTGTTTTCGGCTGCTGTTGAAGGCTTGGCAAAAGTTTGGCGGGCGGTATATATTAATAACCGTAGGGCGAATTCGATTGCCCTGCAATACCAGAATAAAAGCAAGACTCCCACACATCCAATAATGAATAAGGAGCAGTATGAATAGCAATAAGACCCAATTACTTCAGGATCCCTTCCTGAATACCTTGCGCAAAGAGCACGTTCCGGTATCAATTTATCTGGTCAACGGCATTAAGTTGCAAGGCAATATTGAATCCTTTGATCAGTACGTCGTTTTGTTGCGCAACACCGTAACGCAAATGGTCTACAAACACGCCATTTCCACCATCGTGCCGGCGCGTGCAGTCACGTTCCGTGCGGATGAGGACGAGCCTTCTGCATAAAACTGGCATTGATCCCGTTCGCGCAGTCCTAGTAGGAGTCGATTCGGGGCGAGAAGATTTTCCCGATAGCATGGCTGAACTCAGCCTTCTGGCGGATAGCGCAGGCTCCATTCCAGTCGCGAGCGTGGTGGCGCGCAAAGGGCGCACCGATCCTGCCTTGTTTGTCGGGTCCGGCAAGGCCAATGAGATCAAACGGGCTTTAGAAGACAACGATGCCGAGCTCGTTATCTTTAACCACCCCTTATCCCCAAGCCAGCAGCGCAACTTAGAGCGCCACCTCGGTCACCACGTGATGGATCGTACGGGCTTGATATTGGATATTTTTTCGCAACGCGCTCAAAGCCATATTGGTAAAACCCAGGTGGAGTTGGCGCAAGTACGCTACCGGATGTCGCGCTTAGTGCGGGCCTGGAGCCACTTAGAGCGCCAAAAGGGCGGTATTGGCTTGCGCGGCGGTCCTGGCGAAACCCAGATGGAGCTGGATCGACGCATGCTGGCGACCAAGGCCAAACGCCTTGAGCTTGAACTCGAGAAACTGCAACGCCAGCAGCGTACCCAGCGCCGGTCCCGCAGCCGTAAGGACGTGTTCTCGGTTTCCTTGGTGGGCTACACCAATGCCGGCAAATCGACCTTGTTTAACACCTTAACCAAGGCCGATACTTATGCAGCTGACCAGCTCTTTGCTACCCTAGATACCACCTCAAGGCGCGTATTTTTGCCCGAAGTGGGCTCGATTGTGGTCTCCGATACGGTTGGATTTATCCGGGATTTGCCGCATCAGTTGGTTGAAGCCTTTCGGGCGACCCTGGATGAGACCATCCATGCCGATTTAATTCTGCACGTGATTGACGCCTGTAGCCCAGTAGCCAAGGAGCAGCAAGCCCAGGTTGAGGCAGTTTTGGCTGAAATTGGGGCTGATTCCATCCCCCGGATTGAGGTGATGAATAAGATCGACCTGATGCCCCAGACCTTTACTAAAGGGCCCATGGTTGTAAGGGATATTGAGGGTCAGCCAAGCCGCATTTATCTGTCGGCGCAAACGGGGCTGGGCCTTGATTTACTGAGGGAAACTCTCGCTCAAAGCGCTGTAATGACTGATAGAATTAGGGATCAACACAACCGACCCAAGTCGCAATTGACTACGGAGGAGCTGTTGGCCCCTATGACAGAACGACCCGATTCCGCTGAATTTAACCCGATTCCACTAAAACACTATTTACCCCATGATGCGTAGACTGCTTTCGATTTTTTCGGTAAATGACCCTGGCTGGGGTAATTCGCCACGTCCAAATGACAATAAAGGCGATGCCGCTGGGTCTAAGGACGGCAATACTGGTAATGAGGGTGCGCCCCCAGCAGAAGAGCAGGGCGCCTCAGCTAATCCGCCTACGAGCAAACCGGATCCGGATCGCAAGCCAGTGGGCAATGGCCCACCTGACCTCGATGAGCTCTGGCGCGACTTCAATGATCGCCTCAGCAACCTCTTTGGCGGCAAAAAAGGCCCAGGCCGTCCCAGTGGCGGTTGGGATGGCAAACCGAATCCAAACCAAAACCCCAATAATGGCCGCGGCGGCCCACCGAGCGGCGGTTCGCGTCCCCCCATTTTTTCGGGTGGACTGCCTTTCTCATCGAAGAATGGCGTCTTGGCTGCGCTTGGCGGTGTCTTTTTTATCTGGATTGCGACTGGCTTTTTTATGATCCAAGAGGGTCAGGCCGGCGTGGTTCTGACTTTTGGTAAATACAGCCACACCGCAGGCCCTGGTATTAATTGGCGCATGCCGTATCCCTTCCAAACAACTGAGGTGGTGAATATTTCAGCAGTGCGTTCGGTTGAGGTGGGGCGTTCTGTTGTGATTAAGGCGACCAACCAAAAAGATTCGTCCATGCTGACCGAAGATGAAAACATCATCGATGTTCGGTTTGCGGTGCAGTACCGCTTGAAAGACCCAACCGAGTACTTATTTAATAATCGCGATCCAGATTTTGCCGTAGTGCAAGCCGCTGAAACTGCCGTTCGTGAAATCGTTGCGCGTAGCACGATGGATACGGTGCTCTACGAAGGGCGCGAAAAGATCGCGATTGATTTAACCGCATCGATTCAGCGCATTCTGGATAGCTATAAGGCAGGCATCTTTATCACCAGTGTGACGGTACAAAATGTCCAGCCACCAGAACAAGTCCAAGCTGCGTTTGATGATGCGGTGAAGGCGGGTCAGGATCAAGAGCGCCTAAAGAGCGAAGGACAAGCCTATGCCAATGACATTATTCCCCGGGCCAAAGGTACCGCAGCGCGATTGATCGAAGAGGCAGAAGGCTATAAAGCCCGTGTCATCGCAACCGCAGAAGGTGATGCCACCCGCTTTAAGCAAATCTTGGTGGAGTATGCCAAGGCTCCGCAAGTCACGCGTGACCGTATGTATGTCGATACGATGCGTGAGGTCTATACCAATGTCTCGAAGATTTTGGTTGACACTGCAAAAGGCAACAATATGCTTTATTTACCGCTCGATAAGATCGTCTCGCAGGTGAGTGCTGAAAGCGCAAAAGCAGCAAGTCAAGCGGTAGCGAACGGCACAGTTACCGTTGGCGCTGCAACAGACGTGCCTGCTGCTCCTACTACTAGAGCGCCTGAGCGCCCTGCGGATCGCCGTGATGGCGGACTGCGCAGCCGAGATCGGGACGCACGATAATGAATATGAATCCAAATCGCGTAATTGCTATCCTGGTTGGCCTGGTTTTATTGGTCATTGTTGTTTTGTCCAGCGTCTTCGTTGTGGATCAACGTAAATTCGCCGTGGTCTTTGCCTTCGGGCAGTTTGTGCGCGTAGCCGATGATGCTGGTCTGAATTTCAAGTTACCAGCGCCATTCCAAAATGTCCGCTTTTTTGATCGCCGCATTATGACGATTGATAATCCGGAAGCAGAGCGCTACATCACCGCTGAAAAGAAAAACTTACTGGTGGATTCCTATGTGAAGTGGCGCATTGTTGATCCGCGTAAGTTCTTCATCAGCTTTAAGGGTGACGAGCGGATGGCTTCAGATCGTTTAACGCAGCTCGTGCGTTCGGCTCTTAATGAAGAATTCACCAAGCGTACGGTTCGGGAAATTATCTCCGAGCAGCGCGACGAAGTGATGCAAAGCATTCGTAAAAAAGTAGAAGTTGATGCGGCCGATATCGGCGTTGAAATTGTTGACGTCCGCTTAAAGCGTATCGATCTCTTAGCTGAAATTAGTGACTCGGTTTATCGCCGGATGGAAGCCGAACGCAAGCGCGTAGCCAATGAACTGCGCTCAACCGGTGCTGCTGAATCCGATAAGATCCGCGCCGATGCAGAGCGCCAGCGCGATGTTATCTTGGCCGAAGCCTACCGTGATGCCCAGCGCATCAAAGGTGCCGGCGATGCCCGCGCAACCGCCTTGTATTCCGAGGCATTTGGTCGTGATCCGCAATTTGCGCAGTTTTACCGCAGTCTAGAGGCCTATCGGAGCTCATTCAAAGATAAGCGCGATATTATGGTGATTGAACCCAATAATGAGTTCTTTAAGCACCTTAATAAGAAATAAGAAGCGCGTATCGTGAATCGTTGGTTACTGCCTGAAGACATCGCCGATGTCTTGCCTGCTAAGGCTCGTAAAGTGGAGCAGCTGCGCCGCAGCTTGCTTGATCTTTATCGCTCCTATGGCTACGAGCTGGTTGCCCCTCCTTTACTCGAGTTTTTAGATTCCCTTCTCACGGGTACTGGCTCGGACCTTAATTTACAAACCTTTAAATTGGTTGACCAGCTCTCGGGCAGAACACTCGGGCTGCGTGCTGACATGACGCCTCAAGTAGCCCGCATTGATGCCCACTTACTCAATCGCAGTGGTGTAACGCGGCTTTGTTATGCAGGATCGATTGCCCACACCCGCACACCGGTTGGCTGCACTTCCCGCGAAGAGCTGCAACTGGGCGCAGAAATTTATGGTCACGCCGGTTGGGAGGCCGACTTAGAGGCGCTGACGCTGCTATTGCAAACATTGCAAACCGCTGGGTTGAAACAGGTTTACCTTGATCTCTCGCATGCCGGCATATTGACTGGCATCTTGGCGGATCAGACCGTAGCTAAAGAAGAGATAGAGACCCTCTACAGCCTTTTGCAAAGCAAAGACCGTAGTGGCCTAGCGAGCTGGTCACGCAACTTGCCCCAGCCGGTTGGTCAGGCCTTGATGGCATTAACCGAACTAAGTGGCCCAGCGGCTGAGGTGCTTGCGCGGGCGCGCAAGGCGTTGCCAAGTAATGCCCTGGTCGCCGATGCCTTAGCGCTACTGGAGCGATTAAGCAATGCCATTGCCTTGACGCCATCAGCGCCCGAAGTCAGCATTGATTTAGCCGATTTGCGTGGCTATCAATACCATAGCGGCATGATGTTTACCGCATACGTGGATGCATTGCCCCAGCCGATTGCGCGGGGTGGTCGCTACGATCATGTGGGGCAGGCCTTTGGGCGTGCTCGTCCGGCCACGGGTTTTTCGATTGATTTACTCACCTTAGCCGGCTTATCAACCGACTTGGAAGAGCGCTCAGCGATTGTGGCACCTTGGATCAGCGATGCGGGATTGAATGCGGCTATACAGGCCCTGCGTAGTGCAGGCGAGATTGTGGTTCAACTAGCGCCTGGCGATGCTGGACTCAGTGCAGAATATCGACTGGATCGTGTTTTAGTGGAACAGGGCGGTGCTTGGAAAGTGCAGCCAAAGAGCGCTAGCAAGAGTAGCTAGTAGCCTGCCATGCCTTTTTGATTGATTTGTTTATTACTGGATTGAATATGCCTCAACAACAACAAACTCGTGGCCGCAATGTGGTCGTTATCGGCACGCAGTGGGGCGATGAAGGTAAAGGCAAAGTCGTCGACTGGTTAACTGACCACGCACAAGCAGTTGTGCGCTTTCAGGGTGGTCACAATGCGGGACACACCCTCATTATTGGCGACAAGAAAACCATTCTGCGTTTAATTCCGTCCGGCATCATGCACAAGCAAGTGATTTGCTATATCGGCAATGGCGTTGTGCTCTCGCCTGAAGCGCTCTTTAAAGAAATTGGTGAGCTCGAGGCAGCTGGTTTAGATGTCTGCTCGCGTTTACGTATCTCGGAAGCAGCTACTTTAATATTGCCGTACCACGTTGCGATTGATCATGCCCGCGAGAAAAAACGCGGCGAAGCCAAGATTGGAACTACCGGTCGGGGCATTGGCCCTGCCTATGAGGACAAGGTTGCACGCCGTGCATTGCGAGTGCAAGATCTGTTTTACCCCGAGAAGTTTGCTGAGCAGTTGCGCGAGAACTTGGAATATCACAACTTCATGTTGACGCAGTATTACGGCGCGAGCCCAGTCGATTACAAAGCCACCCTCGATGAAGCGATGTCTTATGCGGCGCGCATCAAGCCGATGGTGGTGGATGTCTCGAGCGCACTCTATGCTGCCGGGCAAGCAGGTCAATCACTCTTGTTTGAGGGTGCTCAAGGCACCTTACTCGATATTGACCATGGCACCTACCCCTATGTCACCTCCAGTAATTGCGTAGCAGGTAATGCTGCAGCAGGCTCCGGCGTTGGCCCGGAGTCCTTGCAGTACATCTTGGGGATTACCAAAGCGTATTGCACGCGCGTAGGTGCAGGACCGTTCCCAAGCGAACTCTATGACCACGACAATCCGGCCAAGCAGGATCCAGTCGGCATTCGGTTGGCAGAAGTCGGTAAAGAATTCGGTTCGGTAACAGGCCGTCCGCGTCGTACCGGCTGGCTCGACGCCGCCGCTTTAAAACGCTCGATTCAGATTAATGGTCTGAGTGGGCTTTGCATTACCAAGCTCGACGTACTCGATGGCTTTGAAACCATTCGCTTGTGCGTAGGCTATCACTTGGATGGCCAGCGCTTGGATGTACTGCCCCGCGGCGCCGAAGCAGTTGCGCGTTGCGAGCCAATTTATGAGGACTTCCCGGGCTGGAAAGGCACGACATACGGTATTCAGGAGTGGGATAAGTTGCCGCTAGAAGCACAAACATTTTTGCGCCGGATCGAAGCCGTTGCGGGCAAACCGATTGCAATGGTTTCTACAGGGCCGGAGCGCGATGAAACCATACTCCTGCAACACCCATTTGAGGCTTAAGGCAGGGGCGGCTCGCTGCCGCTCAATGCGATGGGGCAATGCGCTAAAAATGCACAGCCCCATTTGGAATGATGGTGCCCAGAAGAGGACTCGAACCTCCACAACCTTTCGATCGCCAGCACCTGAAGCTGGTGCGTCTACCAATTTCGCCATCTGGGCATTGGGCTCTATTATAGAGCTAGCGGCCATTTCCGCCGATATCCAATGGAATTCTCATCAAATGAATGCAAGCCATGCGTAAATCTGTGCCCCTAGTGCCGCGTGAATCCGATCGCCTCGGTACGATTCAGGGCCATCGCGATGGCTTTGGCTTCGTGGTTCCAGACGATGCTGGCGAGGACATCTTTCTCTCCGAGCGGGAAATGTCGCGCGTGATGCACGGCGACCGAGTCAAGGTTCGGGTCATGGGAACCGATCGGCGTGGACGCCCCGAAGGTCAAATTGTGGAGGTGATCACCCATGTGAATCGCCTTGTGATTGGTCGTTTGTTAAATGAGAACGGCGTTCTGATTGTGGCGCCTGAAGACAAGCGTATCGGTCACGATATCTTGATACCGCCCAAAGGGCAGCTCAATGCCAAATTGGGTCAAGTGGTGAGCGTTGAAATCATTGACTACCCCGATAGTTACCGCCAAGCAGTGGGCCGAGTCGTTGAAGTGCTGGGTGAGATCGATGATCCTGGTATGGAAATTGAGATTGCCGTGCGTAAATACGGCGTGCCTCATGAATTTTCTGCGGCTACCATGAAAGAAGCTGCTGCACTACCAGATGGGGTAACTCAGGCCGATTTAGAAGGGCGAGTGGATTTACGGGATGTGCCCCTCGTCACCATCGATGGCGCTGATGCCCGCGATTTTGACGATGCAGTCTATTGCGAGCCCACGATGTTTGGCAAGGTCAAGGCATGGCGCCTGATTGTGGCGATTGCGGATGTGTCGCATTACGTTAAGCCTGGCAATCCCTTGGATGAAGAGGGATTGCTGCGGGCTACCTCGGTTTACTTTCCGCGTCGCGTGATTCCGATGCTGCCAGAAAAGATTTCCAATGGACTGTGTTCGTTAAATCCAGGCGTTGATCGCCTCTGCATGGTGTGCGACTCGGTGATTGATGTCCATGGTGAAATCCTGGCCTATCAGTTTTATCCTGCGGTCATGCATTCGGCGCAGCGCTTTACTTACGATGCGGTATGGGAAGTCATCAGTAACTCCAACGGCCCCGATGCAGCCCGATTTGCGCAGTTCCGTCCATTGCTGAGTAATTTATATGGCTTATTCAAAATCTTATTGTCTGCACGCGAGAAGCGCGGCGCCTTGGATTTTGAAACTACCGAGACCCAAATTATTTCAAATGAGCTCGGTAAGATTTTGCGGATTGAGCCACGCACGCGTAACGATGCACATCGCCTGATTGAAGAGTGCATGTTGACTGCCAACGTGTGCGCTGCTGATTTTTTACAAAAAAATAACCATTTAGGTTTGTACCGAGTTCATGCCGAGCCATCGGAAGAGAAAATCATGACGCTGCGTCAGGTGTTGCGCACTGCATCACTCAGCCTCGGTGGTAATGAAAAGCCACAGCCCAAAGACTTTGCCAAGCTGATTAAAGAGATTAAGCCCCGGCCCGATGCAACGATGTTGCAAACCGTAGTGCTGCGATCAATGCAGCAAGCGGTGTATCAGCCTGAAAATGTCGGGCATTTTGGTTTGTCGTACCCGGCCTATGCGCATTTCACCAGCCCGATTCGGCGTTACCCTGACTTATTAGTACACCGGGCGATTAAAGCCATCCTGCAAAAGAAACCGTATTACCCCAGTCTGTCAGAGCGGGTGCCGCTGAACCTTACCTTGCCACGCAAGGGCCAGGCACGCACCAATGCATCGGAAGCGAAAAAGTCACAGAGCGCGAGTAAAGCAGCCGGACCACAAAAGGGCAAAGGCGCAGCAGCGAGTGGCGCACTCGCGGTATGGGGTCAGCTGGGTGTGCACTGCTCATCCAATGAACGGCGCGCTGACGAGGCGTCGCGTGATGTGGAGGCCTGGCTCAAGTGTTATTACATGCGGGATCACCTCGGCCAAGAATATGCTGGCACCATTACTGGGGTGGCGAGTTTTGGACTCTTCATCCAACTGGAAAATCTCTTTGTTGAGGGCATGGTCCACGTTACCGAACTCGGCGGAGACTATTACCAATACGACGAAGCCCGTCAAGAATTGCGCGGCGAGCGCACCGGTATGCGTCACCGTTTGGGGGATCGCTTGCACGTCCTCGTTAGCCGAGTCGACTTGGATGCGCGCAAGATTGAGTTCTCTTTAGTTAAGTCCGTAATTAGTGAGCGCGATGGTGTGCGTAGTCGCACCTTAGTGCTGGCGAGTGATACCGGCAAGCCCAATAAAAAAGCAGCATCCAAAAAGTCGCGGCCCTCGAGTAAAGCACCCAAGAAAAGCGCGGGCATTAATGTCAATGCGGCCAAGACAGCCGGCAAGCAAGGCGCCAAGCAGTCGAAGTCAGCTAAGGCATCGCGCGGTAAGTCGGCCGCCATTCGTGCCCCAGGAAAGCCTGCTGGCAGCAAACCCCCCGTTCGAAAAGGGAAGCGTTAATGAAGCAAATTATGCTCGGCTTTCATGCAATTCAGGCACGCTTGCGCCTTGATCCCGATAGCCTCAAGGCAGTCTATTTTGATCCAGCGCGGCGCGATCGCCGCATGGGTGATTTTTTAAAACAAGCTGAATCGATTTTGGGCGACCGACTCCATTCTGCCGATTCCGAGCGCTTGCATAAATTAGCCGGCCACGATCGCCATCAGGGCGTCGTTGCCTTGGCTGAAAAAATGACGGTGGCCCGCACCTTAGCTGAGCTAGTTGATGGCATTGAAGGCAAGCCCCTTCTATTGGTTCTCGATGGCGTGACTGATCCGCATAACTTAGGCGCCTGTTTGCGCGTGGCGGACGGTGCAGGAGTACACGGCGTAGTAGTGCCAAAGGATCGCTCCGCGCACATCAATGCGACTGTAAGTAAAGTCTCCAGCGGCGCTTCCGAAGTGATGCCTTTAATCACCGTGACAAATCTTGCGCGTAGCATGCGTGAGATGCAAGAGCTCGGCATCTGGCTCATTGGCACAGATGATCAAGCAGAGAAGTCAATTTATGACCTTGACCTAACGGGACCAATTGCTATAGTGATGGGCGCAGAAGGTGAGGGGATGCGGCGCTTAACGCGTGAGCATTGCGATCAGCTAGTGCGTATCCCAATGCACGGCGTGGTGGAAAGCCTCAATGTCTCGGTAGCCAGCGGCGTTTGCTTGTATGAGGCATTGCGTCAGCGCAGCCTCAAATAAAGTAAAAGCTTGCTCGGGCTTTAATTAGTTAGCAGGACTTCTAATTTAACGATGTCGCTGCAGAAGGCGCGTATGCCTTCGGCTAGTTTTTCAGTTGCCATGGCGTCATCATTGAGCTGCAAGCGAAAGGCGGATTCGGTAACGTCCAGTTCCCTCATCGCATTACCTTGCGTCGCTTTTGGATCCAGCTTGCGAACGACCGATTCAGCGCTGTTTTGTAGTTCAGCGAGCAACTCCGGACTAATTGTTAGTAAATCACAGCCGGCCAACTGCATGATCTGATTGGTATTGCGAAAGCTAGCACCCATGATCTCGGTGGCGATCCCAAAATGCTTGTAGTAGCCGTAAATTCCTTTGACCGATTGCACTCCCGGATCGTGCTGCCCACCATGCTGGGCATCATTCCAATTGCTACCCAGCTTGGCTTTATTCCAATCGGTGATCCGGCCAACAAAAGGGGAGATGAGTTGTGCTTTCGCTTTGCCGCATGCCGCTGCCTGTACTAAAGAAAACAACAAAGTCATATTGCAATGAATACCTTCGGCTTCCAGCACTTTTGCAGCCTCGATGCCTTCCCAGGTGCTGGCTAACTTAATCAAGACGCGATTGCGATCAACGCCATGGGCTGCGTACAGCGCAATTAATTCCTTGGCTTTGGCGATGGTTGCTGCGGTGTCAAAGGACAAGCGTGCATCGACCTCGGTAGAGACCCTGCCGGGTACGATCTTGAGGATTTCTAAGCCAAAGGCGATCAAGATGCGATCCATCAATGCCGACACACTGGCCTGAGGGTTGGCGCCCCGTACCGACTGCACAAGTTGCTGGTAGCTGGGCTGCTGCACGGCTTTTAAAATCAAGGATGGGTTGGTAGTGGCATCCTGCGGCGCAAATTGCTTCATCCGCTCAAAATCACCGGTATCGGCTACTACGGTCGTCAGGGCTTTTAACTGGTCTAAAGCCGTATTTGCGGTTGTCATGGGTATGCCTGTTTCCAATCCAAAATGGGACACCGTTATAGTGTCATACAGTGAGTAGCATAAATGAATCTGAGATAGGCCTCCTATGGATCAAGATCAACTAAAGCGCCTGGTGGCGGAAGCAGCACGCGATGCCGTATTGGCACTGGCCCCCGGTCAGGTTCTCGGTATTGGTACGGGCTCTACGGCCAACTGGTTTATTGATGTGCTGGCCCCGCATAAAGCGCACTTTTCAGGGGTGGTGTCGAGCTCCGTTGCCAGTACGCAGCGACTGCTAAAGCATGGTTTTTATGTGATTGATGCTAATCAGGTGGAAACCTTGCCTGCGTATGTCGACGGTGCCGATGAGATTGACCCCAGCGGTCACATGATCAAAGGTGGCGGCGGGGCGCTCACGCGCGAGAAGATTGTGGCCTCCCTAGCGAAACAGTTCATTTGCATTTGCGATGATTCAAAGCAGGTAGCAACTTTAGGTCGCTTTCCGTTGCCGCTGGAGGTGATTCCATTATCAGAAGCATCGGTTTCCCGGGCGATGCAGGCATTGGGCGGAACTCCGCGCTTGCGACTGATGGCAGGCACCTCCGATCCTTTTGTGACTGACAATGGCGGCTGGATTATCGATGTTGCCGGCCTCACCATTAGCGATCCAGTTGCCCTAGAATCCAAGATCAACCAAATTCCAGGCGTAATAACCGTCGGCTTATTTGCGCGTCAAAAGGCCGATGTGCTGTTCGTTGGCGGCGCGACCGGAGTCAAGCGCGTCGATTTTTCCTAAGCATTTAGATAATCAACAGTCAGTCAATAAAAAAGGACCGCTGAGCGGTCCTTTTTGCATTCGAAGCGGTCTTGCTTGGGCAACTTATGCGCTGGGCGGTACGTAACCTGTAGCAGCATCAGCGCCACCTTCGTAGAAGTATTTTTCCACTTGCTTTAAGAGGTACTGACGGGCACGGGGATCGGCCATATTGAGGCGGTTTTCATTGATCAACATGGTTTGGTGCTTTAACCAGCCAGCCCATGCCTCTTTAGAAACTTCCTGCCAGAGTTTTTTACCCAGATCGCCTGGAAGGGGTGCAAAGTCCATTCCCTCGGCTTCTTTATTGAGCTTGATACATTGAACCATCCGTGCCATTGCGTAAACCTTTCTAAATGCAATCAGTGAATACTAAAAAGTTGAACTTGCATTATGTCAAGTTTTTGGTCAAGACCATCGACTTGCGATCCCAGTTGTAAATCTGTTTGCGCTCTTCCGGCAAATCATCCACGCTAGACCGCATGAAGCCGCGCTTCAAAAACCAATGCTCGGTGCGGGTCGTCAGAACAAACAGTTTTTTAATGCCCTCTTTTTTTGCCCTGGCTTCAATGCGTTTGAGCAAACGCTCGCCATCGCCCGAGCCTTGTACGTCTGGATCTACTACCAAACAGGCAAGCTCACCAATGCCATTGGGGAAGGGGAATAGAGCAGCGCAACCGAATAGCACCCGATCATGCTCGATGACGGAGAAGCGATCGATGTCACGCTCAATGACATCTTGACCGCGGGCAGCGAGTATTCCTTCTTCTTCGAGGGGCATGGTTAACTGCAAAATACCACCCACATCATCTTGATTTGCTTCGCGTAGATTTTCAATGCCGGAGGAGGCGAGCATCATGCCAACGCCATCGTGGGTAAAGAGTTCTTCGAGTAAAGCGCCATCGCGGTTGCAAGGCAAGAAGTGCACACGGCTAACGCCAGCCTTAATTGCTTTTCCGGACAAGGTCAGCAAGGCTTTCATGCCTGAAGGGATTTCAGGATGGCTAATAATGTATTCCTGCATTTGCGCCAAGGACAGCTCGGTGATTAAGTCGCCGGCTTCATCATGGAGGCCCGAGTAGGGCGTTAAGAACACAATCTTGTCTGCCTTGAGGGCAGCGGCGGTGGAAACGGCAACGTCCTCAAAAGACAGATTGAATGCTTGCCCCGTTGGTGAAAAGCCCAATGGCGAGAGCAAGACGATTTTATTGCTATCGAGCGATAGTTTGATGGAGACTGAGTCAACCTTGCGTACGAGGCCGGTGTGAACAAAGTCCACACCATCGACTACGCCAAAGGGCATGGCCGTAATGAAGTTGCCTGAGATAACGGAAATACGCGAGCCCGCCATTGGGGTATTCGGGAGGCCGCGACTAAACGCAGCCTCGATATCCAGGCGCAGTTCGCCAGCCGCCTCTTTGACGCACTCAAGCGCGGCGGCATCGGTAATGCGGTAGCCACTCATGTGGCCTTGGCCAAACTGACTCTTGATCTGGCGTAGGGTTAGCTGTTCTTCAATCTGAGGACGAATGCCATGGACCAAGACGATCCGCATACCCATCGCATGCAACATGGCAATGTCTTCAATAATCCGCTCTAAGCCGATTTCTTGAACCAGTTCACCCGCAAAGGCGATAACAAAGGTCTTTTCTCGAAAGCTATGAATGTAGGGGGCGACGTCCCTGAGCCAACCCACAAAAGGGAAGTTGCCTGGGGCTTCGCTCTCGGGGGGCGGTTTTGTAGGGGAGTTCGGTGTGCTAGCGGCCATAGTGAGAAAATTATAGGGTGATGCCGCCGATAAACCAACCAAAATCCGATGCTGTGCCTGCTTCCAACACAATTAGTGGCGGCTCTAGGCGCATCGCGATCCGCTTTCCGGAGGAATTGCCGGTCTCGGGTCAGCGCGAAGTCATTATGGAGGCGCTACGCTCGAACCAAGTGGTGATCGTGTGCGGCGAGACCGGTTCGGGCAAAACTACGCAGTTACCGAAGATTTGTTTGGAGCTTGGCCGCGGGACCATGAGTGGCGGCCGCTTGATTGGTCATACCCAACCCCGACGCATTGCCGCTACGGCAACCGCCAAGCGCATCGCCCATGAGCTTGGAACACCGATAGGGCAGGATGTGGGTTACCAAATCCGCTTTGCAGATAAGACGACCACAAGCGCCTCGATCAAACTCATGACCGACGGCATCTTGCTGGCACAAACCCAGCGTGATCCCTTACTGAAGGCCTATGACACCATCATCATTGATGAGGCCCATGAACGCAGCCTCAACATTGATTTTTTACTCGGTTACTTGCGCCAACTGCTCCCCAAGCGCCCCGATCTCAAGATCATCATTACTTCAGCCACGATTGATGCGCAGCGTTTTTCGCAGCACTTTACGATTGGCTCTAAAGCGGTTCCGGTGATTGAAGTGAGTGGCCGACTATTTCCGGTGGAGCAGCGCTATGCACCACTGGAGTTAGAGGCAAAAAAAGAAGCGATGGATTTGCCCGATGCAGTTGCGCAGGCAGTGACGCAAGTCTGGAGTGTGGGCGCCTCTGGCTCGGGTGATGTGTTGGTTTTCTTGCCGGGTGAGCGGGAGATTCGGGATTGCGCGGAGACCCTCAGAAAAGATTCCATTTTGCAAAGCCGTTTTCATCCCGATGTGCTAACGCTCTTTGCGCGTCAGTCGGTTGCGGAACAAGAGCGCGTGTTTCAGCCGGGCAATGGTCGCCGCATTATTTTGACCACCAACGTTGCTGAAACCTCATTGACTGTTCCTAATATTCGCTATGTGATTGATAGCGGCTTAGCGCGCGTGAAGCGCTACTCGTATCGCAATAAGGTCGAGCAGTTACAAATTGAGCCGATCTCGCAAGCAGCTGCCAATCAAAGAGCAGGGCGCTGCGGCCGCGTTTCGGATGGCATTTGCATCCGGCTCTATAGCCAAGCGGATTTTGAGGCGCGACCCCGCTTTACCGATCCTGAGATTCTGCGCAGCTCACTTGCTGCCGTCCTCTTGCGAATGAGCGCACTGCGACTCTCAAAGATTCAAGACTTTCCATTTATTGATCGACCGCTGGGCCGTGCAATCGCCGATGGCATTCAATTGCTCGATGAGCTGGGTGCTATAGAAACGGAAGGGGAGAACAATACCTTTACCCTAACCAATACGGGTAAGGCACTGGCTGATTTGCCACTGGATCCGCGTATTGGTCGAATCTTACTGGCGGCGCGTGAGTATCATGCCTTGCGCGAAGTAACAATTATTGCCGCCGCTTTGGCTACGCAAGATCCGCGCGAGCGACCAATGGAACAAGCGGGTGCAGCCGATCAGGCCCATCTGCTCTTTAAAGATGAGAAATCCGAGTTTCTGAGTTTTGTAAAACTGTGGGATTGGTATCATGATGCATTAACGCATAAGCAAAGCAATCGCCAGCTCGAAAATCGCTGCCGCAGTCAGTTTTTATCACCACGGCGGCTACGTGAGTGGCGTGATGTGCATGGGCAGCTGCACACCATGCTCGGCGAAAAAGGCTGGAAAGAAAACGGCCTGCCTGCCACCTACGAGCAAATTCACTTGGCCTTGTTAACCGGTTTGCTGGGCCATGTGGCAAAGAAAGAAGAGGAGGAGCGCGGTCCGCATGCCGGCTCCTATTTAGGCGCACGCGGTATTCGTCCCCACATTTGGCCAGGCTCTACTTTAGGTAAAAAAGCAGGCGCCTGGATTTTGGCAGGAGAGCTGCAGGAGACCAGTCGTTTGTATGCACGAACGATTGCGAAGATCGAGCCGCAATGGGTTGAGAAGGTTGCTGCGCACCGCTTGGTTAAATCCTTGAGTGATCCGTTTTGGGATAACCGCCAGGGCGAGATCATGGCGTTTGAGCGGGGCACGCTCTATGGATTGCCGATTTACCATGGCCGCAAAGTACGGTTTGCGCCCCATGATGCGCTTGAGGCCCGCCAGTTGTTTATTCAGCAGGCCTTGGTGGGCGCCGAGCTATTTGGCCGCATGGAAACCCTCGCCCAAGAAAAAGAGTTAGAGGCGCTTAGTAAAAAAACCTACCCCAGTTGCTTTGGGTTTTTTTGGCACAACCGAAAGTTAATACGCGAGATTGAGGCCTTAGAGCACCGCTCCCGTCGCCCCGATGTATTGGTGGACGAACAATTACTTTTTGCTTTTTATGAAAGCCGCCTACCCAGCGATGTCTTTAGTCGATCTGGGATGCAGGCCTGGCTACAAAAGACGGCGGATGCGGAAGCAAGCCTGCGTTTGGATAAGGCCGATTTAATGCGCCATGAGGCTGCCGGCATTACCGTTGATCGCTATCCAAAAACCCTAAGCATGGGCGGTAGTAGCCTTAGCCTTACCTACCATTTTGAGCCGGGTAGTGTTAAAGACGGTGTGACCTTAGTGATCCCACTGACGGTACTGAATCAAATTGATGGCCGCCGCTGCGAGTGGTTAGTTCCCGGCATGTGTGAGGAAAAAATCCTGCTCTTACTCAAGTCCTTGCCACAAAAATTACGGCGTCACTGCGTACCCTTGCCGGATTACGCCAAAGGCTTTATGCAACGCGTAACGGATGCTAAGCAATTTGGTGTGGGCGATTACATGGATGCCTTAATTACGGATTTACGTAAGGAGAAGGGTCTGGAGTTTAAGCGGACCGACTTTCGTCCTGAGGCATTGCCGGCCCACTGCGCCATGAACTTTCGCTTGGTGGATGAGCATGGGCGTCAACTTGAGCTGGAGCGTAACTTATCGCGCTTGCGCGCCGAGTATGGTCAAGAGGCACGCAGCGCCTTTCAGGCGGTGGCGCAAGAAACCGTGGCGACCGAGGTTATGCAGGCGGACAGCAAAAAGACCAATGCGCCCTCGAGCAATATTCCTGCAACCACAGTCATTGGCGGTTATCGCCAATGGGATTTTGGCCCCTTGCCTGAGACGCTGGAGATTCAAAAGGGAAACAAAACCTTGTTTGGCTATCCCGCCTTAGTAGATCGCGGTGATGCGGTAGACCTTGAGGTATTTGATGATTTGATTGAGGCACGTAAGGTGCATTGGCAGGGTTTACGTCGCTTGTTCGCCATTAGTCAAAAAGACACACTGAAGGCCTTACAAAAACAGATGCCGGGTATTCGGGAGATTGGCTTGCTATTTATCAATATTGGTCAGGTGGATCAATTCATTGAGCAGATACTGCAGCTGGCATTGGAGCGCGCCTTCATGCAAGATCCGCTGCCCAGTAATGCCGAGGAGTTCGCGGAGCGGGTTAGTAGCGGGAAGCCGCGTTTGACCTTGATTGCCCATGAAATTGCGCGCCATACTTTGGCCGCACTCGAAGCCCATGCCGAGACGCAGAAAAAAATTGCTCAGGCAAAGGCAATTTCGCAAGCTGCCCATGCGGATATGCTTGAACAAATTCAGGGCCTGATTTTCCCGAAAATGCTGGTGGAAATTCCCTATGCGCAGCTGGTGCATTTACCTAGGTATCTCAAGGCCATTGCGCTGCGCATTGAAAAGATGCGGACCAACCCAGCGCGGGATGCGCAGTGCCAGCGCGATTGGGAGTCGCTCGCTAGGCCATGGCAAAAGCGCCTGCACGGCGCCAAGGGGTTGTCTTATGCAATGCAGGATGACCCGGGTTTGCGGGATTTTCGTTGGCAACTGGAGGAGCTCCGTGTGGCCCTGTTTGCGCAAGAGCTCAAAACCCCAACCCCGATGTCTTTAAAGCGCCTCGAAAAGGTCTTTGCAAGCCTGCGTTAAGCCACAAACTGCTTACAATACGGCTATAGATTAACTTTCATAGTAAACGGGCCATCGACGTGCATACAACCCCATTTTTTCAACTGGCTTTGAGGTCGGCAGTTGCTTTTACAGCCGCCTCCCTGTTGTTCGGAGCAGTGCAAGCTGCCAAGCTAGCCGAGCCCACTCTGGCGGTTGTATTGAATTCTGGGGATGCCAGTGTGAGTCTCGTCGACATGAAAACCCGCACGGTTACGAAAACCATGCCCATCGGTAAAGAGCCCCATCACGTCATGTTGACGCCAGACGAGAAAACTTTGCTCGTTGCTAATGCCGTTGGGAATGATATTGCCTTGATGAATCCATTGACGGGCGAGGTAACCGGACGTATTCCCAAAATCATCGATCCGTATCACATTGGTTACTCCCCCGATAACCGCTGGTTCATTACTGCAGCAAACCGTTTGGACCGCGTTGATATTTATTCGGCCAACGGGGCTGATTTAAAGTTGGCCAAAACCATCGCTGTTGGCAAAACACCAAGTCATATTGCATTCACTGCGGATAGCAAGCTCGCATTTGTGACGATGCAGGACTCAAACGACCTTGCTGTGATTGATTTGGTGAATCAAACCTTGTTATGGAAGATACCAACCGGGCCCGCACCAGCTGGACTATGGATGACGCCCGGAGATCAATACCTTTTGGTGGGTATTACCGGCGGCGACTACGTGCAAGTGATCGACTGGCGTAATCGCCGTGAAGTCAAAAAGATCTTTACCGGCAAAGGCGCGCATAACTTTAGGCCCCAAGGTGATCGCAAGC
Source organism: Polynucleobacter difficilis (assembly GCF_003065365.1). Classification (NCBI taxonomy): domain Bacteria; kingdom Pseudomonadati; phylum Pseudomonadota; class Betaproteobacteria; order Burkholderiales; family Burkholderiaceae; genus Polynucleobacter; species Polynucleobacter difficilis. Next base: position 1,100,210 of record NZ_CP023276.1, on the reverse strand, counting down.
ACGTTTTTGTAACGAACCGCATTGCTTCCAGCATTTCGCTGATTAATATGCAGACCTTGGAAAAGGTGGGGGATATCACTGGCCTACCAGCGGGACCAGACGATATGGAGTTGACGCCCGATGGCAAGCAATTGTGGGTCACCTTTCGGTTTGCACGCAAAGCTGGCGTGATTGATGTGCCAACCATGAAATTAGTTAGTGTGATTCCAGTAGGTAAGTCACCGCACGGCATTTTCTTCCACCCGCGTGCGCCTTGGGAGTAATGCATCGCATGCACTTCTCAATCAGGCCCTTTTTTTGTTTGTCGCTTGCGCTTATTTCTCTGCTGGGGGTAAGCCTAGCTCAAGCTAAGGCCTGTCCAAAGCCGATTTACCTTACCTTCGATACTGGCAATATGGCAGTAGCGGAAACCGTGGCTGCGATTTTGAATCGGCAACAAGTCAAAGCCACCTTCTTCTTGGCCAATGAAAAAACCTATCGCGGCGACTACTCTTTGGATGATGGATGGAGATCCTTTTGGCAAGAGCGAGTCAAAGAAGGGCACCGCTTTGGTAGCCATACCTATGATCACGTTTACTTTGTGAGAGACGTGCCAGTAAATTCTTCTGGCGATGCCCGAGTACAAATGAAACCGGAGTTCGGTGCCAACGCCAAACAAGTTATGTTGATGAACGGCGCTGAAGTCTGTGCCGAGATTAATCGGGTGAACACCCGTTTTCAGGAGCTGAGCAATCGACCCTTGGATCCGATTTGGCGTGCTGCCGGCGGTAAGACATCACCTCGTTTAATTGCAATGGCCGAACAGTGTGGGTATCGCCACATTGGCTGGGCACCCGCTGGATTTCTAGGGGATGAGTTAAGTTCAGAGAAATTCCCCAATCAAGCCCTTTTAGAAAAGGCCTTGCAATCAGTGAAGCCGGGCGACATTACGATGGCGCATCTGGGTATTTGGTCGCGTAAAGATGCTTGGGCTCCCACTGTTTTGGAACCCCTAATTGAGGGCTGGAAACGCAAGGGCTACTGCTTTGATGTGCTCCCTGTAAGTCCGGCGAAGGCAAAACCAGCATGACCTCGGTCAATCCTGATTTAACCATTGCTCGCTTCTATGGTGAAGTGCAGGAGAGTCTCTATCGCCACATCGTCGAGCCCCTCTTGTTTCAATTGAATTGGATTGGATACGCCGAAGTTGCGTACGATGGCGTAGAGTGGTTCATGCTGGGTGTGCTACAGATTGCCATCATTGTGCTGGTGTTGCGGACTTGGGAGCGAGTCAATCCAGCTGAAGACCAAAGCGCGCATGTTAAAGCCAAGTGGCCCGATATGGCCTATACGCTCTTTCACCGATTAGGCTTTTTTCAAGTGTTCATTTTCTTTGCATTCTCTGGGCTCTTTTTCCAAATGCAATCGGTTTTGCATGACTGGCGCTTTGAGCGACTCAATGTGGAAGATTGGTGGCCAGGCGTCACCACCATTCCCCTAGTGAGCTTTTGCATTTACCTCGTGATGTTGGACTTGGTTGAGTATGGTTATCACCGTGCCTCCCATCGATTTCAGTGGTGGTGGCAATTGCATACCTTGCACCACAGTCAAGTCGCCATGAATGCCTGGTCGGATGATCGTAATCATGTCGTGGATGACATCATGCATGCACTCGTCTTCGCGTTCTTTGCCTTACTTTTTGGCGTGCCCCCAAGTCAGTTTGTCTTTTTGGTGGTGGTGGGTCAGCTGATCGAAAGTTGGCAGCACGCGAATCTTAAAATTCACTTGGGTGTAGGGCGTTATTTTTTGATTTCACCGATGTTTCATCGCATGCACCATGCCGTTGGCTATGGCCATGAGGCTAAAGGTAAGCCGGGTGTATTAGGCGGCTGTAACTTTGGTGTTTTATTTCCATGGTGGGACATGCTGTTTAAAACGGCAATTTTCCCAAACGCGGTTTATCCCACAGGCGTACGTGGTGTGACCGTGCCCAATTCAATTTGGACGCAGCAGTGGCAGGGATTGCGCCACGCCTATCTTTATTTATTTCACCTCAAGCGAAAGTAAGCCGATGCAAGGAGTTCAAAACGTCTTTCGTTCGCTTGGTTTGGCAATGGTGGGCACAATGCATCCGCGCATGCTCTGGCTCAGTTTTCGTCCATTTCTGATTGTGTCGATCCTCTGGGGGATTGTGATTTGGTTAATTTGGTCGCCTGCACTGGATATGCTACGGGTGTTTTTAACCACATCCATTTTTACAAGTTGGATTCAAACGGTATTAACTTGGGTTGGTCTAGATGAAGCGCGTGCCTGGGTTGCCCCGTTGTTTTTGGTGATGCTATTAATTCCATTAATCGCCACTAGCTTGCTGGTCTACATTGCGTTTTCAACCGTTCCAGCGATCGTCTCTAGTGTGATGCGGCAGGGCACCTATCAGGGTATCGAGGCGCTAGGTAAGGGCAGCATGATCGGTAGTTTTTTCTACACCATTTGGTCTGCCTTGATTTGCTTGGCTTTAATCATGCTGACGCTGCCAGTGTGGTGGGTGCCACCTCTTGTGGCCATATTGCCGCCCTTGTTATGGGGATGGCTCACCATGCGTTTAATGTCGTATGACGTATTACTCAAGCATGCTACTACCGCTGAGCGCGATATCTTGCTCGAGCGCTATCGCTGGGAACTATTGGGCATGGGCGTTGCTGCCGGCATGCTAGGCGCCGTGCCTACCTTCTTTTGGGCAACGTCTGCGCTCGCATTAGTTTTGTTCCCCTTTGTGAGCTTTGTGGCGCTCTGGGTCTACTCCATCATTTTCGTCTTCGCTGCACTGTGGTTCTCCCATTTCTTATTGGGCGCCCTTAAAGAATTGCGTACAACGGAAGAGGCCAAAACGCCGAAGGTGGAGCACGCTGTTATTGATATGGAGGCCTCGTAAATGACTGCCATGGATAAGCAGCCCGCACGACGCTTTGGCTTAATTGTGATTGGTGATGAGATCTTGTCTGGCCGTCGCGCTGATAAACACCTCGGCAAAATGATTGAGTTACTCAATGAGCGTGGCTTGACTTTATCGTGGGCCCGGTATGTGAGCGACGATCCGGAACAAATTGTGCAATGCCTGAAAGAAACCTTTGCTAGCGGTGATGTTGTCTTTAGTACTGGTGGTATTGGCGCCACCCCTGATGACCACACCCGCGCAAGTGCTGCTAAGGCATTGGGCTTAGCAATCGAGTTGCATCCGCAAGCCAAGACCTTGATTACCAATCGCATCATTGCAATGGCAGAGGGCGATGCCGCGAAGGCCGACTTGTCTCTCCCTGAGAATCAACACCGCTTTAAGATGGGTGAGTTTCCGGTCGGCTGTGAAATCATTCCCAACCCCTATAACCAGATTCCGGGATTTCGGATTCAGGAGCACCATTTTTTCCCTGGTTTTCCGGTGATGGCAGCGCCCATGATGGCGTGGTGCCTTGATCACCATTATTCGCATCTGTTTCATCAGGAAAACTGGCTGGAAAAAAGTTTTATCGTGCCCGAGGGTATTGAGTCCCGGTTAACGCCCCTGATGGAGGAGATTGAGCGTCGCTTTGAGGGCATTAAAGTCTTTAGCTTGCCATCGGTGGGGGATCCTGTGCGGGGCGGTGTTTATGCTCGGCGCCATATTGAATTGGGTGTAAAAGGCCGGGCTGATACGGTGCAGCTGGCGTGGGAGGCCCTTCGCCAGGGGACGGAATCCCTTAATTACCAAATTCACGACCCAATTAAGCACTAAATTGGTGCAAAATGGGGTGTGAGACCCCTTTTTAGGCACTTTACTAGTGCAATAATAGCCATTCAAGCGGTTCGCTTTCGATACATTGCATACATCGAATGGATGTTGTGTGCACCATCAGGGCATGCCAACGATTACAGAATTTGTTTCACTTATTGAGGAGATTTGCATGACAAAAACCGTCGCAGACGTAATGAAGTTGGTTAAAGAAAAAGAGTGCACCTTTGTAGATTTTCGCTTTGTAGATACCAAAGGCAAAGAGCAGCACACAACCGTGCCTATCTCGCATTTCGATGAAGATAAGTTCGAAAGCGGCCATGCATTTGACGGTTCCTCGATCGCCGGTTGGAAGGGCATTGAAGCCTCCGATATGTTGTTGATGCCAGATCCGACCGCAGCCTACATTGATCCCTTCTATGAAGAGCCAACTTTAGTAATTACTTGCGACGTGATCGAGCCATCGGATGGCAAGGGTTACGATCGTGATCCACGCTCGATTGCTAAGCGTGCAGAAGCGTATTTAAAGGGCACTGGACTCGGCGATACCGCCTACTTTGGTCCAGAGCCTGAGTTCTTCATTTTTGATGGCGTCCGCTGGGGCGACAACATGAAGGGTTGCTTCGTAAAGATTGATTCGGAAGAGGCTCCTTGGTCATCGTCTGCTGAGATTGAAGGTGGCAATACCGGCCATCGTCCAGGCAAAAAGGGCGGTTACTTTCCAGTGGCTCCGGTTGATACCTTCCAGGATATGCGTTCTGAGATGTGTCTGATCTTGGAGTCCATGGGCATTCCAGTTGAAGTGCATCACCATGAAGTTGCTGGCCAAGGCCAAAACGAATTAGGTACCAAGTTCAGCACACTCACGCAGCGCGCTGATTGGACCATTTGGCAGAAGTATGTAGTGCAGAACGTAGCCCATGCCTATGGCAAGACCGCTACCTTTATGCCTAAGCCAATCGTTGGTGACAATGGTTCCGGTATGCACGTACACCAGTCCGTATGGAAGAACGGTGAGAACTTATTTGCTGGCAACGGCTATGCCGGTCTTTCTGAATTCGCGCTGTACTACATCGGCGGCATCATTAAGCATGCTCGTGCACTGAATGCCATTACCAATCCAGGCACCAACTCGTACAAGCGTTTGGTTCCCGGCTTTGAGGCTCCAGTGAAGCTTGCTTACTCTGCGCGTAACCGTTCGGCTTCGATTCGCATTCCACACGTATCGAATCCAAAAGGTCGCCGCATTGAAACCCGCTTCCCAGATCCATTGGCCAACCCATACCTGTGCTTCTCAGCGCTCTTGATGGCTGGTTTGGACGGCGTGCAAAACAAGATTCATCCAGGCGAAGCTGCTGATAAGAATTTGTATGACTTGCCACCAGAAGAAGATGCAAAGATCCCAACCGTATGCCATAGCCTCGATCAGGCCTTGGAGTGCTTGGATAAGGATCGTGAATTCTTAACCCGTGGTGGTGTGTTTACGAATTCGATGTTGGATGCGTACATTGATTTGAAGATGGAAGAGGTTACTCGTTTCCGTATGACGACCCATCCCATCGAATTTGACATGTACTACTCACTTTAATTGCAGGAGTAATCCTTGAGCGCAGGTGTATTGCGCAATTCGTTCAAAGGGGCAGCTTCGGCTGCCCCTTTTGTTCCGAACTTGCTTGATCAACTACCAAATGCCGTCATTATTTTTGATGGCAAGACGAAGCATTTGTTTTACGCCAACCCTGCTGCTGAGTCTGCGCTCGATCTTTCCCGAAAGTCCATCGTAGGTTATTTGCTTAGCGAACTGTTTGCCGATAATCCAGCCCTGAATAGCATGATTGAAGAGGTTGGAAGCAGTGCTACGGCAGCCCAGCGTCAAGAAATGATCCTGCATGTATTTCCTAACACCATCCACTATGACGCTGTGCCAGCGCATGTAGTGATTGCTTTATTAGAGGATCCAGACCTCATACTGATGGAATGGTTCCCGCTTGATCAGCAGTTGCGCAGTGAGCGCGATGAGCGTGTGACCCAGCAGGTTGAGGCTAACAAGCAATTAATGCGCAACTTAGCGCATGAGATCAAAAACCCCTTGGGTGGCATCCGTGGCGCCGCTCAGTTGCTGGAATTCGAGCTCCCAGAAAAAGGCCTGCGCGAATACACCCAAGTCATCATTAAAGAATCAGACCGTCTGCAGACTCTGGTCGATCGTTTATTAGCACCGCACCGCCGTGCTCATACAACCGAGTTAATTAATGTACATGAATCCTTAGAGCGTGTCCGCAGCTTGGTATTGGCTGAGTTTCCGAGTGGATTGCGCATTATTCGCAACTATGACACGAGCTTGCCAGACATTATTGGCGACAAAGAGCAATTGATTCAGGCGATCCTTAATATCGCCCACAACGCTGCCCAAGCCTTATCCGAAGAAATACGCCGCGGCACTGCGGTCATCGAGTTTCGTACCCGCGTAGCCCGTTCGGTAACGATCGCCAAGCAGCGCTACAAGCTTGCCTTGGATTTGCATGTGATTGATAACGGACCGGGCATTCCGGATGAAATCCGCGATCGCATTTTCTTCCCATTAGTGAGTGGCCGTGAAGGTGGCAGTGGTCTGGGCCTTACCTTGGCACAAACATTTGTACAGCAGCATCAGGGATTTATTGCCTGTGAAAGTCAGCCGGGTAAGACGGATTTTCATATTCAGATACCGTATCGCAAGCAGGAGTTATCAGCATGAGCAAATCAGTGTGGATTGTGGACGACGATCAATCGATTCGTTGGGTTCTAGAAAAGGCATTGACTCGGGAAGGTCTATCGCACCGTAGCTTTACCAATCCAAACGATGTACTCAACGCGCTTGAGAATGAATCACCGCAGATTTTGATTTCCGACATTCGTATGCCAAGAGGTAATGGCCTCGATCTACTGCAACACGTCAAAGCCACGCATCCCAATTTACCTGTGATTGTGATGACCGCGTATTCTGATTTGGACTCGGCAGTGTCGTCATTTCAGGGTGGGGCGTTTGAGTACCTAACAAAGCCATTTGATCTCGAAAAAGCGATTGAGTTAATTCGCAGGGCAATCGGGGAGAGTGAGCGGTCTCAGCCTGCAGCAAAAGAGCCGCGCTATTGGCAGCAAGAAACACCCGAGATTATTGGACAAGCCCCTGCAATGCAGGAGGTCTTTAGATCGATTGGCCGTTTGGCGCAGTCCCATGCAACGGTTCTGATTACGGGTGAGTCTGGCACCGGAAAGGAGCTTGTTGCCAGAGCGCTGCATAAACATAGCCCTCGGGCAAAAAGCCCCTTTGTTGCCTTTAACATCACAGCCATTCCAAAAGACCTGCTGGAGGCCGAGCTATTTGGCCATGAGCGTGGCGCATTCCAAGGAGCACAAACCATGCGTCGGGGGCGTTTTGAGCAAGCCGATGGCGGCACTCTGTTTTTGGACGAGATTGGTGACATGCCGTTTGATTTGCAAACCCGCTTACTGCGCGCCTTAACCGATGGCCATTTTTATCGCGTCGGCGGGCATGATCCAATTCGGGCTAATGTACGCATCATTGCCGCGACGTATCAGAATTTAGAGTCGCGCGTAGCGAGTGGGCTATTCCGGGAAGATTTATTGCACCGATTAAACGTGATTCGATTGCGTTTGCCGGCATTGCGCGAACGCACCGAGGATATTCCGGTATTGGCGCGCCACTTCATGCAGCACTGCGCCAAGGCCTTAGGTGTAGAGCCAAAGCGCTTATCCGATGAAGCCATTAAAGTCATTTCAGAAAAGCCATTCCCGGGCAATGTGCGCCAATTGGAGAATCTGTGCCATTGGCTAACGGTTATGTCGCCCGCTGCTGAAATTGGGGTTAGTGATTTACCGGCAGATTTGGATGCACACAGCGGCATGACTGAATCAGTACAAGCTGAAGAGCAGGGCAGCACTGTCATTACAACGCAACGCAGTGCATCTGGCGACTGGGAAAGTGGGCTGGGACGGCTCGCCGTTAAAATGCTTCAGGATGGTCATAAAGATGTATTTGATGCACTGACCTCGCGCTTTGAAAAAGCGGTATTGCAAGCGGCATTGGAGGTGACTCGCGGGAGGCGCGTAGAAGCGGCCCAGCGTTTAGGAATTGGCCGCAATACCATTACTCGTAAATTACATGAATTGGGTATCGATGACTGATGTAACGCGGATTGCTGCTTGGAATGTGAATTCGATTAAGGTAAGGCTACCGCAGGTATTGCGCTGGCTAGAGTCCCAAGAAAAAGCCCAAACGCCAATCGATGCACTATGCTTACAAGAGCTCAAACTAACGGACGATAAGTATCCACATGCGGAGTTTGAGGCAGCTGGCTACATTAGTCTTGCTGCAGGTCAAAAGACCTATAACGGCGTAGCCATCCTAGTACGCCGCGCCGCCTTAGCATCGATTGCTGCGGATAGTGAGACCGCCTTTTTAAAGACGGTACGCAATATTCCAGGCTTTGAGGATGAGCAGCAACGCACTCTGGCTGCCACGGTCTGTTTCAAGGGCAAGCAACCCATCCGTTTGATCTCTGCTTATTTTCCCAATGGCCAATCACCCGATAGCGACAAGTTTCAATACAAGTTGGCCTGGCTAAAGGCATTGCAAACCTGGCTAGCGAATGAACTCAGTAGCCACCCGCGCTTAGCTTTGTTGGGCGATTTTAATATTGCCCCCGAAGATCGCGATGTGCATGAGCCGGCAAAATGGGTTGGGCAAAATCTGGTATCACCAGAAGAGCGCGGTGCATTTGCGCAATTAATTGACTTGGGACTGCATGATTCATTTCGGTTGTTTGATCAGGCACCGAAAGCATTTAGCTGGTGGGACTACCGCATGATGGGTTTTCGGCGCAATGCGGGCATGCGCATCGACCACGTCCTCTTAAGTGAAGCGCTCAAGGAGAGCTGCGTTGCTAGCCGGATCGATAAAGAGCCTCGCACCTGGGAGCAGCCCTCTGATCACGCTCCCGTGATTGCCGACTTACGTCTCTAGCAAAACTGCAAACCTAGAGCCCCACTCTAGTTGCTTGCCACTTCCTCAAGTAAGCCGCCATGGCGCAGCAGTGCTTCAATTGACGGGTCCCGTCCGCGGAAGGCTTTAAACGATTCTGCTGCTGAACGACTTCCGCCAACTTCCAGGATTTCAGTGCGGTAACGCAAGCCCATAGCCTTATCGATCACACTGCCACTCAATTTACCCGCTTCTTCAAATGCGGCGTACACATCGGCAGAGAGCACTTCAGCCCATTTATAGCTGTAATAACCTGCTGCGTAGCCACCCGCAAAAATATGGCTGAAGGTATTGGGCCAGCGCGATAAGGGGGATTGGGGAATGGCATTAAATTGATCGCCAATTGCTTTGGCAATATCTAAAACAGCCTGACCCTCGGCATGTGCTGAATCAAATGACGAATGCAAACGCCAGTCGGTTAAGGAGAACACCACTTGGCGCAAAGTCGCGAGGCCATTTTGGAAATTCTTGGCGGCTAGCATCTTCTCAAAGAGCTCGCGCGGCAGTGGCTTACCCGTATCGACATGGGCTGTCATTTTTTCGAGTACTTCCCATTCCCAGCAGAAATTCTCCATAAACTGGCTTGGTAGTTCTACGGCATCCCATTCCACGCCATTGATCCCAGAAACGCCAAGAGCGCCCACTTGGGTTAACAGGTGATGCAGGCCATGACCACTTTCGTGGAAAAGGGTAATTACATCATCGTGGGTAATGGTAGGTTGTTTTAGCTTGCCATCGACCTTCACCGGCGCTGCAAAATTACAGACTAAGTAGGCAACCGGTACCTGCACCTCGCCATTAGGCAATAAGCGTCTACCGCGGGCATCATCCATCCATGCGCCTCCGCGTTTACCTGGTCGTGCATAGGGATCAAGGTAAAAATAGGCGACCACTTCACCATCCGGGTTGCTGACCGAGAATGACTGAACCGTGTCGTGCCAAATGGGCAAGTCAGCAGGCTTGATGTGAACGGAGAATAGATTCTGAATTAAGCCAAAGAGGCCATCGAGTACTTTGGGCAGCGGAAAGTATTGCTTGAGTTCATTTTCTGAAAAGGCATAGCGTGCCTGTTTGAGTTTCTCGGATAGAAACGCAATATCCCATGGCTGAATCGGATCGTCTTTCGTGGCGCCTAAATTGAACTCAGTGCGAGCAAACTGCTTCAGGGTCTCCCAATCCGACTTGGCAAAGGGTTTTGCGCGCCGCGCAATATCGACCAAAAAGCGATCGACTTCATCAACGGTGCGCGCCATTTTGGGTGCAATGCTCAGTTCGGCGTAATTGCTATAGCCCAGCATCAATGCTTCTTCATTGCGCAGACGCAATTGATCCAGCATGTTTTGGGTGTTATCCCACTCCGCCTTGCCGGCGCCGTATTGTGGCCCCAGTTCAGATGCCCGGGTGACGTAGGCTTCATACATGCGCTGCCGTAATGCCCGATTTTCTGAATACTGCTGTACCGGGTAATACGACGGGAAGTGCAGGGTAAAAGCCCAGCCGGATTTGCCTTGCTCTTTGGCCGTGTCAGCGGCGGCTGCAATCGCATCTTCAGGCAACCCGATTAATTCAGTGGGATCCGTGATGACATGAGTAAAGCCATTGGTCGCATCGAGCACATGATCGGAGAAGGCCTTGCCGAGCTCAGCCTGCAAATCCTGTATTTGCGCAAAGCGGGGCTTTTGATCCTCGGGTAATTCAGCGCCGCCTAAGCGAAAGTCGCGCAGGGAGTTTTCAATCACCTTTTGCTGGTCAGCTGAGAGCATGGCAAAGCTCGTACTTTGGCGCAGGACTTTAAAGCGCTCATACAAAGCCAGGTTCTGACCCAGGCTCGACATAAAAGCCGTTACTTTGGGCAGCATGGCGCCATAGGCGGCGCGTAATTCGGGAGTATCCGCTACGCTATTTAAGTGGGACACTGCGCCCCATGCACGGCTAAGCCGCTCGGTCGCATCTTCCAAGGGTTCTACCAAATCATTCCAGGTGGGTGATGTAGTTTGGCTAGTGGCGATGGCGACTGCAGATTCCGCCTCAGCAAGAAGGGCGTCTATAGCCGGAGCAATATGGCTCGGCTGGATTTGCGAATAGGCTACGATTCCTCTGCCAAAGTGAAGCAGGGGATTATCAGAATAGCTTGGGCTTGGATTGGGATGTGTATTCATCCCTCTAGCTTAATGTAATGCGCTTGCTAGCGTGTAATTCAGCAAAGGGACTAGTGTTTGGAGGCCTTTTCCGCTGCCTCTAAGGTATTCATGAGCAGCATGGTGATGGTCATGGGGCCAACGCCGCCCGGTACTGGGGTGATCCAGCCGGCAATGTATTTGGCAGTATCAAAATCCACATCGCCGCACAGCTTGCCATCGGGCAGGCGATTGATGCCCACATCAATTACAACGGAGCCCGACTTCACCATGTCACCGGTAATCATTTTGGGTTTACCAGTCGCAACTACCAAGACATCGGCGTCTTTGGTGTGGTGGGCCAGATCCCGTGTTTTGCTATTGCAAATAGTCACAGTTGCGCCGGCTTGCAATAAGAGCATCGCCATCGGCTTACCCACAATATTCGATGCGCCAACGACTACTGCGCGTGCACCACGCAAAGGGTATTCAATGCTTTCGAGTAACTTCATGCAGCCATAGGGAGTGCAGGGCTTGAATTCTGGCGCGCCAACCATCAGAGCGCCGGCATTAGCAACGTGAAAGCCATCCACATCTTTCTGTGGCGCAATGGCTTCGAGTACGCGCTCCGATGCAATGTGGGCAGGCAAGGGCAGTTGTACCAAAATGCCATGAATCGCTGGGTCGGCATTGAGAGTAGCAATGCGAGCTAATAGTGCTTCTTCATTCATCTCTGCTTCGTAGCGCTCGAGCACCGAATGAAAGCCAACCTCTTCGCAGGCCTTTACTTTGTTGCGAACATAAACCGCACTGGCTGGGTTATCTCCAACCACAATCACCGCTAAGCCAGGACGCGCACCCTTGGCAGTAACGATAGCGGCACGCGCTGTAATTTCAGTACGGATTTTTTTAGAGAGGGCAACGCCGTCGAGTAATTGGGCTGGCATAAGTAAAGAAAAAAGAACGTTAAAAAAATGAAGCCCAAATAATGGGCCTCCTAGAAATCAATTTGCTTGCGAATTAGGTTGGCTGTGGATCCGATAGGGCCAAACGCAGGAGGTCGGCAACGGTATTGACGTTGAGCTTTTCCATAATATTGGCGCGATGGGCCTCAACCGTTTTAATTGAGATACCCAAATCATCGGCGATTTGTTTATTCAGACGGCCGGCAACAATGCGCTCCAGCACTTGGCGTTCGCGACCCGTCAGTTTGCCAAGCAACCCTTGAGTGGTTTTACGTTGGCTTGCCTGACTGTAATCGGTGCGTGCTTTGGCCAGCATCTTCTCTACCAGGGCGCACAGTTCATTTTCTTTAAAGGGCTTTTCAATAAAATCAACCGCCCCTTTTTTCATGGTGGTGACGGCCATCGATACATCGCCATGACCGGTAATGAATGAGATGGGCATGGGGAGGTTTTCACTAATGAGGCGCTCTTGCAGCTCGAGGCCCGACATGCCCGGCATGCGTACATCCAAAATCACACACGAGATGGTCGATTTATCCGTGCTTTGCAAGGATTGTAAAAAACGTTCGGCGCTGGCATGGCAGCGAACTAAATAGCCGTTGCTCTCCAGTAACCAGGTTAACGAATCCCGTACCGCCTCATCGTCATCAACAACGTAAACCACTTCAGTTGGATTGGGGTTGGATGTATTCATTAGGTTCATCAGTCAGTTCCGCTTGGTATTTCGAAACACGCATCAGGCCAAAGCAGTTGCTTCGGTTTCCGCTGTTTCGAGAGGTAATAGTATTGTAAAGGTGCAGCCTACTGCCTTGCCGCTATCGGGATCGTGCTGGTTTTTGGCCCACAGGCGACCGTGGTGGGATTCGATAATGGAGCGGCAAATATTGAGTCCCATGCCCATTCCATCGGATTTTGTGCTGAAAAAGGGCTCAAACATGCGTTCAATCACCCCATCCGCCACTCCCGGGCCGCTATCGACGACTTGGATGCGCAGCATGGCTGGAAATGTGCTGGTCTCTAAATCAGCGCTAATTTTGATGGGCGGTACTGCCCAGCGCGAGGATAGTGGCGCATCTTCGCGCACGCTATCCAGGGAGTTTTTCAGCAGATTGACCAAAACCTGCTGGATTAAAACAGGGTCCAGGCTGACTTTAGGCAGATTGGGCGCTAGCTCCACTGCAATGGCAAGCCGATGGCGGTGGGCCTCAATCTCGACCAAGCCGACGGCATCCGCCACAATCTCGCCGATATCAGAATCCTTGCGTTGTGGCTCACTGCGTTTCACAAAGCCCCGTATCCGCTGAATAATTGTTCCAGCGCGGTGCGCTTGTTGCGATGCTTTCTCAAGCGCAGGGAGCAAATCATTTGAGAGAGTTTGATCCGCTTGACCTGATAAGCGCTTTGCTACACCCATGCAATAGTTTGAAATCGCAGCCAGGGGCTGATTGAGTTCATGCGCCAGCGAGGAGGCCATCTCGCCCATGGTGGTTAAACGACTCGTAAATTGCATGCGCTCTTCTTGTTGGCGCGCCAAGTCCTCAGTATTTTTACGTAAGGTAATGTCGGTCGCAATTAAGAGCTGCGCCAAATGACCGTCAACCCAAGGAATAAATCGGCGGCGTACTTCGTACCACTTTGCCTCATCACCGATGAGTTGAATCTCTTGCGACTCGATTTGCCGAATTTGATTGAGTTCAGAGTCGGGTAAGCCCGCTAGCGGATCGATGTTGTCGTCTTCAAGACCTTGCAGCAGTGCAGGATCCATTTCATGATTGGCTAAATCGATATGACCTTGTGAGGTATTTCCAAATCGCTCCCGATAAAATCGATTAGCAAAGAGTAGCTCGCCGGTTTCGATGGAGATCACCGAAACCGCAGCATCCAATCCTTCGAGTACTGTAATGAAGCGATCTTGCGAGGCAGCCAATTCTTCACGAATGCGTTTTGGTTCTGAAATATCCACCAGCGAAGTAACCCAGCCCGTTTGCTCACCTTTTTCATTGATGAGTGGCGCGATATAGGTACGCGTTGCTATGCGTGTGCCATCGCGCCGCTGGATTACTCCCTCAATGCCGCCTTTCATTTCATGGCTGCTATTTGGGCTGAGCGCTAAATCCATTTTTTTAAGCAGGTATTCCTGTTGATCTGCCGGCCAGAACGGGAAGGGCGGCTGCAGGCCCATTAGCTCTTCAGGGCTCCAATCGGTCATCTCACAAAATGCCCGGTTCACGTAGGTGATGCGCTTTTGCATGTCGTGCGCCCTAATGCCAACCGGCGTGGAGTTCTCCATCGCATTACGAAAGTTGGTCTCGGTACGTAAGCTGGCTTCAGCCAATTGACGGACTTGCATTTGCTTGATGACGGACCATAAGCTCAAAATAACGAATGCGCTCAGTCCAATGACCACGCCGAGCAGCATCTTAAATGTCAGGTTGCTGGGCGTTGGGTAGGTATCGACGCGCAGAATTGCGTTGGGACTTAAGATGCCCAGATCCAAGCTAGTTTGATTGGTCAAAGACCGCGGCGGCATATTGCGATCCGATGAGATGGCGAGTACTTTACCGGCATCGGTAGTCATACTAAAGCGGTACAGGCCTTTTAATTCCGGCGGAATCACGTACTCCATAATGCCTTGCGCCGAGTAAAGCACTGCCATCACACCGCTGATTTCACCGTCGGGTCCAATGGGGATGGTTTGCCAAAAGATGGTTCGCCGCTCTTTTGCCATCGGCTCATCATTGGGTATATCAATTTGAATGAAGTTACTAAAGGCCGGACGATTGGTGCTGAGCGTCAACTCAATGGTTTTATTGAGTTGTGCGTTTAATTCTTTGGAATATGGCGCCTGATCAAACCAGGAATTGGTTCGGGATGGCGGCGGCATCATCCATTGCCGCTGATTGTCCTGATTGAGCCAAATGAGTTGGCTAATCTCGTGGTTATTTAGTAAAAATGATTCGGCTTCTTTTAATGCATTTGTTTTGATCTTGTCATCGCTATTTACTCTGCCCAAATCGCGACTGAGCGACATGAGTACTTCCGTATTGTTTGCAAAACGCAATTGAATACGTTGCTTTACTAAAGAGAGCTCCCGAAATAAGGCGTTCTCTTGTTGGTTGCGTTCCTGCATTTGCAGGGTACCCAGAATGATGGTCATCATCACCGTAAAGATGACGATCGCTACGAGGGGTGTGTAGACCAAGCGAAATCCCCTGATTCGGCGAAACCAGGAGCTGTTGTTCATTCCAGCAGCGAAGTCAAAGGGTAGCTTCATAACAAGGGCATTATTCCAATCCCCTAGTGTATCTGCCTATTTCATATAGGTTAATTTCATATGGTGCGACTTGCACTGCAATATATTTCCATATTATGAGAAATACTATCATTATGTGAAAAATTTCTTGTCAAGCACTTTAGTGCTTTTTAGAATATTCCCTGTAGAGTAAATACCACCCCACATCGAGCTAATGGAGACACGCAATGGCTGCAGTTCCGCAATCGGTTTTAGGTAAGGCGCAAACGGACAATCTGGATATTGATCCAGCAGAAACCCAAGAGTGGCTACAGGCGCTCGATGGCGTGATCCATGCTGTGGGTCCTGATAGGGCTGCTTATTTAATCGATCAGCAAATATCCCATGCCAGAGTCAATGGGGTCAATCAGGCCTTTCATGCTGAAACACCTTATATCAATACCATTCCGGTGGAATTGCAAGCCCGCATTCCGGGCGATCAAAATATCGAGCACCGGATTCGTTCCTACACCCGCTGGAATGCGATGGCGATGGTGTTGCGTGCCAATAAAGATACCAATGTGGGCGGTCATATTTCGTCCTTCCAATCTGCCGCTACCTTGTACGACGTTGGCTTTAACCATTTTTGGCATGCACCCAGTGCGGAGCATGGCGGCGACCTGATTTTTGTTCAAGGCCATTCGGCTCCTGGAATTTATTCCCGCGCCTACATGCTGGGCCGTTTAGAGCAAAGCCAATTGGATTTATTCCGCCAAGAAGTGGGCGGTAACGGTATTTCCAGTTACCCGCATCCATGGCTCATGCCGGACTTTTGGCAATTCCCGACGGTATCGATGGGTCTGGGCCCAATCATGGCCATTTACCAAGCCCGTTTCATGCGCTATATGGAAGACCGTGGCTTTATCAATGCCGGCAATCGCAAGGTGTGGGCCTTCTTGGGCGATGGTGAAACCGATGAGCCAGAATCGCTCGGCGCTATTGGCATGGCTGGCCGTGAACGTTTGGACAATTTAATTTTTGTTGTGAACTGTAACTTGCAGCGTTTGGATGGTCCAGTGCGCGGCAACGGAAAAATTATTCAGGAGCTTGAGGCAGAGTTTCGTGGGGCTGGCTGGAATGTTATTAAGGTAGTGTGGGGCGGCCATTGGGACGCTTTATTCGCGCGCGACAAAAAAGGCATTCTGATGCAGCGTCTCGGCGAAATTGTCGACGGTCAGTATCAGACCATGAAAGCAAAAAATGGCGCATACGTGCGCGAGACTGTATTTAATTCGCCTGAACTGAAGGCCTTGGTCTCAGACTGGAGCGACGAAGACATTTGGGCTCTCAATCGCGGTGGTCACGATCCCCATAAGGTCTATGCCGCCTTTCACTCGGCAGTGAATCATCAAAACCAGCCCACCGTTATTTTGGCGCACACCATTAAAGGCTATGGCATGGGCGGCTCAGGTGAGGCGATGAACATTGCGCACCAAGCCAAAAAAATGAGTCCTGATGATGTACGTCGTTTCCGTGATCGTTTTGAGATCCCCGTCAAAGACGAAGAACTTGACGACATTCCCTTTGTGAAATTCCCCGATGGCAGTCCTGAGCTCGAGTACATGCGTGCACGCCGTCAGGAGCTGGGTGGGTATTTGCCACAGCGCCGCATGAAAGCCGAGAGTTTGCCAGTGCCTGGCCTTGATGCATTTAGCGCATTACTCGAAGCGACCAGTGAGGGCCGTGAGATTTCAACCACCATGGCTTTTGTGCGCATGCTCAACATTGTGATTCGTGACAAGACCTTGGGTAAACGTGTAGTGCCGATTGTTCCAGACGAGTCACGTACCTTTGGTATGGAGGGCATGTTCCGCCAGCTCGGCATTTGGAATCAACTGGGTCAGCTTTATACGCCAGAAGACCAAGACCAGCTGATGTTCTATCGCGAAGATAAGCAAGGTCAAATTCTGCAAGAGGGCATTAACGAAGCAGGCGGTATGTGCGATTGGATTGCGGCTGCTACTGCATATTCCACCCATGGCGTACCGATGTTGCCCTTCTACATTTTCTATTCCATGTTTGGTTTCCAGCGCATTGGCGACTTAGCCTGGGCTGCAGGCGATATGCGCAGCCGCGGTTTCTTGCTGGGCGGCACTGCTGGAAGAACCACCCTCAATGGTGAAGGCTTGCAACACGAAGATGGCCATAGCCATGTATGGAGCGCTTCGGTACCAAACTGCGTGAGCTACGACCCCACTTTTGCATTTGAATTGGCGGTGGTAATTCAAGACGGGATGCGCCGCATGCTCGATGCACAGGATGATGTGTATTACTACATTACTCTCATGAATGAAAACTATGCCCACCCTGCAATGCCAGTAGGCGCTGAAAAAGACATCATTAAGGGCATGTACAAGTTGCGCTCAGTAGGCGATGCTAATAGTAAATTGCGCGTTCAACTGCTTGGCTCCGGCACCATTTTCCGCGAGGTGATTGCTGCTGCTGAAGTCTTGCATACCGACTGGGGAATTGCCTCTGACTTGTGGGGCTGCCCAAGCTTTACTGAATTAGGCCGTGATTGGAATACCGTGCACCGGAGTAATTTGCTTAATCCAGCATCTGCGCCACAACTCTCACATGTAGAACAATGCTTAAAAGACACTACCGGTCCCATCATCGCGGCAACCGATTACGTGCGTACCTTTGCCGATCAAATTCGTCCGGCAATTCAACACATGGGCCGTCGCTATGAAGTCCTGGGTACCGATGGCTTCGGACGTTCCGATACGCGGGAAAATCTCCGCGATTTCTTTGAGGTCGATTACCGCTGGGTTGTATTGACATCGCTCAGAGCGCTAGCCGACGCTGGACAAATTGATCGCCAAAAAATTGCTGAGGCAATTCAGAAATACAAGATCAATGTCCAAAAACCAAACCCAATGATTTCTTAAGCCGAATGCGACCGTTCAGACCATGAGTAAATTAATCGAAATTCACGTCCCCGATATCGGCGACTACAGCGATGTTCCTGTGATTGAAGTATTGGTCAAGGTGGGTGATGTCATTGAAAAAGAGCAGTCGGTCGTCACATTGGAGTCCGATAAGGCCACGATGGATGTGCCTTCATCGCATGCAGGCCTTGTGAAAGAAATTAAAGTCAAGGTAGGCGATTTGATTTCAGAAGGCGCGCTGGTTTTAGTAGTGGAGTCTAGCGATGCTGCTGCGAGTCCCGCTCCAGCAGCCAGCGTTTCAGCCCCGCAAGCAGCACCTGCGATTGCGCCCGTTTCAGTATCTACACCAACACCCGCGCCGATGCCAGTAGCTGCAGCGGTAGCAGCGCCTGCGGCACCGGTAGCTCAAGCCATTCCTGCAGCTGGAGCCGATGTGAGTCATGCTAGTCCAACGGTGCGCAAATACGCTCGTGAATTGGGTGTCAATATTGCTCTTGTTAAAGGATCGGGTCCAAAAGGGCGCATTACGCAGGAAGACGTTCAGGCTTTTGTAAAAGGCGTGATGAGTGGTGATACTTCAACTGCAAGCACGAAGACTGCTGGCAATATGGGTGGCCTTGATTTATTGCCATGGCCTACCGTTGACTTTACGAAGTTTGGCGCCATTGAGCGACAACCCTTGTCCCGCATTAAAAAGTTATCGGCAGCCAATTTGGCGCGCAACTGGGTGATGATTCCGGCGGTAACCTATCACGAAGATGCCGACATTACGGATCTTGAAGCATTCCGTGTTTCAACTAATAAAGAGAATGAAAAGCAGGGCAACAAGATCACGATGCTGGCGTTCATGATCAAGGCAGCAGTAGCCGCACTGAAAAAGTATCCTGAATTCAATAGCTCGCTGGACGGTGATGATTTAGTCCTGAAAAAATACTTCCACATTGCCTTTGCTGCAGATACTCCCAATGGCCTCGTTGTTCCGGTTATTCGTAATGCCGATCAAAAGGGCATCAATGAGATTGCGCGCGAGACAGGCGAACTTGCTGCGCTGGCTCGGGAAGGCAAATTAAAGCCAGATCAAATGCAGGGCGCCAGCTTCACCATCTCCTCCCTTGGCGGCATTGGTGGAACCTATTTTGCGCCGATCATCAATGCGCCCGAGGCCGCTATTTTGGGCGTCAGCAAAGCGGCAATGAAACCGGTCTGGGATGGCAAGCAATTTGTGCCCAGGCTGATCTGCCCGCTTTCTTTGACAGCAGATCACCGCGTGATCGATGGCGCTTCGGCAACGCGATTTACGGTCTACATTGCCCAGCTCCTGGCTGATTTCCGCCGTGCGGCACTTTAAAAGGAATCACCATGACTAAGCAATTGATTCTGGTTCCGGACATTGGTGACTATGACGATGTACCTGTGATTGAGGTGCTCGTAAAGGTAGGCGATCGGATTGAAAAAGAGCAGCCACTATTAGTACTGGAGTCGGATAAGGCCACGATGGAAGTACCGGCCGATGCGGCTGGCACGATTACCAGTATTGCAGTGAAGGTGGACGATAAAGTGAAAAAGGGCACCGTCATTGCTGAGATTGAACTCGAGGCTGGTGCTGCGCCAAAGCCAACTACGCCGGTAGCATCGGCTCCAACTCCAGCCCCATCTCCACAAGCTACTGCTGCACCAATGGCAGTGAGCAATGCAGCGAGTGCTTTTCAGGGTAAGGTGGATCACGAATGCGATTTACTGGTGCTGGGTGCAGGCCCCGGCGGCTATAGCGCTGCATTTCGTGCTGCCGATTTAGGTCTGAACGTTGTTTTGGTTGAGCGCTATCCAACTTTAGGCGGCGTTTGCTTAAACGTCGGCTGTATTCCATCCAAAGCACTGCTACATACAGCTGCGGTGATGGATGAAGCGAAAACCATGTCAAAGCACGGTATTAGCTTTGGTGATCCCAAGATCGACATTGACCAATTGCGCGCCTATAAAGATGGCGTGATTGGCAAGCTGACCGGTGGCCTGGCTGGCATGGCAAAAGCACGTAAGGTGAAGGTGGTGCGTGGGCTTGGTCGTTTTGTGGATGCAAACCATGTTGAAGTTAATCTCACTGCGGGACCTAGTCAAGAAGCAAGCGGTCAAAAAGAAGTGATTCGTTTTCAGAAAGCCATTATTGCTGCCGGCAGTCAGCCGGTTAAGTTGCCATTTTTGCCGGACGATCCCCGCATTGTCGATAGCACGGGCGCACTCCTTCTAAAGAGCATTCCAAAGCGCATGCTGGTCATTGGCGGCGGCATCATTGGTTTGGAGATGGCAACGGTCTATAGCAGCTTAGGCAGCAAAATTGATATTGCTGAAATGCTCGATGGGCTGATGGCAGGAGCTGATCGTGATCTTGAGAAGGTCTGGGAAAAGCACAACACTGGCCGCTTTGATAAGGTTATGCTTAAAACGCGCGCTACCAAAGCAGAGGCGAAGTCCGACGGAATTTATGTCACGTTCGAGGGCGATGCTGCACCCGCAGACCCCCAAGTGTATGACTTGGTCTTGGTTGCGGTAGGGCGTTCACCGAATGGCAAAAAGATTGATGCGGGTAATGCTGGCGTTGCGGTAGATGATCGCGGCTTTATTGCCGTTGATCAGCAGATGCGCACAAATGTTTCCCACATCTTTGCGATTGGCGACATTGTGGGCCAGCCCATGCTTGCCCATAAGGCAGTGCACGAAGGCCATGTTGCAGCTGAGGCGGCAGCTGGTCAAAAATCCTTTTTTGACGCCAAGCAAATTCCATCGGTTGCCTATACCGATCCCGAGGTGGCTTGGGCTGGGCTGACCGAAGAGCAGTGCAAAGCGCAAGGCATTGCCTATGAGAAAGGCTTCTTTCCATGGGCTGCTAGTGGCCGCGCAATTGCCAATGGCCGCGATGAGGGATTTACCAAGCTCTTGTTTGATGCCAAAACCCACCGCATTATTGGTGGCGGTATTGTGGGCACCCATGCAGGCGATTTAATTGGTGAGGTCTGTCTTGCGATTGAGATGGGAGCCGATGCCATTGATATGGGCAAAACCATTCATCCGCATCCAACCCTGGGCGAGTCGGTTGGCTTAGCCGCCGAAGCGGCGCACGGTCACTGCACAGACTTGCCGCCGGTTCGAAAGAAGTAATGCCCCGAAAGAAAAATCCCCTGCCAGACTCTGACAGGGGATTTTGTTTAGGGCTTGTATTTCGAATTAACGCTTAGAGGATTTGGTGACTTTGTCAGTCGCCTTTAATACCGACTCTGTTGCATTTTCGAGGTTAGCCTGGGCAACATCCAGCGCCTGTTTCATGGCTTTTTGGCTGTTCTCGTAAATGGTATTGGCCGAGGCAATCGCTTGCTTCATTGCGGCTACGGCTGCTTCTGACCCTGCCGGAGCATTTTTGCTCCAGTCTTCGACCATGGCGTTCATTTTCTTCTGGCTGGCTTGCATTTCTTTTTCGCTTACCTTAGTAAAGCCGGCTTGGGTATCGTTTGCTAATTCGTACAAATGGCGGCTGTAGGCCATCATCTTTTCAGCCATCGGCTGGACGGCCTGGGCCTGGTGGGCTAAAAGTTGTTGGACGTCTTTGATTTCCAGTGCCTTTTTGGCAGTAGTCATGCTGTCGCTCAAGCTGGCTTTGGCAATGTGCATATTCAGTTCAACCAGCTTTTCAATGCTGACTAAGGCCTGGTTTGTAATGCCGGTGAGGGTTTCTAGGTTGGCTTTTTGTGCTGCAGCCAGTTGTTCTGGTGTGAGGTTCATTTTGTGTCTCCGATTGAGTGATAGGGCGCTGTACGGCTAATAACTATTTAATAAATTATAGTTCTTTTTATGCTGCAATGCACAAAGCCTTTAATATTCATACTAAATATAAATAAATACTATAAAAAACAATAGCTTATCAATAAATATTTAAGTAAAAGCTTATTCCGCTTTGGGCGGCTTTCTTGAGGCTAAAATCAAATGACAGAATAAAAAAAGCAGATAAAAGGATTTATGGCGTTCAAGCTTGAGGGTGCGATTGCCCCTGTTTTTGTACTTTTATGGAGCACGGGCTTCATCATCGCCAAACTGGCAATGCCTTATGTAGAGCCGGCTACTTTTTTATTTTGGCGCTACCTGGGGATCTTACTGGCCATGGGCGCCCTTAGTTTGGTTTGGCGTCCGGCCTCTTGGCCCAATCAATCGCAACTCGGGCATTTACTAATCGCCGGAGTACTGCTGCAATTTGGTTATTTAATGGGTGTATGGTCTGCTGTTCGTTTGGGCATGACCGCCGGACTCGTGGCCCTGATTGTTGGTTTGCAGCCGATCATCACGGCTTGGTTTGCGGCTTGGGTGTCCGAGCATGTATCGCCACGCCAGTGGATTGGTTTGCTGCTGGGGATCGCGGGAGTTGGCCTTGTCGTTGCGGAGAAGATGAACTTTGTGCCCATACCGGTCGCCAGTTATCTTCTCGCTGTTGCGGCATTGCTATCGATTACGTTTGGAACGCTCTACCAAAAGAAGTATTGCCCTGTATTTGACTTGCGATCGGGCTCTTTAATCCAGTTCAGCATTGCCTTACTCTTATCGTTTATTTGCATGATGCTTTTTGAAGAAGGAACCATGGTTTGGAATGCGCCCGTCATTACGGCCATGCTTTGGGCCATATTCCCGATCTCGATTGGTTCCGTTAGTTTGCTCTTCATCATGATTCGCAAGGGAGCGGCAACCAAGGTTACGAGTCTGTTGTACCTAACGCCACCCACCACTGCAATTATGGCGTGGTTGTTATTCGATGAGCCCTTGACCTTGATGATGGCGGCGGGGATTGTTTTAACGATGGGGGCAGTCGTGCTGGTGAATCAAAAGGCACGTCAATAAATCACCCTGAACCCGTCAAAGTTTATTATCATTACGGCTATTGTTTGGTTAAAAGGTAGTGCTGTATGCGATTACGAAGCCGGCTCGGAATAGCCTTATGGATGACCCTGTTTGCGGTCTCTTATATCCCCGACGCTGCAATTGCCCAAACCAGCCCGAGCAATCAAAAGCAAGCACCCTCTAAAGACAAGCCGAAACAAAACCAGTCGGCCAATAAAGCATCTGCTGCGAAACCAGGCAGCACAAATAAAACAAGCAAAACAACAAAACCCGCAAAGGCTGGGAACGCGGGTAACACCAAAAAAACCAAAGATGTACGGGTAAGCGTTACTCGGCCGGCAAACAATGCAAGTACTGGCGCAAGACCTTCGTTTGCTACGGCAATGGGCTTGCGGGGGCAGCATGATGAACTCAGCCTCAAATCCAGCGTGGCGATGGTCGTTAATCAAGATACCAATGATGTGTTATTTGAAAAAAATACGGGCGTTAGCCTACCGATTGCGTCCATTACCAAGTTGATGGCCGCAATGGTGGTACTCGATGCTGACTTGCCTTTGGATGAGTCAATACAGATTAATGCGGAGGATGCGCGCAGCTACGGAAAATCGCGGCTCGCTACCGGCACCTCACTTACCCGCCGTGAGGCGATGGTCTTGTCGCTAATGTCCTCTGAAAATCGTGCAGCCTATACTTTGGGCAGAAACTACCCCGGTGGCGTGCCTGCGTTTGTTACTGCCATGAATCAAAAAGCACGTGATCTTGGTATGTCAAACTCCCGCTTTGCTGATCCTAGCGGCTTATCCAGCGAGAACGTAGCCAGCGCAGATGACTTGGTAAAAATGGTGAGCGCCTCCTATCAGTACAAGGCGATTCGAGAGTATTCCACTTGGCCAGACATCACCATGGTGATTAACAAACGCCCACAAACTTTTTTAAATACCAATCGTCTGGTTCGCTCCGGCGATATGGACATTGGATTGCAGAAAACCGGTTTTATTAGTGCTGCTGGTAAATGCCTGGTGATGCAGGCCAATATCAATGGCTCACCCTTGCTGCTTGTCTTTTTAGATTCGGTGGGCACCCAATCCCGTTTTGCGGATGCGGTGCGCGTCAAAGACTGGTATCAGCAGATGGATCCCAGCGAGATCCGCCCACTGCGTCGCTTGATGTAATGCCTTCTGAGGTAGGCAGCATTTATTGCTCCCAAAGACTTATGTTGCGGTAAATCCCATCCCTTTTGAAATTTGCATGGCCGTATCTTGGAGTGCCTTTAACCAGTCGGCCTGAATGCGATCCGTAGGGGCGCTGAGCGATAAGCCTGCCACCAATTTGCCCGTGTCATCTAGAATGCCTGCCGCTAAGCAGCTGACGCCCAACTCTAATTCTTCATCGTCGCTGGCATGTCCCAACTGATTCACTTTAGACAATTCCGTTTCGAGCTTGCGTAAGTCGGTAATGCTATTGCGGGTGTGCCCTGCTAAACCGGTCCGGGTTGCGTAGGCGCGGACTTTAGTCGAATCATCGCTTGCCAAAAAGAGTTTGCCAACGGAGGTGAGATGCAGTGGGGCGCGACCACCAATTGCACGAACCACTTGCATACCTGAGCGTTCGCTGTAGGCGCGATCGACGTACACAATCTCATCACCTTGCCGGACGGAAAGGTTGATCGTTTCCCCGGTAATTTTATGGAGTGCTCGCATGGGGGCTTGGGCCGCCTCCCGAACCGAGAGCCGTGCCTTAACTAGATTCCCAAGCTCTAAGAGTCGCAGGCCGAGTCGATAGGTGCCGCCATCGCCGCGCTCAACCAGTCTGCAGGCGACCATATCATTTAAGATGCGGTGCGCAGTAGAGGGATGGAGCGCAGTTTGCTCCGCCAAAATTTTGAGGCTGCACGCATCCTCATGCTTGGCAAGGGCATCGAGCAAATTCATCATGCGCTCGACCACCTGGATGGCGGTCTTTCCAACCTCACCAGGGGCTTTAGCCATTTTTGCTACTTTGGGGTTATCCATTCCTTCATTGTAGCCAATCTTAGGTAAATTGCACAATGTGAAAACTATTACAAAAGATAGACCCTCTAGAGGGCTATTTCAGGGCAAGGGCGCATTCCCGAACCAGTTCAGGGCCCTTAAAAATGAGGCCACTATACAGCTGCACCACGCTAGCTCCAGCGGCACGTTTTTCCTGGGCATCGCTCCCGGAAAGGATGCCGCCGACGCCAATAATCGGTATCCGGCTACCGAGGTGCTGCTTGAGCGACTCTATAACGGAATTGGATAGGGTGCGAACCGGTGCGCCAGAAAGTCCGCCAGCTTCGGCGCCATGCTCCAGATGGGCGACTGCGCTTCGCTCAATCGTGGTGTTGGTTGCAATTACGGCGTCAATTTCAAACTCAAGGAGTAGGTCGGCAATCAAACGGATGTCGGTGGGGTCGAGGTCCGGCGCAATCTTAAGAAATAAGGGTTTGCGAACGCCATGCTCATCGCATAGAGCGGTACGTGCCAGCTGAATGCTGCTCAGCAGGGAACGTAGCATGTCTTCACCTTGCAGTGCGCGGAGATTCTTCGTATTGGGTGATGAAATGTTCACCGTAATGTAGGACGAAACGGCGTAAACCTTTTTTAATCCAATCACATAATCATCGGCCGCAGCTTCGATTGGGGTGCTGGCATTCTTGCCTATGTTTAAGCCAATAACTCCGCCGGATTGCCAGTAGCGCGAGGCCTTAACGCGAGCAACGCAGGCGTCTACGCCATCATTATTAAAGCCCATGCGGTTAATAATTGCATCGGCTTGGCTTAAACGGAACATGCGCGGCTTTGGATTGCCCGGTTGTGGCAACGGCGTTACGGTGCCGATTTCTAAAAAGCCAAAACCCAAGGCGGCGAGGGCATCAATGTGTTTCCCGTCTTTATCCAACCCAGCAGCAAGACCAACCCGATTGCCTAATGGCAAACCACAGAATATTTGAGGATCGATAACAGGCTTGGGTACGAAGTGGGAAAGTAAGCCAAGCGCATGCGCGCGGTCCATACTGCCCAAAGCAAGGTTGTGGGCTTGTTCAGGATCGAGGCAAAAGAGCCCCGGACGTAAAAGGGAATAAGCGGACATGAATCGAATTATCGCGTATGCAAGGGCTGCCAGAGGTTATCGATGAGACCTTCGATGGCTTTGAACTTGGATTTATAGGCCATCTTCTGACTTTCTTTGATGTAGTAGCCCAGGTAGAGATAGGGGCGCTTGAGCTGCCTGACTTGCTCTATTTGCCACAGAATGCTGTAAGTCCCATAACTGGCCTTGGATACTGTGGTGTCGTAAAAGGTATAGACCGACGAAATACCGGCTTCGACAATATCAATGATGCTGACCATGCGCAGGCGTCCTGGCTCTGGGTTCTCGGGCCCATCCCGAAATTCAACTAAACGTGAGTTCACGCGGCTTTGCAGTAAAAACTGCGTGTATTGCTCTTGGTCATCGCGGTTCATATCGCCATCGTGATGGCGCTGCTCTTGATAGAGGCGATACAGCGCGTAGTGCTCGTCGGTATAGCTCAAGTGCAGTACATGGGTTTCTAAATTGGCATGTTGCTTGTGGGCGCGCTGTTGGCTACGAGTTGGAACAAAGTGCTCAACCGGTATCCGCGTCGCAATGCATGCTTTGCAGTGATCGCAATAGGGGCGATAGGTAAATAATCCGCTGCGCCGAAATCCTGCATTGACTAGATCGCCGTACATATCACTGTGTACTAAGTGGGATGGCGTGGCCACTTGTGAGCGCGCGGTTTGCTGTGGAAGATAGCTGCAGGTATAGGATGCGGTTGCATAAAACTGCAGCGCAGTAATCGGCAGCTCATTGATTTGGCTCATAGCCAACGCTCCAATGCAGTTTTATCAAAACGCCATGGACTACCGATCGACTTCCGACTAATGGCATCGCGCGCCAGGGATAAAAATTGCGTGCGCGGGATTGGACCTCCCCCCAGTGACCGGAGGTGGGTAGTTTCTTGTTGGCAATCAATCATCGGCACCTCATGATCGTAGCACCAAGCGCAAAGTAAGGCCAAGGCAAGCTTGGAGCTATCCCGTTGGCGGCTAAACATCGATTCACCAAAGACCATGCGGCCTAAACTAACGCAGTACAGGCCGCCCAACAGGCGATCGCCTTGCTTGACGGCAATGCTGTGGGCCAAGCCTTGTTCAAATAGCTGACTGTATGCATCCACAATTTCATGGGTGATCCAGGTGCCGTCTTGGTCTTTGCGTGGGCTTAGGGCGCAGGCCCGCATAATCGCACCAAAATCACCATCGACCTCAATATGGCAGGTGGGATCGTAATAAAACTGCCGCATGGTTTTTTGCAGTGAGTCGCTCACCTTAAAATTTTTCGGCTCGAGTACCATCCGCGGGTCTGGCGACCACCATAAAACCGGTTGATTATCCGAGTACCAGGGAAATAAGCCCATTCGATACGCAGTTTCAAGTTGTCCTCGGTAGATGCGTTCGCTGACGGCAAAGAGTCCCACTACTTCCGGGTCTGGATCAGGCATGACCGCTGGATCGGGAAATGCATCATCAGGCCCCAGCCATGCAATTTGACTCATTGCTTAAATGGATTCAGCGGGCAGGATATCGCGGGATCGAACGGCAATCTCAGTGCCTGCCTTAAGGAGTCCTGCACTGCGATCGGCAAAAAACCACTGCAGGGTTTGTTTGGTAGTCGGAAAGGCTAGTTCCGACCAGGGGATTTCGTGTTCATAAAAAAGCGCGACCTCAAGGCTTTCCTCGCCCGCTGAAAACTCCGGGGTAGGTAGGCTGGCGAGGTAAAACAAATGCACCTGCTCAACATGAGGCACATTGATTAAAGAAAACAAGGGGCCGATTTCCACATGGGCTCCAGCCTCTTCTAAGGTTTCTCGGGCAGCCCCATGCGTAGTGCTTTCACCAATCTCCATAAAGCCAGCAGGCAAAGTCCAAAAGCCATGGCGTGGCTGGATCGCTCTGCGGCATAGCAATACCTGTTCACCCCAAACTGGAATGGTGCCCACTACATTGCGCGGGTTGAGGTAGTGCACCGTAGCGCAGCCATTACATACATGGCGCTCGCGCGTATCGTCTGCAGGGATGCGTAAGGTAACTGTAGACCCGCATTTTGAGCAGTAGTGCATCGGAAAGGATTTCATTCGTCGATTATCCGACTTTCAGGACGGCGGGTACCGCACCGCGCAGGGCATTGCAAACCAGGATGCGGTCGGCGCCCGCTAAATCAGCTGCGGTGAACATGGCTTGGCGGGCATTCCACTGCGGATCATCCAGAAGGCTTTGGCGCATGACACCAGGAAGTACCCCTGCCGATAGTGGTGGCGTTAGCCATTGATTTGACCCTTTGGGTTGAATAAAAATCGAGCTACGACCCCCTTCGGTAACAAAGCCTGCCTCATTCAAAAAGACCGCATCAAAACCGCCCAGCGCCACTGCATTTTTCCATGCTAGGTCATACAGGGTTCGTTGATTGACTTTATGGCCTAACAGCAGATTGCTCGATTGCATGATGGCTTGATTTGCATCGGGCAATACCTGGGATGCCCAAAAAATAGTCACTTCATTTGCAGTTGGCTCTAATGCATGGGTTACTGCTCTAACCGAGCCATCGGAGAGTAAGTCGACACGAAGACGATGGGGAAGTGAGCTCGGTATCGCGAGGCAGGCTTGCTCGGCTGCCTCAATCACACGCGCCGCTACAAATGGAATACGTAAGGCAGAGGCTGAATGCTGCAATCGCTTCAGGTGCGCTGCTAAGCGGAGCGGCTTTTTATCTTCGACGCGAATCGTTTCAAACAAGCCAAGCTCAGTGGGCATCTCGGTAATAAATGCCGATTTAATTTGACACTCTTGCCACTCCAGTTTCGGATTGGAATCAATCGTAATGCCAGCACCAATACCCAAGGTGAACTTGGTTTGAAGGGTGTCGCCATTTCCTTCTAGGGTGAGCGTGCGTATCGGCACGCTAAATGCAAAATCGCCATTGGGGTCAAGCCAGCCTAGGGCACCGCAGTAATAGCCGCGTGGTGTGCTCTCTAATTCCTGAATAATTTCCATGCTGCGCTTTTTTGGGGCGCCAGTGACAGAGCCACAGGGAAAGACAGCGTCGAGCAGGGTGCGCAGACTTAAATCTGGCTTTGCTGTTGCCTCAACCGTCGATGTCATTTGCAGTACATTGCCATGCTGCGCAACATGAAACAAGGTGGGCACGGTGACGCTACCTGGTAAGGCAACCCGGCTGAGATCATTACGCAAGAGATCAACGATCATGATGTTCTCAGCACGATTTTTAGGATCGCTGGCCAATTGCTCTGGACTCTCGGTTTGTGCACTGGCCGTGCCCTTCATGGGCATGGCACGCAAGCAGTCACCATCCCGCTCCACAAACAGTTCAGGTGATTGCGACAAAATGGTCGTGTCGCCTTCTTGAATAAAAGCGCCGAAACGGCCAGGTTGCCGCGCTCTGAGGCGTGCGTATAAAGCGAGCGGGCCACCGTAGATTTCGCCATTGATGCGATAGGTGTGATTGATTTGATAGGTATCGCCGCAGCGTATCCATTCCTGAATCCGTTCTACATCCGCCTCGAACTGCGCCTGCGTAATTGATTCGGTGCAAGATGCTACGCCGCTGACACGCGCATCATCTTTTAACTGAGCGACCTGGATCTCCAGCCAGGCATCCACCTCCGCTTTTGCGAGTAATTTGGGCTGATGAAATGCCCATGCTTGCATGAGCGGAATGACTGGAGCGGCAGGAGAGGATGAAGCAGGATGGACGGGCAGTCGATGAATGACTTGCCCATACTCATACGCGACGAGGCAAACCACATGCTGGCCTGCCTTTAATGCCGATTGGATCGCCTCAAAGCAGGCATCCATTTCAGCCGCAGTAAATGCGGCCCAGTGCGCGAGGGGTTCTTGGTAAAGGCGGCTGCTAGGCATGGTCGCACCGCTCTCGACATCGTCTAGCAGAATCATTGCAAAACCCGGCTGCGTCTCAGATTACTTTAAGACGGTCGCAGACTCAATCACAACGGGGGTAGAAGGGACATCCGCCATCCGTCCAAATTTAGGCGCTGGCGCGACCATGGTTGGGGTCTTACGAATACGGTCAATGGTTTGGGTGCCAGAGATGACTTTGCCAAAGACGGTATAGCCATTACCCATGGCGTTCGGGAAATCCAGTCCTTGGTTGTCACGCACATTGATAAAGAATTGCGCTGTCGCTGAATCGGGATCCGATGTTCTGGCCATGGCAATCGTATAGATTTGATTCTTGAGTCCATTTTGCGCTTCGGAGACAACGGGTGGATTGGTTAGCTTTTGGTTTAAATCGGGGGTGAAGCCACCACCTTGAATCATGAAGCCATCGATCACGCGATGAAAGATCGTGCCATTGTAAAAACCGCTTTGAACATACTTCAGGAAGTTATCGACTGTCTTGGGCGCCTTCGCTGAATCCAGATCCACAACAAAACCACCTTGATTGGTTTTGAACTCGACGCGTGGCTCTGCCTGGGCTATGCCAGTGGCAAACAAAAAGACGCCAGCAATGGCGGTGATCACTGCACGGTAAGAGCAAAAAGAAGAGTTGCGCATGGTTATTCCTAGGTAGTAAATGAATGGCAAATTTAGATCTACTATTGTATTGCGCGACGCTTATGCCGGTGTGGGTGGTAGTCCGTTGGGTACAGATGCGGCAGCCCGATAGGCTGCTTGATCAAACATCTCCGGTTGATTGAGGTAGTCAACGACCCAATCGATGGCATCAACACCCCAAAAAATCCGTTCTCCAAGCGCCAGGGTGGGTACGCCAAAGGCACCACGATCGAGCGCCTCTTGGGTGTTGGCAATTAAACCTGCTTTGGTTTGGGCGCTATCCGGGCGGGGCGTGGTGGGATCTAAGTGCAGGTGCGTACAAAAATCAGACCAGTGCAGGTTGGGATCCTTGCCTAGCACCCACACAAACTCAAATGCACGCTCTACCATGGTCCAGTCTGCCCGTTCCTGAACTAAAAGGCGCTGCGCTGCAACGGTAATAAAAGGATGGTGCTCTGGAAACCGAAACGGTATACCGAACTTTGCCGCTTGCCATACACACGCTTGATACGTGTACAGGCGCTTTGTGGGGATTTCACCGGGGCCTTGATTGTGCGCCCCGCGCAATAGACCGCCAAGCAATACCGGTACCGGCTCGATTTGCAAACGCGGCTCAAGGCGATGGCGTAATTTCACATAAAAGTACGCAAACGGAGAAATGATGTCGAAGTAAAAGCGCGCCTTCATTTTTTCTCTGCTTCATCGAGTGAGCGTAAAAAAGCCATGCGTTCTGCAATCTGCGTTTCAAGGCCGCGCTCGACCGGTTGGTACCAATGGGGCTCAGCCATGCCTTCGGGCAAGTAGCTTTCGCCTGCGGCATAGCCATAGGGTTCATCGTGCGCATACCGATACGCAGTGCCATGCCCTAGATCTTGCATTAACTTCGTTGGTGCATTGCGTAAGTGATTGGGAACGCCCCGACTTTGATCGGCAGCTGCAAAAGCACGTGCTTTGTTATAGGCGACATAGCTGGCATTGCTTTTGGCTGCAACGGCTAAATAGACGACTGCTTGACCCAGCGCGAGCTCGCCTTCGGGTGAGCCGAGCCGCTCGTAGGTTTCTGCTGCATCGTTTGCCAGCTGGATTGCCCTTGGGTCGGCTAAACCAATGTCCTCCCACGCCATGCGAATGATGCGGCGCGAAAGGTAACGCGGATCTGCGCCGCCATCGAGCATGCGGCAAAGCCAATACAGGGCGGCATCTGGATTGGAGCCCCGCACTGATTTGTGCAGCGCCGATATTTGGTCATAAAATTGATCTCCGCCTTTATCAAACCGACGGCCATTGCTCGTTAATGCATTTTCAACAAAGGCTTGATCCACGACCGTGGTAGTAGACCCCGGAATCGAAATAGCATTGCGGATTTGCTCCAGTACATTGAGTAAGCGACGCGCATCCCCATCGGCATTGGCGATGATGGCATCGATCGCGGCAGAGTCAAATTCCACGTTCGGCATGGCATAGGCTCTAGCGCGCTGAATTAATACACTAAGCTCTTCTGCGCTTAAGGATTTAAGTACGTAGACTTGCGCCCGAGAAAGCAGGGCGGAATTGACCTCAAAGGACGGATTTTCTGTGGTGGCGCCGATAAACGTAAACAGGCCGGACTCGACGTGTGGCAATAATGCATCTTGCTGGCTTTTATTAAAGCGATGAATTTCATCGACAAATAGGATGGTTTGCTTGCCGTACTGATCATTGTTTTGCTGGGCTTTCTCAATGGCTTCCCGAATTTCTTTCACGCCCGCAAGGACAGCGGAGATGGCAATAAATTCTCGATCAAAGGCTTTTGCAGAAAGACGCGCTAAGGTTGTTTTACCAACGCCTGGAGGCCCCCACAAAATCATCGAATGCGGTTTACCTGAAGCAAAGGCCAGTTGCAGGGGCTTACCTTGCGCTAACAAATGCGACTGACCGATCACCTCAGCAATCGAGCTTGGGCGCAATGCCTCGGCCAGCGGTGGCGGCGGTTTGGTTTCAAACAGATTGCTCATGGCAAGGTGATCCAGGCTTGATTGACTCTCACGTCATCGTCACCAGCATGACCAGCGCGGCCCATGCCAGGCAGACTGTAGCGATCACAGTCAAACGTGTGCGCATCACCATGAATTCATCGAGCGCAGCTTTGCTGCTGAAGTAATACTGGTAAGTGTTTTGATCAATGCCGCGCTGAACTAGGAGCGTGGCAGCTAACATCAGCAAACCTACTGGAATATAAACATGCAATGCGAGCCAAGCCACCAAGGATGGAATAACCCCCCAGATCCAGGCGTTGCGCTCAAACCAACGCGACCCACCAATATCGCCAGTGCTCGCTAAATTAGCGCTATCGGCAACATTACCCAGGTGCCGAAAGTTAGCGCCCCAATGGATGGCTCCCAAAAAAGAGCAGATGACAGCGCCGTAAGCAGCAAGGGATTCGGCGCTGACAAAATCAAAGGGCGTCGGCGCTACTTGGACCAAGATAGCGCAAACAATGAATGGAATTAAACCGCCGTATCCCAAAATACGAACAATCGGCGGTAGGGCGCTGATAGTTGCCATTATTTAGGTGTCGTAGTGGTACACGCCACGGCCTGTTTTGCGACCCAAGTAGCCGGCTGCAACCATTTCGCGTAGCAAAGGGCAAGGGCGGTACTTGGAGTCATTGAAGTTACCGAAATACACTTCCATGATTGCAAGGCAGGTGTCTAAACCAATTAAATCAGCCAGTGCGAGGGGACCAATTGGTTGATTGCAGCCGAGCTTCATGCCGGCATCAATATCTTCTGCGCTCGCAAGTCCCTCAGCTAAAACAAAGAAGGCTTCGTTAATCATCGGCAGCAAAATGCGATTCACCACAAAGCCAGGACTGTTTTTAACTGTGATGGGCTCTTTGCCAATCGCTTTGGCCATCGCAATAATGGCCTCATGGGTCTGATCGCTGGTCTGCAATCCGCGAATGACTTCGACTAAGGCCATGAGTGGTGGCGGATTAAAAAAGTGCATTCCAATGAAGCGCTCTGGCGATGAGTTCAGGGCCGCCAATTGGGTTATCGATAGTGACGAGGTGTTGGTGGCAATAATGGTTTCCTTGCCGACCGTTTCGTCAATTTGCTTCAATATCTTTTCTTTAATGGCTTGATTTTCGGTCGCCGCTTCAATGACGAGCGATAAGCCTTTTAAATCAGCATACGCCGTGCTGCCTTTAATGCGCTGCAATGCAAGATCTTTCTGCGCCTCCGTTAGCGTTTCTTTTTTAATCAGGCGATCGAGGCTACGTTTAATGTTGGTGATACCGCGCTCAATGGCGGCCTCATTGATATCAATCATGACCACGTCTAATCCTGCAACAGCGCAGACTTGAGCAATGCCATTGCCCATGGTTCCAGCGCCAATAATGCCAACCGATTTAATTTTCATGCTGCTTCCTTCGTGGTGTCATGTTTATTCAATTTAATCGGATTGCTTAGCGCTTTTTATATTGCGAGGCGCCAAACAACAATTCATTTGCCGTTGCATCAAAGCTGGGTTTGCGTAAATCAGTCAAAACCTGCATGCCGCGTTTGACTGCAGGGCGCTGACCGATCGACTCAAACCAGCGTTTGAAGTGTGGAAATTCAGTGATATCGATTCCTTGTTTTTCCCAGCGATTGGTCCACGGAAAAATAGCGATATCGGCAATGGTGTATTGATTTCCTGCGATGTAGCGATTAGTGGCTAGCTGCCGATCTAAAACCCCATACAAGCGCTTGGCTTCATTGGTATAGCGCTCAATCGCGTAATCAATTTTCTGTGGAGCATACAAGCGAAAGTGGTGATTCTGGCCGAGCATCGGTCCAAAGCCACCCATCTGAAACATGAGCCATTGCAAGACTTCATATTTTGCGCGTGTGCTGCTCGGCAAAAAGCGTCCCGTCTTTGCTGCAAGGTATAAAAGAATGGCGCCCGATTCAAAAAGATGAATGGGTTTGCCGTCAGGGCCATTAGGGTCAGTAATCGCTGGAATTTTGTTATTGGGACTAATCTTTAAAAACGCTGGCGTAAATTGGTCGCCCTTGCCAATATCAATGGGAATGGCGCGCCAATCGCGGTCAAGCTGGTAGCCGCACTCTTCGAGCATGATGTGAACTTTGTGCCCATTGGGGGTTGCCCAACTGTAGACATCGATCATGCCTTGATTTGAATTCTTATTTTTTTTCATTGTGTTCGCCATCGTTTTTATTTGATTTCAGTCGGTTTGCATCAACACTACACTGTGCGCAGTCGTGCCAGTGCGGTTTCTAAGGTTTTCTCTTCCTTAGCAAAGCAAAACCGAATCACCTTCGAGTCGGTTCCTGCGCCATAGAATGCCGAAACCGGAATCGCCGCGACCCCGATTTCGCAGGTTAACCAGCGACAGAACTCCGCTTCGCTCAGGTTGCTTTGCGGGATTCCGAGTGCGGAGTAATCGACGCACTGAAAATAGCTTCCGGGCGCAGGCAGTAATTTGAATTGAGTTTCGGCTAATCCAGCTCTAAAGAAGTCGCGTTTGCGTTGATAAAACGCAGATAGCCCTAAATAGTGCGCTGGATCAGATAAGTAATGCGCGATTCCCACTTGCATTGGCGCATTCACTGAGAAAACATTGAACTGATGTACTTTTCGAAACTCTGCAGTGAGAGAGGCTGGAGCTGCAACGTAACCGATTTTCCAGCCCGTGACATGAAAGGTTTTTCCAAAGCTGGAGACAACAAAACTACGCGCTGCTAAGGCTGGGTGGCTAGATGCACTGTGGTGTTGTTGTCCATCAAACACCATGTGCTCATAGACTTCATCGCTGCACACCAATACATGTGTGTTACTTAGTAAATCAGCTAGGCGATCAAGATCAGATCGTTGCCACACCATGCCGGTCGGATTATGGGGCGAGTTAATCAGTAAGAGTCGTGTTTTGGGGGTGATTGCCTTGACTAAGGCAATCCATGGAATCCCATAAGCCTCCACAATGCCCTCAGAATTGCGTTGCACATCGAGGCTCACGCTAATGGCTTTGCCACCCGCCAACGTAATTGCTGGCAGATAGCAATCAAATGCGGGCTCAATCACGATGACTTCATCGCCCGGGCTAACGCAGGACATAATCACCGTGAAGATCGCTTGCGTTGCTCCAGCGGTAATGGTGATCTCAGTAGCGGGATCGTAGGACTTGCCGTAAAGCCGATCGATTTTGCTGGCAATGGTTTTGCGCAATTCAAGCGCCCCTGGCATGGGAGGGTATTGGTTATGACCCGACACCATTGCTTGATTAACGGCGTCGATTAAAGCGGTATCGCATTGAAAGTCTGGAAAACCTTGCCCTAGATTGATGGCCTGGTGTTCGGCGGCCAAAGTGGACATGACCGTAAAGATGGTGGTGCCAACCGCGGGTAAGCGCGATGGAAATGAGGGGGTGAGGGGCGCAGTAGGGCGCAAATGAGTCATTGGGGTGCTTTATCTCGTGCCGCAGCTTCTATCGCTAGAATAAGGGGAATCCATTTCTAAATTGTGCCATGTTGATCGTTCTCTCACCCGCTAAATCCTTGGATTACGAGACCCCAGTCCGGGTTAAAAAATCCACTTTGCCTGATTTTGTTGCTGATTCAGCCAAGCTGATTGCAGACCTTAAGACCCTATCGCCTCAGGCCGTGGCTAAACTCATGAGCCTTTCAGACCCCTTGGCCGCTTTAAACGCAGGGCGTTTTCGGGATTGGTCGACCAAATTCACAGAGAAAAACAGTAAACAGGCGATTTTTGCCTTCAATGGCGATGTGTATGAGGGCTTTGATGCCGCTAGCTTAAATAGCAAGGCCATTGATTTTGCCCAAGACCATGTGCGGATTTTGTCGGGGCTCTATGGTTTACTTCGGCCATTAGACTTGATGCAGCCGTACCGTTTGGAGATGGGTACGGCGTTTAAAAATGCTAGAGGAAAAGACCTTTATGCATTTTGGGGCGACCGAATTACGAGTGCAGTCAAACAGAAACTGGCCGCGCAAAAAAAGAACCCGTTCTTATTAAACCTGGCATCCGAGGAGTATTTCAAAGTCTTGCAGCCCAAGGAGTTGGGATATCCAGTAATCGCTCCGGTATTCCAGGATGCGAAAGACGGCAAGTACAAAATCATTTCGTTTTACGCTAAGCGTGCGCGCGGCCTAATGGCCCGATTTGCGGTTGAGAATCGCATCACCGATCCAGCCGACTTGCGTGATTTCAATCTAGAAGGCTATCGCTTTAGCGCAGCCGAATCCAAACCCGATCGACCGGTGTTCCGCCGCGCGGAGAAAAAATAAGATGACCGTTCACCGTTCTAAATCATCCCAGCGCGCTTCACCTGAAGCTGAGCGCTTAGTCGCGGATGCGATTTCCCTGGCTGCTTCAGGCAGCCAAATCGAAGACCGCTTTTGGGAGGTCCGTCTGAGTGCGCGCCTACTCAAATTGATGACCAGTCAAAATCAAAACGTAATTGATGCTGCGCTTGATCAAACGTTTCGTATTAATACAGTAGCTTTTGAAGTGTTGGCTGATTGCGCTGAGACGCTAGCCGAATCACAAACCATGACCATCGACAAGGAGAGCTGGGATGTATTGCTCTTGGCTTTGCCTATTGTGGCGCATACCCGCTATCAAATTCAGTCGGGCCCATTGCCAGTGAAGGTGATTGAGTCGGTTGCCATGGCAATGCATTCATCGATTGCTGCAAACGATACGCGCTTGGCGATCGTGCCATGGCTGTACAGCATCGATCAGATGCCCCATTCGCATTGCCAAACGCGCATTTTGACCGAGGCTCTGGGTACCGCTGCAATCACTGCAAGCGAAATGAAACTGGAGCTCCGCAATATGTCGGAAACGATTGCGGTATTAGCGGACCCCCGTTTTATTATTGCGGCCATCGCTGCACCAAGCGGCTCACCTCTGTTTCGTTGGCAAGCGGAACCGCCGGTTCGGCAAGAGCGCGGCGTTAGTTTGATCGAATGGCAAACCGCCATGCGAGAGCCCATTTCCAGCCTATTGCCTGGATGTGAATTCGAGTTACTGTTACCCGAAGCCTACTTCACGAACTGCCGTTTGGCGGATAAACAAGTGCGCCCCCTGAGCATTCGGGCTGCTGTTAATTTTCTGGAGACTGCGGTCGGCGCAGAGCCCAATGGCTTGTCTTGCGTGGTGGGCGCCTTTGGTGAAGAGCAGGCGGATGAATACCGTATTTCATTTAGCTTGAAGGGCTCGCCCGATGTGATGTACGGCGTCATTTGGCCGATGTACGATCGCGAGACGGTATCGAATGATGCGCTCAACGACATCAACGATGACGAGAGTCCAATTAAAAAGATTTGCGACGCCTTAAAAGAGGCAGGAGTAGAGGACGTGTTTCGTCATGCTGTTTTGTTCAGTCCCGAGCTCTGCGATGATTGCGGCGCGCCGTTGTTCCCAGATCGCCATGGTGAAGTGGTGCATGCGGAGATGCCAGAGGATACGCCAACGCAGCAGCCCTTATTCCACTGAGAACGCACCATCATTGAGTGCATAAAAAAACCGAGGCGGACCTCGGTTTTTTTTACTTCTAAGCAACAAAGAACATCGCTCGCCAGAATTACTCTTTAGCAAACAAATGCGGCTCTTTGCCGGTCTTCATGTCGGCTGTTTGGCAAAAATCAGCCAAGCGAACGCCGCTGCGAATGTTAAATAACATGGCCTTATTGCCTAAAACGACTAAATCTAAACCGGTGTCCTGATTCTTGTAACGCAAGCTGCCTGGTAAAGAGACTTCTCTTTTCATTTCGTAGGTCTTCGAGTTCCAAACCAGGCCAATGTTTGCAGCGCCATCCCCAATGGTTTTTAACTGATGGTTATTGCTGCAGCTCCAGGCATGGGTATCTTTTGGGTCTGCTGCATGAACGGCAGAGTGCGACACGAGTAAGGCAGCACTAATCAACAGCGATTTAAAGGGGATATGCATATTGCTTTCCTTATGACAGTAAGTGCTTCACGCCAGCTTGCTCTTCGAGTAATTCATTCAAAGTGTGGGTCATGCGTTCACGCGAGAAGGCATCAATTTCAAGGCCTTCAATCATTTTGTATTCGCCATTCTCACAGACAACGGGGAATCCGTAAATGACTTCAGCAGGAATCTCGTACTCACCGCGAGAAGGAATGCCCATGGTGACCCATTTGCCGTTGGTGCCAAGCACCCAGTCACGCATGTGATCGATCGCGGCATTGGCAGCGGATGCTGCAGAAGAGAGGCCGCGTGCCTCAATAATGGCAGCGCCGCGCTTGCCTACGGTTGGAATAAACACATCCTTGTTCCAGGCAGCATCATTAATCATGTCCTTAACGGATTGACCGCCGATGGTGGCAAAACGGTAGTCGGGATACATGGTGGGGCTATGGTTACCCCAGACCACTAATTTTTCAATGTCCGCAACTGGTTTGCTGACTTTGGCGGCGATTTGCGAAAGAGCGCGGTTGTGATCCAGGCGCAGCATGGCCGTAAAGTTCTTGGCAGGCAAGCTTGGGGCCGATTTCATGGCGATGTAGGCATTAGTATTGGCAGGGTTGCCTACAACCAAGACCTTCACGGTGCGTTTTGCAACCGCGTCTAAGGCTTTACCTTGGGCCGTGAAAATTTGGGCATTGGCGGAGAGCAAGTCTTTTCGCTCCATGCCTGGGCCGCGAGGACGGGCACCCACCAGCAGGGCAATGTCGATGTCTTTAAATGCGGTCATGGGATCTTGGTGGGCTGACATTCCGGCTAAAAGAGGGAATGCGCAGTCATCGAGCTCCATCATCACGCCTTTTAAGGCTTTTTGCGCTTTTTCATCTGGAATTTCAAGGAGTTGCAAAATAACAGGCTGGTCTTTGCCCAGTAAATCACCGTTGGCGATGCGAAACAGGAGGGAATATCCGATTTGACCGGCCGCGCCAGTAACCGCGACGCGCATAGGGGTTTTTGCCATTACAAGTAACTCCAAAGGAAGGTTGATGGGTGTTGCTTCAGTGTTGTGATGCAGATTATCCCTGCAAGTTTATGAAGTTTACAATTACACTGTCAATAATGTCTTCTATAAGACAGCAGACTAGTCAGCCTAAATATCCTTTTTGGAACTACTTTGCCTGAAACAACCGCTCCATCGGCTACCTTTAGCCCCTTGTACCAGCAGATTAAGGCGCTGTTGCTGGGCAGCCTTCAATCCGGCGAATGGCGGCCTGGTGCCCCGATTCCCAGTGAAATGGAGTTGGCGGCCCGTTACGAAGTCAGTCAAGGCACTGTTCGTAAGGCAATCGATGAGCTGGCCACGGAAAACCTCCTAATTCGCCATCAGGGCAAAGGCACCTTTGTTGCTAGCCACCACAGTGAGGCCTGGCAATACCGTTTTTTTAGCTTGATGCCGGATTCTGGCAAAAAAGCCCCCCTAAAAAGCCACTTTTTAGCCTGCAAGCCGATCAAGTCCCCATCGAAAATAGCGCAATTACTGAAAACGCCGGCAAACGAGCAGGTATTCCAAATTGACCGCGTGCAAAGCTTGGGTGGTCAGGTTGCGGTATTTGAGCAAATCTGGCTTCCCAAGGAGCGTTTTAGCGGCATGACCCTCGATCGCCTGGAGTCGTGGCCTGGCCCCTTGTATGCATTCTATGAAAGCGAGTTTGCGACCCACATGGTACGGGCGGAAGAGAAAATCAAAGCCATTGCAGCGGAGGCAACGATTGCCAATCATTTGAAGCTGGAGCCAGGCTCCCCGCTGCTGTTGGTAGAGCGGGTTTCATATACGTATGGGAACAAGCCTGTCGAGGTTCGACGGGCGCATTACGACACCCGCCAGCAGCATTATGAAAATAAGTTGAACTAAGTCATGTGTAAAGAAAAAAGTGCATTCCAGTGTTTTCCAATAGAATATGTTGCACAACAGCATTACTCCTTATTTAACCTTTACCTCACAAATGAGACCCTCTATGGTTGATGCCCATCAGGATGTAAAAAATG
This sequence comes from Polynucleobacter difficilis, assembly GCF_003065365.1. Classification (NCBI taxonomy): domain Bacteria; kingdom Pseudomonadati; phylum Pseudomonadota; class Betaproteobacteria; order Burkholderiales; family Burkholderiaceae; genus Polynucleobacter; species Polynucleobacter difficilis. The sequence goes on along the minus strand of NZ_CP023276.1, from coordinate 1,059,662 downwards.
CCAAGCCGGTTTACCGCAATATTGGCCTTGCCCAGTTAATTAAGTACCGCTTGCCTTGGGCTGGAAAGGTGTCGATTCTGCACCGCATTAGTGGCGCTGCCTTGTTTTTGCTGCTCCCGTTTATTTTGTATTTATTTGATCAAAGCTTGGCATCTGAGCTGAGCTTCATGCAATTTCAGGCCTTCACTGATCACATTTTGGTCAAACTCATTTGTCTTGGTTTGATTTGGAGCTTCCTCCATCATTTCTGTGCCGGTATTCGTTACCTGCTACTCGACCTCGAAATTGGCGTAGAAAAAATTGCAGCCCAAAAATCCGCAATCATTGTGTTGTCTGTCAGCCTGGCTTTAACTGCCGCGGTAGGCGCTAAATTGTTTGGCTTGTTTTAATCCCGATTAGGTAAAGAGAACTTTATGTCGACAAATAATATTGGTCCAAAGCGTCTCGTTGTAGGCGCGCATTACGGCCTGAAAGAATGGATTATTCAGCGTATCACCGCGGTAGTGATGGTGGTTTTCACAGTCGTTTTGTTGGTTGCTTATCTGATTGCTGGTGGTGCAAGCTACGAAGCATGGGCGGGGTTGTTTAGCAACCAGCTCATGAAGCTGCTGACCTTTTTAACCTTCTTGAGCCTTTTTTACCATGCGTGGATTGGCATTCGTGACATCTGGATGGATTACATCAAGCCGGTAGGGATTCGCCTTACCCTGCAAACCTTGACTGTGTTGTGGCTGGTTGCCTGTGCGGCCTATGCTGCTGAAATTTTGTGGAAAGTGTAAGACGATGACTGCGATTAAAAAAGCATTACCCCGCCGTCGCTTTGACGCGGTAATTGTGGGCGCCGGTGGTTCTGGTATGCGTGCCTCCTTGCAGCTGTCGGAAGCTGGCCTCAATGTAGCGGTTCTGACTAAAGTATTTCCAACCCGTTCACACACCGTTGCTGCTCAGGGCGGTATTGGTGCCTCGCTCGGCAATATGAGTGAGGACAACTGGCACTACCATTTTTACGACACCATTAAAGGCTCGGATTGGCTGGGCGATCAAGACGTCATTGAATTTATGTGTCGCGAAGCACCAAAAGTAGTCTATGAGCTTGAGCACTACGGCATGCCATTTGATCGCAACCCGGACGGCACGATTTATCAGCGCCCCTTTGGTGGTCACACCGCAAATTACGGCGAGAAGCCGGTTCAGCGCGCCTGTGCTGCGGCCGATCGAACTGGCCACGCCATGTTGCACACGCTGTATCAGCGTAACGTGCAGGCCAAGACCAACTTTTTTGTTGAGTGGTTGGCCTTGGATTTAATTCGTGATGACGATGGTGATGTTGTCGGCGTTACTGCGCTGGAAATGGAAACGGGTGAGCTCTACATCTTGGAAGCCAAGATTGTTCTGATGGCAACGGGTGGCGCTGGTCGCATTTGGTCTGCTTCTACGAACGCCTATATCAATACCGGTGACGGGATGGGTATGGCTGCACGCGCCAATATTCCGTTGGAAGACATGGAGTTTTGGCAGTTTCATCCCACCGGCGTTGCGGGTGCGGGTGTATTACTGACCGAAGGTTGTCGCGGTGAGGGCGCTATCTTGCGCAACAAAGACGGCGAGCGTTTTATGGAGCGTTACGCTCCTACGCTCAAAGATTTGGCTCCACGTGATTTCATTTCGCGTTGCATGGATCAAGAGATCAAAGAGGGACGCGGCTGCGGTCCCAATGGTGATTATGTGGTGCTCGATTTAACCCACATCGGCGCTGAGACCATCATGAAGCGTCTGCCATCGGTTTACGAGATTGGCATTAACTTTGCCAACGTCGATGTCACCAAAGAACCTATTCCGGTTGTGCCAACGATTCATTACCAAATGGGCGGCATTCCAACCAACATTAATGGTCAGGTCGTAGTGCCTAAAGACGGCAATCCAAATCACATTGTGAACGGCTTGTACGCCATTGGCGAGTGCTCCTGCGTGTCGGTTCACGGCGCTAATCGTTTAGGTACCAACTCCTTACTCGACTTGTTGGTGTTCGGCCGCGCTGCCGGCAATCACATCGTCAATATGGATCTGAAAAAGCGCGAGCACAAGCCTTTGCCAGCAAATGCCGGCGAGCAAACGCTCGCACGAATTGCGGAGCTCGATAACTCCACTTCAGGCGAGTATGCGCAGGATGTGGCCAATGACATCCGTAAAACCATGCAGACCTATGCTGGCGTATTCCGTAACCAGAAGCTGATGGATGAGGGCGTGCGTCAGATGGCTATTCTGACTGAGCGTGCAAAGCATCTCTGGGTCAAAGACAAGTCGAAGATTTTTAATACCGCACGTATTGAGGCTTTGGAAATTTCAAACCTGGTGGAGACTGCCAATGCCACCATCATTTCGGCTGCAGCCCGCAAAGAGAGTCGCGGTGCGCACTCGCACGATGATTTCCCAACTCGCGATGACAAGACCTGGATGAAGCACACGCTTTGGTTTAGCGAAGGCAATCGCCTCGATTACAAGCCAGTGCAACTTAAGCCATTAACCGCGGAATCGGTTCCACCCAAAGAGCGTACCTTCTAATTAAAGAACGAGATAAACCATGAGTGATACCCGTATATTTGAAATTTATCGCTACGATCCTGAGGTGGATGCTGCTCCGCGCATGCAGCGCTACGAGTTGGAATTAACGGATGAGCGCATGCTGCTGGACGCGCTGATCTCGTTGAAAAAGCAGGACGAGAGCATTACCTACCGCCGCTCCTGCCGCGAGGGTGTTTGTGGCTCGGATGCGATGAATATCAATGGCAAAAACGGCTTAGCCTGCTTAACCAATATGAAGACATTGCCTCAAGTCATCACATTGCGTCCGCTGCCGGGCTTGCCCGTTGTGCGCGATTTGATTGTCGACATGACGCTATTTTTCAAGCAGTACTTGTCCATCAAGCCGTATTTAGTGAACTCCACCCGCCCACCGGAAAAAGAGCGTTTACAGAGCCCTGAAGAGCGTGAAGAGTTGGATGGACTGTACGAGTGCATCTTGTGCGCCTCTTGCTCTACTTCCTGCCCTTCGTTTTGGTGGAATCCGGATAAGTTTGTCGGGCCAGCAGGTTTGTTGCAAGCCTACCGCTTTATTGCGGACAGCCGTGATGAAGATACGGCAGCTCGCCTGGATAATTTAGAGGATCCATACCGCTTGTTCCGCTGCCATACCATTATGAATTGCGTCGATGTTTGTCCTAAGCACTTGAATCCAACCAAAGCCATTGGCAAAATCAAAGAGTTGATGGTGCGCAGGGCAGTATGACTATTAGTGCGGCGGCCTTGTATCGTTTAAAAAGCGATGCGCGCCGGGGTTTGCTGGAAAACGATTTGATTTTGGAGCGCTTCTTCAGCCGCTATGCGGATACGTTAACGGAGGAGCAGGGCGCTGTCTTGACCCAGTTGTTGGCATTAAGTGACAACGATTTAATGGACCTTCTGATTGGGCGAGTTGATTCGGTAGTGGCTTTGGGTGAAGTGTGCAGTACCCCCACCTTTTTAGCTTTATTGGGTCGTTTGCGGGAGAGGTAGCAGTAAGGGTGCAATAATTTGTAATTCACTTATTTTTTAACGAACAGTGGGATCAGACATGATTGAATCAAACATCAAGGCAAAGTTATCGTTCTCTGACGGTACTCCCGATATCGATTTGCCAATTTACCAAGGCACAGTCGGACCTGATGTAATTGATATTCGTAAACTCTACGGGCAGACCGGTAAATTTACCTACGATCCTGGTTTCTTATCGACGGCATCGTGTAATTCGAAGATCACCTTTATTGATGGTGACAAGGGTGAGTTACTCTACCGCGGTTACCCGATTCAAGATTTAGCCGCCAATTGTGATTTTTTAGAGGTGTGCTATCTCTTGCTTAACGGCCATTTGCCAAACGAAAAAGAGAATTCAGAATTTCAGAACATCATCATGCACCACACCATGGTGCATGAGCAGATGCAGTTTTTCTTACGCGGCTTTAGGCGTGATGCCCACCCTATGGCGGTATTGACTGGTTTGGTCGGTGCGATGGCAGCGTTCTATCACAACGAAATTGACTACAGCGATCCCAAGGCCCGTGAAATCGCGCAAATGCGTTTGATTGCAAAAATGCCAACCTTAGTGGCCATGTCCTATAAGTATTCCGTTGGCCAGCCATTTATTTATCCAGACAACTCACTGTCGTATACCGCTAATTTCATGCGCATGATGTTTGCTACGCCATGCGAGCCATACAAAGTAAATCCAGTATTAGTGCGCGCCTTAGATCGCATTTTTATTCTGCATGCCGACCATGAACAAAATGCATCGACGTCTACGGTACGTTTATGCGGTTCTTCGGGCACCAATCCATTTGCTGCGATCTCGGCTGGTATTGCCTGCTTATGGGGCCCAGCGCATGGTGGCGCAAATGAGGCCTGCCTGCAAATGCTGACCGAGATTCAGGCTAATGGCGGTGTTGAAAAAGTGGGTGAGTTTATCGCCCAAGTGAAAGACAAGAACTCCAATGTCCGTTTAATGGGCTTTGGACATCGGGTGTATAAAAACTTTGACCCACGCGCAAAACTAATGCGCGAAACCTGCTATGAAGTCCTCAATGAGTTGGGACTCGAGAATGATCCGCTCTTCAAGTTAGCAATGACTTTAGAAAAGATTGCGCTAGAGGACGAATACTTTGTGAGCCGCAAGCTGTATCCGAACGTGGACTTTTATTCCGGTATCGTGCAGCGCGCCCTTGGCATTCCAACCGACATGTTCACCTGCATTTTTGCTTTAGCGAGAACGGTGGGCTGGATAGCGCAGTGGGAAGAAATGATTACTGACTCGGAGTATAAGATCGGTCGTCCACGGCAGTTGTTCGTTGGGGAAACAGAGCGCAAGGTTCCCCCATTGTCCGGGCGTAAATAAGGTTTATAGGAATAGGTATGTCACGCACGCTATACGATAAGTTATGGGACGAGCACGTGGTTTGTGCGGAAGAGGATGGCACCGCAACCCTCTACATTGATCGGCACTTACTGCATGAAGTAACGAGCCCACAGGCTTTTGAAGGTTTAAGTTTGGCTAAGCGCCCGGTATGGCGAATTTCTGCCAACCTCGCCGTCTCTGACCACAATGTGCCTACAACCGATCGATCCGAAGGAATTACGGATCCCGTCTCCAAACTTCAAGTCGATACGCTCGATCAAAACTGCGCATCCTTTGGCATTACCCAGTTCAAGATGAATGACTTACGTCAGGGCATTGTTCACGTCATTGGGCCAGAGCAGGGCGCTACATTGCCTGGCATGACGGTTGTGTGCGGTGATTCGCATACCAGCACCCATGGCGCCTTTGGCGCATTGGCGTTTGGTATTGGCACCTCCGAAGTAGAGCACGTGCTTGCGACCCAAACCTTGCTGATGAAGAAGAGCAAGAATATGTTGGTTCGAGTCGAAGGTCGTTTACAGCCTGGCTCGACTGCAAAAGACATTGTGTTGGCGGTGATCGGAAAAATAGGAACCGCCGGCGGTACTGGCTACACCATCGAGTTTGCGGGTGAGGCTATCCGTAATCTGTCGATGGAAGGTCGCATGACCATCTGCAATATGGCGATTGAAGCGGGTGCCCGTGCCGGCCTAGTTGCAGTGGATGAGACCACCATTGAATACATTCAGGGTCGCCCTTACGCTCCCAGCGGAGAGATCTTGCGTCATGCCGTGCAGTATTGGCGCACCTTGCATTCCGACGCCGATGCGAAGTTTGATCAGGTAGTGGAATTGCGCGCTGAAGAGATTCAGCCGCAAGTCACGTGGGGCACTTCACCAGAAATGGTATTGCCAATCAGTGAGCGCGTTCCTGATCCAGAAAAAGAGCGAGATCCCAATAAGCGCAGCGCAATGGAGCGTGCATTGCAGTACATGAATTTAACCCCCAATACCTTGCTCAGTAGTATTCCCATTGATAAGGTATTTATTGGTTCGTGTACCAATAGCCGAATTGAGGATTTGCGTGCCGCGGCGAAGGTAGTTGATCGCTTGGGTAAAAAAGTCTCGCCGAACATTAAGTTGGCCATGGTCGTGCCGGGATCTGGATTAGTAAAAGCGCAAGCTGAGCGCGAAGGGCTCGATCGGGTATTCAAGGCCGCTGGCTTTGAATGGCGTGAGCCCGGTTGCTCGATGTGCTTAGCCATGAATTCTGATCGCTTAGAGCCAGGCGAGCGCTGCGCGTCGACATCGAACCGCAACTTTGAAGGTCGGCAAGGCGCTGGCGGTAGAACCCATTTAGTAAGCCCTGCTATGGCTGCTGCTGCTGCCATCGAAGGACATTTTGTTGATGTACGCAAAATTGCGTAACGAGCCAAGCGAAAGGACGACCCCATGCAAACTCCCCGCTATTCCATGATTGCCAAGTTATCAGTCGTTCTAGTCAGCGGCATTTTTATTAGTGCGTGCGCCAACACCATGGAGGGGGTTGGTAAGGATTTGCAAAAAATAGGCACATCGATGGATTCGAAATCATCGTCTTCCGGATCAAGTAATCCTCCTGCATCGCAAACCCAAGGCAAAGACGTTGTGGTGACGCCAATAAAATAAGCGGTAACAATAAAAAAGCAGAGACAGAAGTAATGGAAAAATTTACGCAATACCAAGGTTTAGTTGCTCCCCTCGACCGAGAGAACGTCGATACCGATGCCATCATTCCAAAGCAGTTTTTAAAGTCGATTAAAAAAACTGGTTTCGGTCAAAACCTGTTCGATGAATGGCGTTATTTGGATCAGGGTGAGCCTGGACAAGATTGCAGTGGGCGCCCGCTAAATCCAGACTTTGTTTTAAACCAGCCTCGCTATAAAAATGCCGGCATCTTGCTGGCCCGCAAAAATTTCGGTTGTGGCAGTTCGCGCGAACATGCTCCTTGGGCTTTGGGTCAATATGGCTTTCGCGCAGTGATTGCCCCTAGTTTTGCCGACATATTCTTCAATAATTGCTACAAAAACGGGCTATTGCCGATTGTGCTGACCGAACAGCAGGTCGATCACCTCTTTAATGAGACCTTGGCCTTTAATGGCTATCAGCTCACCATTGATCTGGAGGCGCAAGAGGTCATTGCGCCCGATAATCGCCGTTATTCCTTTGAAATCGATGGGTTTCGTAAATACTGCCTACTGAATGGCTTAGACGATATTGGCCTCACCCTCAAAAATGCCGATAAAATAAAGGCATACGAAGCAGAGCGCGTGTTGCGGATGCCTTGGCTAGCTACCCAGCTGCCGTAAAAACAGCCTCGCACTGGCCGGTTAACCCTTTTTAAAGGCTTGTCATGAAAATTGCAGTATTGCCGGGCGACGGTATTGGCCCGGAAATTGTCGCTGAGGCGGTCAAAGTCCTCAAGGCATTAGGCCCAACATTTGATCTGGAAGAGGCTCCTGTTGGCGGTGCAGCGTATGACCTTTCGGGTCACCCTTTGCCGCCAGCCACCCTTGAGCTCGCGAAAAGCGCTGATGCCATTTTGTTTGGCGCGGTCGGTGACTGGAAGTACGACACTTTAGCGCGTGAATTGCGCCCAGAGCAAGCCATCCTCGGTTTGCGTAAACACTTGGCTTTGTTTGCTAATTTCCGTCCCGCCATTTGCTATCCCGAGTTAACTGCCGCCTCCAGTCTCAAGCCGGAAATTGTGGGCGGTCTGGATATTTTGATTGTGCGTGAACTCAATGGCGATATTTACTTTGGTCAGCCTCGCGGCATTCGCACTTCAGAGCATGCTCTGTTTAAAGGCGCGCGCGAGGGATTTGACACCATGCATTACAGCGAACCCGAAGTCATCCGAATTGGTAAAGTGGCGTTTGAGGCAGCACGTAAGCGCAGCAAAAAAGTATGTAGCGTGGATAAGGCCAACGTACTTGAAACATCGCAGCTTTGGCGCGATGTGATGACCAAGCTAGCAGCCGACTATCCCGATGTTGAGTTATCGCATATGTATGTCGATAACGCAGCCATGCAACTCGTCAAAGCACCCAAGGCATTTGATGTGGTGGTTACTGGCAATTTATTCGGTGACATCCTCTCGGATGAGGCTGCGATGCTTACCGGCTCGATTGGCATGTTGCCGTCTGCATCTTTAGATAAGAACAATAAAGGTTTGTATGAGCCAAGCCACGGCTCTGCTCCCGATATCGCCGGGAAGGGCATTGCCAATCCCTTGGCCACCATCCTCTCTGCGGCCATGATGCTGCGTTACTCCTTGGGTATGACTGGCGAGGCAGATCAAATTGAAAAAGCAGTTCAGAAAGTATTGCAGCAGGGCTTGCGCACCGCCGATATTTACACCGAAGGTACTCAGCGGGTATCCACGGTACAAATGGGCGATGCAGTCGTGGCAGCACTGGCGTAATTCATTGATATAGGAACGTAAGGCATTCGTAATTTTATGGCGACACATCAAACATCACACTCTATAAACGCTCCCCTGGTTGGCTTAGTCGGCTGGCGCGGCATGGTGGGCAGCGTCCTCATGGATCGCATGTTGGCGGAGGGCGACTTTGATTTAATCGAGCCGGTATTTTTTAGTACCAGCAATGCCGGCGGCGATGTGCCTGCGATCAATGGTCGCAACATCACCAAAAGTGAAACGAAGCTGCAAGACGCCAACGACATTAAAGCGCTTGCCCGTTGTGACATTATTTTGACCTGCCAAGGCGGGGACTATACCAAGGCTATCTTTCCAGCGCTGCGAGCAGCGGGTTGGCAGGGTCATTGGATTGATGCTGCGAGTGCACTGCGCATGAATGATGATGCGGTCCTCGTTTTGGATCCAGTCAATCGACCCGTGATTGATCGTGCATTGGCTGCGGGTGGTAAGAATTGGATTGGCGGTAATTGCACCGTGAGCTTGATGATGATTGCCATGGGTGGATTGCTGAAAGCTGATCTGGTTGAATGGATTAGTGCCATGACCTACCAAGCCGCCTCCGGTGCTGGCGCGCAAAACATGCGTGAATTGCTGTTGCAGATGGGCGCATTGCGGGATAGCGTGAATACCGAATTAAATGATCCGGCCTCCTGGATTTTGGATATTGATCGCAAGATCTCTGCAACCATGCGCTCGGCTGAGTTTCCAACCAAGAACTTCCGTAATACAGCCTTAGCTGGCAGCCTGATTCCTTGGATTGATGTCCCGGTCGAAAATGGCCAGACCAAAGAAGAGTGGAAGGGCGGCGCAGAATGCAACAAGATTCTAGGTCGTCCGCCTTTTAGAACGCCGGGAAGTATTCCGATTGATGGCATTTGTGTGCGTGTTGGTGCCATGCGCTGCCACTCTCAGGGCTTGACTGTTAAGCTCAAGAAAGACATTCCCTTGGCTGAGATTGAAGTCATGCTAGCGAAGGACAATGCCTGGGTCAAAGTTGTACCCAACGAGCGTGAAGTAACCGAGCGCGAGCTATCACCGGCCAAAATCAGCGGTACCTTAACGGTACCCATTGGACGACTGCATAAGTTGGCTATGGGGCCGGAATACTTAGGCGCCTTTACGGTTGGCGATCAACTGCTGTGGGGCGCTGCCGAACCGTTGCGGCGCATGCTACGCATCTTGTTGGAACGCTAAAGATGCATGTGCCCGCCCCCGCTCGTGTATTGCATGGCCTAGTGGGGGTCATTGCCGGCATTTGCATTGCTTGGAGCGCAACGGCTAGTGCAATTTCATTAGGTACACCCAGGGTACTCTCTCAGCCTGGTCAGCCCATTCGCGCTGAAATTCCGCTGCGTGTATCGGTCGCAGATCAAGAGCAGTTGAGTAATTTGCAAGTGATCAATGGGAGTAAGGCTGACTACGAGCGCCTTGGTATTTCTGCTGCGATCGTGGAGCTTGAGCCACAGTTACGGATTGATCGCCGGGATGGTAATCGTAATGTGATTGTGATCGAGACAGCAAAAGCAATGAGTTCGGCGCAGCTCAATCAAGATCCATTTATTGATCTGATGGTTACCTTGCAATGGCCCTCGGGTCAGCTCACTAAAAATTACACCTTACTTTTGGGCGACCCAAATCAAGTCACGGTACGACCCGGTCAAACCTTAAGCGAGATTGCGGCGCAGATGGCGCCGCTTCTGGATGGCGCTACTCTAGATCAAACCATCATGGCATTGTATAAAGCCAATCCCGATGCCTTTGCGGGTGGCAGCATTCATCGCTTGCCTGCCGGCGCTGAGTTAGTTAAGCCAAGCCAATCCTTGCTGCAATCCATTACGCCTGCAGAAGCAAGTCAGTTTGTTGAGAAGGCCAATCAAGCTTGGGCTGAGTCTCATGGTGCCCCGGCTAAAGCAGCCGCTACTAAATCAGGCGATGTAACGAAGACGGTAAATGATCCCGCTGCCGCAAAAGATCGCTTAACGATTGGTCCTGGTGCAGATAGCAATTCAGATCAACGGCGCTATACCGAAGAAATCGTTGCCCAAGAAAAAATACTGGAGCAAACGCGCAGCCGCATTGTTGAATTAGAAAAAAACATTGCTGATTTACAAAAATTACTGGACGCAGGTAAGGCGCTCTCTAAGCCTGGATCGGTGACCGAGTCCAATTCTGCGAATACTGCCTGGGCTCCCGTCTTGGTTGTGTTCGGGTTGATTGCAGCTACGGGATTGTTATTGTGGTTTATGGCGCGCCATGCCCGCCAATCGGAACGCAGTGCGCCGGTTCATGCCGATGGACTTGCCTCCGCACCGCTAGGGGGCGAAGAAAATCTGGAATCACCTAGAGAAGATATGTCGGTGCGAGCGAAAAATTTATTCGCCGGCATTGATCTCAATTTAACTCCGAATAAAAACGACCCGGCTATTCGGAATGACGCATTGCGCGTCAAACTTAATCTTGCCAAAGCCTATATGACGATTGAGGACTTCGCTGCTGCTAAGCAGAGCTTGGATGACATCGTTCAGCTTAGCCTTGAACCTTCCAACGGAGTAGATGCATCCCTCGTTGCGGAAGCCAAAGCCATGCTATCCGAAATCAATCAGCGAAGTAGCTAATTGGCATGCGAACCCGTGTTTACCGGATTCAGTAGATGACGCGCATTGCGCTGGGTTTGCAGTACGACGGTACCCGATTCGTTGGGTGGCAGACTCAGCCCAGTCAAAACACCGTGCAAGATAAAGTAGAGCAGGCCATTAATGCCTTTATTGGCGATACCCCATTGCGCACCAATCCCATCCGCGTTACCGCTGCTGGGCGAACTGATACTGGAGTCCATGCGCTTGGGCAGGTAGTCCATTTTGATTGCGGCGTTGAGCGTGATGCTTGGTCTTGGGTGCGCGGCCTTAATAGTTTTCTGCCGAGCGATATTGTGGTGAACTGGGCTCATCCCGTCGATGCATCCTTCGATGCGCGGTTTTCTGCATTTGAACGGAGTTACGTGTATGCCCTACACGTGGGCCCGTGTCGCGCGCCGACCGTCGCCTCCCGTGCTGGCTATTTGATGCTAGCTGCGGATAAGTGGCTTGATATCGCCGCGATGCAAACGGCCGCCCAATGCCTTTTGGGAGAGCATGACTTTTCCTCTTTTAGGTCATCGGAGTGCCAAAGCAAGACGCCTATTAAAACGGTGTATGCCATTCATATTTTGGATCAGAAGCCCTGGGTCTACATTTTGATTAGGGCCAATGCCTTTTTGCACCACATGGTTCGCAATCTCGTGGGCAGTCTGTTGGCCATCGGCCAAGGAAAGCAGCCTTCTGATTGGTTGGCTGAAGTATTAGAGGCAAAAAGCCGTCAATCGGCAGCGCCGACGTTTTCACCGGATGGCCTCTATTTGGCTCGGGTCGGGTATCCGCCGGAGCACCGGATTCCAGCGCCATGGCTGGAGCATTCATGGCTTCCGGCCGAGGTCATTGCCTTGCTGCAGGAGCCTGTTCCTGAACAGCCGAAGCGGATTATGATTTAGCCATGGGATTACTTCATTACGCACCGGTCCGCACCAGCATCAAGATTTGCGGCCTTAAACGCCCGGAAGATGTTGATTTTGCTGTGAATTCTGGCGTGGATGCGCTCGGGTTTGTGTTTTATCCCCCCAGCCCACGGGCAGTCAGTCCGCAGCATGCGGCCGGCCTCATTTCCCGCCTGCCAGCAGGGGTGGACGCCGTCGGCCTCGTTGTAAACGCCTCCGATGCTGAATTTGCGGCAATTCGAGCCTATGCGCCAATTACGCTTTGGCAATTTCATGGGGACGAGAGTCCGGAAGAGTGCCAGCGCTTAGCGGCTGGGGATCCTTGGATCAAGGCAGGCCGAGTGGGTGAGGGCTTCGCTTTCGCCGATTTTTCCCTACAATATAGGCAAGCAGCCGGTTTCTTGCTCGACGCCCTGGTTGAGGGCTATGGTGGGGGCGGCATTCCTTTTGATTGGCAATGGATTCCAGAAGCATGGGTAAGCGCAAACGCGCCTCGGGTCGTTTTGAGTGGTGGGTTGAACGCACACAACGTGGGCGAAGCAATTGCGCGCCTACAACCCTGTGCCGTGGACATTTCGAGCGGCGTTGAAAGCGCTAAAGGCATTAAAGATGCCGTTTTAATGGCCCAGTTTATTGAGGCAGTTCGACTGGCCGATTCCAAGAAACCAATGCGGTAACCCAATCAAAAGAGGTAACTATGTACGATAAGCCGGATTCACGCGGGCACTTTGGCCCTTACGGCGGTGTTTTCGTTTCAGAGACACTCATGTTTGCTCTGGAAGAGCTAAAAGAAGCATACGCACGCTACCAGCACGACCCCGAATTCATTGAAGAGTTTCATTACGAGCTCAAGCACTTTGTTGGTCGTCCGTCCCCCGTGTATCACGCCAAACGCTGGAGTGAAATGCTGGGCGGCGCGCAGATTTATTTAAAGCGCGAAGACTTAAATCATACCGGCGCACACAAGATTAACAACGTCATTGGGCAAGCCATGCTGGCCAAGCGCATGGGTAAGCCGCGCATCATTGCAGAAACGGGCGCAGGACAGCATGGTGTTGCTACCGCCACCATTTGCGCGCGCTTTGGTTTGGACTGCACCGTCTATCAAGGCTCAGTGGATGTAGCACGTCAGGCACAAAACGTCTTTCGCATGAAGCTCTTGGGCGCCAAAGTAGTGCCAGTGGAGTCGGGCACGAAAACTTTAAAAGATGCCTTGAATGAGGCGATGCGTGACTGGGTCACCAATGTGGAAGATACCTTCTACATCATTGGTACCGTTGCTGGCCCACATCCATATCCGATGATGGTTCGCGACTTTCAGAGCGTGATTGGAGAAGAGTGCAAAGTGCAAATGCCGGAGATGATTGGTCGTCAACCCGACTATGTCATGGCATGCGTTGGCGGCGGATCGAATGCCATGGGTATTTTTTATCCCTACATCGATTACCCCGAAGTGAAGCTAGTTGGTGTTGAAGCTGCTGGTCATGGTTTGAATACCGCTGCGCACTCGGCTGCATTGTGCGTCGGCAAGCCGGGTGTATTGCATGGCAACCGTACCTATTTATTGCAAGATGAAAATGGTCAAATTGCAGAGACTCATTCGGTATCTGCTGGCATGGACTATCCAGGAGTCGGTCCTGAACATGCTTGGCTGAAAGATTCTGGCCGTGCTGAGTATGTGGCGATTACCGATCAAGAAGCGCTCAAAGCATTTCATGATTGCTGCCAAATTGAAGGCATCATTCCCGCCTTAGAGTCCGCTCATGCGATTGCATACGCTTGCAAACTTGCCGCTACCTTGCCAAAAGATAAAACTATTTTGGTGAACTTGTCTGGTAGAGGTGACAAAGACATGCACACCGTTGCCCAAGCAACCGGGTCGGAAGGTTAAGGGGTAGATCGGATTTATGTCGAAAATTTCAGCGGTATTTAGCGATTTAAAACAGGCCGGTAAAAAAGGTTTAGTTCCTTTTATTACTGCCGGCGATCCGGAGCCGGGCTTAACGGTTGCGCTCATGCATGCACTGGTGCGTGGTGGCGCCAACGTGATTGAGTTGGGCGTGCCATTTTCGGATCCGATGGCCGATGGTCCGGTGATCCAGCGTTCATCCGAACGGGCGCTGAGTCAGGGCGTTACCTTGCGGCACTGCCTGGATATGGTGAAAGCATTTCGGGAGACCGATGCCAATACGCCGGTTGTACTCATGGGTTATGCCAATCCAGTCGAGCAAATGGGCGCTGCGCGTTTTGCAGCCGAGGCCAAAGCAGCCGGTGTTGATGGGGTACTGATTGTGGATTACCCACCGGAAGAGTGTGTTTATTTTGCGCAGCAGATGCGCGCGGCTGGAGTGGATCCGATTTTTCTATTAGCGCCAACCTCATCGCCAACGCGCATTAAAGAGGCCGCGAAAATAGCATCCGGCTATATTTACTATGTTTCATTGCGCGGTGTGACTGGCGCCAATAATCTAAATACCCAAGATGTGGCGAGCATCATCCCGCAAATTCGAGCGGCCACTCCAATACCGATTGCGGTTGGTTTTGGTATTCATGATGCTGCCAGTGCTAAGGCCGTTTCCAATACGGCTGACGCCGTGGTGATTGGTAGCCGCATCATTCGCTTGCTTGAAGAGGCGCCTCCGGGCGAGGCGGTACAATCGCTTGAATATTTCATACGCGAGATTCGCACTGCATTGGATAGCTAAAATACATGAGCTGGATCGATAAACTTCTTCCGCCGCAAATTCAGCACACTGACCCCGCTAATCGCAAGTCGGTTCCTGAAGGCTTGTGGGTTAAGTGCCCTGGATGCGAAGCCGTTTTATACAGTACCGATATTGAAGCCAATCTTTCGGTATGTCCTAAATGCAGTCATCATATGCGTATCGGTGCGCGCCAACGCTTAGATAGCCTGCTCGATCCAAAGGGTCGATATGAAATTGGCGCCAATGTCTTTCCGGTTGATCCACTGAAGTTCAAGGACTCCAAAAAATACCCCGATCGCATTAAAGAGGCGGTAGACGTATCGGGTGAAACTGATGCGTTGGTGGTTCTTGGTGGAAAGATTGAGTCGATTCCCGTTGTCACCGCTTGTTTCGAATTTCAATTCATGGGTGGCTCGATGGGATCGGTTGTGGGTGAGCGCTTTGTCCGCGGCGCCCAAGAGGCGATTGATAAAAAATGTGCCTTTATTTGCATTACTGCAACCGGTGGTGCGCGCATGCAAGAGAGTCTTCTCTCTCTATTGCAAATGGCTAAAACAAATTCGATGTTAACGAAGCTGTCAAAAGCAGGCTTGCCTTACATTAGCGTTCTGACTGATCCCACCATGGGCGGCATTTCAGCTAGCTTTGCTTTCATGGGCGATGTGGTCATGGCCGAGCCCAAAGCATTAATTGGCTTTGCTGGACCACGGGTGATTGAGCAAACCGTTCGTGAAAAATTGCCAGAGGGATTTCAGCGCTCCGAGTTTTTATTGCAAAAGGGCGGCGTTGACATGATTGTGGATCGCCGTAATATGCGCGCTGAGATTGCCCGCATACTCGCGCTCTTACAAAAACTACCAGAGCCGTCGATTACTGCCCCGGTTGGTTCATCCTCTTAGCCCATTAAAGCGTTGAGCGAATCAAGCCCAGATCCCATTTCCTTCTCTAGCCTCGAGGCCTGGCTTAGTCACCTCGAAACGGCCCATCCGGTTGGAATCGATATGGGTCTTGAGCGTATCAGTCGGGTTAAAGCAGCGCTTGACCTTCAATTTGATTGCCCCATCATTACGGTGGCAGGAACAAACGGTAAGGGTTCCACCTGCGCCTTTTTTGAGAGCATTTTGCTGGCAGCCGGTTATCGCGTGGGATGCCACACATCACCTCACTTGCTGCAATTCAATGAACGCGCACGCATCAATGGCGTCAATGCCACCGATGCCCAGCTACTGGTCCATTTTGCTGAAGTGGAGGCGGCAAGGGTCAGTCTTCCCAATGCCCCCACGCTGACCTATTTTGAATTTACGGCCCTCGTCATCATGCGTCTATTTGCAGCGGCTAAATTAGATGCCGTTATTTTGGAGGTGGGTATGGGCGGCCGTTTGGATGCCATCAATATCTTAGATGCGGATTGCGCGATTGTGACCAGTATTGATATTGATCATGCCGCTTTTTTAGGTGATACCCGAGAAAAAATTGCACGAGAAAAGGCCGGTGTATTTCGCGCTAATGCGATTGCAGTTTGCGGCGATCCAATGCCTCCGGATAGCTTAGTCGCCCGTGCAGAATCCTTGGGGTGTGATCTTTGGCTGATGGGTAGGGATTACAACTTTCAAGGCGATAAACAGCAATGGGCGTGGTCTGGACGAGGCAAGCGCTTTAGTGGCCTAGGCTATCCCGCGTTGCGGGGTGCTAATCAATTACTCAATGCCTCTGCTGTGATTGCAGCCTTAAGTGCTTTGCGTGACCGCATACCCGTTAGCGCACAAGATATACGCAATGGATTTGCCATGGTGGAGCTACCGGGTCGTTTTCAGGTTCTGCCGGGACAGCCGACGATTGTGCTCGATGTGGCGCACAATCCCCATGCTGCCGCGACTCTGGGGCAGGGCCTCGATAAGATGGGTTATCACCCCTATACCTATGCCATTTTTGGCGCAATGTCCGACAAAGACATTCATGGTGTCATACGTCCGATGCTAGGCCTAGTCGACCACTGGTTCTGCACTGATCTACCAACCAGCAGGGCAGCAAGCGCAACTGAACTGGCTGGATTTTTAGAGGCCAGTGGAGTCAAGCCCGATCAGGGCGTAGATGGCGGCATTCAGACCTTTGCAAGCCCTGGAGACGCCTACCAAAAGGCGCTTTTATCCGCAGGGGAGGGTGATAGAATAGTGGTATTCGGCTCTTTCTATACTGTCGCAGGCGTAATGGCTTATCGAAACAACCAGGCGCACTAATCCATGATTCGTCTATCCCAGCTTTTTAAGCGCGATTCCCAACCCGATGATGGGTTGCGTGCTTCGTCGACGCGATCGCGTGCGGACGCCAAACTGAATAGTCGTAGTTCGCGTGCATCGGCCGATGATCCTGTGTTAACTGAGGATCCTGAGCATCAACGTGCCCGTCATCGCCTCATTGGCGCTGCGGTATTGGTTTTAATTGCAATTATTGTTTTGCCTCGGGTCTTGGATAGCAAACCAAAGTCGGTTAGCAATGACATTGCGATAACCATCGTTAGTAATCTGCCAGCGGTGGTTTCGCCGCAACCAACTCCGTCAGCGTCTGCTGAGCCAAAATCCGAAGAAGCCAAAGCCACAATAAAACCAGTCGTGCCGGCCGCAGCTGCACCTGCGCCCGCAATGGATGCGAAAGAATCGAGCAAAGCAACGCCGTCTGCCCCTGCAAAAGCAGTTGCGCCCAGTTCAGCGGACAAAACCATGGGCCTAGCTGCCGGCGAAGAAATTGTTGTTGCAGCTAAGTCAGCTACGCCGGATACCGCCAGCGCTGCTGCAAGTAGCACTGGGAAGTTTGTGATTCAAATTGGCGCCTTTGCATCGGAAGAACGCGCGAATGGTTGGATTGCAAAACTCAAAGAGCAAAAGATTCCGAATTACGTTTTAAATCGCACTGGCGCAGACGGCTCAAAACTCCTTGCCCTACGTGCTGGCCCATTTTCAGATAAAGAAACAGCCGAGGCTGCTGAAAAGAAAATCAAGGCAATGGGCCTTACTCCCCGAATAGTTGAAGTGGGGAAGCAGTGATCCCACTTCCATTTACCGGATAGCGCATGGATATTCTGGCCACCCTCAAGCTAACCTCGGTTGATTACTTTGCCTTTGCCATCTTATTGGTTTCGGCTTTCGTTGGAATCTACCGTGGCTTTTTTAAAGAGGTGCTTGCTTTGGCCTCTTGGTTTGTAGCGGCATGGGTTGCCTACCATTACAGCAACTATTTGGCGGTCGAATGGCTTTCCACTTTTCAGCTCGATGAGATGGTGCGACTTGGCCTTAGCTTTCTTATCTTGTTTATCTTGGTACTCATTGCAGGCAACTTCATTGGCTCAATGGTTCAAAAGGCGATCATC
Source organism: Polynucleobacter difficilis (assembly GCF_003065365.1). NCBI lineage: Bacteria > Pseudomonadati > Pseudomonadota > Betaproteobacteria > Burkholderiales > Burkholderiaceae > Polynucleobacter > Polynucleobacter difficilis. The sequence continues at coordinate 1,041,660 of NZ_CP023276.1, read as the reverse complement.
TCTGCTGGCCTCAGCTCTACGGATCGTTTTTTGGGTCTAGCCTTTGGCTTGGTGCGCGGCGCGTTTGTCGTGATTGTTCTATCGACCTTGGCAGTATTAACGCCAGTCCCCCAAACGCAGGCATGGAAAGCCGCAATGACGCGTCCTGCAATTGATGTTGCGATGGGAGTGATTCAAGTATGGTTACCGTCCGACTGGGCGGCAAAGCTAAGCGCGCCTAAGAGCGTTATTCCTGCACCACCACCCTCAGGGAGTTAAGTTATATGTGCGGCGTAGTCGGAAGTGTTTCGCGTTACCCGGTAAATCAGTTGCTCTATGACGCCTTGCTGCTACTCCAGCATCGTGGTCAGGATGCGGCTGGTATTGCGACGATGAATGGCAATTCATTCACCATGCACAAAGCAAATGGCTTGGTGCGCGACGTGTTTCGTACCCGCAATATGCGCAGTTTGGTTGGCAATGTGGGGATTGGTCAGGTGCGTTATCCCACTGCTGGTTCAGCGAGTAGCGAGGAAGAGGCCCAACCCTTTTATGTTAGCGCGCCGTATGGAATCATTCTGGCGCACAACGGCAATTTAACCAATGCGCCTGCGCTGCGCACTGAAATGGCTTACCGTGATCGCCGCCACATTAACACGAGCTCTGATACTGAGGTACTGCTCAACGTACTGGCGGATGAGTTGCAAAAAGAAACCAATAGCGCTGCACTCGATGAGCAATCCATGTTTAAAGCGGTAACGGGACTGACTCGCAGAGTAAGGGGCTCCTATGCCGTGGTGTCATTGATCGCTGGCTATGGCTTACTGGCGTTCCGCGACCCATTTGGTATTCGTCCTTTGTGCATTGGTCGGATTGATGGTCCAGATGGCCCCGAGTGGATGGTTGCTTCAGAATCGGTAGCACTCGAAGGCCTGGGCTTTACCTTTGTTCGCGATGTTGCGCCAGGGGAGGCAATCTACATTGACCTCGATGGCAATTTTGTTGCCCATCAGTGCGTACCCAATGCAGTCCTCAATCCCTGTATTTTCGAATACGTTTATATGGCTAGGCCAGACTCTACGATTGATGGTGTAACGGTTTACAACGTACGTATGCGCATGGGTGATTATTTAGCCGAGAAAATTCGGGCCGAAACCGACGTGAGTGAAATCGATGTGGTGATGCCGATTCCAGATTCGAGTCGCCCGGCAGCGATGCAGGTGGCTAAGCGCTTAGGCATTAGTTACCGCGAAGGTTTCTTTAAGAACCGCTATATTGGCCGCACCTTCATCATGCCTGGGCAGGCAGTGCGCCGTAAATCCGTGCGTCAAAAACTGAATGCAATGCGGATTGAGTTTAAAGACAAGACTGTCTTAATTGTGGATGACTCGATTGTGCGTGGTACGACTTCCTATGAGATTGTGCAAATGGCGCGTGAGTCGGGTGCCAAGAAAGTGATCTTTGCATCAGCAGCGCCACCGGTGCGTTTTCCAAATGTGTACGGCATTGATATGCCAACCCGCAGTGAATTGGTCGCCTATGGTCGTACCGATGCCGAGATTAATAAGATGATTGGCGCTGATCAGCTCATTTATCAAAGTGTTGAGGACATGAAGCAGGCGGTGCGTGACATCAATCCAGAGATTCAGGATTTTGAGGCGTCGTGCTTTGATGGCCATTATATTACCGGCGACATTAACGATTCCTATCTAGATGCATTGGAGGCTTCACGCACCTCCGAAACGGCGCAAGCAGACCGCCAAAAGGATCCGGGTGACTTTGCGCGCTCCCAGCTGCACTTGCACTTAGCTACCGAAGATTAAGTACACTAGCAGTATGGCCAGCAAAATTACTTCAAAGCGTCGCTCCCTCGACCTATCCAAACTCGCCCCTGAGTCGGTTGCGGTTCGTGCTGGCACGCGCCGCTCTCAGGAGTATCAAGAGCATTCCGAAGCCTTGTACTTAACATCGAGCTTTTGCTTTAATAGCGCAGAAGAGGCGGAGCATGGTTTTGCGAATGCCGAATCCGGTTTTATTTATTCGCGTTTCACCAATCCCACCGTCAGTATGTTTCAGGATCGCTTGGCTGCACTCGAAGGCGGTGAGGCCTGCATTGCGACCGCATCGGGTATGGCCGCCATTATGACGACTGCCATGGCCCACCTGAAGGCAGGTGATCATGTGGTTTGCTCACGTTCGGTATTTGGTGCAACCATTCAACTGTTTGGGAGCATTCTCGGTCGCTTTGGTATCACTACCAGCTACGTTGATTTATCGGATAACAAGGCGTGGCAGGCCGCAGTGCAACCCAATACTCGGATGTTTTATCTCGAGACACCATCCAATCCCTTAACGGAGATTGCTGACATTCGTGCGATCGCCAAGATCGCCAATAAAGCAAATGCCTTGTTTGTGGTGGATAACTGTTTTTGCACGCCAGCTTTGCAGCGGCCCCTTGATTTTGGGGCTGACGTGATCATTCATTCGGCTACCAAGTATTTGGATGGCCAGGGCAGGGTACTGGGCGGTGCGATCGTGGGCAAAAAATCCTTCATCATGGATAAAGTATTTCCATACGTGCGTACGGCCGGACCAACCCTGTCTGCTTTTAATGCGTGGGTATTTTTAAAGGGCCTTGAGACTCTTGACCTCCGCATGAAGCAACAGAGTGCGAACGCACTGGCTTTAGCGCAGTGGCTTGAAAAGCAAGCAGGGGTTGAGGCTGTTTATTACCCAGGTCTAAGGTCCCATCGGCAATTTTCGCTAGCAAAGAAGCAGCAAAAGGCAGGCGGAGCGATTCTGTCTTTTGTTCTTAAGGGCGGAAAAAAGGCAGCGTTTAAGTTAATCGATCAAACGACGCTGTGCTCGATCACAGCCAATTTAGGCGATACCCGTACCACGATCACGCATCCTGCAACGACTACCCATTGCCGAGTGTCGCCCGAGGCACGTAAAGCCGCAGGCATTTCCGATGGTTTGGTGCGGATTGCGGTTGGCCTTGAAAATACCGATGACTTAATTCGTGATTTGCAAGGCGGCTTTAAAAAGTAAGTCTGTGATGAGCCCCATCATCTTTTTAGTGAAGCTTGCTTAGGCAAGCTTTTATATTTTAATTAGTACAGAACAGATCACCATGGCAACCGCATTCTCTGATGGCGCTGATTTTTGGAATAAGCGTTTTGATACGCCCGATTATATTTTTGGCAGGGCGCCTAATGAGTATCTACAAACGCAAGCTGAGCGCCATTTAAAGAAAGGCGATGCGGTATTGTGCGTTGCCGATGGCGAGGGTAGAAACTCAGTGTGGCTTGCAAAGCAAGGAATGCAGGTTGACGCATTTGACTTATCGGAAGTTGCGCTTAAAAAAGCCATTGCGCTTGCCAGAGAAGAGGCCGGGCACGTTCAATTTACGCTGGCATCCACCGATAGCTGGGATTGGCAGCAAAACCAATACGATGCCGTAGTCGGTATTTTTATTCAGTTTGCTGACCCAGTCATGCGCCCCCGTTTATTTGCGCAAATGGCCTCGACCTTAAGGCCTGGAGGACTGCTCATCATTCAGGGTTACACGCCGAAGCAGTTGGAATTTAAAACGGGCGGTCCTTCGATACTGGAACACCTGTATACAGAGGAGATGATCCGCAACTTGATTGGCGATCTAGAGCCGATCGATCTATGCCTGTATGAAAAAGAACTATCCGAAGGGCCAAAGCATACCGGGATGTCAGCTTTGTTAGGTTTAGTCGCGCGTAAACCGGTATAAGAAAACTAAACGTTCCATTTGCGCAGAATGGTATTCACGTATTGCTCGAGTTCTGGTGGTCTGAGTGCGCCCGACAGTCGGTCTAGTTCCTTGCCTCCCTTGAAGACTGCTAAGGTTGGAATCGAGCGAATCTGAAATTGGGATCCGAGCGCCTGCTCTGCCTCGGTATTCACTTTCGCAAAAACCAGTTGGTTTGCATAGCGCTGGGCGGCTGCGGCAAAGGTGGGGGCAAACTGAGTGCAGGGACCGCACCAAGGCGCCCAAAAATCCAGTAAAACAGGTAAATGATTTTGCCCCGTTGCTTCAGAAAAATTACCTTGATTTAATTCAATCGGCAAGGACAGCAAGCTTTTTTTACAGGCACCACACTGTGGATCCTGCGCGATGCGATCGGCTGGAAAGCGATTTTGCTTGTGGCAATGGGGGCAGCTAATTTGCATGGATTGCTCCTGTACTACATGGCTTTATACAGCAAACTGAGGGAAATTAAAAAGGTAAAGATGGCAAACGCTTGCTGTATGCGTGGCCCGCTAATTTGTTTTGCAATGACACCGCCTAGTAGCATTCCAGAAACGGCCCCGGCTGCAAATGGAATGCCAATGGACCAGTTCAGATGGCCTGCTATAGCAGCGCTTGTTGCCCCCGTAATCGAAATCAAAGCCAAGACGCCCAGCGACGTGGCAACAATCGATTGCATGGGAAGATCGGTTACCTTTTTAAGCGCAGGAACAATGATGAAGCCGCCACCAACGCCGAGCAGTCCGGATAAGAATCCCGCTACGGCGCCGGACCCCATCAGAGAACGTGCACACGGCACAGACCAAATTAAGCGACCGATGGATTGATCTAGCTTGCAGGGCGGAGCAGGACGCTCTTTTGGAAGATTGCCTGTGATTTCTTGCTGGGCTTGAATCAGCATCCGAACGGACACAATGATCAGTACGGTAGCAAATGCAATCATCAGTGGCTGATTGGGGATCCGCTGAGCCAGGTATACGCCTATGGGCGCTAATACGACGCCAAGTGCAGCCATGACGAGCGCAGCGCGATAGCGCAATAATTTTGTACGCAGTCCATTGATAGCGCCAAGCGAGCCTGCGACGGCGATCGCTAACAAACCAATGGGGCCGGCGCTGGCTACGCTGAGCTTAAGTCCAAAGACCAGAAGTGGAACGGACAGAATGCCTCCGCCAGCCCCTGTCAAGGCCATCATCAGGCCGACGAAGACCCCAAGCCCTACGCTTACTGCATTCATACTATCCATATTGCTTAGTATCCACCCTCAGGTAATAAATTCATATTTATATTATATATTTAAATATAATGTTATACTATGGGTCATGAACACAACAACCCAAGCTACCGTTAAAGCATTTTTTGATCCGCAGACGTGGACCTACACCTATGTGGTGTATGAATCAAAAGGGTCCGCATGCATCGTGATTGATTCCGTTCTGAATTACGACCCGAAGTCGGGTCGTACCAAAACAGAGTCGGCCGATGAAGTAATTTCCTTTATTAAAGACAACCGCTTACAGCTTGAATGGATTCTAGAAACCCATGCCCATGCTGACCACCTGACTGCGGCTCCCTATATTCAGGATAAGCTGGGTGGAAAGATCGCGATTGGCGATCACATTACCACCGTGCAGGGCGTATTTAAGGGCGTATTCAACTTAGACGATGTTGCAGCGGATGGTTCGCAGTTTGATGCCCTGATTAAAGAGGGTGAATCGGTTCGCTTTGGTAATTTATCGTTCAAGGCGTTATATGTTCCTGGCCATACTCCTGCGTGCATGGCATACGAGATCGGCGACAGTATCTTTGTTGGCGATACCTTATTTATGCCGGATGTGGGTACAGCACGCTGCGACTTCCCTGGGGGCAGTGCCAGCAATTTGTATCGCTCGATTCAGTCAATCCTGAAGTATCCCCCCAATACGAAGCTTTATATGTGCCACGATTACCCTCCGAATGGTAGGCCGCCTGAATACCAATCTACCGTCGCAGAACAAAAAAAGAGCAACATTCATGTGCACGATGGCGTTACGGAAGAGCAGTTTGTGGCCATGCGCAATAAACGCGATGCCGGACTTGAGATGCCCGTACTCATTCTGCCGTCGATTCAGGTCAACATTCGTGCAGGCCATATGCCCAAACCAGAGGGTAACGGCACTGCATACTTAAAGATTCCATTAAACGCGCTTTAAAACCCAGAAGAAAAATAGACCACCATGCCAGCAACCATTGATTTAGAACGCATGCGCACATCGGCTGACGAGGCTTGCCGTTTAATGAAGGTATTGTCCAACCCTGACCGGATGCTATTGCTGTGTGAAATCAGTCAAGGCGAGAAGTGCGTAGGTGAGCTTGAGACTATATTGGACATCCACCAGCCGACGCTGTCGCAGCAATTGACTGTGTTGCGTAACGAAGAGTTGGTTGAGACCCGCCGTGATGGCAAGTTAATTTATTACTCCCTATCTAGCGCTATTGCGGTTGATGTAATGACATTACTTTACAAGCACTATTGCCGTAAATAAATCCGATTCATTACAACTTGGAGTTCATCATGAAATGCAACGTAGGCAACGCGGATCGTGCGATCCGAATCATCGCAGGCTTAGTATTAATTGGTCTTGCTGCCACTGGCACGATTGGCATGTGGGGCTGGATTGGCATTGTCCCCGTATTGACTGGCGTATTTCGTTTTTGCCCGGCCTATCCGCTCTTGGGTATCAATACCAATAGCAAATCATAAAACGGCTTGCATCCAATTAAAGTGCTTTTGTAGGCGCTTTAGCTGGGTGCAGTCGTCGTAAAGCGCCGTGGATCATTAATGGGTCGCAGCGGCATGATGTGGATTTGCTTGCCATCAAGCTCAAGCTCAACCTGGATGCCAACTCCAAGCTCGAGTCGCCGTACCTCAGCGGCAGAAGCTTCCCAAATAACCGTTTGATCGCTTCCAGGAATGGAGAACTGAATCACGGCAATTTGACCAATGGTGCTGATTTCAGTGACAAGGGCAGCCTGACTGAGCGCTGTTTTTGTTCTGCTGACGCTGATGCCGCTTTGCGGAATAACCCAGGCAACCATGCTATCCGCCGGAATTTTATTTTTATCAAGCACATCGAATGCAATAGACGTGCCCTGCCAATGCAGCTTGCCTTGATTGAATCGCCCTTGAAATAGATTGCTAATACCGACTAGTTCCGCCACTCTTGAATTGCGCGGTTTTTGGAATAAGTTCTGCGGACTTGCTGTTTGTAAACCAATGCCGCGATCAATCACCGTAATGCGATCAGCAAGCAAGCCTGCCTCGCGCAAATCGTGCGTAACTAAAATAATTGGAATCTGTAAATCGCGTCGCAATTCTGCCAAGGTTTTGTAAAGGCCTTGCCGGGTCGGCGTATCAATCGCAGAAAAAGGTTCATCCAAGAGTAAGACTTTAGGTTGGCGTGCTAGTGCTCTTGCCAATGCGACGCGTTGCTGCTGACCGCCAGAGAGTTGATTGGGCATGCGCAGTGCGAGTTCACCAATGCCCATGCGCCTTAACCATTCCTGCGCAATGACCTGCTTTTCCGACGGCGTGTGCTGCGTATTTTGCAAAGGAATTTTGACATTATCGATGGCGGATAAATGGGGAAAGAGGGCGTATTGCTGAAACAAGAGTCCGCACGAGCGCTGGGCTGGCGATAGGGCATGTGACTTAAAGTTCACCCCTTCTTCTGCGCTAAACCAAGTTTCCCCATTGCATTCGATTTGGCCATGGACCGGATTGCGTAAGCCAGCAATAGTCCGAAGTGCCGATGTTTTGCCGCTGCCCGATGGCCCTACCAGGGCATGCAGTTCGCCATTAGCGCATTCGATATTGAGTTGCAGCGGCATGGGTGTGGTTTGGTATATGCGCAGCTTTAGCATGATTTGCGCCTGCCTAAAATACCGTAAGAGAGTGCAATAGCAATCAGAGAGGTTGCCAATAGTAAGAGGGAGAGCAGTCCTGCGCCAGCAATATCAAAGCCTTGAACCTTGTCATAAATCGCAATCGAGACGGTTTTGGTTTCACCAGGAATAGCTCCGCCGACCATCAAAATGACTCCGAATTCCCCCAAGGTGTGCGCAAAGGTCATAACGGCAGCGCTAGTCACCCCACGCCAGGCCAAAGGTAGCTCGATCAGGCGAAAAATTTGCCAATCCGATAGTCCGCTGACCTGGGCCGCCTCGCGAATTTCCGGGTTAATCGACTCCAAGGCTCTCTGGATTGGCTGTACCGCAAATGGCAAATTAACAATCAGGGAAGCCAGAAGAATTCCCTCAAATGAGAAGACCAAGGGGTGGCCAAATAGGCTGACATCCCCAAAGCCGACCAGCAGGTAATAACCCAGAACCGTGGGTGGCAAGACCAGCGGCAAAGCCAGAAGGGCCTCAATCCAGGGTTTTGCGGGCCCCATTCGAAGGAGGCGATGCGCCAACCAAATACCCAAGGGCAACATGATTGCCAATGTATATAGGGCTAACTTAAATGAGAGAAATATCGCTTCCGTATCCAACACGCCCCAATTTTAGGGCCTAAGCACAATATTTCCAGCTGTCTGACCTAGGGTAATTCACTATGGTCACTGACCCTCCTAAGGCGTTAAATATGCATAAATGCGTTAAGATGCATATTTACACCTGTTTTGTAACAAATAATTGACAAATGAGCCAACTCATTCCGCCGGAGACGAAAGACCTAACGCCTGCCCAAATGGAACAGGTCTTTAGGCAAGTGTCTCAATTTTTCAGCTTACTGGCAGAGCCATCGCGGCTAAAGATCCTCTTCATCTTGTGTGGCGGTGAGCAAACCGTGAATGCAATAACCGAGGAGGCTGGTTCGAGTCAGGCGAATGTATCAAGGCACTTAACTGCATTGCACCGCGAAGGAATATTAAAGCGACGCAAAGAGGGCGTTACGGTCTATTACTCCATTGGCGATGAAGCTACATTGGGTATTTGCCAAAGCGTATGTGCACGTGTTGTAGAAGAAATGAAGACGTAGTTTTTTTAATCAATTATTTAGTGAGTCTTTAAAACAATGAATAAAAATCAACTGGAACTGAATTCAGAAGATATTCAATACGTTGAAAAGCCGAAAGGGCAATCGCGGCTTCGCAAGGCCCCGGAGCATTTCATTTCGCAAGATTTTATTGCCGACGTGAATAAAAATGGCCTCGATGAAAACCGCCGCGGTTTTTTACGTAAAGGCTTTTTGTCTGCCGTTGGCGGCGCTGCTGGCTTAGCAGCCGCGCCTGCTGCATTCGCCTCGGCTGCAGGAGATCCAGCCATTTTAGAAAAGCAAGAATGGCAAACCACGCTGGGTAAAAACGTAGCGACCATGCCCTATGGCTTGCCTTCGGTGTATGAGTCCAATTTAATTCGCCGTGAGTCCCCCGGTTTAACACGCGTTTCAGCCGCATCGGTTGCATTTACACCGTTGCAGGGCCTCTTTGGAATCATCACCCCGAATGGTCTGCACTTTGAGCGCCACCATCAAGGTTGGTATAACTTAGATCCGAATAAACACCGCCTCATGGTCAACGGCCTGGTTAAAAGCGAACGCGTTTTTACCATGAGCGATTTAATGCGTATGCCGTCGGTATCGCGCATTCACTTCATTGAGTGCGGCGCTAATACTGGCTTGGAGTGGGGTAATGTGGCGGTGCCCACTGTGCAATACACCCATGGCATGTTGTCGTGTTGCGAATTTACTGGTGTACCGCTGTCTGTATTGCTAGATGAGTGCGGCGTTGACCTTAAAAAAGGGAAATACTTGTTAGCCGAAGGTGGCGATGGTTCCGGCATGACCCGCACCATTAATTTGGACAGCGCACTCAAGGATTCGATTGTGGCTTGGGGTATGAACGGCGAGATGCTGCGCCCAGAGAATGGCTTTCCACTGCGTTTAGTTGTTCCCGGTGTTCAGGGTGTGAGTTGGGTGAAGTGGTTGCGTCGTCTGGAAGTCGGCGATATGCCCTATGGGGCGAAAGATGAGGCGATTCACTATATTGACTTGATGCCCAATGGCTTGCATCGCCAGTACACCTCGATTCAGGAATGCAAATCCGTTATTACAACGCCGTCGGGTGGTCAGCAGTTACTCGATAAAGGTTTTTATAACGTAACCGGTATGGCTTGGTCAGGCCGCGGAAAAATTAAACGCGTTGATGTCTCCTTTGATGGCGGCAATAACTGGAGAACGGCTCGTTTAGAAACGCCGGTACTGACGAAAGCAGTCACGCGATTCAATATCGACTGGGTTTGGGATGGTTCACCCACGATCATGCAGTCGCGCGCGATGGATGACACGGGTTATGTTCAGCCTACCATCAAGGCACTGCGCGACGTACGCGGCACGCGATCGATTTATCACAACAACGCAATTCAATCATGGAAATTGGATTCCAACGGCGAGGTGAGCAATGTACAAGTTGGGTAAATTGGGCTCTAGCTTGAGCCTCACGGTCACACTCATGATGGCCGCAGGTATTTCGTATGCACAGGGTAGCGCATCGGGTTCAGGAAAGTTTCCTGGTATTGGTAGGGCAGCAACGCCAGCCGAAGTAGCCGCTTGGGACATCGATGTACGTCCGGATTTTAAGGGTCTGCCGAATGGATCGGGCTCTGTAAAAAAGGGCGAGATGGTATGGGAGGCGCAGTGTGCCAGTTGCCACGGTACTTTTGGTGAGTCCAATGAAGTCTTTACGCCTATTGCTGGCGGCACGACGAAAGATGACATTAAGACGGGCCGAGTTGCTGCACTAGCAGACAACAAGCAGCCACAGCGCACTACCTTGATGAAGGTAGCAACGATCTCGACGCTTTGGGACTATATCCATCGGGCCATGCCCTGGAATGCGCCGCGTTCGCTGAGCTACGACGACACCTATGCTTTAGTCGCCTACATCCTTTATTTGGGTGAGGTTGTTCCGGATACCTTTGTTCTCAGTAATGCCAATATGAAAGAAGCGCAAGCGATGATGCCCAATCGCAATGGCATGACCCAGCAACATGGTTTGTGGAGCAATAATGGCAAGCCAGACGTGAATGCCAAACCCTGTATGAACAACTGTGTTCCATTTGTGCAGATTGGCTCCACCTTGCCCGACTATGCTCGCAATGCGCATGAAAATATTGCGTTGCAAAATCGCCAGTACGGCCCTTACCTCGGTGCAGATTCAACCAAGCCACCGCTAAGTAAGTTGCCTGGCGCTTCTGCTGCTGTAATGATGCCGGTGGCTATGGCTGCCGCACCCACTGGCCCAGCTGCGCTCTTTAAGAAAGAGAATTGCTCGGCTTGCCACGCACCTGCAGCAAAATTGGTGGGTCCATCGATTGAACAAGTGGCGGCCAAATACAAAGGTCAAGCTGATGCAGTCCCGAAGTTGATGGCTAAGGTGAAAAAGGGTGGTGCGGGTGCTTGGGGCGCTATTCCAATGCCCGCCCAGGATCAGCTGTCGGATGCCGATAACAAAGCATTAGTAGAGTGGATGCTGACAGGCAAGTAAAAGTGAGTAGAATCACCAATACATGAATTGGTAAGAGTGAATTAAAAAGTTAGTAATAAAACAGATTAATAAAGGAGTGTTTATGAATCAGCAACGCCGTAATCTTTTAAAGTATTCCGCGGTCTTTGGCCTGATGGCTTCAGCCGGTTTAATTACAGAAGCACAGGCACAAGAGTGGAATAAAGCCGCTTTTGAAGGCAAGAGCTTGGATGACGTATTCAAGGCCCTCAATGCAGGTAAGCCAAGTAGCTCAACTGCAGTGACTTTAGTTGCACCGGACATCGCAGAAAATGGCGCGGTTGTGCCTGTTGGCATCTCCAGCACATTAAAAGCAGAGCAAATGGCCATTTTGGTTGAAAAGAATCCCAGCTCACTGGCAGCCCAATTTTTTATTCCACCTGGAACTGAGCCATTTGTGACCACCCGCGTGAAGATGGGTCAAACCTCGAACGTGTACGCTGTGGTGAAAGCAGACGGCAAGTGGTTTATGTCGATGAAAGAAGTCAAGGTTACCTTGGGCGGTTGCGGCGGTTAATTCCCGTTCAAAATCCAGCGTAATCGATTTATATACAGATAATTAGAGAGGAAGCAAAATGGCTGATCCAATGCGCGTTAGAGCAACTGAAGCAGGTGGTGTGGTTGATGTAAAGATTTTGATGAAGCACGATATGGAAGCCGGTCAGCGCAAAGACGCATCGGGCAAAACCATCCCTCAGTGGTTTATCAGTACCGTGACCGTTCAAGCTCAAGGTAAAAATGTATTCATGGGTGAGTTTGGTCCTGCCGTATCAAAAGACCCATTCTTGAATTTCAAGTACAAGGGCGCTAAAGGTGAGAAAGTCACGGTAACGTGGGTTGACAACCGCGGTGCTAAGCGTACCGATGAGGCAACGGTTTCTTAATTTATTAATCTAACTGATACATTCGCACTAAGACGAAGGGGTTACCATGGATAAGCGCATTGCTTATGGAGTTGTTATTGCATCATTCGCTTTTTTGCAGGCTTGCACGAGCCCGACAAAAAGCGAAGCACCCAAAGCAGCCGCAGCTGCACCTAGCGGTTCCGCTACCGATGAAATAGCACGCTATCGTGCCATGATTGCCGATGGTAATCCTGCTGATTTGTATGAGGCAGCGGGCGAAGAGATTTGGAAAAAACCCATGGGACCCAAAAACGCCAGCTTGCAAAAGTGTGACTTAGGTAAGGGGCCCGGTGTAGTGAAAGGCGCTTCCGCTGAATTGCCACGCTACTTTAAAGACACCAACAAAGTACAGGATCTTGAATCCCGTTTGGTGACTTGTATGGTTCGCTTGCAAGGCTATGATGCAAACGAAATCATCACTGCTGGCTTTGAAAAAGGCAAGCGTAAAGACGTTGAAGCAGTTGTTGCCTACGTGGTTGCAAATTCCAAAGGAATGCCGATCAAGGTCTCTATCAAGCACCCCAAAGAAAAAGAAATGTATGAGCTGGGCAAGAAGTCCTTCTTTTACCAGGGTGGTCCAATGGACTTCTCCTGCGCGTCCTGCCATGCAGAAAATGGCAAACGCATTCGCTTGCAAGATTTGCCTAATATCACCGAGCAAAAGGGTGCTGCATTGGGCTGGGGTTACTGGCCAGCATACCGCGTATCCAGCGGTAACTTTTGGACCATGCAGCGTCGCCTAAACGATTGCTATCGTCAGCAGCGCTTCCCAGAGCCCGTTTACATTTCCGACAACACAATTGCGCTGTCGATGTATATGGCGTATACGGGTAATGGCGGCACGATCGAAACACCAGGATTAAAGCGTTAATTCGCCGGAGAATATAAAAAATGAAAAAAACAATACTTATTTCTGCGGCCCTCTTGGCCATGCCATTCGCTAGCGTCCAAGCGCAAAGCGCCTTTGACAAGATGATGAAGGCCGGCTTTGAGGCCAAAGGTCAGGCGGGTCTTGATCGCATTAATCAAGATGCAACTCAAAAGTTTTGCTCTGATGCGAAAAACTTAACCGATGAGAAGACCGGAGCCAAACGTGCCGAGATCGAGAAGATCAATATGGCTACCATCAAGCAGCCGTCCGATGGCAAATACATTGGTGACTGGAAAAGTGGTGAGCGGATTGCGCAGAGCGGTCGTGGCGCAACCTGGACCGATAAGCCAGATTCAGCAGTAGGTGGTGGATGCTATAACTGTCATCAAATCAACAAGGCTGAAATCTCACACGGAAATATCGGCCCAAGCCTTTGGAACTACGGCAAGATGCGTGGCTACTCAAAAGAAGTGGTTGAGTACACCTGGGGTCGTATTAGTAATTCCAAGGCCTATAACGCCTGTAGCAATATGCCGCGTTTTGCACACTTCAAGCTCTTAAATGAGAAGCAGATGCAAGATGTCATGGCTTTACTGCTGGATCCGAAATCACCCGTTAATCAATAAGTAAAACAAGACAGGCCGCAAGGCCTGTTTTAGTAATAGGAAAAAGAAAATGTCATTGAATCGCCGTGAGTTTATGCAAGCATTGGCTTTTGCCTCTGCGGGCGGAATGAGTTTGCAATCGAGTTTTGCGAATGCCCAAAGCGCAGCGCAAAAATTTTACAATTTACCGAAATTCGGTAACGTCCACTTACTGCATTTCACAGATTGCCATGCGCAGTTATTGCCGATTTACTTTCGTGAACCCAATGTCAATTTAGGTATTGGTTCGCAGTATGGGAAAGAGCCCCATTTGGTGGGTGAAGCATTCCTCAAGGCGAACGGAATTAAGCCTGGTACTCGCGATGCCCACGCATTTACCTATCTAGATTTTGCCGCTGCTGCCCAGACCTACGGCAAGATGGGTGGCTTTGCCCACATGTCGACTTTAGTGAAGCAACTAAAGGCATCCAGACCAGGCGCATTATTGCTAGATGGTGGCGATACCTGGCAAGGCTCCGGAACTGCACTTTGGACCAATGGCCAAGACATGGTGGATGCAGCACTCAATTTAGGTGTTGACATCATGACTCCGCATTGGGAGATGACCCTGGGCGAAAAGCGCGTGATGGAAATCGTGCAAAAGGATTTTCAGGGCAAGGTTTCCTTCATTGCCCAGAACATCAAGACAGCTGACTTTGGTGACCAGGTTTTTAGTCCTTACACCATCCGCAACATGAATGGGGTTTCTGTTGCCATTATTGGTCAGGCCTTCCCCTATACGCCGATTGCCAATCCACGCTACTTTACGCCTGACTGGACCTTTGGCATTCAGGAAGAGAATCTGCAGAAGATGATCGATGAGGTCAAAGGCAAGGGTGCCAAGGTTGTAGTTTTGTTATCGCATAACGGCATGGACGTCGATCTGAAGATGGCTTCACGCGTACGCGGCCTTGATGCGATCATGGGCGGCCATACGCACGATGGTGTTCCAATTCCAGTCAAGGTAAAGAATGCCGGCGGAATTACCCTCGTTACCAACGCCGGTTCGAACGGCAAATTTTTAGGTGTACTGGACTTTGATGTGAAGGGTGGCAAGGCGGTTGATTTCCGTTACAAGTTATTGCCGATCTTCTCGAACCTTTTGCCGGCTGACCCCGCGATGACGCAGCTGATTAAAAAAGTACGCGCACCGTACGAAACGAAGTTGGCAGAAAAGCTGGCAATTACTGAGGGCACCCTCTATCGCCGCGGTAACTTCAATGGCAGTTTTGATCAGGTGATCTTAGATGGCTTACTCAAGCAGAAGAACGCCGAGATTGCGTTCTCACCTGGATTCCGTTGGGGTACGAGCCTATTGCCAGGGCAGGCCATCACCATGGAAAACCTGCTCGATCAAACAGCAATTACCTATCCCTACACCACCGTTGCACCCATGTCAGGAGCAACCATCAAGACCATTCTGGAAGACGTAGCAGACAACCTCTTCAATCCGGATCCGTACTACCAGCAGGGTGGCGATATGGTTCGCGTGGGTGGCTTGCAATACACGATTGATCCAGCCGGAAGCATGGGTTCACGGATCTCAGAGATGCGCTTAAATGGCGAGCTCTTGGATGCCAATAAAACCTACCGCGTTGCAGGATGGGCACCGGTCAGCGAAGAGGCAAAGAGCGCCGGTGGTGAGCCGATTTGGGATGTGATTGCACGCCATTTACGCGATGTGAAGACCGTGAAAGCCGTCAAGCTCAATGAGCCGATTATTAAAGGCGTTAAAGGCAACCCTGGAATGGCAGCAATTTAATCAAGGAGCAACAAAATGAAGATGCAATGGATAGCCATTCGATTCGCAACACTTTTGGGGTTTGGTTTAATGATGACCGCTCCAATTCCGGCACTCGCCCAAACCTCGGTGGTGTATCACATCGATGATGCGCAGGTGCAAGGCCTTAAAGGCTTACGCAATATTCGCAACCATTTGGATGTGGCACCGGATACAAAGATAACCGTAGTGACCCATGCCAATGGAGTTGACATCCTGATGGATGGCGGTAAAGACCTAAAGAGTAATGTGGACTACGGTCCTTTGGTCGGCGCGCTTAAGTCGAGGGGCGTACGCTTTGAGGTCTGCGAAATTACGCTAAAGAACCGGAATCTAAAAAAAGAGCAGTTCACCTTGGATGCGGACTTCACACCTTCTGGGGTTGTGCGGATCGCTGATTTGCAATTCAAGAATAACTTTGCATACATTCGTCCGTAAATTCCTGCGTGTTTTCATTTAAGCCGGCCATTCATGGATAAGCAGCGATACTGCGTTTCTATTCTGTCCCTTGCAGTCATAGTCGCCTGCTTTACTGGGGTTCCGATAGCGCAGGCGCAACCATCTAAACCGCCTCAAGTCAATGCAGACGGCACGATTCAGGTTAAGGCAATTCAGGTAGCGCCCAATACGTATTTTGTCCAAGGCGTTCCTGAAATGGGCAGCAAGCAAAATCAGAATTTCATTTCCAATGCTGGCTTTGTGGTGACGCCCAAGGGGGTTGTGGTGATCGACGCTTTGGGTTCGCCGGTGTTGGCACAAAAGCTCATTCAAGAAATTCGGAAAGTAACCAAGCAAAAAATTGTGGCGGTAGTTCTAACGCATTACCATGCCGACCACGTCTATGGCTTGCAAGAATTTAAACGTCTGGGCGCAACGGTCTACGCACAACGGGAGGGCCTGAATTACCTGGCATCGGAGACTGCGAAGCAGCGTCTTATTGCTTCCCGAACTGATTTTGCTCCCTGGGTTAATGAAAATACCCGCTTAGTGCCTGCTGATGTCTGGATTGATCAAAGCAAAAACATTACGGTGGGTGGCGTCGAGTTTCGGATCGGCCGAGTAGGACCTGCGCATGCACCGGAAGACTTGATCGTGTCCATCCCCTCTGAGAAAGTTTTATTCGCAGGGGATTTGGTGTTTCGGGGGCGCATTCCGTTCGTGGGTAACGCAGATAGCCGAGGCTGGATGAGTGCCTTGGATGAAATCCAGAAGCAAAATCCTAAGATTGTGGTTCCGGGCCACGGCTCGTATTCAACCAATCCGCTTGCTGACATTACCTTTACCCGGAACTATTTGGCCTATTTGCGCGAAGTGATGGGGCCCGCCGCCCGGGATTTAGACCCGTTTGAGGAGGCTTATGCTAAGGCAGACTGGTCAGAATATGAAGGAATGCCCTTATTTCGGGCTGCTAACCGCATGAATGCCTATAACGTGTACCTCTCGATTCAGGCCGAATAGACCACAATAGCCCATAGGGCTTTAAAATGGCGGAATAATTGATTTTGTTCATTATTTTCCTCCAGAGGTCATCCGATGAAGTGCATAAACACTAAAGCAGTTCTGTTGTCGATTGCCATGCTGATATCGAGCCTAGCCCATGCCGCGCCGAATCTGCAAAATGGCAAAGCCATAGATCAAGCGAAATGCTATGCATGCCACGCAAAAAAGACGGGGTTTTCCAATGGTGACATGATTTATACGCGCTCAGATCGCAAGGTGAAAGACTATGCTCGGCTCAAGACCATGGTAGCAATGTGCAATACCGAGCTCCGCTTGGACATGTTTCCAGAAGATGAGGCCGATGTCGTTGCCTACCTTAACAAGCAGTTTTATAAATTCAAACCTTAATTATTAGAAGAAATTATTTAGTATGGATTCAGTAGCAGTTGCCGCGCTCGGCAAGATTGTTTTATGGTCTACCTTTGGAATCACCGTGGTGCTCGGTATCGTGATGCAAAAAACCGGCTTTTGTACCATGGGTGCAGTATCCGATGCGTTCATTATGTCGAACTGGACGCGTCTAAAGCAATGGTCGTTGGCGATTGGTATCGCCATGATTGGCGTTGCGCTGATGTCCTACTTCGGCATCATTGATACATCCAAATCCATTTACACCGGAACCCGCGTTCTCTATCTCTCGCTTTTTATTGGCAGCGTCCTTTTTGGAATTGGTATGGTGCTTGCTTCGGGCTGCGGCAGCAAAACCCTGGTACGCATTGGGGGCGGTAACTTAAAGTCGGTGGTGGTGTTCTTGGTTTTGGGGCTAACGGCCTATATGACGATGCGCGGCTTTCTGGGTGTGATTCGGGTGGATACCATTGATAAAGTATTTTTTACCTTAGGTAGTAATCAAGATTTACCGAGCGTGATTGCTGCGCAAACGGGCATGGCTAAGCCCATGCTGCAGCTGATCTTGGGTTTTGCAATTGGCGGCGCCATGGTCGCCTATGCCGTGCTCGATAAATCCTTTTGGACCTTCGATAATTTGTTGGCTGGCATTGGCATTGGCCTTGGTATTTGTGCGATTTGGTGGGTTTCAGGTTCGTTGGGTTACGTTGCCGAGGATCCGAATACTTTAGAAGAGGTATTTTTACTGACCAATACGGGCCGCATGGAGAGTCTATCGTTTGTTGCTCCATATGCCTTTACTCTGGATTGGTTAATGCTGTATAGCGATACGTCGAGAGTCTTAACGGTAGGCATCGTTGCCGTTGCTGGAATCATTACGGGATCTGCTATCAGTGCCATTGCTACAAAAAAATTCCGCTGGGAATCCTTCCGGAATGCCGAAGATACCGGCAATCACTTGCTTGGTGGTGCCTTAATGGGTTTTGGTGGCATTACCGCAATGGGCTGTACCGTTGGACAAGGCCTAACTGGAATCTCAACGCTCGCCATCGGCTCCTTTATCGCATTGCCAGGATTTATCCTAGGCGCATACCTTTGCCTGCTCTATCTGCAATGGCGTATGGCGCCCAATCCCTGCCAATAAGCCCAAGGCTTTTGCATATTTTCTGGTTATACCCAGGAATTAACATTATATATTTACATATAATGTTATACTAAGTATTGTTAGAGGCTAAATAGTGAGCCTCAGCATGACCTTACTATTTTGGAGCAAGGCAATGTACATTGATTGGACTGCGTTTACACCTGGACCGGCTTTATTCGGCGGCGTTCTGCTGGGTATTGCTGCGGCACTCTACATTCATTTTCATGGCCGCATCCTCGGCATCAGCGGGATTGTGAGCGGACTGTTACGCCTTCAAAAGAACGATCTGTTTTGGCGCATTTGTTTCGTACTGGGCCTATTGACTGCCTCTTTTTGGGCGGGATTTTTATTTGACTTTCATCCTACGCAAATAATTCAGGCCGAGTGGGGCGCATTGATTCTGGCTGGTTTATTGGTAGGTTTTGGCGCACATTATGGCTCTGGCTGTACTAGTGGCCACGGCATTTGCGGCTTATCGCGTTTATCGCCACGCTCTTTAGTTGCTACCGCCTCGTTTATGGGCGCTGGTTTCTTAACCGTATTTGTTATTCGGCACGTACTCTCATGATGCGCAAATCCGTTGGACTCGTAAGTCAATACCTGATTGGTGTTTTGTTTGGCCTGGGGCTGCTTGTCTCCGGAATGAGTAATCCAGAAAAGATCTTAGCTTTTCTTGATCTGGGTGGCGCATGGGACCCTTCCTTGATTTTTGTGATGGGCGGTGCTGTATTAGTAGGTTTGGTGGCGTTTTATTTGGCCAAGAAGCGGACGCAAAGCTTTTTTGGCGATGCCCTGCAAATCCCAACGCGCCGCGATATCGATAAGCGATTGGTGATTGGCAGTCTCCTATTTGGCCTTGGCTGGGGCATTGCTGGGTTTTGTCCCGGCCCCGCTTTAGTGGCGCTCGGTACTGGGCATGCTAAGCCCTTGGTCTTTGTTTTGGCCATGCTGGTTGGCATGGCGGCTTGCGAATGGTTCTTTAGCGGCAATAAACGGGCTCCTGCTTTAAAATAGACCTTTTACTGCTTTAGTACGAGGATGAGATGAGCGTTGCCATTACTTGCCACAACACTGCCTTTGGCACTGCAGGCCAAATCGAGCCTGCCCAGTTGACTGAAATTGCTGCCCAAGGCTATAAGAGCGTCATTAATAACCGCCCAGACGGCGAAGCAGGTCCATCGCAGCCTAAGAATGCCGATATTGCTGCGCAAGCAGAGGCCCTGGGTTTGCATTACGCCTATTTGCCGGTAGTGCCAGGGGCGATGACGCCGGCCGAGGTACAAGAAATGAGTCGGCTCCTAAAAACAATGCCCGGCCCCATTTTGGCTTTTTGCCGCTCAGGTGCACGTTCAACCAATTTGTATCAGCTTGCACTGCAGCTTGGCTAAGCAATGCCAAGCCTGTTAACGCAGTCGGAGCAAGCGAGTCAACTTGAGCAATTGCCGCAGTGGCAAATTGCCCGTGACCCCGATCGCTTAGTTTGCACTTTTGTGTTTGCAGACTTTAAATGCGCGTTTGCATTTATGACCGCAGCGGCCTTGCATGCGGAACAAATGAACCACCATCCCGATTGGTCGAATTGCTGGAACAAGGTTACGGTGCATTTATCGACGCATGACAAGGGCGGCCTTACCCAGTTGGACTTTGATTTAGCAAAAGCCATGTCGCAACTCCACACCACTGTATTTGCGCAATCCAAGTAATACGGCAATTGGAATAGAGAGGCTAGATCATGCGCATTGATATTCCTGAAAACAAGAAAAAGATTCATGAGACGATCATCTCCATTCGTTGGGGTGATATGGACTCGTACCGGCACATTAATAACACCGTTTACTTTCGGTATATGGAGCAAGCTCGGATTGAATGGATTACTTCACTCGGCTTTAGCTGCACCGCAGAAAAAGAAGCGATGATTATGGTGAACGGCTTTTGCAACTTTTACAAGCAAGTCAGTTTTCCAGCATTCTTGCGCGTCAGCACCTTTGTTGGTCAGATTGGCAACTCAACTGTTGACCTGTTAAATACCATGGATCTGATTGGTCCCAGCGCTGACCAAGAGCCAGTCCTGTGTGCTGCTGGCGGCGCTACCATGCTGTGGGTTGATTTAGAAAAGAACAAATCGATGCCTTGGCCTGAATCCATCCTGAAAGTATTGCGCTAGGATGGCAGCGCAGGGTGCTGGCGATTCAGCCAAGCTCTTGCCAGCATTGCTCAGTACCCAGCTGAGTACGTTTGATTGCGTCATTGATACCCGCTCGCCAGCCGAATTTGCGCTAGACCATATCCCGGGTGCGATCAATTGCCCCGTTCTCGATAATGATGAGCGCATTCTGATTGGTACTCTGTATAAGCAAGAATCCCCATTTGCTGCAAAGAAGCGTGGCGCCGCATTGGTAGCAAAAAACATTGCTCGCCACCTTGATGCCCGCTTTATCGATATGCCACGCGAGTGGCGTCCATTGATCTACTGCTGGCGTGGCGGCGAACGCAGTGGTGCTTTTACGCACATCTTGCAGCGGATTGGTTGGAAGGCAGTGCAACTCGATGGCGGTTATCAGGGATTTCGGCGGCAGGTGATTACCGAGCTCGATGTAGCTGCAAAACAGTGTTCCTTTCGGGTGATTTGTGGCATGACTGGCAGTGGCAAGACGCGCGTATTGCATGAGCTTAAGTTGCAGGGCGAGCAAGTGCTCGATCTAGAAGGCTTGGCCAATCACCGCGGCTCCGTACTGGGAGGTGATCCACTAGAGCCTCAGCCCGCCCAGAAAGCATTTGAGACGCGCCTGTGGAATGCACTGCGCAGTATGGACTCAACACGAATCATCTATGTTGAGTCGGAGAGTAAAAAAGTCGGCGGTGTTCACGTTCCGGATGCATTAATGGAGCGGATCCGTGACGGAGAGTGCATTGAGGTGCGGGCTAGCAATACAACGCGCGTGGCATGGCTGATGCGCGAATATCAACATTTTTTGACCGATACGCCGGCACTTGAAAGCAAGCTACATATGCTCAATGCCCGTTACGGTAAAGAAACTATTTCCGCATGGTGTCAGCAAGCTCGGGAAGGGCGGTTTACCGATTTAGTTAACGATCTATTGGTTGCCCATTACGACCCATCCTACCAGTCATCAATCAAGCGAAATTTCCCCCGCTACGATACTGAACAATTTGTATCCTTGGATAGCGATAGTGATGCCGATTTTGCGAAGGTGGCTGGCGCCATGCGAGTGCGGCAGCAATAAAAAAGAGGCTAGTGCATTACGCCTAGCCTCTCCAATCTACCCACTTCAGTCGGTAGCTTTACATCAGCTAAATGCCTGAATACCCGTTTGCGCACGGCCCAAAATCAGAGCATGAATATCATGAGTGCCCTCATAGGTATTGACTGCCTCTAGATTGAGCATGTGGCGAATCACGCCGTATTCATCTGACACGCCATTACCGCCGTGCATGTCGCGCGCCATGCGCGCAATATCGAGGGCCTTACCGCAGGAGTTACGTTTCATGATCGAGGTGATCTCTGGAGCGGCAATGTGCTCATCTTTCATGCGACCAAGACGTAAACATCCCTGCAACGCTAGGGCGATGTCGGTTTGCATGTCGGCTAATTTTTTCTGGATCAGCTGATTGGCTGCCAGTGGGCGGCCAAATTGCTGGCGGTCCATGGTGTACTGCCGTGCTTTAAACCAACAATCTTCAGCAGCGCCGAGTACCCCCCATGAAATACCGTAGCGCGCTGAATTAAGGCAGGTGAAGGGGCCTTTAAGTCCAGTGATTTCCGGGAACTCGTTTTCAGTGGGAACAAAAACGCTGTCCATCACGATCTCGCCGGTAATGGAGGCGCGAAGGCTCATCTTGCCGGAAATCTTCGGCGCCGATAAACCCTTCATGCCTTTTTCTAAAATGTAGCCCCGAATCACGCCTTCGTCGTTCTTGGCCCAGACCACAAATACATCCGCAATCGGTGAATTCGAAATCCACATTTTGGAGCCGGTGAGTTCAAAACCGCCCGGTACAGTGCGCGCCCGGGTAATCATCGCGCCCGCATCCGAGCCGTAGTTGGGTTCCGTTAAACCGAAGCACCCAATCCACTCGCCACTGGCTAATTTAGGTAAAAACTTTTCTTTTTGTGCCTTGCTACCAAATTCATTGATCGGCACCATGACGAGGGATGACTGCACGCTCATCATCGAGCGATAACCGGAGTCGACTCGCTCGATTTCGCGGGCAATGAGGCCATACGAGACGTAATTGAGGTTGGCGCCACCGTATTCTTCCGGGATCGTAATGCCGAGCAAGCCCAATTCACCCATTTCACGGAAAATAGCGGGATCGGTTGTTTCGTTCCGAAAGGCGTCATGAACGCGTGGGGCGAGACTGCCTTGCGCATATTCAAAGGCGGCATCCCGAATCATGCGCTCTTCGCTAGTGAGCTGGGCATCCAACATTAAGGGGTCTTCCCAGTGAAAAATCGGCTTACTCATATATCGGCATTTCCTGTGTTTTCTGTTAAATCCAGCTATCCTATTGATTATCCAACTTTTGGCTTAAACCTGCTGTTAGCGCCCACCTAAAACCCATGCAACGCCACCACCGCTATTATGATTTGTTGCTTGCCGCCTTTGTGGTGGTGCTGCTGTGTAGCAATTTCATTGGTGCTGGCAAGGTAGCTACGCTGGATCTGCCCATATTTGGTACCGTCATTTTTGGCGCCGGCATTTTGTTTTTCCCTATTGCCTATTTTTTTGGCGACATCATGACCGAAGTCTACGGTTATGCCCATGATCGCAGGGCAGTGTGGATGGGCTTTGCGGCACTCGCATTTGCGGCCCTCATGGCGCAAGTGGTGATTGCATTGCCGGTAGCGCCAGGATCCTATATGGCTGGATATCAGAGTGGACTGGAGACGGTGTTTGGAAATTCCTGGCGGATTGCGCTCGGGTCAATGATTGCATTTTGGTGCGGTAGCTTATCCAATAGCTACGTCATGGCAAAAATGAAAATATTGACGCAGGGTAGACATTTATGGACCCGCACCATCGGCTCCACCGCAGTAGGGGAGTTGGTCGATTCCAGCCTCTTTTATATGATTGCGTTTTACGGCATCTGGTCAACCAGCGAAATTATTCAAGTGGCGCTGGCGCAGTATGTTCTTAAAACCCTGTGGGAGGTTTTAGCAACACCCATGACGTATGCCGTAGTTGGATTTTTAAAGAAAAAAGAGAACGAAGATTATTACGACACCCACACCAATTTCACGCCATTTAAGATAAAGGTTTAAGCATGAAAGCTTTTCACGATCCGACGATTCAAACGAGCGACATCACACCAAAGTCTATTTTTGAGCAACGCCGCTCTTTAATCCAGCTTGCGGCAGCGGGAGGCATGGGTATGGCGTTGGCGCCGTGGTTTTCACGGGAAGCATTTGCGAGCAATCCCGATGCGGTGAAGTTTAAGAATGTCATTGAGTCGCCGTATTCCACCAAAGAGACCCTCTCGGAATACAAAGAAGTGACCACCTATAACAATTTCTACGAGTTTGGCATGGACAAGAGCGATCCTGCGCGCCGTGCTGGCTCTTTGAAAACCAGTCCTTGGACAGTTACGATCGAAGGCCTGGTTAAAAAGCCGATGACGATTGATATTGATGCCTTACTGAAATTGGCGCCAATCGAAGAGCGGATCTACCGGATGCGCTGTGTTGAGGGCTGGTCAATGGTTATTCCGTGGAATGGTTACTCATTGTCTAAATTGCTCAATGTAGTTGAGCCATTGGGTTCGGCCAAGTTCATCGAGTTTGTGACCCTTGCAGACCCTCAGCAAATGCCGGGTCTAGCCCGCCCCATTTTGGACTGGCCATACCGTGAGGCTTTACGCTTAGATGAAGCAATGAACCCACTTACCTTGCTAACCTTGGGCCTCTATGGCGAGGTGCTACCAAAGCAAAATGGTGCCCCAGTGCGGATCGTGGTGCCCTGGAAGTATGGATTCAAAAGCGCGAAGTCGATTGTGTCGATTCGTTTAACGGAGAAGATGCCTGTGACCAGCTGGGTTAGGTCGGCGCCCCGTGAGTATGGTTTTTACTCCAACGTCAACCCCAATGTTAGTCATCCGCGGTGGAGTCAGGCTACCGAGCGTCGCCTCGGTGATAACCGGGGAATTTTTGCGCCTAAGATTCCAACCGAGATGTTTAATGGTTACGGTACGCAAGTGGCTAGCCTGTATGCCGGTATGGATCTCAAAAAGAATTACTAATTGCAGTACATCAAGCCAACCATTTTTTTGCTTGCCCTGTTACCGCTGGTCAGGCTAGTTTGGCTTGGTAGTGCAGGGGACTTGGGCGCCAACCCAATTGAGCTCATTACGCGCTCCATGGGTACTTGGACCTTGGTTTTTTTATGCCTGAGTTTGGCAATGACGCCAGCACGAAGGCTAACGGGCTGGACTGGATTTATTCACCTCAGGCGGATGCTCGGTTTGTTTTGTTTCTTTTATGCTACCGTGCATTTTCTGATTTGGTTGTGGCTTGACCATAACTTTTCGCTAGCGGCCATGTGGCAGGATGTATTAGAGCGCCCTTACATAACGTTTGGCTTTCTTGCTTTCGTCCTTTTAATTCCGCTGGCATTCACCTCCAATCGCTGGGCGCAGCGTAAGCTCGGTCGGCGCTGGAGCCATCTGCACCGCATGGTTTACGCTATTACAATACTGGCTATCCTCCACTATTGGTGGCATAAAGCCGGTAAGAGCGATTATGAAACGGTCTCAATCTATTTAGGCGTAATCGTAGTGTTGCTGCTACTTCGCTTACCATTCATACAGCAACATATTCAGATTAAAAAATAGGATGCGTTTGTATGGCAATGCAATTTAACTGGGATAACCCATACCCATCGATTCGGATGCCGGTGATGGGCCGAAATGTGGTTTCTACTTCTCACCCTTTGGCTGCGCAGGCAGGGCTGAAAATGATGCATCTGGGCGGGAATGCCATAGACGCTGCGATTGCTACCGCAGCAACACTCATGATCGTGGAGCCGGTATCCAATGGCCTGGGCAGTGATTGTTTTGCGATCGTCTGGGATGGCGACGAGCTGCAAGGCCTCAATGCATCTGGTACTGCGCCGCAGGCATGGAACTCCAGTTACTTTGCTAGCAAGTACGGCACCGAAGGCAATGGGATTGCCAAGCATCCTATGCGCGGCTGGGATTCTGTAACCGTACCCGGAGTACTTGCAGGGTGGGAGGCTTTGCATGCCCGTTACGGTTCTTTGCCCTTCTCTGATTTATTGCAGCCCGCAATTGAAATTGCAGAGCGAGGATACGCTCTGCCTCCGGTAGTAGCAAAAAAATGGGCTGCGGCTGCGGCTGAGTTGCATGCGCAGCCTGGCTTTGCTCAGGCTTTTATGCCGCACGGCCGTGCTCCCGCAATTGGCGAGCTGTTTCGTTTTGAGGCAGCAGCTAAAGGGTTGCGTCACATTGCAAAACATGGGGTACGCGCCTATTACGAAGGGGAGATTGCCGAGGCGATTGCAAGGCATGCGCAGCAGCATGGCGGAGTGATGTCTTTGGCTGACTTAGCTAACTACCGTCCGGAGTGGGTCATGCCGATATCGCAATCCGTAGCGGCTTGCGATGGCCAGCAGTACGATCTCCATGAAATTCCGCCCAACGGCCAAGGCATAGGTGCGCTCATGGCGATGGGCATTTTGAATCACCTCGATTTGCCAAGCCATCCCGTTGATGGTGTACAGAGCCAGCACTTGCAAATTGAAGCCATGAAACTGGCTTTTGCCGACGTCTACCAATACGTTGCAGATCCCCGCGCGATGGGCGTATCGCCGGCACAGATGCTGGACCCAGCGTACTTGGCAGATCGTGCCAGATTAATTAATCCCAACAAAGCAACCCACTTTGATTTTGGTCTGCCGCCTACCGGAGGAACCATCTACCTGACTACCAGCGATGAGCAGGGCAGAATGGTGTCCTTTATTCAGAGTAATTACATGGGCTTTGGTTCTGGAATTGTGGTCCCTGAATTTGGTGTTAGCTTACAAAATCGGGGCTATGGATTTTCCATGGACCCCAAATCAGCCAATGTGGTTGCCGGCGGAAAGCGGCCATTTCATACGATCATCCCTGCTTTTTTAACAAAACAGGTCAATGGCAAGACGCTGGCGCAAATGAGTTTTGGCGTCATGGGAGGCGATATGCAGCCGCAGGGCCATGTGCAAACTCTGATACGGATGCTGACCTACGGACAGCAACCTCAGGCGGCTTGCGATGCACCCCGCTGGAAGGTGAATCGCGACTTTAGCTTGGATGTGGAGTCCGGCATGCGTGCAGAGACGATTTCTGGATTGGAGCGGCTTGGGCATGTTTTAAAGCGGGTAGACGACCCCTATATGGATTTTGGAGCGGGGCAGTTTATTTGGCGCCTCAGCGACGATCTAGAGGCAGGGTATGTGGCAGCCAGCGATAGCCGCCGAGACGGCCTAGCCGCGGCATTCTAGAAGGCCTAGCTTAAATCGGGCGTTGCCCTAGCAACACCGTTAAAATAGACGTCTTCGTTGCATCGCAGCGTACCCAGTGCCCTTGATCCTAAGAAAGTAAGAACATACCCGTGTTGTCCGCATCCAATATCACCATGCAGTTTGGGGCAAAACCCCTCTTTGAAAACATTTCAGTTAAGTTTGGCGGCGGCAATCGCTATGGATTAATTGGCGCCAATGGTTGTGGCAAATCCACGTTCATGAAGATTCTGGGTGGCGATTTAGAGCCCAGCAGTGGCAACGTTAGCCTAGAGCCCAATATTCGCTTGGGTAAATTACGCCAAGATCAGTTTGCTTTCGAAGATGTGCGCGTCTTGGACGTCGTCATGATGGGCCATGAAGAAATGTGGAAGGCAGCAGCGGAGCGGGATGCGATTTACGCCAACCCCGATGCTACAGATGAAGATTACATGCGCGCTGCTGAATTAGAAGGTAAGTATGCAGAATATGGCGGTTATACCGCCGAAGCCAAAGCAGGGGAGTTGTTACTCGGCATTGGTATTCCGATTGAGCAGCACCAAGGCCTCATGAGTAATGTAGCTCCCGGTTGGAAGCTGCGGGTGCTATTAGCGCAAGCGCTCTTTTCAGATCCCGATGTGTTGTTGCTCGATGAGCCAACCAATAACTTGGATATTCACTCGATTCATTGGCTCGAAGAAATTCTGAATCAACTGAACAGCACCATCATTATTATTTCGCATGATCGGCACTTTTTAAATGAAGTCTGCACTCATATGGCGGATATGGACTATGGAACACTCAAGATCTACCCAGGAAACTACGATTCCTACATGCTGGCTTCAGTGCAGGCAAGAACGCAACAATTAAGTAATAACGTCAAAGCCAAAGAAAAAATTGCTGAATTAGCGGCTTTCGTAGCACGATTCTCTGCCAATGCTTCTAAGGCGCGTCAAGCAACCTCCCGTCAAAGACAGTTAGAGAAGATTGAGGTTGTTGAAGTCAAGCCTTCATCACGTCAGAATCCGTTTATTCGATTTGATACAGAGAAGAAACTTCACAATATGGCGGTTGAGTGCAATGCGCTTACCAAGTCTTTTGACCGAACTATTTTCAAGAATTTCAAATTAGCTGTGCGTGCTGGTGAAAAGATTGCCATCATTGGTCAAAATGGTGCTGGCAAGACAACCCTTTTAAAAACGATTCTGAGTAAGCGTTTTGATGGCATTGCTGCAGACAGCGGTGATGTGAAGTGGGCTGAGAATGCTAATGTCGGTGTAATGCCCCAAGACAATACAGAGATGTTTGCTAAAGACGAATTACTGATGGATTGGATGAATTGGTGGCGCAATACTGGCGACGATGATCAAGTGATTCGTGGCACCTTAGGCCGTCTTCTGTTTTCAGGCGATGACATCAGCAAGTCAGTCAAAGTTCTATCAGGCGGTGAAAAAGGCCGCATGATTTGGGGTAAGTTGATGCTGCAAAAGCACAACGTATTAGCCATGGATGAGCCTACCAATCACATGGACATGGAGTCTATTGAAAGCCTGCAGATTGCTCTGGAGAAATTCGAAGGTACCCTGATCTTTGTTTCCCATGACCGTGAATTCGTATCGGCACTGGCTAATCGCATTTTGGAAGTCAAGATGGATGGCAGTGTCGTGGACTACTCAGGAACCTATGAAGAGTATCTGCGCAGTCAATCTCTGGCGGGGTAAACCATGATTGCTGTAGTTTCTGAAGGCTTTATAGTAATTATAAGTAAATGACCATCGGTCAATTTTTGATTGATACTAAAAAGGTCTTCAGTTATGAAAATAGACTTTATTGGCCCAGCAACCATGGCCGAAGATGGTGGCGTCATTTATCCAGCATTGCTAAACGGTCAAAAATTGGCATGTCGTTTTAGTTATGAGGCACTAGATGATGTAGAGCCTGACGGAATTCTCGGCGATGCATTAGTGCATTTCACAAACCATCAACTTAAGCTCCTCTCGATTGCGGAGCAAAAAATTCGCAGCGGCCATGCGCATGATGGTCAGATTCAAATTTTCAGTTCAGATTTAAGTCTATAAATGAGCCTGGGTTCATCAAATAAAGAAATCGACCCATCATATACCTCTCAGTAAAACTTAAATTTACCTTAGCCCTTTCATTTGCATTTGGGTGGATGGGTATTTCAATTTGGTTATCAATGCCTTGGCTAAGTGATTTAAGTCACATTATTGGACCATTTCCAGCCTATTTCTTCATTGCTTTTATTGCCATTATTCCCGGCTTCATGAATGCTTTTGTGGCGATGGCTCTTATGTTAGATCGTCGTCCTAAAGTTATTGTTGATCAGCGCTATCCACCAGTCACAATATTAATTGCTGCTTATAACGAAGAGGGATCAATAGCATCGACCTTATCTGGGATTTTTCTACAAGACTACCCTGCAGATATTCGTGTAATTGTGATTAATGATGGCTCGAGTGATAAGACAGTTGATTCTGTTAAGGCTTTGCAGTCGGCTCACCCTAATTTAGAGCTCATTAATTTAGGGCGTAACGGCGGTAAAGCATCTGCACTAAATCATGGTTTAGCTAAATGTACGACCGACATCATTATTTCGATCGATGCAGATAGCTATATATTGAAAGATGGAATAAGCCACTTAGTTGGTCGATATCTCTCTGACCCAATTAATACTAAAGCCGTTGCTGGTGAAATTCTGATTCGCAATTCAAGGGAAAACTGGATTACTAAGGCTCAGGAGTGGGATTATTTTTTAGGCATTGCCACTATCAAGCGGATTCAGTCTTTGTTTCAAGGGACTCTTGTTGCGCAAGGCGCATTTTCTTTATATGACCGAAAGACTGTTGTAGAGCTTGGCGGTTGGCCAGAAATGGTGGGTGAGGATATTGTTTTAACTTGGAAGATATTGGACGCAGGGTATCGCGTGGGTCATGCCGAAGATGCATTGGCCTTTACCGATTGCCCCAACACACTGCGCAAGTTTGTTAATCAGCGCAGACGTTGGTCCCGCGGCTTAATGGAGGCTTTTAAAACTACCCCGAAAATTCTCTTTAAGCCGCGCTTAAGCACTTTATATATCTGGTGGAACACGTTATTTCCATTCATGGATATCGCATTTACATTTGGGTTTATTCCCGGGCTGATCTTGGCTTGTTTTGGTATTTATTGGATTGTCGGTCCGATGACTTTATCGTTATTGCCGATGGCCTTTTTACTCAATTGGCAGATGTACCTGAAGGGTAGGGCGATGTTTCGCTCTGAGAACTTGAAGGTCCGCGCGAATGCCTTGGGTTTTGTCTTCTACGTTTTTGCTTACGGTCTTATTTTGCAACCGGCCTGCGTTTATGGTTACTTCTCTGAGTTGTTCAATCTACGTAAATCGTGGGGCACAAAATGAACAATCTTTATTGCAGTCTATTTTTCATCTTTTCTCTTGCATCTATTTCTGTATGGGCGGAGCAGTCGCCCCCCACAAAGCAGGCTATTTCTATTCCCAATGTCTATATCGCTTCGGATAGCGAGGGGTTTTCTACTTATAAATATAATGCGGGCTACATTCCAGTGTATGAGCATGGTGAAAAATACACCGGCATCAGTTATCAGCGTAATTACTTCACGCAAAATAATTGGAACTCTTCAGCCAATGTATACACACTACTGACGAAGTCCATTAATCCCCGTACTGGTTTGGGATACAACCTAAATGTCGGGTATAACGAGCAAAATGGCTATAAATTAGCAACCACGGATAGCAGTTATAGCTTGCGGCTGACGGACACAACTAAAGGTGAAGTATTTGTGAGTCGCGATCGGGTAGAGACCCAGAATGCCCTAACGAATGGAATTTACTACACGTTTGGCGGCGCCAGCATTGAGCAACAAATCATAGAGCGCTTAACTGCGATTGTGATGGCCGGAAACATGTATTTCTCTGATACGAATACAAGGCCTACTGTGCGTGCACGCGTTGTCTATGATCTGATTCCGGAGCATGGTATTACCGCGCAGTTACGCTATCGCCAATACCGCGATACCAATACCAATGTAGCAAATAATTACTTTAATCCCAGTGAGTACAACGAGACTATGATCGCTTTTGGTATGCGTAAACGCATATCAGGATGGATGATAGCTGGTACAGCAGGGGTAGGGCGCCAGACCGTAAATCAGGATCCAAGCACGACAACGCAACTATATGAGCTTGCAGCTACCAGCCCAGTTGCATCCAATGATTATTACTTCAAAACTCGCGCAGCATACGGTAAGTCAGCTGGATTTTTAGGGCCAAACTATTTTTATCGCTACGTGATGCAGGAACTTATTATTCCGTTTTGAGTTTAATTGCTGTTCTTTTTGCGCGCATTGCGGGCAGCTTCGGCAGCTTGATTTGATATGCGAACAGCCTCAGCAGCAGCTTCGGCAGCTCGTTTTGTTGCGTCAGCTGCCTCGGCTGAAGCTTGTGCAGAAGATTCC
Source organism: Polynucleobacter difficilis (assembly GCF_003065365.1). NCBI lineage: Bacteria > Pseudomonadati > Pseudomonadota > Betaproteobacteria > Burkholderiales > Burkholderiaceae > Polynucleobacter > Polynucleobacter difficilis. The sequence continues at coordinate 1,010,157 of NZ_CP023276.1, read as the reverse complement.
TCGGCTTGATGTGCTACAGCCGTAGCAGCTGCTGAGGCCGCGGCGGACGCAGCTGCAGCCGCTTCAATTGCAGCCTCTGCCGATGCGGCAGCAGCATCGGCAGCTGCCTCAGCCGCCTCAATTACATCCCGTAATGCCGCCAAATTGGCTGCCGCCGCTGCTTTTTTGGCGGCAAGTAACGCTTTTTCGGCTGCAATTGCAGCACGATTTGCTGCTTCTAGCGCGCTTGAAGTCAGTGTACTTAGGCTGCGTAGCGCTTCCGTATAGCGTTTATTGACGACGATGTAACCTTGCCGCAAATTGGTGACTTCTGTCTCTAGGCTGATTAACTTAGCGTAAATCTTATCTATATCGCCCTGCATGTATACCTTAGCTAATGAATATGCATTCATATTCTGCTAGTTGTATCTAAATTGCAAGGATTTTGCATCTTTTAACGCATGTTCGTCCATCAAATTAAGTACATAATGGTTGAATGATTTTGCCCACACCAGTTTCAAGTAGTTCAGCCCATGAAGAGCTAGAAAAGCGGAGCTGGGCTTTGTCCGCTTTATCGGCGGCGGCGGCTGCATTGGCGCGAGCCAATTCCACTGATATGTTGATAGCGGAAGTGTGCGATGCGATTACATCGCAAAGTCCTTATTTATTGGCGTGGGTTGGCAAGGCAGAAGACGATAAAGAAAAAACCATTAAGGTGCTGGGCGGAGCAGGGACAGCACTAGACTATATTGAAAAGATTGCAGTGAGCTGGTCGGATCAGCGTGTCACTGGACTCGGTCCGGCTGGTCTTGCTGTGCGATCTAACCAAATTACCATAGTAGCTGACACTGAAGTAGATCCCGGCTTTATTGTTTGGCAGGATTTAGCCAAGAAGTATGGGATTCGCTCCGCAATTGCTTGCCCTATAGCGGATGGGGCCCGACATCCTTTCGGTGCATTGGTTGTTTATTCTGCTGTACCAAATGCATTTGGACCGGAAGAGGCAAAATTATTTGAAAGTCTAGCCCATGAGCTTAGCTTCGGCCTTCGATCCATTGAGCGTCAACAGCAACTAGACGAACAAATACACGAAAAGGAGTTGGTCCAGGAACGCTTGGCGGGCGCCTTAAAGGCGACGATTGAAGCAATGTCGCGTACCATGGAATGGCGCGATCCTTACACTGCAGGACATCAAAAGCGGGTTGCTCTGATTTCAGCAGCCATTGCTAAAAAACTAGGTCTCAATAATGAACAAATTGAGGCGCTTTATATGGCTGCGATGGTTCATGATCTTGGCAAAGTAGCCGTGCCTGCCGAAATCCTAACGAAGCCATCAAGACTGACTGACCTAGAAATGCAAATGGTGCAGGGGCATGCGGAGTCTGGATATCACATATTGAAAGACATTCCATTCCCATATCCGATTGCTGAAATGGTATATCAGCACCATGAGCGCCTAGATGGCAGCGGCTATCCCAGAGGGCTTGTGGGTGATGCGATATGCCTCGAGTCTAGAATTTTGGCGGTAGCGGATACCATTGAGGCGATGGCAACACACCGCCCATATCGCCCCGGCAGGGGGCTTCATACGGCAATGAGCGAGGTAATGGTAGAGGCGGGTAGTAAATTAGATCAACGCATTGCAGACGCGGCGTTTGAGCTTTATCAGGATGGTAAAACACTACACGACATCATTGAGTCTATTTAATTCATGACTCTCGGATTACTTCTATATTTCATCGCCTTGTGCGCACAAATTATGGCTGCATTTTATGCCATTCGTCTTTTTTTAAAATCCCATTCCTATCGATTTGTATGTGGATTTTTTGCTATAGGGCTTGTTTTAATGATGGGTAGGCGCATTTCGCCTATGCTATATGGCCTCAATAAAGAGTCAATTAATATAGTTGATGCTTGGCTATCCATTCCTATTTCTATATCGTTGCTATTGGGAATGATTTATTTTAAGAAGCTACTGTTTGAGTTAGAAGTTAAAAATACTGCCCTTGAAGAAATTTCCAAAAAAGATTCGCTGACTCCAGCTCTAAATCATTCGACGACTATGATTCGCGCTGAGCTTGAGGTTAAAAGATCCTTTCGTAGTCAGAAATGCATTGCTTTTCTCATGCTAGATATCGATCACTTTAAATTGGTTAATGACACCCATGGACATCTAATGGGCGATCAAGTATTGGTCAATCTTGCTACCTTGTGCCAAAAGGAGTTACGCGAGATCAATGTATTTGGTCGCGTTGGTGGCGAAGAATTTTTAATCGTACTGCCTGAAACAAATCAAGCGCTTGCAGTGGAGGTTGCAAACCGATTGCGGATACGCATTGAAGAAAGTGAAATGGCAACGGTAGCGAAAATCCCAATCTTTATAACCGTTAGTATAGGAATTTCTATTTTTGACCCACAGCAGGGTAAACATTCTGATGCGAGCGCGATTGTTCGTGAGTATTACGGTCTATGTGATTCTGCGATGTATCACGCCAAGCAGGCAGGCAGAAATCAAGTGTATTGCGAGCCCAATTTCTCGGTTGCTTAAATTGTTTTGTTGCGCTGGAAGCGAACTGCCGTTCCTTCAGCCTGAATGCGCTGCCATACCGTAGCCTTTTCCTCCGGCGTCATGAATACCCAATTACTGACTTCAATCAAGGTGCGGCCACAGCCTTTGCAAATCTCATCGTACAAAGTAGAGCAAATCCCAATACAGGGGGAGTCGGATTCAGCGTCGCCTGTTAATAACGAATTGGCCCCGCTAATGGGGTCGTTGGTATTTGAAGTGCTCATGGCAGTACTGTAGTCGATTTAAGGGGAGAGTGCTCGGCTAGCTCATCCACATAAGCCCCAACACCGGCACGCTCCCGTTTTAAGAAGCGCTCAACGGCAGTTGCAAACTCAGGGTCTTTTATCCAATGGGCTGATTGTACGGTGACCGGTAAAAACCCCCGCGCCATTTTGTGTTGGCCTTGGGCGCCACCTTCAAAAACCTGTATTCCTTCTCGAATGCAGTATTCGATTGCTTGATAGTAGGCAGTTTCAAAATGCAAGCAGGGAATGTATTCAATCGAGCCCCAGTAACGACCATATGCAGTTGGAACAGGGGCTTTTTTGTCGACCACCAAAAGCGATGCAGCGATAGGACAACCTTCTTTTTCGGCAATGATTAAATGGAGGTATTCCGGCATCTGCTTCCCCCATTCCTGAAAAAATTCTTCGTTCAAGTAGGGCGATGAATGGTGTTCCAAGTACGTGTTGGCATAGCACCGGTAAAAGAATGCCCAATCGGCTTGCCCAGCCATTTCTCCTGGAACGTGCCTAAATTGCACACCGGCCGCTTCCACTTCCTTGCGTTCGCGCCGAATATTTTTCCGGCGTTTCATAGTGAGCTGATCTAAGAATGCATCCATCGTTGCATACGATTGGTTATTCCAGTGAAACTGCACGGCATCGCGCGCCATGAAACCTTGCGCTAGAAGAGCAGCTTGGGTTTTCTGCTCGGCAAATAAAACGTGGGCTGAAGAAAGCCCGTTCTGAATTAACAGTTGTTTTAGGCCCTGTATTAGCCACTGCTGGGTTCGCTCTGGATCATGCCCTTGATCCAGAAGCGTGCGTGCCCCTTGCACTGGCGTAAAGGGAATCGCAGACAAAGCTTTGGGGTAGTACTGCATGCCATGCTGGCTATAGGCTTCCGCCCATGACCAGTCAAACACGTACTCGCCGTAGGAATGGCTTTTTAAATAGAGCGGCATTAGCCCAATGGGTTTATCCGAATCTGTCGGATAAATGGCTAAGTGGGCTACCTGCCAGCCGGTATTGCCACCAACGCAGCCATGCTCTTCCAGTGCTGCGAGAAAGGCGTGGCGTAAAAAGGGGGTTGAGTTTGCAGCTAATAAGCCATCCCAATGCTCGGCTGAGACCGCATCAATGCGATCCAAAACGCGCAGTTCGATTGGGCTATTTAGTGCCACATTGCTCAGCGCTGAATGAGCTCGATCTTGTATCCATCTGGGTCTGTAACAAAGGCGATGATGGTGTCGCCGCCCAGAACTGGGCCAGCCTCACGGGTCACTTGACCACCCGCAGCCTTAATGGCGGCGCAGGTGGCATAGGCGTCGCTTACGCCCAAGGCAATGTGGCCATAAGCCGTACCCAATTCATACTGATGGACACCATGGTTGTAGGTGAGCTCGATCTCCGCTTGGCCATCGGCGTTGCCCTTACCAAAACCAACAAAGGCCAAGGAATACTTTTGTTCGGGCCGCTCAGTGGTGCGCAATAAATTCATGCCCAAAATGCGGGTGTAGAAATCAATGGAGCGGGACAGGTCACCAACCCGCAGCATGGTGTGCAAGAGCATCATGCTTACTGAACCTTTGCCTTGGCACGCAGCTTTTGCATCATTTCAGAGAACTTGGCCTTTTGCCAGTTTTCATCGGCAGTCAAGATTTGCTTGAGCTCCGCTTTGATTTCATCCATGGGTGGGGCTTTGGCATCCCGCACATCATCCACGCGAATAATGTGCCAACCGAATTGGCTTTTGACTGGCTTATCGGTCATTTGACCTTTGTTTAAAGCAACCATCGCCTTAGAAAATTCGGGCACCAATGACTTATCGCCAACCCAACCTAGATCGCCGCCATTAGGTGCGGAGCCGGGGTCTTTGGAGTTCTGTTTCGCCATGTCAGCAAAGCTGGCGCCAGCCTTGATCTTGGCAATCAAGGCGTTTGCTTCCGATTCTTTTTCTACCAAGATGTGTTTTACCTGATATTCCTTGCCGGTGTAATCCGCCTGAATCGAAGCATAGGCAGCTTTGAGCTCGGCCTCGGTTACGCCCTCACGCTCAACAAAATCCTCAAATACGGCGGCAACCAAGATGCCAATACGTGATTGCTCAATCTTGTCTTTGACTGCCTCTTTTTGGGTTAGGCCGCGGTTATTGGCCTCCTGAATAATTAATTCCCGGGTAATTAATACCTCGCGTGCCTTTTCGCGAACCTGAGGATCATTGGTTGGCTGCCCTGATTTTTGTACCAGGCGATCTAATTGTGATTTTGGTATGGATTTGCCATTCACAATCGCGGCATTTTGCGCGAATGCCATTGGGCTGATCAATACCGCTGCGCAGACAGTGGATAGGGCAAATTGGGGAAGTAGTTTCATAGTAAAGGTAGGTAATAAAAGGAGTAGCTAATAGTAATAGGTTTATTTTGCTTGATTTAACTCTGCTTGGCTTATTTCAGCAAAAGAGCCTCAGCAGGGCTATGGGCCTCAATGGTCAGCGCGTGTATCTCATTAGGAATGTGGCGGCTCAAAGCAGCATAGATCAGGCGGTGGCGCGCAACCCGATTTAGGCCATCAAAGGCCGATGAAATTAGGGTCAGTTTGAAGTGGCCACCACCGCTAGCAGCGCCAGCATGCCCGGCATGCAAATGGCTTTCATCTTCAATTGCAATCTCATCAATTGGCAGTGCGGCTTTGAGGTCGACCAAAAATGAAGCAATGCGCTCTTGGTTTCTACTCATGAGGGTGTTTCCTCTTCCATGTGTTTGCTGAGCCAAAATCCTTGTGCAATGACAAAGACGATGAGCAGGGCAGTTGTTCCAAACAATTTGAAATTAACCCAGGTATCTTCCGAAAACTGAAATGCTACATAAAGATTAAGTCCGCCCATCAAGAAAAAGAAGATGGACCAGGCTAAATTAAGCTGACTCCAGGTATTACGTGCCGTATTTTCTTTAAGGGTGACCTGCTTACCCATGAGCACCTGAATCCAATTCTTATTGAAAAATTGGGCGCTAATAAATAGGCCGGCAGCAAATAGCCAGTAGAGCGCAGTTGGCTTAAGCTGGATAAATGTTTTATCTTGCAGGAATATAGTCAATGCACCTAGAACGACAATTAATACCAGACTCATCCACTGCATTGCATCGATTTTACGATGACGGTAATAGACCCATAAAATTTGCGCGATGGTGGCAACCATTGCCACGATGGTGGCGGTATAGATGTCGGCAAACTTGAATGCGACGAAGAACAGAATGACCGGGAAAAGATCGAATAAAAATTTCATGTGGTGATTATCGCTTTTATTGACCCGATTCCACGTTTTTACTGGGTTCAAAGCTTAAGGATGCCGAGTTAATGCAATAGCGTAGGCCTGTTGGCTTAGGACCGTCGGTAAAGACATGACCTAAATGGGCATCGCAATTACTGCAACGTACCTCGGTGCGGACCATGCCATAAGCACCATCTTGATGCTCCGATATGGCATCCGGATTCAAGGGAGTATGGTAACTAGGCCATCCGCATCCAGCATCAAATTTGGTGCCTGACTCGAACAAGGGGGTGCCGCAACACACGCATTGGTACTTGCCGTTTTCCCAATGGTCCCAATACTTTCCAGTAAATGGCCGTTCCGTAGCAGCTTCGCGCGTGACGCGGTATTCGATATCGCTTAACTCGGCGCGGTATTCGTCATTAGTTTTTTTCATTGCTTCTCACTCTTTATTGTGGACTGATGTATTTTCTTACGATGAACAGCTGAGATCCGTTACGACCTCATCGGGTAATGGTGCTAATGCGTATTGTTCAAACCCAGGCTGATCTTCAAACGGCCGACTTAAAATGCGTTGCAATCGATTCACTTCAGTGAAGTCATCCTGCTGCGCATTCTCGATGGCGCGCTGGGCCAAATGGTTGCGCAGAATAAACTTCGGGTTGACGCAATTCATTTGCGCTGCCCGCTCTGCATCGGAGTTTGATTCCTGCTGCAAACGTGTGCGGTATTGACTTAACCAGGCATCGGCCGCATCCCGATCTAAAAATTGATCACGCCAATTGGAATGGGCATCCTTTTTTTGCACTTTAGATAGACTGCGAAATGCATTGGTAAAGTCAGCCTGATTGGCATGCATCAGCTGCAATAGCGCTTCAATTAAATCCATATCATCTGGGGTGTCAATCTGCAAACCCAGCTTCCCCCGAAATAGGGTCAACCATTTCGCTTCATATTCGGGCGGAAAATCACTCAAGGCTGCGCGTAATATCTCTGCAGCATCTTGACCCGGACTCTCCATCTCCACGAGCGGCACCATGGCATTAGCAAGGCAGGCCATATTCCAGTGCATGATTTTAGGTTGGCGATGGTAGGCATAACGACCGCCACTATCGGTGTGGTTACAAATGTGGTCTAAGGCAGTGTGATCCAAAAAACCAAAGGGGCCGTAATCCATCGTGAGGCCGAGGGCGCTGATGTTGTCGCTATTCAGAACCCCATGGCAAAACCCTACTGCCTGCCAATGCGCAACGCATTTCGCATTGCGCGCCGATATTGCTTTAAATAATGCTAGGTAAGGAGTGTTGCTTGACTTGCATTCGGGGTAGTGTGCTTCGATTAAATACGCAGCCAGTTCCTGCAATCGCACATGCAATCCATTGGCGGCATAGTGCTCAAAGTGACCGATCCGAATAAAGCTCGGAGCAAGGCGGGAGCAAACGGCTGCGGTCTCCATTGTTTCGCGCCGCACTGCTTGCTTGGAGCCCACGAGGGATAGTGCGCGCGTAGTCGGAATGCCCAAAGCATGCATCGCCTCGCTGCATAGAAACTCGCGAATGGATGAGCGCAGAACGGCCCGCCCATCGCCCATGCGGGAGTAGCGTGTCATACCCGCACCCTTTAGTTGCAGCTCTTGGTGGTTTAGCTCCCCCAATAGAATGGCCCGCCCATCACCTAACTGACCAGCCCAATGTCCAAACTGATGCCCGCTATAGGCGGTAGCCATGGGTTTTGAAAATAGGCGCTGACCTAATTCTGCTGGATTGCCCGCCAATATTGCGAGCCAATCGGGATCCTGCGGCAACTGATTTGAGTCTAAGGAAATGCCAACGAGCTCAGCTGCCTCGGGTGAAACCGCAATCCAATAGGGATCGGGAAGGGGGGTAGGGGCTATAAATTGACAGGTGTCGTCGCCGATAAGAGAAAATGCCATATGTTCATTATTCTATGGGTATTTAGCCCCTTACGTTGAAGTCCACTATACCAATTGCCCTACACCGCATATGACAAATCAAACTGAACTTACCGCCGCCGCCAAACTGAGCAACCTAGGTCAGGAGCTGGATGTCCCTTTTTTAAAACTACTTGGAATCCGTTGCCTTAGCGCGGAAATGGGTAGCGGCGAGATTTTGCTGGCCATTAAGCCTGAGCATAAAAATACCTGGGAAGTAGCGCATGGCGGAGTGTTGTTAACCTTGATGGATGTCGCCATGGCCGTTGCTGCGCGCTCGGGCGATCCAGATGATCGCAGCGTGGTGACCATTGAACTCAATACCAATTTTTTACAAGCCGCCAATGGCGTTCTGCGCGTAAAAGCCGATACTGTGCACCGCAGTGTGACGATGGCCTTCTGTGAAGCGAAGTTATATGACGATCAGGGCCGCGTGTGCTGCATGGCTACTGGAACATTTAAGTACTTGCGGCGTTTGCCCACGCGTAATGCCAGTGGTGAGCGGGTTATAAATCCCGATCAGCGCACGCAGTAAATCGTAGCGTGTTAAACCGAGAGGTTTGAGCCGGAAGCACTCGTAAGCGCGCCGGTAATTACATCGTGGCCAATGGTGCCATTGGCATCAAAACGGCGTTCAACCATTTCAAAGGCGCCGTCTTTCCGAATGCGCAATACCGTACTTGAGCGTGTGCCATACATCGGGGTCTGAACAAATGCGGGGGACAAGGCTTTTTCCCATTCTTTGCTGACGCCGGTGCTGGGTAATTCTTGGTCGACCGCAACCCGGTTGTCACTAAGTAAGTGCAAGTATTGATCGGCGTGTTTTAGATTGCCTTGGTCCATTGCCAGAGTTTGGGCAAAAGCAGCCACCCGATGCGTCACTTTAGGCCAGGGGGTATCCAGCATGGCATTGGATAGACCATAGACGCCTGCATCTAACGCATTTTGCGGAAAGGTTTTACGCGGCCGAATCGATTGACCAAGCATCATGCGATTACTCACCCAGTGCATCTGTGCATCGCTCGGATTGCTTAGATCAGCCATCAGCATATTAAAGCCGTTGTATTGCTCAAAGCGTTTTGCATTGTGTTGAATGAAGCCATCGGGCTTATGCTCACCCGTCAGATACATCAGCGATAGCTCGCCACGGGTTCGTGCATCCGGGTTTTTTTCACTGGGCGCTCGTACATTGGTCAAGGCGGCAAAGCGGCCTGATTTGGTAAACCCAAGCCAAGTGCCTGGGCTACCCAAGACGTCCGCCCGATCCCGACCGGCTAATAGCTCGGGGTGCTCAGACCACCAATCCATTTTTTCTGTATCGCGCTCATAGAACTCATCGCGATTTGCTGCGACTACCAATGGATAGTCGGGATGGGATTTCCAGGCGAAGAGAATGAGGCACATAGCAATACTATGCCTGATTAAATTGTGATCAGGGGGTAGGGCAGCTGATCTAACATCAAAATGGGGCCATCTGGACCCCCAAGATGAAAAGTGCCACCGGCTTGCAGCTCGGTTTTGATCTCAATTTGGAAGTCCATGCGGCGGGCATTAGCAATGCTCGGAGCGCTAAGCACCACCATTCCAGCCGGCTGACCCGCATCATCCGCATGAAAAATCTCGCTTCCTGGACCGGTGGGGGCGTTTGCAAGTTGATCGATGGGGCAGTGGGCCAACTGCAGGCGCCGCTTAATCGCCCCACGGTATTGGCTGCGTGCCACGATCTCTTGGCCGGGGTAGCACCCCTTTTTAAAATCAACGCCGTACACAGACTCAAAGTTCACCATTTGGGGCACAAATTGGTCTTGGGTTGCGGCAACGATACGAGGAATGGCGCTCATGACCTCCAGTGAGCGCCACAGAATTTGGGCATCCTCCGAAGAGGCCTCGGCCGATGCTTGATCTGAAGTAATGGGCTCTGCGATCAGTACGCGTTGCATCGCAACGCCGGCGGTCATCACATCCGGTAGCCGCAGGAGGATGGCAGTTTTATCGACCTCCAACGTATCCAGCGTGCCGCTGGTGCAATAGCCAGTAATCTTCCAACTAGCTGTGACATCCTTGACTGTCACTTTGGAGCGTAGGACGAACATGCCTAAGCGCTTAGCGGTGCTGGCTGCGATGTCTTTTGAAATAAACAAGCCAAAGCAGCTAGTCCCATCCGCTTTTGAAAAAAGACCAAGCCATGCGCTTGCAATTAAGCGACCCTTAGGACTGCAATAACCAACGAGGCGAACTGCATCTGGTCCGCTTGCAATGGCCGGCGACGCAACGGCAGTAAGCCCCAAAACAGAGTTTGTCAGCTGGTTTTGTAAAAAACTAGCCGCATCATCGCCCTCAACGATAATGAGTCCCCAGTCAGCGAGATCGGCGGCAGAGTTCATGCAATGTTCTTATAAAGGTGCCAAAGGGCGTGGATTTAAGTAAAAATAGTCTAGACGCTTTTATCATAGCCTGATGCGAAGAAAACGTATTCCATTTTGGGCATTACCCCTCAAACTCTTCGGAATTGCGGCGTTATTAGCCATAGTCTTTTTTGGCGCCCTGTTTTTATGGGGGGTAGTTCCATCTGCAGCCAATGACCCCGTTCGGCCAAGCGGCTTTACCGCCAAAGTCAATCCCAAGTCTGGCGTAGCGAGTATTGCACTGCAACTCCGTAGCCAAGGCATTGAGGTCAATGGCATTCTGTTTCAGTTGGGAGCACGTGCATTGCTAGTTCATGCCAAGCTGAAGCCCGGAACCTATTTATTTCCCTTGGATGCCAGTACCGCGACCATCCTCTTGAAGTTGGCGCGAGGCGATAGCATTAAAGAATCGATCGCCTTTGTGCCTGGAACGCCGATATGGCAGCTACGGCAAATCGTAGATAGCCATCCCGCTTTGGATCATCAAACCAAAGGACTAGGTTCTGCTGCGTTCTCGAAAACAGTAGGTTTGAGCCATGCCAACGCGGAAGGGCTTTTTTTCCCGGACACCTATATTTTTGATCCCGGTGAAAGCGACCTCGTCATTTATCGTCGCGCAGCAGATGCGATGCAGAAAAATCTAGCGAAGGCTTGGAATAACGCCTCTAATATAAGTCCAATCAAGACGCCATATGACTTGCTGATTTTGGCTTCGATCGTTGAAAAAGAAACCGGCAAATCCAGTGAGCGAGCGCAAATTTCAGCGGTGTTTCACAATCGTCTAAAAATAGGGATGCGCCTACAAACCGACCCTACGGTGATTTATGGCATCGGTCCAGAGTTTGACGGCAATCTACGCAAAGTAGATCTTCGCCGTGACAGTCCATACAATACCTATATGCGTACAGGTTTACCTCCCACCCCAATTGCGATTCCCAGCATGGAGTCCCTCCTTGCAGCAGCCAACCCTGCAAAAAGCGATGCCCTGTATTTTGTTGCCAAGGGCGATGGCAGTAGCTACTTCTCTAAGTCGCTAGCTGAGCATGAAAAAGCCGTTGACCAATATCAGCGCGCCATTAAAGCGCCAGCAAAGAGAGCGTCACCGTAATGGATCCCACGATGAATGTGAATGAGCCTGGATTTTTTATTAGCTTTGAGGGCATCGATGGTGCTGGAAAAAGCACCCACATCAATGCCTATTGTGAGTTGCTGAAAAGCCGCTTCCCGAATCGGACTTTAGTGCTGACGCGTGAGCCAGGCGGCACTGCATTAGGCGAGCAACTCCGCGCTTTATTGTTGGAGGCGCCGATGCATTTGGAAACAGAGGCCTTGCTGATGTTTGCCGCGCGCCGTGAGCATGTGGCACAAGTGATCGCCCCTGCACTGGCAGCTGGGCATATTGTGGTGTCCGACCGTTTTACGGATGCCAGTTTTGCCTACCAAGGTGGTGGACGCGGACTCTCTATTGAAAAACTCAATGCATTAGAGCAGTGGGTCCAAAAGCAAGACAATGGGCAACTATTGCAACCCAACATTACTTTCTTATTTGACTTGCCGGGAGCAGTGGCGGAAGCGCGCCGCTCGAAAGCGCGTACACCCGATAAATTTGAGCGGCTTGATCTGGCATTCTTTGAGCGGGTCAGGCAGGAATACCTGCGTAGAGCAAAGGCTGACCCACAGCGTTTTGTATTGGTTGACGCTACCCAGACGCAAGAGGCAATCTGGGATTTCTTATGCCAAGCCCCTTTAGCGATACGATGATTGCACCTTGGTTACAGCCGCAGTGGGATGGCATTGATCTAGAGGCATGTCCGAATGCCTTACTGCTCCATGGGCAGGCGGGCATTGGTAAGGCAGACTTTGCGCTGACCCTTGCCAAAGCCCTGCTATGCGAGGCATCCCCAAGCGGAAATAATAAGCCCTGCAATTGTTGTGAGGCTTGTCGCTGGTTTGATACCGGCAATCATCCCGACTTCGTTGCACTGGTCCCCGAGACGCACCGCCGCTTTATGCCAAATGAGGCACTCGAGGGCGCCGATGGTGATCCGTCGCCCAGTAAAAAAGCAAAACTACTGCGCGACGAAGAGGGTGACTCCGCTGAAAAAAAAGAGAAGAAGAATATTGCCATTGAAGAAGCGCGATCGGCCATCGAAGGTTTAGCAATCGGCACGCACCGCGGCGGCAATCGCGTTGTGTTGGTCTACCCTTTAGAGGCATTGCGGGCAGATGCTGCCAATACCTTATTAAAGTCCTTAGAAGAGCCACCGAGCAGCACCATTTTTATATTGGTAACGAGCCGCCTTGATCGTGTCTTGCCGACCATTCGCTCCCGTTGCCGTTTAATTGCTCTGCCACCGCCGGATCGCGCAAGTGGTCTCGCATGGCTTCGTCAGAAAATTGCAGCCCGTCCCGAACTCACCGTCTCGGATGATGAGCTGGAAACCATTTTTTATGAGCAGGGCGGGGCGCCCTATGCGACCCTGGATTTTCTATCGGCCAAGCAAGATCAAAACGAGAAGGATGAGCTCTTTGTTTCGATTCAGGCCTCGCGCTATTTATTGCAAGGCCTATCCCAAGGGCTTCGTATCGATTGGCTGGATGTGGCAGAAAAAACCCATAAAGCATCGTTTGCAGTATTGCTCGCCTCGATGCAGCGCTGGCTAGCAGACCTACAAGGCAGTGCGCAGGCTGATGCCGTGCGTTTTTATCCCAAGCATGCTGGAACGATTGCGGTTTTAGCAAAACAAGTCCGTATTGAAAAGCTCTTGCGCCTTTGGAAAGGGGTAACCCAGGCGCGCCGCCATGAAAACCACCCACTGGCCACCCGTATTCAGCTTGAATCCCTGCTCATGCAATACCAGCAGATTTTTGGGGATTGAACTCAAACTTTTGAATCCGTTGGCTGAGGAGGGCGCTGGCGATTAAAATGGACGGATGTTCATTGATTCCCATTGCCACCTTGATTTTCCGGAGTATCGCGAGCGCTTACCCGAAGTCCTTGCCAATATGGCAGCTGCTCAGGTTAGCCACGCACTCTGCATCTCAGTCGATCTCCCTGACTTTCCATTGGTAAGGCAATTGGCCGAGACCCATCCCCATTTATATGCCTCGGTTGGCGTGCATCCCGATTACGAAGATACCCCAGAGCCGACCGTCGATTTTTTAGTGGAGGCAGCAAAGCACCCCAAAGTCATAGCGATCGGCGAAACCGGACTGGACTATTACCGCATGGCTGACCGCGCGTATGCCGATATGGAGTGGCAGCGTAACCGGTTTCGGACACATATCCGGGCGGCAATCGAGTCAGGCTGCCCCTTAATCATTCATACCCGCTCAGCCTCTGAAGACACGATACGGATCCTCAAAGAGGAGGGTGCTGAGCGGATTGGTGGCGTAATGCATTGCTTTACCGAAAGCCTTGAGGTGGCTAAACAAGCCATTGATTTGGGGTTTTATATTTCTTTTTCCGGCATTGTGACCTTTAAAAGCGCAAAAGACCTGCAGGAGACCTGTCGGCAGGTGCCTTTGGAGCGTATGCTGATTGAAACTGATTCGCCTTATTTAGCCCCTATGCCGCATCGGGGCAAGACCAATGAACCCGCTTGGGTCTCGCATGTGGCAAGCTACATTGCGGATCTAAAAGGCGTCTCGGTTGATGCGATTGCAGAACATACCACGCGTAATTTTTTTCAATGTTTTCAAATAAATAGACAATTAACATGATTCTGAATCTGAAGTGCATCCAGGCCTTGCCTGTAATCCTGGGCATCGCATTTGTATCGCTGACCACCATGCCACATTGGGCAATGGCGCAAACCGATTCGCAGATCGCTACCATAACCAAAGCAGCGAAATTTGATGACGTTCGTGAGGTCAAGACCTTGATTGATAAGGGTATGAGCCCCAATCAAAAGGATCCCCGCGGCATGCCTATTTTGATGGTCGCGATTCAAGAAAACTCAGTCAAAACAGTGGATTACCTCATTAATGTCAAAGGAATTGATCTCAATCAGGCCAATTTAACGAATGAGACGCCATTGATGTTTGCTGCCTTGTACGGCCTGTTGCCTGAGGTAAAAATCTTGGTCAATCAAAAGGAAGTGCCGGTTAATCGGTCTGGTTGGACGCCGCTGCATTACGCCTCCACTAATGGTCATCTGGAAATTGCCCAGTTCTTGTTGGATAAAGGCGCTGTAGTTGATGCGCCAAGCCCCAACGAGACAACCCCTTTAATGATGGCCATTCGAGCCGGTAATATCCAGCTCGTTCGCGTGTTGCTTGATCGTGGCGCCGATATTCGGATACGTAATCAACAGGGCTATTCAGCGATCGATGTAGCAGAACTGTTTAACCAAGAAGAGATTCAAAAGGGCTTAAGAGCCCGCTGGCAAAAGCTGTACAACGAGCCATACCCAGGTGGCCCTAAGTCATAATTGCGTATAATCATTATTATGTCAAATAAGATAGATTGGTTATTTAGGCGTATCAATGTCCACTGAAACGACGGCTACCTTACCTTCTCTAACTGAATTGCTGCATCAAATCCAGCTGGATATTGGTGACAACATTGAGTTGTATTTGATCGTGGCATTCATGGCTGCCATGCTCACCATCCATGGCGTAGCAGTTTTAGTTATCGCTAGCGCATTCCACGCCATAGACCGTTTCCTTAAGTCCATACCGCATTTGGCGGGCGCTAGCTTTATTTCGTATTTCATAGCGATCTTATTGATCATCTTGACCCACATTACTGAAATCATCGCGTGGACCTATGTATTGGTCGCTTTTTCTGTCTTTCCAGGCATTACGCAAACGTTTTACTTTGTTGGCGAGATGTATACCACCTTGGGTTTTGGCAATTACCCCTTAAGCAGTGCATGGCAAGTACTGCCCATTTTGATCTCCTTTTCGGGCGTATTTTCGGTGTCCATGTCCGGCGCAGCCCTCTATTCGATGATGGGCACCCTGCTTACTCGGAAGCCCGGCTCAGCGGCGCCTTCTGCTTAAAAACCAGTTCAAACACCCTGCCATTTGCCTCCGTGGTCCGTATACGGCCAGGCAACCAGTCCAAATCACGCACTAACCATAAATCAACGCGACGCTTGAACTTATTGCTGGGTCGGTCGAGTAATTCATAGTGGCGCAAGGTGGTTACGCCCATACTTGGCACGTCATCGGAAATAAGTTCGCCATAGCTTTTGAATTGCCACGGCTCAATCATGTCAAAGCTCGCTACCGGAATAGACCGAATGGTGCCCGCCTCATCAATTTTGCCGTCACCATTCAGGAGCGAGGCAAATTGAAAAATCAGGCTAAATCGATCTTGGGTGCCTGGTGGTATGGGCGGAGAAAAATCCATCTTCTCAGAAAAGAACATCACCGGGCCGCCCTGCGCATTGCGCTCAAAGCGTGAAAACCGCGGGGGATTTTTGCCGCGTTGCGCCCAGTAAATCGAGGGCGCTAAACCGTAGGCATCAATCTTGCCTTTCGACTCAAATACAAACGGACCCACAAACGCATAGGGAATCGTAATGGATAGCGAATATCCCGAGTCATCCGCAATCCATTTGATTTCACCCGTTTGTACTTGCTGCCCGTCGACATAGGCGTCGTAATACAGCAGAGCTGACTCGGGAAGGCGAAAGGCCATCCCATCTTGCTCAAATAAGGCGCCACCCTGCTCTGCTGCTACTCCTGCTGGCACTGCTATCTCACTCGAAGAATTACCTACTTGCGGCACTGCTTTTTTTGCGGAGCGAGCCATCTTGATTTGCTTGACTGGCTCTTCTTTTAAGATGGCCACAAAGGGCGATTCCTGTGGGGGCGCAATCAAAGAGCCAGTGGGTAGCAGCCATAGCCAGAAAAATAAAATGAGGTGCGCGACTAGGGACAGCACTAAGGCTGCCAATAGAATCCACAATGGCTTAAAACGACTTAGGACTGCTCCCAGAACAATCCTTCCAGCAGGCGGCTATTCTTGGGTAAGTTCGCGGCCAAAAAATCCATTTGATCGGCCAGAATATTTCTGCCTTTGAGGATCATGTCCTCATACAAGCTTGGCATATAAGGCGCATATAGCAAACTCATGTTCGCCATTTCAGGGGTGCGATTGCCTTTGCGTTGATTGCATGGCCTGCAAGAAACAACCAAATTCATCCACGTGTATTTACCGCCACGGCTATTGGGAATAATGTGTTCCGCTTCAGCATCGTTTTCGGTAATGCGTTCACCACAATAGGCGCACAGGCCACGATCACGGCGGTACAACTTACGCTTCGTGATGCCGGGCACAACATCGAATAGATTGATGCGTGCCGAGCCTTTGACGGCAACGATGGAGTGCAGCTCAATGATGGATTGCTTGCCAGTAGCTCGCGAGATACCGCCACGCATGACCGCGATCGGATCGCCCAGTGTCCACAATACGCTCTGGTCTGCATATTGTTTTGTCGCTTCTTCCGCATTTATCCAGCATTGTGGAATACCGCCGGCGTCTAGCTTCAAGATGCTCAGCACAACCACTCCTCTCTCTGTAATGGCATAAATCATCGCATCACTGCATGACAACCATCTTACAGAAAATTCCGGGGGCGATCAACGCACTGCAATTGACCCTATAGGGCAATCATTTGCCTATCCCATTGGGATTTGCTCACTCAATTCGATTACGGCAAATCCACTCAGAGCGCTGCCATTCGCCCTGCTTTTCGGCAAAGACCAGCCAGATAAAAAATAGTTTTAGGGTTTGCATGATCTGCTCCTCTCTTCGCGCTAATGCGCTTATTGCTCAAGAGTGCAGTATGTCAATCTAGAAGCTCATAAAATGAGCTATTCAAATTAATCACAAGCGAAGTCGATTACCGCGTCCAAGTAATCGCTGTAATTAGCAATGCCGTGGTCACTACCTTGAATAATGATCTGCTGGGCACCTGGATAAAAGGCGGCCATCTCCCGCCAGTCGAGCAATTCATCACCGGTGGCAGCCAAGAGTAAATAGCGCTCAGGATGCGTAATCGATTCAACCTGCATGCGATTAAGCTCATCAATGTATTCAGCCCGAAAGTCAAAAGGCTCCTCGCTATCGTAGGCCGTCATCATGCCTACATGGGGCGCTAGTTCCCGCCCTGCTCTCACGGCCGGATTTAAGGCGATGCCTTTGCAGCCATAGCGCTCTGCAAGGTAGTTGGTATAAAAACCACCCAAGGAAGAGCCGATCACGGTTAATCGATCCGCCTTAGCAGTATCGATGTGGCGTTGAACCATTTCCATGGACTCACGTGGGGAGGCAAGCAATTGTGGGCAATACCATTCGATGGAAGCCCCCTGCTCCGCGCGATGCGCGATGGCATCGCCAGTCATCTGCGCTTTACTTGAGCGCGGGGAGGAACGAAAACCGTGGAGGTAAACAACCAGTAGTGAATTCATGCTGCATATTATGCAACCGAATCCATTACTGGTTTAGGTCAAGCTAGGAATAAAGAATTAGGCTTTTTGGCCTATTTCAAAGTTAGCCAGTTTTTCTAAAGCGCGCACCATGGCCGAATGGTCCCATGCTTTACCGCCATGGGCTGAGCAGGAATTAAATAACTCTTGGGCGGTGGCGGTATTGGGTAAGGAAACACCCAATGCGCGAGCACTATTGAGCGCCAGATTTAAATCCTTTTGATGCAACTCAATCCGAAATCCAGGATCAAAAGTCCGCTTGACCATGCGCTCGCCATGCACTTCTAAAATTTTGGAGCTCGCAAAGCCACCCATTAATGCCTGGCGTACTTTGGCAGGATCAGCACCAGCTTTGGCGGCAAACAGAAGCGCCTCAGCAACGGCTTCAATATTCAGGGCCACAATAATCTGATTGGCTACTTTAGCCGTTTGACCGTCGCCATTGCCGCCAACCAAATTAATGTTCTTGCCCATCAATTCCAGTACGGGCTTCACGCGTGTAAAGACTGCTTCATCTCCGCCCAGCATGATCGACAGGGTTGCATTTTTTGCGCCGACTTCGCCGCCAGAGACTGGGGCATCGAGATAATCAGCGCCTAGTGCATTAATCTTCTTTGCAAATTCTTTTGTAGCTATCGGCGATATGGAGCTCATGTCCACAACAACTTTACCTTTGCCGCCATTGGCTAAACCACTGGCAATGCCTTTATCGCCAAACAGAACACGCTCGACGTCCGGCGTATCTGGAACCATCGTAAAAATGATGTCGGCCTTTTCAGCAACTTCCGCTGGACTTGCGCATTGAATCGCTGCTGATTTTGCAATTGTCTCAGGCACCTTGCTGCGCGTATTGACATACACCGTATGGCCTGCAGCAACTAAATGCCCAGCCATGGGCGCGCCCATAATGCCAAGACCGACGAAACCGATTTTGAGTTGTGACATGGTAGTTATCCTATTTGAGGTGATGGATTTTATTGTTCGGGTTTGTGGGGTTACAAATGCAAATTATCTCGCAAGAGCAGAACCCTATTCTTAATTGGAATGCCAAACTAGCTAATCAATATGGCAGTAGCAAATTTAAGCGAAGGGCTTAAACCAACCCAAGCCCGCTTCAGTTGTTGCTGCAGGCTTGTATTCGCAGCCAATCCAGCCGGCATAACCAATACGATCGAGCATGGCAAAGATGTAAGCGTAATTGATTTCACCGGTGCCAGGTTCGTTACGGCCAGGATTATCAGCGAGCTGAATATGAGCAATTTTAGAAAGGTGCTTCTGGATCGAATTGGCCAGCTCGCCCTCCATGCGCTGCGCATGGTAAATGTCGTACTGCAAAAATAGATTATCAGAGCCAACTTCAGTGATGATATCGATGGCCTGCTGCGTTCCAGATAAGAAGAAGCCAGGAATATCAAAGGTATTGATGGGCTCAATCAGCAGCTTGATGTTGGCCTTTTTCAGCTCAGCGGCAGCGTACTTTAGGTTATCAATAAAGGTAGTCCGCAGGACATTGTGTGCAACACCTTCAGGCATTTTTCCAGCCAAACAATTCACTTGCGACACGCCGAGTGCAGTAGCATATTCCACTGCATTCGCAACACCTTTGCGAAACTCCTCAATGCGGTCCGGTAGACAGGCAATACCGCGCTCACCCGCCTCCCAATTTCCTGCGGGCAAATTGTGCAGCACCAAAGTCAGTTTGTTTTGATCGAGCTTTGCCTTAATATCAGCGGCCGGAAATGCGTACGGAAAGAGGAACTCCACTGCCTTGAAGTTGGCTGCTGCAGCTTTATCAAAGCGCTCCATAAATGGAACTTCATTAAACAACATTGTGAGATTGGCAGCAAACTTCGGCATTCCTATTCCTTATCAAATTCAAACAATCAAAACTCAAATGGTAAAAAATTGCGGTATTACTTTCGTAATACCGCATTAGAACAGCATTCTATTGATTAAACCAATTACTCGAGCAAACCGGCTGTAACCAATCCTTCAGTACCAGCAGGGTGACGGCAATCAATGTCTTCAAATTCATTGACATTATTAATCTCGGTGCCCATCGCAATATTAGTTACCTTCTCTAAGATAACCTCAACCACTACTGGAACGCGATGTTCTTTGGCTATCTTTTGCGCTTCGATCAAGGCAGCATTGATCTTGCTAGGGTCAGTCACGCGCAAGGCCTTGCAGCCGAGTCCTTCAACCACCTTGCCGTGGTCAACGCCATACCCTTTGAGGTTTTGATCATCCACGTTAATGTTGTCAAAGGCGAGCTGGACGCAGTAGTCCATCTCAAAGCCGCGCTGCGCTTGACGAATTAAGCCAAGGTAGCTGTTATTCACTAAAACCATAACCAGCGGCAAATGGAATTGTGCGCCAACAGCCAACTCTTCAATTAAGAATTGGAAATCATAGTCACCGGCAAGACCAACGACTGTCTTGGTTGGGTCAGAGGCTAACACGCCGAGTGCTGCAGGAATAGTCCAACCTAAGGGACCGGCTTGACCGCAATTGATCCACTGACGCGCGCCATACACGTGCAAGAACTGACCGCCTGCAATTTGCGATAAACCAATGGTCGATACATAGACTGTGTCACGACCGAATACCGAGTTCATCTCTTGGTATACGCGCTGTGGCTTGATAGGCACATTATCAAAATTGGTCTTGCGCAACATCAAACGCTTACGCTCTTGACAACGGCTGACCCAGTCGCTGTAGTCTTTTAATTTACCTTTGGCTTTCCATTCTTTGGCTACTTCAACAAACAATTCCAAAGCAGCTTTTGCATCGGAAACAATGCCGTAGTCTGGATTAAAGACGCGTCCAATTTGCGTAGGCTCAATGTCGACGTGGACAAATTTACGGTCTTTGCAATACACCTCAAGTGAACCAGTGTGGCGGTTAGCCCAGCGGTTACCAATACCCAAAACAAAGTCGCTGGCGAGCATCGTGGCATTACCGTAGCGATGGGATGTTTGCAATCCGACCATGCCAGCCATCAGCGGATGGTCATCAGGAATCGTGCCCCAGCCCATCAGGGTAGGAATCACTGGAATACCGGTCAACTCGGCAAACTCAACCAATAACTTATCTGCATCGGCATTAATAACGCCGCCGCCAGATACGATCAAGGGCTTTTCAGATGCCATCAGCATTTCAATGGCTTTTTCAATCTGCTTACGGCTAGCCGCAGGCTTGTAAACCGGCAATGGCTCGTAGGTATCAATATCAAATTCGATTTCAGCAAGCTGAACATCAATCGGCAAATCAATTAAGACTGGGCCAGGACGTCCGGAGCGCATCACATGAAAGGCCTGCTGGAATACGCGGGGCACCAAGCCAGGCTCGCGTACGGTTACAGACATTTTGGTTACTGGCTTAGAGATGGTTTCAATATCAACCGCCTGAAAGTCTTCTTTGTAGAGGCGCGCACGTGGTGCTTGGCCAGTAATGCACAGAATTGGAATGGAGTCAGCGCTGGCTGAATAGAGACCGGTGATCATGTCGGTGCCAGCAGGGCCTGAGGTGCCGATGCAAACACCGATATTGCCAGCCTTCGCGCGGGTATAGCCTTCGGCCATATGCGAGGCGCCCTCGACGTGACGAGCCAAAATGTGCGTAATGGATTGACGCTCGCGTAATTGCGCATACAGCGGATTGATTGCTGCACCTGGAACGCCAAAGGCGGTAGAAACGCCCTCTTTTTCCATTACTAGTACTGCAGCCATTGCGGCTTTCATTTTGGCCATGATGTCTCCTCCACGTTTTAAGAATGAATGAATGATCGCGACTTCCGGCCCAAATGAGAATGGCAGGCGCATTCATATCACCTATTCCAATTTGGAATACCCCAGATCAGAATCAGGCTAAAATAGGCAAATGGATCGCATACAGGGCATTGCCCTATTTGTTCGCGTCGTTGAGACTGGCTCCTTTAGCAAGGCCGCCACCAGCCTTGGTATTACCCAGCCCACCGCCACCAAGCACATCGCCTTTTTAGAAAAACGCCTCGGTTCCCTTTTGTTGCACCGCAGCACCAGAGGGGTCACTCCGACTGAAATTGGCCAAATCTATTATGAGAAATGCAAAGTCATTTCGCGCGAGCTCGAGGATGCAGATAATTTAGCCGCCCTCTTGCAAAGCAAAATTCAGGGCAAATTGTCGATTAGCTCTTCGGTTGCCTTCGGTCGCCGTATTTTGACTCCCTTGGTACTGGAATTCATGAGCCAGCACCCCCAGCTGCAAGTGCACTTGAGTCTAGATGACCACTACGTCAATTTAGTCGAGGAAGGCATTGATTTGGCGATTCGCATGGGCCGATTGCCGGACTCTTCGTTGGGTTCCCGCTATTTGGGTCTCAATCCCTGGGTGTTGGTTGCCAGCCCGGCCTATTTAGAAGAGCATGGCACGCCCAAGCATCCAACCGAGTTAGCGGAGCATCAGGCTTTAATTTATAGCTCGGTTCAAGATAACCACCGTTGGCACTTTAGCGGGGCTGATGGTGCAGCACTTTCAGTTCCGGTTAAAGGACCGCTCTATTCCAATAATTTGTCGACATTATTGGCGGCCACCATCGCTAAAATGGGTTTAGCAGCGCTCCCTTGGTATGTAGCGCACCGCTCAGTTAAAAAAGGAAATTTGCAACCCATTTTGACGGACTGGACCCTGCCCTCCCAAGAAATCCATGCGGTGTTTTCTTCCCCGCGCCTTGTGCCTGGTAAGGTTAGTCAATACATCGACTGGCTACAGGGATACTTTGTCGGCAATTGGTGGGAGCGCCCAGAAAATCAAACTCAGCTTGTTGAATCAATTAGTACGCAGTAAAAACAGAGATCATTTTTTATCAAACCAAAAGGAAGCATATGAAACATACATCCCTCCACATCGCTGCAGTTACTGCGGCATTACTTGCATCGACTGGCCTAGTTCAAGCACAGCCTGCTAGCCCAGCCAAGCCTAAAGTAGAAGCTGCTGCCATTATGGATACCGTCTATGACTTATACCAGGGCGATGTCGTAAAGATTGATGCCAAAACACGCACTATTACCTTTAAAAATAAAGAAGGTGAGTCGAGTTTTGTGGCTGGCCCAGAAATTAAGAACTTTGCGCAGATCAAAGTAGGCGACCACCTGAGCGTAACCTATGAGGTTGCAGTTGCTCTTGAGCTGATTAAAACCAAAAGCGATGGTATTCGCAGCAAGCAAGAAGCTTCTGCTGTTACCACTGCACAGCCTGGCCAAAAGCCAGCACAGACCATTACCAACGCAACTGAAATCATTGCCGATGTGGTTGCCGTAGATCGCACCAAGAAGACTGCTTCTATTAAGGGTCCTAATGGTAAGGTCACTGTGGTCAAGGTGAAGAACCCAGAGCTCCTGAAAGACATTGCAGTAGGCGATGTAGTGCGCGCTCTTTTCATCGACAGAATGGCTGCTTCGATTACACCAGGAAAGAAGTAATACGCCCTTATCAATTTAATGGCGAACAGAATGCAAAGGTCCTTGATCAGTAAATGCATCCGCAATACGCATTACCGCCTCATCGCCTTTTGCATTGCCAGTATTGCCCTGGTTACTGCATGTACCACTACGACCCGCCCGGGCGTAGTGGGCATCAATCGCCAGCAGCTAATGGTGGCCTCCCAAAGCGAGGTTGAGCGTTTATCGGCCATTAGTTTTAAAGAGCAAAATAAAAAAGCCCAAGATAAAAAGATTCTGATTGCATCAGGGCCGCAATACGATCGCTTGATCAATATTGCCAATCGCCTTATTCCACAAACTGCCTACTTTCGGGACGATACCCAGAAATGGAATTGGCAACTGAGCCTGATTAACGCACCCATTCTGAATGCCACCTGCGCACCCGGCGGCAAGATTACTTTTTATACCGGAATCATTGATCAACTTAAGCTCAATGATGATGAGATTGCTGCCATCATGGGGCATGAGATTGCGCACGCACTACGTGAACACGGCAGAGAGCGCCTATCGCAAGCCATGGCACAAAGTACGATCACCAATATTGCACTGGCTGCAGCCGGAGGCTATGGCGCGCAAATTAATGCAGCCAATCAAGTGGCGCAATACGTATTGGTGTTGCCAAATTCAAGGCAACATGAAAGCGAAGCCGATGCGATTGGAATTGAGCTGGCTGCCAGGGCTGGCTACAACCCCCGCGCAGCAATCTCCGTATGGCAAAAGATGATGAAGGCAACGCAAGGTAAAAATCCTCCCGAGTTCTTATCAACCCACCCTTCGGGCGAAACGCGCATTGAACAGCTCAGCGCATTAATGCCGGCGGTTGAGCCTCTGTATCGGGATGCACCAAAGGCCCCGGGCTCCGACCCAACAATGAAATAAAGCAGCAATAAAAAAGCCCCGATTAAGGGGCTTTTTTATCAATCTTGGCGGAGCGGACGGGACTCGAACCCGCGACCCTCGGCGTGACAGGCCGATATTCTAACCAACTGAACTACCGCTCCAAACTGCTGCGTTACTACAAAATCTGGCGTCCCCAGGGGGATTCGAACCCCCGTACTCACCGTGAAAGGGTGATGTCCTAGGCCTCTAGACGATGGGGACCGTGGACTACCATTTACTGCATGTGCTGCCATTCTAAATGCTGGTGGAGATAAGCGGGATCGAACCGCTGACCTCTTGCATGCCATGCAAGCGCTCTCCCAGCTGAGCTATACCCCCATAATCTCGCGTTCAAACTGCTACTGCAACACAAGACATTTAAAACAATCCAAGATTTTAGCCTATTTTTGCCTGCCCGCCCTAATTTTTGGTGGCAAGCACCCTCCTCAGGCGCTGCACCGTTTCAGCCTTACCTAGGATGACCAAGACGGCATCAATCGCTGGGGTTTGGGTAGTGGCAAATAGAGCGTAGCGAACAGGCATGGCCAAGGCTGGCATCTTCAGTTGATGCTGCGCTAAGACCGCCTTAAATGCCGCCGAATACCCCTCTTTGCTGCTATCGCTCGCCTCAAATGCCGTGATCAAGTCAGCCAATGCCGGACGGATATTCGCTGGAATATTGGTATCAATTTCCTGCTGCGAAAACGCGGGTGCTGGCATGTAAAACAGCTTGGCGCCATCGGCAATTTCTATCAAGGTATTGGCGCGGTCTTTCAGGAGTCCAACCACCTGAACAAAGTCCGGGCCCTGCCCCGCTTGCGGAATGGTAATTCCGCGCTCAAGGGCAAATGGTTTGACCTGCTCTGCTAGTTTTGCCGCATCGCTATGCTGAATGTAATGGTGGTTCAGCCAAAGTAACTTCTCCGGGTTGTGTTGTGCCGGGGAGCGCCCCAAATGATCTAAATCAAACCAGCCTACAAACTGATCGCGGGTAAAGACTTCAGCATCACCATGCGCCCAACCGAGGCGCGCCAAATAATTCAGAATGGCCTCGGGTAAATAACCTTCGCGCTGGTAATCGCGAACACTCATGGCGCCATTGCGCTTACTCATCTTTTCGCCTTCCTCATTCAGGACGGTTGGCAAATGCGCATAAATCGGCGGCGTACCGCCCAAGGCACGCATGATGTTAATTTGACGAGGGGTGTTATTGACGTGATCGTCGCCCCGAATCACGTGGGTGATTCGCATATCAATATCATCTACTACGACGCAAAAGTTATATGTCGGCGTGCCATCAGGCCTGGCAATAACAAGATCATCGAGTTCATCATTACTGATTTCGATCTGACCTTTGACGGCATCTTGCCAAATGACCGAGCCGCCAATGGGACTCTTAAAGCGAATGACCGGTAATACGCCCTCCGGTGCAGGGGGCAAAACCTTACCTGGCTCTGGTCGCCACAGACCGTTATAGCGCGGCTTCTCTTTATTCGCCATTTGCTGATCGCGCAAGGCATTGAGCTCCGCCTCACTCATATAGCAAGGGTATGCAAGACCAGATTTCAGCATCTCTGCAATCACTTCACGATAACGATCCATGTGCTGCATTTGATAGATGGGGCCTTCATCGATATCAAGACCAAGCCATGCCATGCCATCGATGATGACGTCCACCGCCTCTTGGGAGGAGCGCTCAAGGTCAGTATCTTCAATGCGGAGAATAAAGTCACCGCCATGGTGGCGCGCAAAAGCCCACGGATACAGCGCGCTGCGCAGATTACCGAGGTGGATAAATCCAGTCGGACTAGGAGCAAATCGGGTACGTATAGACATAGCCAGTATTATCTCAGGTCAAGCAAATCAAGGCAAAACCAAGGATACTTTGGACCATGAATGAACTACTTGTCTTTGTGTGTGATGGGGCTCCCGTCCGCGGCGAAATTGTGTCCATTAACACTGCATGGCAGTCGGTACAGGAGCGACGCGATGACCCGCCTGTTATTCGTCAGATTCTGGGTGATTTTGTCGCAGCTGCCACTTTACTGAGTGCCAGCCTCAAATTCGATGGCACCCTGATGATTCAGGCGCAAAGCAAGGGGCCGATTTCCCTCTTGGTGGTGGAGTGCAGCTCAAACCTCACCATGCGCGCTACAGTCAAGTTATCGGTAGAGCCGACTGAGATTGATCCGAATGCCACGCTGGCCGATTTATTGGATGCTAGCAATACTGGCCGTCTGGTGATTACCTTAGACCCAAGCGACCGCCAACCTGGGCAGCCGCCCTATCAAGGCATCGTTGCCCTCCAACAAGACCAGAATGGCATTGCCGTTCCTGTAACCAATGCCGCCGAAGCCATCATGCTGTACATGCGCCACTCAGAACAATTGGAAACCCGTATTTGGCTCGCCTCCAATGAAAAGGTGGTGGGTGGCTTACTGTTACAACGCCTGCCCAACTCTGGAGGACATGTTCACCTTGATCCGCAGACGGCAGCGGAGGGTTGGAGTCGTATTCAGGCATTGGGCGAAACCATCACTACGGATGAGTTGCTTGAACTCAGTCCCGAGACGACATTACGCCGGCTCTTTTTGAATGAATCCAGCGAAGCAGGAGTACGAGCATTTCCGACAAGGCCAGTCCAATTTGCCTGTCGCTGTTCACGCCTCAAGGTGGCCGATGTTTTGCGCATGCTGGGGGAAGAGGAAGTAAACAGCATTCTTGCTGAACAGGGTGCAGTGGAAACGGGCTGTGAGTTTTGCGGCAAGGCCTACCGATTTGATGCGGTGGACTGCATTCAGGTCTTCAAGACTGACTTACTTACGGATGCTACTCGGCCGCCATCGGGCGGACATTAAGCAGATCCTGCTTACTGCGGTTTTTGCGCCTCTTTGGCGAGCGCATCTTGCTTTGCTTGAGCTACCGATTTATCGCTAGGCAGA
Organism: Polynucleobacter difficilis; assembly: GCF_003065365.1. Classification (NCBI taxonomy): domain Bacteria; kingdom Pseudomonadati; phylum Pseudomonadota; class Betaproteobacteria; order Burkholderiales; family Burkholderiaceae; genus Polynucleobacter; species Polynucleobacter difficilis. The sequence continues at coordinate 983,014 of NZ_CP023276.1, read as the reverse complement.
ATTTGCACAAAATACTCGCCCTCTTTGAGCATGCCATGCTCTGCCCGAGCCCGTTCTTCAATCGCGCGCGTTCCTGATTTCAGGTCATTCACATCGCCGGCTAACTTTGTATTGCGCAGCGCTAGGGCTTGATTCAACTCTTTCTGATCCTTGAGTTGCTTTTCCATCTCGTAGACCTTGAACCAGCCACCCTTCCCAAGCCATAGTGGGTACTGAATGGCAATCAGTAAACCAAACATGGAGTAGATAATGAGTCGCATGGCCTAGGGAGGTTGAATGCTACTTCTTCAGATTATAGAAAACCGATTTACCTGGATAACTAGCAACATCACCTAAATCTTCTTCGATGCGCAATAACTGGTTGTATTTGGCAATGCGATCAGAGCGCGACAAGGAGCCCGTTTTAATCTGGCCTGCATTCGTACCGACTGCAATGTCTGCAATGGTGCTGTCTTCAGTCTCACCAGAGCGGTGTGAAATAACTGCAGTGTAGTTGGCGCGCTTCGCCATTTCAATTGCGGCAAAGGTCTCGGTTAAGGTGCCGATTTGATTAATCTTAATCAGAATCGAATTCGCAACACCCTTTTCGATGCCTTCTTTGAGGATGCGCGTGTTGGTAACAAATAAATCATCACCAACCAACTGAATCTTTTTGCCCAACTTCTGAGTTAAGTCCGCCCAGCCATCCCAGTCGCTCTCGTGCATGCCATCTTCGATGGAAACAATCGGAAACTGATCGGCTAAATTGCCCAGGTAATCCGAGAACTCGCTCGAGCTCAGCTGCAGGCCTTCGCCAGCTAAGTGGTACTTGCCGTCTTTATAGAACTCACTCGCGGCGCAATCGAGCGCAAGCAGTACATCTTCGCCAGCGTTGTAACCCGCTTTTTCAATGGCAAGCAAGATGGTTTCGAGGCATTCTTTATTGCTTGTGAAGTTTGGAGCAAAGCCACCCTCATCGCCAACGGAGGTTGGCATATTTTTATCGTGCAGGATTTTCTTGAGAGCATGGAAGATTTCAGCGCCACAACGCAATGCCTCGCGGAAGGTTTCTGTACCCACCGGCATGATCATGAATTCTTGAATGTCTAAGCTATTGTTCGCATGCGCACCGCCGTTAACGATGTTCATCATCGGAACGGGAAGCTGCATCGCGCCAGAGCCACCGAAATAGCGGTACAAAGGCAAACCCGCTTCTTCTGCAGCAGCACGGGCTACAGCCATAGAAACGGCTAAGGTAGCATTGGCGCCAAGGCGCGCTTTATTGTGCGTACCATCAAGCTCATTGATAGTGCGATCTAAGAACGCCTGCTCACTTGCATCTAGCCCCATCACTGCTTCAGCAATTTCAGTGTTGATGTTTTGAACGGCCTTGAGAACGCCTTTACCTAGGTAGCGCTCGGCATCGCCATCGCGCATTTCAATTGCTTCGCGAGAGCCTGTTGACGCACCGGATGGAACTGCAGCGCGGGCCATTACGCCAGACTCGAGGAGCACGTCACACTCTACCGTTGGATTACCGCGTGAATCTAAGATTTCTCTACCGATAATATCGACGATGGCACTCATGAACTTCTCCTCAAAACTGCTTTTCTAAAAAAGTACCGCTTTTTTTCACAACCGTATCGATTGCAACAAGCGATTCCAATAATTCTTTCATGCGATTTAATGGCACCGCATTGGGTCCATCGGATAGCGCCTTCGCTGGATCGGGATGGGTCTCCATGAAGAGGCCGCTGATGCCGACCGCTATTGCAGCGCGCGCCAACACGGGGACAAATTCACGTTGCCCACCGCTACTGCCACCCTGCCCGCCTGGCAACTGAACAGAATGGGTTGCATCAAATACGACAGGTGCATTGGTCTCACGCAAGATGGCGAGGCTACGCATATCCGACACTAAATTGTTATAACCAAATGAGGCGCCGCGTTCGCAAACCATAAACTGATCGGACACATTTGCTTCTGCTGCCGCATCACGCGCCTTCTGAATGACATTGAGCATTTCATGCGGAGACAGAAACTGGCCCTTCTTGAAGTTGACCGGCTTACCGCTTTGCGCGCAAGCTCGAATGAAGTCCGTTTGGCGGCATAAAAAAGCCGGTGTTTGCATTACATCGACGACCGCCGCCACAGAGGCAATCTCACTAATGTCATGCACGTCCGTCAAGACCGGCACGCCGATCTCTTTGCTGACTTTGGCCAGAATCGCCAAGCCCTTCTCCATGCCGAGCCCCCGAAAGGAACTGCCCGAGGTGCGATTGGCTTTATCGAAAGACGACTTATAAATAAATGGAATGCCAAGTGATCCAGTAATTTCTTTTAGCGTACCAGCGATATCGAGGGCCGACTGCTCAGACTCAATCACGCAAGGACCGGCAATTAAGAAAAAACGTTGGTCTAGTCCAACATCAAATCCACAGAGCTTCATGCTGCCACCGCTTGGTTTGCGTCATGGTGCGCCAGGGCCGCTTTAATGTAAGCCAAAAAGAGTGGATGTCCATCGCGCGGCGTCGAGGTAAATTCAGGGTGAAACTGAACGCCAAAGAACCAAGGGTGCATGGCTTTGGGTAGTTCCATCATTTCGGGCAATGATTCGGTTGGGGTACGCGCTGAAATCACCAGCCCAGACTCTTCCAAGCGGGGTACGTAAATATTATTGACCTCATACCGATGGCGATGGCGCTCGTTTACTTCGTCGCCGTAAATGGTGTGCGCCAAGGTATTTGATTTAACCGGGCAGCACTGCGAACCGAGGCGCATCGTGCCGCCTAAATCGGAATCGTCACCGCGTTTTTCCACACGACCTTCACGATCAAGCCATTCTGTGATTAGAGCTACAACGGGGTGCGCTGTTTCTGGATCAAACTCGGTGCTGTTGGCTCCAGTAATGTGGGCTACATGGCGAGCAAATTCGATTACCGCCAATTGCATGCCTAAGCAGATGCCGAGGTACGGAATGCGGTTCTCGCGTGCATAGCGGATAGCGGCAATCTTGCCTTCGGTACCGCGTTTACCAAAGCCGCCCGGCACGAGTACTGCATCGAGATTGGCAAGGCAATCGACCCCATCTTTTTCAACCTGCTCTGAATCGATGTAACGAATATTGACTCGGGTGTGGTTATGAATACCCGCATGGCGTAAGGCTTCAATTAAGGACTTATATGACTCGGTCAAGTCGACGTACTTACCCACCATGCCGATGGTGACTTCATGTTGGGGATTTTCCATCTCGTAAACCAAATGCGTCCATACCGATAGATCGGCTGGCTTCGCTTCAATTTGCAGTTCACGGCAGATCAAATCATCCATGCCTTGCTCGTGCAGCATCTGTGGAATCTTATAAATCGTATCGACATCCCACACCGAGATAACGGACTCTTCACGAACGTTCGAGAACAAGGAAATCTTCGAGCGCTCGTCTTCTGGAATCGGACGATCGGCGCGGCACAGCAATACGGTCGGCATGATGCCGATCTCGCGTAGCTTTTGCACGGAATGCTGAGTCGGCTTTGTTTTTAGTTCGCCGGCGCTAATTAAGTAGGGAACTAATGTTAGATGGACAAAAGCACAGCTGTGGGGCGGCAGGCGCAGGCTCATTTGGCGCGCAGCCTCTAAAAACGGCAGGGACTCAATATCACCTACGGTGCCACCAATTTCGCAAATGGCGACATCCACCTGGCCATCGTGGCTGGCTTTAGCGCCTCGCTCAACAAAGGCCTGGATTTCATTGGTAATGTGCGGAATGACCTGCACGGTCTTGCCAAGGTACTCACCGCGACGCTCTTTACGTATAACCGATTCATAAATCTGACCGGTCGTAAAGTTATTACTCTTGCGCATCTTGGCAGACACGAATCGTTCGTAATGGCCCAGATCCAAATCGGTCTCGGCACCGTCTTCCGTGACAAAGACTTCGCCGTGCTGAAAGGGGCTCATGGTGCCCGGATCAACGTTAATGTAGGGATCGAGTTTTAGGAGGGTGACTTTCAGGCCGCGGGATTCGAGAATCGCGGCAAGCGAGGCAGCTGCAATTCCTTTCCCCAGGGAAGAAACTACGCCACCAGTGACAAAAACGTATTTGGTCATCGCGCTTTGGCTCTGTTGGAAATTCTAATTATAACGATACCTCCACCCGAGTCCAGAATTTGACCTGGCAGTAAAATCCATTATGTAGGCCAATTCGGCCCCAGCCCCCAATCGACTCAAGAGTGAGAAGACATGCGCTTTGTATTTGCCCTTTTAATCAGCGTTCTCTCCCTATTCTATTTTTTGCCCTTTGCCATTGCGTTTTACAAAAAACGGATCAATACCGGGGCTATTTTTGCCCTAAATCTGTTTTTAGGCTGGTCTTTGATTGGGTGGGTCATTGCCCTGGTTTGGGCCCTCAAGGCCGAACACACCATTTAGGGTCCCAAGGGCCTTGAAATTGGCTATTTATCCTTATTTAATAGCGTTTTTTACAAATTTTATTGTCCATAAACGACCCAAAACATTACAATTGACTTGATCGAGGTCAAGTCCTTTACCGATCTCGCATTGCCATTCGATTGATAACCCCTTATTCATAGGAAACGCGATGTTAGAAGCTTACAACGCCCAAGTTGCAGAACGCGCAGCACTTGGCATCCCCGCCCTGCCCCTAACCAAAGATCAGACCGCTGAGCTGATTGGTTTGTTGAAAAACCCCCCAAAGGGTAAAGAGGCGGAGCTGGTTGATCTCATAAGCTACCGTGTTCCCGCTGGCGTTGATGAGGCCGCCAAAGTAAAAGCCGAATTCTTGGCTGCAGTGGCCAAAGGAACTGATAAATCCCCCCTCATTTCCCGTGTTAAAGCTACCGAATTGCTCGGCACCATGCTGGGCGGCTATAACATTGCCCCCTTAGTTGAGTTACTAGCCGATAGCGAGTGCGCTGCGGCTGCCGCCGAGGCCCTGAAGAAAACCCTTTTGATGTTTGATTACTTTAATGACGTTCAAGAGATGGCCGAGAAAGGCAATGCCCATGCGAAGTCGGTAATGCAAAGCTGGGCTAATGCGGAATGGTTTACAAGCCGCCCTGCCGTTCCCGAGAGCATGACCTTGACCGTGTTTAAGGTGACGGGCGAAACGAATACCGATGACTTATCCCCTGCTCCGGATGCGTGGAGCCGCCCGGATATTCCCCTGCATGCCACCGTCATGCTGAAAAACCCCCGTGCTGGTATTGAGCCAGATGAGACCGGCGTACGTGGTCCCATGAAGCAAATCGAGGCTTTACAGAAAAAAGGCCATCAAATTGCCTATGTCGGTGATGTCGTTGGCACAGGCTCTTCCCGCAAATCAGCGACCAACTCGGTGCTCTGGTGGACCGGCCAAGATATTCCCTTTGTGCCCAACAAGCGCTTTGGCGGTGTTTGCCTTGGAACCAAGATTGCCCCGATCTTCTTTAACACCATGGAAGATGCCGGCGCATTGCCAATCGAGCTCGACGTCAACCAAATGAATATGGGCGATGTGATCGAATTGCGCCCATACGAAGGCAAGGCATTTAAAAACGGCACTGAGATTGCTGCGTTTTCACTCAAGTCCCCCGTGATTTTGGATGAAGTACGCGCTGGTGGCCGTATTCCGCTGATCGTTGGTCGTGGACTCACCGCTAAGGCGCGCGCTGCCTTAGGCCTACCTGCATCTACTGAATTCCGCTTACCAATTAGCCCGCCTGATAACAAAAAAGGCTTTAGCTTGGCGCAGAAAATGGTGGGTCGCGCATGCGGCTTGCCTGAAGGTCAAGGCGTTCGTCCCGGCACCTATTGCGAACCCCACATGACCACTGTGGGCTCGCAAGATACCACCGGCCCAATGACCCGTGACGAACTCAAGGATTTGGCTTGCCTTGGCTTTTCAGCCGACCTGATGATGCAGTCCTTCTGCCATACCTCGGCCTACCCCAAGCCAGTGGATATTCGTACCCACCACGAATTGCCTTCCTTCATGACCAATCGCGGTGGCGTTTCCTTGCGTCCCGGTGATGGCGTGATTCACAGCTGGCTCAATCGCCTGCTCTTGCCCGATACCTGCGGCACGGGTGGCGATAGCCACACCCGCTTCCCGATTGGTATTTCATTCCCAGCTGGATCAGGCTTAGTTGCGTTTGCTGCCGCTACCGGTGTGATGCCGCTCGATATGCCAGAGTCGGTATTGATTCGCTTCAAAGGAAACATGCAGCCCGGTATCACGCTGCGTGACTTAGTCAATGCGATTCCACTCTATGCGATCAAACGCGGTTTGCTCACGGTTGAAAAGCAAGGCAAGAAGAATATTTTCTCAGGTCGTATTTTGGAGATCGAAGGCTTGCCTGATCTCAAGGTAGAACAAGCATTTGAATTGTCGGACGCTTCGGCCGAACGCTCTGCTGGTGGCTGCACCGTGCATTTAAATAAAGAGCCGATTATTGAGTACATGCGCTCGAACATCACGTTAATGAAGTGGATGATTGCCAATGGCTACGAGGATGCACGCACTCTAGGTCGTCGCATAAAAGCAATGGAAGCCTGGATTGCGAATCCGCAGTTACTTAAAGCCGATGCCAATGCAGACTATGCCGAGATCATTGAAATCGACATTAGCGAAATCAAAGAACCGATTTTGGCCTGCCCTAACGATCCAGACGATGTGAAATTCCTCTCGGAAGTATCGGGAACGAAGATCGATGAAGTCTTTATCGGCTCTTGCATGACCAATATTGGCCACTTCCGCGCTGCCGGTAAGGTGCTGGAAGGAAAAACGGATATCCCAACCCGTTTGTGGATTGCGCCTCCCACCAAAATGGATGCGATGGTTCTGACCGAAGAAGGCTACTACGGCATTTTGGGTCGCACGGGTGCCCGCATGGAAGCCCCTGGCTGCTCCTTATGCATGGGTAACCAAGCATCGATGCGCAAAGGCGCCACGGCGGTTTCGACATCGACTCGCAACTTCCCCAATCGCTTAGGCATTGATACCAATGTCTTCTTGGCTTCTGCTGAATTGTCTGCTGTTGCTGCACTCTTGGGGCGCATTCCGACTATGCAGGAGTACCTCGATCAATTGGGTAGCCTAAACGCAAAAGCCAGTGAGGTGTATCGCTACATGAACTTTGACAAGATCAAGTCCTTTAGCGATGTTGCTGATACCGTTACGGTGTAATCAAGGTAGCCAAGAACTGAGCAACGCATAGTTGCTTACATTAAATAAGGGGATCAATGATCCCCTTATTTTTTACTTCAATCGGATTGAGGTATCGCGCTTTAGATATTCAGGGCGTTTTCTTGTCTGGCATTGGCATGCCGCAAGCCGGGTGCCCACGTTGCGGTTGCTAAGCCCGTTTTCTCTTGAATTAGTTTGGCGCGCTTGACCACATCGGCCCACTCGGCCTGCAAAAGCGGCCCCTTGAATCCCATAGCTACGACATTGCAGTCATGGGACTCCGGAAACAGCAAAACCCGATTGTTAAAGGCTTCGCACATGTTGTTCAGGTTGATATCAAAGCTTTTGTGCCGAGAAAATAAATTAACCGTTAAAACACCAGGTGACTTCAGCAAGTCATAGCAGCCGGAATAAAAATCAAGCGAGCTAGCCGATGGGCCATCGCAGATGGCGTCATACAGATCGACTTGCAAGGCATCAAAGCGATTATGAAGCTGCTCATCACGCACAAATGCGTGCGCGTCGATTTGCAAAGTCTTGAGACGCCGATCATCGTCGGGCGTAAAAAACATGCTGCGTGCTGCAACGATGACGGCGGGGTTGACTTCCACTACTGTATTTTTGATGGCCGGGCAATGCAGGTGCGTAAATTTGGTTAATGCACCAGTCCCAAGGCCCAATTGGGCAACTTGCATTCCGGGCTTGGTCTCTAAAAACAAAAGCCAAGCCATCATCTGCTGGTTATATTCCAGGTAGATTTCATTGGGGTCGCGTAAACGCATCGCCCCCTGAATTAACTCAGTGCCAAAATGCAAATAGCGAATGCCGCCCGATTCTGAAAAGGTGACTGGCTCCATTAACATGATTGCACTACGCTACCCAGCGGCGGGCATTACGGAATAAGCGCATCCATGGACTTGCCCCATCGGGGGTTTGTTGCCAATGGCTTGGCGACCAACTCATCTGCGCTGTACGGAACACGCGCTCAGGATGGGGCATCATCACCGTAAAGCGACCATCAGCCGTGGTGACACCAGTGAGACCGCCTGGGGAGCCATTGGGATTCATTGGGTAGGTTTCGGTTGGATTGCCGCGGTGATCGACAAAACGCAAAGCGCTTAAGCCTTTGCTTTGCAATGCTGCTAAATCACCCTGCTGACTAAAGTTGGCAAAACCTTCGCCATGCGCAATCGCAATCGGAATCTGGCTACCTTCCATCCCTTGCAGCAGAATGGATGGCGACTTAAGCACCTCTGCCATTACGAGCCGAGCTTCGTATTGCTCCGATTGGTTGCGGGTGAACTTGGGCCAGGCATCGGCTCCTGGAATAATCCCCGCCAGATTACTCATCATCTGGCAACCATTGCATACGCCGAGCGCAAAACTATCTGAGCGATTAAAGAAGCTCGAAAACTGATCACGCAATTGCGCATTAAACAAAATGGTTTTAGCCCAGCCCTCTCCGGCACCGAGTACATCACCGTAACTAAACCCACCACAGGCAACCAGACCACGGAAGTCAGCTAACTTGGCTTTACCAGAAATTAAATCTGACATATGAACGTCGTAGGTATCAAACCCAGCCCAATCCATGGCATAGGCCATTTCCACATGGGAGTTCACGCCCTGCTCGCGCAATATGGCCATTTTGGGGCGGGCACCTTTATTTACAAATGGAGCAGAGACATCTTCTGCCGCATCAAATGTCAGTTTCGGCGTCAGGCCTGGATCGGTGATGTCATCCAGTAAAGCATATTCACTATCGGCACACGATGGGTTGTCGCGCAAGCGGGCAATTTGCCAACTGGTGCTTTGCCATGCTTTATGCAGCACTTCACGTGGTTCTGCATAAATGCTTTTCGCATCACGCCAAATCTCAATTCGGCCTGTGGTGTTTGGTTTGCCGATTACATGGCTGCAGGCGCTAAGGCCAAGCTGGCGTAATACTGCAAACACGGCATCCCGATCCGTGCGCCGAATCTGGATGACTGCGCCCAGCTCTTCATTAAACAAAGCTCGCATCGTTTGCTCATGGCGGCGCCCCGATACTTGCTGCGCCCAATTTTTCGCGTCCCCATAATCTGGCTCTTGATTTAAATCGACCGCAATCATGTCGACGTTCATCGAAATGCCGCAGCGGGAAGCAAAGGCCATTTCAGCAATGGTGGCTAGGAGTCCGCCATCCGAACGGTCATGATAGGCCAAGAGCTGACCTGCAGCGCGCAATGCCATGATTGCGCTCGTCAGCGCCTTGAGGTCATTTGGATCATCTAGATCGGGCGCTGTTTTGCCGGATTGATTTAAAACCTGACCCAGTATGCTACCGGCCATGCGATTTTTGCCACGGCCCAGATCGATCAGAATGAGTTCGGTGTCAAGTGGCTGCCCATGTTCTTCGCGTTGCAAAAGCGGCGAACTGGTTTTGCGTGTGTCCGTTACTTGCGCAAATGCCGAGATAACCAAAGAAACCGGCGAAATCACTTTTTTGATGGCGTCACTATCGCGCCACTCGGTAGCCATTGATAAGGAATCTTTCCCTACCGGAATCGATATACCCAATGCGGGGCACAACTCCATACCGACTGCCTTCACGGAATCAAAGAGTTTGGCATCTTCGCCTGGCTTACCGCAGGCCGCCATCCAGTTGGCAGATAACTTCACCGTATCAAGGCTACTAATATCGGCCGCCAAAAGATTGGTAATAGCTTCACCGACTGCCATGCGGGCTGCTGCAGGCGCATCAATGATGGCGATTGGGGTACGCTCACCCATCGACATGGCTTCGCCGCGGTAACCCACATAGTCCATCAGCGTCACGGCGCAATCGGCAACGGGAACTTGCCATGGGCCAACTAGTTGGTCGCGGGCATTGAGGCCGCCCACCGTACGATCACCAATGGTGATCAAGAATAATTTACTCGCTACGGTCGGCTGCTGTAACACCCACGCAATGCATTCTTCCAGCTTGGTATCGCTGACATCGAGTTCAGTAAATTGCTGCTCGACATGGGTCACATCGCGGTGCATTTTGGGCGGCTTGCCCAGTAACACCTCCATCGGCATATCAATTGGAAAAGCAGCGTCAGAGGCCTCATCTACCTTGGAGTCACCCAAGCGTAACTGACGCTCGGTAGTTGCATGCCCCACTACGGAGATGGGGCAACGCTCGCGCTCACATAGAGCAGTCAGCAAATCCAAATGGGCCGCATCGATCGCCAATACATAGCGCTCTTGTGATTCGTTGCACCAAATCTCGGCAGGACTCATCCCACTCTCTTCCAGCAGGATGCTACGCAACTGAAAGTCGGCGCCGAGTCCAGCGCCATCGGCTAGCTCCGGGAAGGCATTGGATAAACCGCCTGCACCAACGTCGTGAATGGAAATAATGGGATTCGCTTCACCCATAGCACGGCACGCATTAATCACTTCTTGGGCACGCCGTTCGATTTCAGGATTGCCGCGCTGCACTGAATTGAAATCCAAATCTGCCGCATTACTACCGGTTGCCATCGAGCTCGCAGTGCCGCCGCCCATCCCAATGCGCATACCAGGGCCGCCCAACTGAACCAGCAAGTGCCCTGCTTTGATTTCTTTTTTAGCTGTATGGATTGCATCAATATTGCCAATACCACCGGCAATCATGATGGGCTTGTGGTAGCCGTGGCGCACGCCATTGATGGTTTGTTCAAACACCCGAAAATACCCACCCAGAATCGGCCGACCGAATTCATTATTAAAGGCAGCCCCGCCCAGCGGTCCTTCGATCATGATTTGCAGTGGCGCAGCAATCCGGTCAGGCTTGCCATAGTGCGGCATCTCCCACGGTAAATTGGTCGCAGGTATGTTTAGGTTTGAAACGGAAAAACCGGTGAGACCGGCTTTGGGTCTACCGCCAATGCCCGTTGCACCCTCATCTCGGATTTCGCCTCCGGCCCCGGTGGATGCCCCAGGAAAGGGGGCGATTGCAGTAGGATGGTTATGCGTCTCGACCTTCATCAAGGTATGGGTCAGTCGCTGCTCTTTTTGATAGCGCTGATCGGCGCCCTGCGGCACCCAGGTTTGCGCTTCGCAACCTTCCATGACAGCCGAGTTATCGGAGTATGCAACGATCGTCCCCTTGGGTTGCAGGCGATGGGTATTGCGGATCATGCCAAATAAAGAAATATCTTGCGGCTTGCCATCAATCGTCCATGAGGCATTAAAAATTTTGTGACGGCAATGTTCACTATTGGCTTGCGCAAACATAATCAGTTCAACATCGCTTGGGTCGCGACCAAGGCGTTTAAAGTTCTCGGCAAGATACGTAATCTCATCTTCCGAGAGCGCAAGGCCCAACTCCACATTCGCTCTTTCTAAAGCACCTTCACCCTCGGCCATCACCGGTATGCGCAGTAGTGGGCGATCTGCCAGGGTTTGGTAGAGCGGTGCTACCGCTTCAACCGAATCAACTAGGGTTTCAGTCATGCGGTCATGCAAGGCGGCCAATACGGTTTGCTGCTCATTGGTACTCAGGGCTCGATCAGCAAACCAGGTAAATTGAATGCCACGCTCAATGCGCAGCAATGGTAGACCACATTGATGCGCAATATCGGTGGCTTTACTGGCCCATGGCGATACCGTGCCAAAGCGTGGAATCGCAATCGCCTGCAATGGTTGTGGTGATTTGCCAAGGCTGGCTAACCACCCTGCTTTCGGTTCTACGCGTGTAAAAGGGGTGCCGTAGGTTAGGAGACCTTCCAAAATCTGAAGTTGGGCATCGTCCAGTGCGGTCTCTGACCATACGAAATGCAGGTATTGGGCTTGAATCGCCGTCAGGGAAATGCCCTGCTCTGCAAGCGAGGCCAAAAGCCGCTGTTGGCGGAAGGCTGAGAGGGCATCAGCCCCAGGCAAACAACGGAAAAAAGACATGCTGTAATTATAAGGTTTGGACCAAAAAACCCCTTATTTTTACTCAGCCAGCAAGACCCCACCCTGAAGGTGTAGCTGGCGGGCGCAGCGCCCCGCCAAAACCGCATCATGTGTAACCAAAATTAGGGTCGATCCATTGGCTTGGTTTAGGTCAAATAGGAGGTCTATAACCCTTCCGCCACTGGCCTGATCCAGGCTACCAGTAGGCTCATCCGCAAACAAAATGGCCGGTTTGCCAACAAACGCCCGAGCCAAGGCAACACGCTGCTGCTCGCCGCCCGATAAGGTTTTTTGGAAATGATTGAGCCGGGCACTTAGGCCGACCTTATCCAGCCAATAAGACGCCTGCTCTCGAGCTTCGTGCAGCGATACACCGCGCAGCTCCAAGGGCAGCATCACGTTCTCTAGTGCGCTCAGGTGCGGTATCAGTTGAAACGACTGAAATACAAAGCCAACGTGTTTACCGCGGAGTTGGGCTCGGCCATCTTCGCTCAACTGGGCAAGATTTTCACCTACCAGCTCAACCAGACCGCTACTGGGGGTATCTAGGCCAGCCAATATGCTGAGCAAGGTGCTTTTTCCTGAGCCCGATGCACCCACAATCGCAACGCTTTCTCCAGCGCAGACGCTAAATGAAATGTCATGCAAAATAGTAAGTGGCCCATCGCTGGTGTGGACTGCCTTGCCCAGCTGCTGAGCGTGCAGCACGACCGATTGATTGCTCATAAGGAAGATCGCTTGAAATTTTGCATTGCCACCATCTTACTCGGGCTGACCTTAATCGGCCCAGCCCAAGCACAAGACCCTATTAAACCGACCCTTTTGGTCACCGGCGATAGTCTCTCGGCAGAGTATGGCATTGCACGCGGTAGTGGCTGGGTCTCCTTATTGGGAAGCCGCCTAAAGCAGGAAGGAAGTCCGTGGGAGATTATGAACGCCAGCATCAGCGGCGAAACTACTTCAGGCGGGTTAACGCGCCTGCCTAAGTTATTGGCTCAGAAGAAACCCAAGCTAGTAATTATTGAATTAGGGGCAAACGATGCTTTGCGTGGTCTTTCGCTAATAGAAACGGAAAAGAATATCCGAACCATGGTCGAGCTAAGCAAAAAATCAGGCGCTGAAGTGCTCTTGATTGGTATGCGTATTCCGCCAAACTATGGCCAGGAATACACCCAGCAATTTGCTGGGCTTTTTGTACGGATTGCAAAAAGCCAGCAAGTGGCTCTACTGCCTTTTTTCTTAGAGGGTGTCGCTCAGCGCAATGAATTATTTCAGGCAGACCGAATTCATCCGAACGAGGCAGCGCAGACGATTATGTTTCAGAATGTCTGGACTGCCCTCGCCCCGTTTTATGGGCAACTGATGCCCAAAAAGAATTAACCGCCCGAACTGCTAGAGCCGGATTGTTTTAGCGGGTTAATGATTTTGACGTTGGCCTCATTGCGCCAGTAGGACATAAAACCAACAAACTCCGCCTGAGCAGCAAGGACCTGAATTTGTTGGGATTGCGCTTGGCGAACTTTCGCGTCGGCTGAAGGCGGTTGACGCACTTGATCAATCCGATACAGCGTTGTGCCAGATCCGGCGTTTGCAATCGAGATAACTGCAGGCAACTTACTGGGATCAACAGCCATAACGGCATCGAGCGCGGGGCCACCTAAGTTAGTAGGCTTATTACGCGAAACCCAAATTGGGGCAGCAAATCCAGCAGCGCTCGATGGATTTTTTTCAGCAGCAATAAAACGCTCAGCGGCAGCAGCGCTGGCCAGCTTTTCAGCGCTGCGCACAGTAACCTGACGTTTCACTTCACTGGCTACCGCACTGTAGGGTAATACTTCCGCTGGAAGAAGTTGGGTAACGCGCGCCGATACAAAGACGCCGGGGGCAATTTGTACCGCCTCGGTATTGCGTTTATTTTTTAAGGCATCGTCCCCAAAAAGTGCTTGAATCATTTTTTGATTGTTCAGAGGATGATCTGCTGGAAGCCCTGCCTTACCGCCGCGCGAGACCCCTTTGACCGACTGAATGCTCAACTTTAATTTATCCGCGGCAGGTTTCAGGCTATCGGATTGATCGTAGGTTAGATTGGCGAACTGATCGGCTTTTTCACCAAAGGCTTTGGCATCTTCCTTAGGATCGGCACGCAATACTAAAAACTCAATGTCAATGCGCTCAGGGGTTTCAAACAAGCGCCCATTGGCTTTATAAAAATCCTGTAGTTCGGCTTCAGTGGGGTTTGCTTTTGAAACAAATTCAGCCGCCGTAAATTGAATCGACTGCACTTGGCGCTCCGACTCATATAGAGCCGAAATTAAACCGGCTAATTTTGGCGCAGGCAATTCAGTACGCGCTGCAGACGTAACAAATTGCTGAATCATCAAGTCGAAACGCTGGCCACCCTCAAATTGCTCAATCGTCATTCCAGCATTGGCTAAAAGCTGGCGATAGCGGGTGTTATCAAAACTGCCATCAGGCTTATAGAGAGCCTTGATCTCAGGAATGGTCGCTAGGTTTTTGGTCAGTGCTTGATCGCTAATGCGTAACTGCAGTTTGTTGACGGCGAAGGCCAAAAGGCGTTGCTGTAGCAACTCGTCTAACACCGCCTGGCGAAACGGCAGGCTTTGTGCAATTTGTGAATTAGCCCCAACGCGCTCAGATTGGCGCTTGGCCGAGTTATCGACCTCTTGGGAAGTAATGGCCTTGCCATTGACTTTAATTAAGTCTGTTTCTTGCTCAAAGAAATCCGTATAGCCTGAAACACCAAACAAAACAAAGGAAGGAACAATCAAGATCAGCAGAACGAACTGCAATAGGCGTTGGTGCTTACGAACGGAATCAAACATGAAATGGCTTTACCGATTAATGATCGCAGGGTTTATAAAATGGTCGGGGAGTGGTGAGCAATCGAAATACGAGGAAATCCAATCGAGATCACATAGAGGGCATGGTGGGCGCTGACGGGCTCGAACCGCCGACATTCTGCGTGTAAGGCAGACGCTCTACCAACTGAGCTAAGCGCCCCATAAAACAACCGAAATTGTACCCTTAGTCCAGTTCAGGCGCTTATTTTTTAGATTAAGCCTTTGCCTGTCGTGCACAAGGGGTACATTCCAGCGATCCAATTAATGCTTTAAGACTTCCCCGCCCGATATTCCAGGGGCAGCCTTGCTGGCTTCCGCCGCCTTTTTGGCTAACTCGTCCGGACTTGGATCTGGCAGCGCTTCAGGGTTGCGCTCCAAAGCAAGCTCCAATACTTTATCGATCCAGCGTACCGGAACAATCTCGATTGCATTCTTGACGTTATCCGGTATGTCAATCAAGTCTTTGACGTTCTCTTCTGGAATTAAGGCCAGCTTGATACCGCCCCGGTGCGCAGCCAATAACTTCTCTTTCAGGCCACCAATCGGTAATACCTCGCCGCGCAAGGTAATTTCCCCAGTCATAGCAACGTCGGAGCGCACTGGAATGCCAGTGAAAACAGAAACCAAGGCCGTAGTGATGGCGATACCGGCCGATGGTCCATCTTTGGGTGTTGCGCCCTCTGGAAAGTGAATGTGAATGTCTTTTTTCTCAAAGGCCTCATCAGTAATACCCAGGGCACGCGCACGTGAACGCACTACGGTTCTGGCCGCCTCGACCGACTCCTTCATCACATCACCAAGGGAGCCGGTACGCGTAATCACACCTTTGCCTGGCATGAGTGCAGCCTCGATGGTCAGTAGATCGCCGCCGACCTCAGTCCACGCCAAACCCGTCACCTGTCCGAGTTGATTCTCTTTTGCGGCTAAGCCGTAATCA
The DNA here is from genome assembly GCF_003065365.1 of Polynucleobacter difficilis. Lineage (NCBI taxonomy): Bacteria > Pseudomonadati > Pseudomonadota > Betaproteobacteria > Burkholderiales > Burkholderiaceae > Polynucleobacter > Polynucleobacter difficilis. The sequence goes on along the minus strand of NZ_CP023276.1, from coordinate 967,146 downwards.
AAAATCTTCACGGAGAGGAACTTCTCTAAATTATCCGCATCCACGGTAATCGGCGCAGCTTCTTTTTTGAGCAGCAATAACTTAACTACCTTACGGCAGACCTTGCTGATCTCGCGCTCGAGCGATCGCACGCCGGCTTCGCGGGTGTAGTAGCGAATCATGCTGCGAATCGCACTGTCCTCAATCTGCAGCTCACCCTTTTTCAAACCATTGTTTTTGATTTGCTTCGGAATTAAATAGTTCGTAGCAATACTGGTTTTTTCATCCTCGGTATAGCCAGCGAGGCGAATCACCTCAAGGCGATCGAGGAGCGGCCCTGGAATATTTAAAGAATTCGCGGTGGCGACAAACATCACATCGGACAGATCAAAGTCAACCTCGACATAGTGATCTTGAAAGGTGTGGTTTTGTTCTGGATCGAGTACCTCGAGTAGCGCGCTGGCTGGGTCACCCCGAAAGTCCATACCCATCTTATCGACTTCATCCAATAAGAACAGGGGATTGCGCACGCCCACTTTAGCTAGGCTCGATAAAATCTTGCCCGGCATCGAGCCAATGTAAGTGCGTCGATGGCCACGAATTTCTGACTCGTCGCGTACGCCGCCCAAAGCCATGCGTACAAACTTCCGGTTCGTAGCGCGTGCAATCGATTGACCCAGGGATGTTTTACCAACACCAGGAGGGCCAACTAAGCACAAGATGGGAGCCTTAACGCGATCGACACGTTGTTGTACTGCGAGGTACTCCAAGATGCGCTCTTTCACTTTATCAAGACCGTAGTGATCCTGATCAAGCACCTTCTCGGCATTACCTAAATCATTATTGACCTTGCTTTTCTTTTTCCAAGGCAGGCCAACTAAAGTGTCAATGAAGTTACGAATGACCGTTGCTTCAGCCGACATCGGCGACATCAGCTTGAGTTTTTTCAGTTCGGACTCGGCTTTTTTCAGCGCCTCTTTCGGCATCTTCGCGGCTTTGATGCGCTTCTCCAGTTCCTCGAGATCGGCGCCCTCTTCACCTTCGCCTAGCTCCTTCTGAATAGCTTTGACTTGCTCATTGAGGTAGTACTCGCGTTGGCTCTTTTCCATTTGGCGCTTAACGCGACCACGGATACGCTTCTCGACTTGCAGAATATCGATTTCGCTCTCAAGGTCAGCTAATAAACTCTCGAGGCGCTTCACCACATCGGTCATTTCCAGTAGGCGCTGTTTTTGCTCGAGCTTCACGGGCAAATGCGCGCAGATGGTATCAGCTAGTCGGCTGGGATCATCAATGCCACCCAAGGAAGCCAGAATCTCCTGCGGAATCTTTTTGTTTAGCTTCACGTATTGATCAAACTGCGCCATGATCGCGCGGCGCAATGCCTCTGTCTCATGCGCATCGAGCGTGTCGATTGCTTTGGGCGTTGCTTCGCAACTAAAGTAACCGAGTGCGTCTTCAATTTGACTGACTTCGGCGCGTTGCGAACCCTCAACCAATACCTTGACGGTACCGTCGGGCAATTTGAGCATTTGCAAAATACTGGCGATGCAACCTACGTCGTATAAATCCTCCACCGAGGGCTCATCTTTTGCAGCTGTCTTTTGGGCAACCAATAAAACACTTTTGCCCGTTTCCATGGCGGCTTCGAGTGCTTTGATTGATTTGGGACGCCCTACGAATAAGGGGATCACCATATGGGGAAAGACAACTACGTCCCGCAAGGGGAGCAAAGGCAGTTGAATCGGTTCAGAGGGTAGTAATAAATGGCCAGGCATGGGGCGAATCCTCCAAAGTAGTCAAACGCTCAAAAAAATCTCAAAAGTACCAAAAGCTACTTAAAAGGGGTATTTCTATGAGCAGGATACTACTTATATGGGTTTGGGCTGCAGGATTGCAAGGGCAAAATGGCAAAAAAGTGATAAAAACAGGGCAAAAAGAGGCAAAAAACCACCCAAATTAGGCTTTTTTCGACAATTCCTGCTTTTCAACAGGGGATTCGCTCTGCTTGTAGACCAGCAGCGGCTTACCTAGGCCCTGAATGCTGCTTTCATCAATCACTACTTTTTGGACATTGCGCAGGGATGGCAAGTCATACATGACATCCATTAATGCGCCCTCCAGGATGGAGCGTAGACCACGGGCGCCGGTTTTGCGTGCAATGGCTTTTTTGGCAATCGCAGATAAAGCCTCGGGTCGCACTTCGAGTTCGGCACCTTCCATGGTTAAGAGGGCTTGGTATTGCTTCACCAGCGCATTTTTAGGTTCAGTCAAGATTTGGACTAAGGCGGTTTCGTCGAGCTGAGCTAAGGTGGTTAGAACGGGCAAACGGCCAATTAGCTCTGGAATCAAGCCAAACTTAATCAGATCCTCTGGCTCCACCTCTTTGAGTAGCTCGCTAGAGCCGCGGTCATCTTTACCTGGTACTTCAGCACTGAAACCAATGCCCGTTTTAGCGGTACGCTGCTGAATGACTTTCTCTAAGCCATCAAATGCACCGCCGCAGATAAACAAAATATTGGTTGTATCGACTTGCAAGAAGTCTTGATTGGGGTGTTTACGGCCGCCTTGCGGAGGCACGGAAGCCATGGTTCCTTCTACCAATTTTAAGAGCGCCTGCTGCACACCCTCTCCCGACACGTCACGGGTAATCGATGGGTTGTCTGACTTGCGTGAAATCTTGTCAATCTCATCGATGTAAACAATGCCACGCTGGGCTTTTTCGACGTTGTAATCGCAGGCCTGCAGTAATTTTTGGATTATGTTTTCAACGTCCTCGCCAACATAGCCCGCTTCCGTTAGGGTCGTTGCATCGGCCATTACAAAAGGAACATCGAGCAGACGCGCCAGTGTTTGCGCCAATAAAGTTTTACCGGAACCCGTTGGACCAATCAGCAAAATATTGCTCTTGGCCAACTCAACGCCATCGACCATCGCCTTTGCAGGCAATTTTGATTTTTTGGTTTCAGCTGCCGATTTAGTGTCTTTGGAATCGGCTGCGCCATCCAACTTCTCTGTCTTTGGCGCTGGCAAGTATTGCAAGCGTTTGTAATGGTTGTACACCGCTACTGCTAAGGTTTTTTTGGCCTGGTCTTGACCAATCACATACTGATCTAAGTCGGCCCGAATTTCGTGTGGTGTAGGTAGGCCACCATCGCCTTTTTCAGAGGGTAGATTGGCCAACTCTTCTTGAATGATGTCGGTACATAAGTCGATACACTCATCGCAAATAAATACCGAAGGACCGGCAATCAGTTTTTTGACTTCATGCTGACTCTTCCCGCAAAACGAGCAGTACAGGAGCTTATCAGCAGAGGCGGGTGTTTTGGAATCGCTCAATTAGGGGCGCTTATCAATGACTTTGTCGATTAAACCGTAATCACGGGCTTGATCTGCAGACATGAAATTATCGCGATCCGTATCTTTGGCAATGGTTTCAATCGATTGACCGGTGCGGTCAGCCAAAATCTGATTGAGGCGTTCACGCAAGTACAAAATTTCACGCGCCTGAATTTCAATGTCCGATGCCTGACCACGCGCACCGCCCAGTGGCTGGTGAATCATGACGCGGGAATTCGGCAAGGCGTAGCGCTTGCCCTTTGCTCCGGCGCACAATAAAAAAGCACCCATGCTGGCAGCCATACCCATACACAGGGTACTCACATCCGGCTTAATAAATTGCATCGTATCGAAAATGGCCAGACCAGCAGAGACAGAGCCGCCAGGTGAATTAATATAGAGCGAGATTTCTTTATCGGGATTTTCACTCTCGAGAAACAGGAGCTGCGCAATCACCAAATTGGCTGTTTGATCATTCACTTCACCCACGAGAAAAACAACGCGCTCTTTTAAAAGGCGGGAGTAAATGTCATACGCTCGCTCACCGCGACCCGATGTTTCAATCACCATGGGAACCATACCAAGTCCGCGGGTTTCTAGGTCGCCGGCAGAGGTATTACTAGCATTGAAAAAGTGGGAATCAGTACGGTTCATGCGAATGGGCTTTCGTGGGCAATCGATTAATTAAGCTTACTTAGTTCTTCAAAGCTTACTGCTTTATCGGTAATTGTGCCAAGGCCGCTCACATACTGAATCACATTCGCCTCTAGCACTACGGATTCCACATCCTTTAGGCGACGGGGGTCGCTGTAGAACCAACGTACCACTTCTTTTGGATCTTCATAAGTTGAGGCTTGCTCTTCAATCTCGGCCTTAATTTGGTCCGGGGTGGCGACCAGATTTTGCTGCTTAACCAGGTCGCTGAGTATTAAGCCAAGGCGAACGCGCTTTTGGGCTTGCTCTGCAAACATCTCCCCTGGGATTGGGGCATCTTTGGCATTGGGAATGCCGCGCTGCATTAAATCTTGGCGCGCCATCTCGACTAAGCGCTCTTGCTCGCTGGCAATCAGTGACTTCGGTACATCGAGTTCGCAGAGTTTTTCAAGCTGATCCATGACTTCATTTTTGAGCAAAGCCGTTGTACGACGTTTGACTTCACGCTCTAAATTCTCACGCACTTCACTGCGCATCTTGGCAACACCTTCGGTTACACCAAGAGAAAGAGCAAAGGCATCATTCACTTCGGGCATGTGGGGCCAATTAACCTGCTTCACCGTGATGGTGAACTCCGCTGTTTTACCAGCGACGTCTTTGCCGTGGTAATCATCGGGGAATTTCAATGGGAAGGTTTTGCTCTCGCCATTTTTGAGGCCCAGTGCTGCTGCCTCAAACTCTGGCAACATACGGCCTTCACCGAGCACAAACTCAAAGCCATCTGCTTTGCCGCCAGCAAACTCCACGCCGTCAATCTTGCCAACAAAGTCAATGGTAATTTGATCTCCAGACTGGGCTGCTAAATTACTGCCGCCATCACCGTGGTCGCTTGCAACGCCGCGCGGATGGTAATGGACCTGTTGTTTGCGCAGCACATCCAGCGCGCGATCAATTTCAGCATCACCAATCGCAGTGGTGTAGCGACTGACCGCTGCTTTACTCAGGTCGCCAATTTTGACTTCTGGCAAAACCTCGAAGAAAGCCTCAAACACAATCGGATCAGCGCCAATTTCACTCTTGGGCTCAAGGCGAGGCTGTCCTGCTAACAAAATGCCCTCTTTCTTGCTCAGTTCAAAGAAGAGTTCAGATGCTTTATCAAATTGCACCTCAAAATCCACTTGCATGCCGTATTGCTGCTCTACGATTTTTTGTGGCACCTTACCTGGACGAAAGCCGGCCATTTTCATGGTCTTGCCAACCTTGGCCAAACGAGCGGCGCGTGCTTTTGCTAAGTCAGCGCGGGGAATTTCCAAGGTCATCTTGCGGTCTAATTGACCTAAATTTTCTATCTGCAAAGCCATTCTCGTCTCTTCTGTAAAGATCAGGTTATGTGAAGCCCAAGCCAAGGTAAGCCTTGTGGTGCGAGGAGGGGGACTCGAACCCCCACACCATTTCTGGCGTCAGGACCTAAACCTGGTGCGTCTACCAATTTCGCCATCCTCGCGAATACCGCAGACAATACCCTGCTTAAACTTCACTCTAAGGGGTCGATTCTACAATGATCAAGGGTTTAGGCTGGTTTAAAGCCGTATTTGAGGATCAGAAGAATCTGACTTAGGCTAGATAAACCAATGCAACGGCATGGACTGCGATACCCTCGCCTCGCCCAAGATGCCCTAATAATTCATTGGTTTTTGCTTTTAGATTGACTTGATTGACTGCGACACCGAGGTCAGCGGCAATATGGACCCGCATCTCAGGCAAAAAGCCTGCTAGTTTGGGTTGTTGGCAAATGATCGTAGCATCGACGTTACCAACCCGGTAGCCAGCCTCCGTAACGCATTCCAGGGCCCGCCTGAGCAAAATGCGGCTATCCATATTTTTGAACTGAGGGTCGTTATCCGGGAAAAGCTGTCCGATGTCATTTAGGCCTGCAGCCCCCAATAAGGCGTCCGTCAATGCATGCAGCAGCGCATCGGCATCCGAATGCCCTAACAACCCTTTCCCATACGGGACCTTGACGCCGCCCAAAATCAGCGGGCGACCCTCCACTAAGGCGTGGACATCGTAGCCCTGACCAATTCGAAATGGTGGCACGAGTTGTTCTGTGGTGCGTCCTGAAGCCATTTCTTCTCCCGCTTTCATCGAGTATTAGGCATTCTGTTGACGGAGAACAAGCTCCATCAGGTCCCAGTCTGCTTGCTGCGTAACCTTAAAGTTCCGTGTTGAGCCCTTGATTAATAAGGGCTTTCCACCTAAACGTTCGACCGCGCTAGCCTCATCCGTCACTTCTGCACGATCCGAAACGGCACTTTCCAGTGCGGCGTATAAATCCGCAAGGCGAAACATTTGAGGGGTTTGTGCCTGCCAAATGGCATCCCGCGAAACCGTGCGCTCAATCCACTCGCCGCTTGGCGCGCTCTGTTTTAGGGTGTCTGCAACCGGCATGGCCAAGATGCCGCCATGGAATCGGTCTCCGGAGTCCGCACCCAAGACGCCATGAATTAAATCTTGAATGGCGCCACTTGTAATACCTGGCCTAGCTGCGTCATGCACCAAAATCCAATCCTCCTCCGGAAGGTCAGCTTCCAGCATTGCCCGCAGGGTATTTAATACGGTTTCTTGACGCGTCGGGCCGCCGGTTGGCAGAAAGTAGTTGGGCTTGGTATTGAGTAAAGCGCTGCTGCTTTCCTGAAACCCAGAAAAATCACCCGATGCGTGCATGCTGGGGCTGACCCCAACCCATATCGATTCAATCTCCGGAGTCGCAATGAGCGCCTCGAGCGCATACGCCAGCATGGGCTTGCCTGCGAGGATTCGAAGCTGCTTCGGAACCGCACCGCCCAAACGAGACCCAGTACCGGCGGTCGGCAAAATCGCATGGCATGAAGAAAGAATATCGCGCATGTCTGATTCTATAATGAGGCCAGATGTCGGATGGAACAAATCAAGCGCCCCCCATACCTGCTCCGCGGGCTGGGCAGCGCTTTACCTTCTCCGGCCTGGTTGGCTCTGCTGATGCTGCCCTAATCGCCCAATCTGCTCTTCGGCACCGGGCTGATTTTTCCGTCATGGTGGTGTTTTGCGCTCAAGCACAAGAAGCGCAGCGCCTCTTAGAGGAAATCCCTGCTTTTGCCCCGCAACTAAAAACACGGCTGCTGCCTGACTGGGAGATCCTTCCCTACGATCATTTTTCGCCCCATCAGGACTTGGTCTCCGAGCGCCTCGCCACCCTCTATGAGATGCTGGCGGGCACCTGTGACATTGTTTTAGTGCCAGTTACTACCGCGCTACAACGGCTGGGCCCACCTGAATTCTTATCTGGCCATACTTTTTTCTTTCGGCAAGGCGATCGCCTCAATGAAAGCGCCCTGCGACTGCAGCTACAACAAGCCGGCTATGACCCAGTCAGCGCCGTGATGCGCCCCGGCGAATATAGCGTGCGTGGCGGACTGATTGATTTATTCCCGATGGGATCTGCTCTGCCGTATCGATTGGATTTGTTCGGCGATGAAATTGAGCAAATCCGGGCGTTCGATCCCGATACGCAGCGCAGTCTGTACCCCGTTAAAGAAATTCGCTTATTGCCAGGCCATGAATTTCCTTTTGATGATGCAGCGCGGACTGCGTTTCGCAATCGCTGGCGTGAAGTATTTGAGGGTGACCCAACCCGTTGCTCCATTTATAAAGATGCCAACTTGGGCATCCCGAGTGCAGGCATTGAATCCTATTTGCCCCTCTTTTTTGACGAGTCTGCCACCCTATTTGATTACTTCCCGCGCTCGGGCGATCCAGTTTGGCTTGTTACCGTCGGCGATGCAGAAGAGGCAATTCGCGGCTTTTGGAAAGACACCGAGCAACGGTATGCATTCCTTAAGCACGATTTAGATCGGCCCATACTGCCACCCAAAGCACTCTTCTTAGACGTTGATCAATTTTTTAGTCTTTCAAAAGTCAGCGCGCGTCTTGTACTCAATCGCAATGGCATTGTTTCGAATGTGGAAGCGAATGAGCCACCCCAGTTTTTATCGGTGCCAGACGTGGGCATTCATCGCCGTGACCATGATCCGATTGGACGATTGCGTCAGCAGGTTGCACAGGCGCATCGCCGCATTGTGATTTGCTGCGATAGTGCGGGTCGCCGTGAGTCGATCCGCGCACTCTTGGATGAAAGCAATTCGGTGTCAAAAGATGGAGGTGGCAACCTATACCCGCTTCAGCCAGTGCTCCTCGATGATTTAGCTTCCTTTATTAAAGGTGCAGCGCCCTTTGCCTTGGTTGTCTCGCCACTTCTCAATGGCTTTGATTGGCCCAGTCAGGGTCTCCTCTTTATTACGGAGGCGGAGCTATTTACGCTCACCACGCGTCAGCGCCGTAAAGACAGTAGCAAAGAGGCAAGCGATCCTGACATGCTCTTTAAGGATTTGGCAGAGCTCAAGATCGGCGATCCGGTGGTGCATGTAGAACATGGCATTGGCCGCTACCAAGGTTTGGTTTTGCTCAACCTCGCCCCTCCAAAAGAAGCGCCTATTTTCGAAGAATTTTTGCATCTCATTTACGCGAACAACGCCACCTTATACGTGCCAGTGCATCAACTCCAACTGGTTACGCGCTATGCTGGCGCAGATCCGGATTCAGCGCCGCTGCATCAATTGGGCTCTGGGCAGTGGGATAAAGCCAAGCGCAAAGCTGCGCAGCAAATTCGCGATACTGCTGCTGAGTTATTAAGCTTGTATGCTGCCCGAGCAATTCGCCAGGGACATGCCTTTGAATATTCGGCGCACGATTACGCTGCTTTTGCCGAAAGCTTTGGCTTTGAAGAAACCCCGGATCAAGCCAATGCCATTGCAGCAGTGATTGGCGATATGACGAGTGGTACGCCAATGGATCGCTTAGTGTGCGGTGATGTGGGATTCGGCAAAACCGAGGTTGCATTGCGGGCCAGTTTTATTGCGGTCATGGGCGGTAAGCAAGTGGCGATACTGGCGCCTACTACCCTACTCGCCGAGCAGCATGTGGCTACCTGGAAAGACCGCTTTGCGGACTGGCCAGTCCGCATCGTAGAACTGTCGCGCTTTAGAACCACTAAAGAAATCAATGCCGCCCTGCAAGCCATCGCAAGTGGCGAGGCCGATATCGTCATTGGTACCCATAAATTGCTTTCAAAAGAAACGCAGTTTGCACGTCTTGGCCTTGTTATCGTCGATGAGGAGCACCGCTTTGGGGTGCGCCAAAAAGATGCGCTCAAAGCATTGCGTGCTGAAGTCGATATTTTGACGCTCACCGCCACTCCCATTCCAAGAACATTGGGAATGGCCATGGAAGGACTTCGGGAGTTTTCGGTTATTGCAACCGCGCCGCAAAAGCGTCTAGCAATCAAGACCTTTGTGCGACGTGAAGGCGATGGGGTTGTGCGCGAGGCAGTATTGCGTGAAATTAAACGCGGCGGGCAAGTTTACTTTTTACACAATGAAGTAGAAACCATTGAGAATCGCCGCCATGCTTTGCAAGCTCTGATCCCGGAGGCCCGGATTAGTGTTGCGCATGGGCAAATGCATGAACGCGAGCTGGAATCGGTGATGCGGGAATTTGTAACGCAGCGCAGCAACATCTTGCTCTGCACCACCATCATTGAAACCGGTATCGACGTGCCTACAGCAAACACTATCATCATGCACCGCGCCGATAAATTTGGCTTGGCACAGCTGCATCAATTGCGTGGCCGGGTTGGTCGATCACACCATCAGGCCTATGCATATTTATTGGTGCCGGATCCAGAGGCGCTGAGTAAGCAAGCCAAATTGCGACTTGATGCGATTCAGGCGATGGAAGAATTGGGCTCTGGCTTTTATCTAGCGATGCACGATTTAGAAATTCGGGGTGCGGGCGAAGTGCTGGGCGATAAACAATCGGGTGATATTCATGAAATTGGATTTCAGCTCTATACCGAAATGCTTAATCGCGCAGTCAAATCCCTGCGCAGCGGAAAAGAGCCTGATTTATTAGCGCCACTGCAAGTCACAACCGATGTCAATTTAGGTGTTCCGGCGCTGTTACCGGAGGATTATTGTCCCGATGTGCATGAACGCCTTTCGCTGTATAAGCGCTTCGCGGGAACCTCTGACTTTTCCGAATTGATGGGCTTACGCGAAGAGTTGGTTGATCGCTTTGGTGATCTGCCAGATCCCGCCAAATCCTTTTATGAAACCCATCGCCTCCGCCTTGAGATGAGTGGCTTTGGTATCAAGAAGATTGATGCAGGGCCCACTGCGATTCAACTCACCTTCATTCCAAATCCCCCGATTGATCCACTGCGCATCATTCAGTTGGTGCAATCCAATAAACAGGTTTTACTCAACGGCCAAGATCGCCTCAAGGTATTGCCCCAAAAAGCGGGGGACTTTGATAAATTGGAGCAGCGCTTAGATCAAATACGCCGGCTTTTAAAGCATTTAAGTACATCCGCCACACTGATGAGCGCCCAATCGTGAGCAGCATACAAAAGCCATCCCTTGCTGAGGCAAAATTCGCTTACTATGGTGTTATGAGTACCCCACTATGAGTCTTGGTCAAATTATTGTTGTCCTATCCACGGCCCCGATTGATCGTGGCCTGTCCAATACCTTGGGCAATTTGGCTACCAATTTAGGTCTATCCCTCAAACCTTACGATCAACAGGGCTCCACCGTGGTTGGTAATACCCACGCGCAGCGCTGGCAAGTATCCCGCGAGCTTGCCCTAACCGAGCGCGAGGCATTTCGGAAATTGGCCTCCACTCTTAGTCTTGACCTCGCATTTTTAGCCCCCACCTTTAATCCCAGTCGCCTACGGATTTTGGCAATGGACATGGACTCCACCTTAATCAATATTGAGTGCATTGATGAGATTGCCGATTTTGCGGGTAAGAAAGCGGAGGTAGCAGCAATTACCGAGGCAACTATGCGCGGTGAGATCGCCAACTTTAGTGAAAGTTTGCGGCGCCGTGTAGCGCTGCTAAACGGCATTTCTGAATCAGTGCTGGAATCAGTTTACCGAGAACGACTCCGGCCTAATCCGGGTGCGATTGAATTGCTCGTCGCGGCCAATGCAGCGGGATTACATACAATTTTGGTGTCAGGCGGCTTTACCTTTTTTACACAGCGCATGCAGCGCGATCTCGGCTTTACCGAAACCCATGCCAATACTTTAGAAATTCAGGATGGCAAATTAACCGGTGTAGTGCTCGGCGATATCGTGGATGCGAGCGGCAAGGCGATGCATGTGAAGAATGCATGCAAGGCCTTGGGCTGCAAAAAGTCTGCAGCTATAACCATCGGTGATGGCGCCAACGATTTACTGATGATGGATGGATCGGGTCTGAGTATCGCCTACCGAGCCAAACCCCTAGTAAAAGAAAAAGCCGACGCGGCGTTTGACCGAGTCGGCTTAGACGCCACACTGGCGTTGATTACGTAACCACCTTCGTTACGCAATCGGTCTGCTTTTACAGACGCTCGAATACTACCGCAATACCTTGGCCGCCACCAATACACATGGTGACCAAAGCGTATTTTCCATTCACACGCTGTAATTCATGAATCGCTTTGGTGGCAATCGCGGCGCCCGAGCAACCAATCGGATGGCCAAGCGCAATCGCACCGCCATTCACATTGGTCTTAGCAGGATCTAATCCTAGACCTTTTGTAACCGCTAAAGCCTGAGCAGCAAACGCTTCATTCGATTCAATCACGTCGATTTGGTCTAGCTTTAACCCAGCGCGCGTCAGTGCAATTTTGGATGCAGGGATGGGACCCTCACCCATGATGTGATTGGGCACACCAGCAACAGCGTAGGACACCAAGCGGGCAATCGGCTTTTGACCGGCTTTCGCAGCAGCATCGGCAGCAGCCAAGACAAAGAAGGCTGCGCCATCATTAATGCCAGATGCATTACCTGCGGTGACAGTACCGCCCTCTTTCTTGAAAACCGCCTTCATCTTACTGAGTGTTTCCATGGTGGTATCGGGCTTGCAATGTTCGTCCGTATCAAACACCACATCGCCTTTGCGTGACTTGATGGTGATAGGAACTATTTGGGACTTGAAGCGACCCTCTTTAATGGCAACCGCGGCCCTGCGATGCGACTCCACCGCAAACGCATCTTGCTCTTCACGGGTCAGCTTCCATTTTTCAGCGAGGTTTTCTGCGGTCACGCCCATGTGTCCAACACCAAATGGATCGGTTAGTACGGCAACCATGAGGTCAATCATTTTGGTATCGCCCATGCGTGCACCACTGCGCATTGCGGGCGAACCGTACATACCGCGGGACATTACTTCAACGCCGCCGCCAACGCCGTAATCGCAATCATTGAGCATGATGGCTTGCGAGGTAGTAACAATGGCTTGCAGGCCAGAGCTGCAAAGGCGGTTTAAGGACATCGCTACCGATTCCATCGGCAAGCCTGCCTGAATCGAGGCAACGCGCGCAACGTAGGCATAGCGACTATCGGTCGGAATGGTATTGCCGACCGTAACGTAATTAATATCCTGGGGATTAACGCCCGACCGTGTCACCGCCTCTTTCATGACAATACCGCCGAGTTCGGATGGCTCCATGCTGCTCAGGCTGCCATTAAAGGCGCCGATGGCAGAACGTACCGCACTTAATACAACGACTTCGCGACTCATAGTAATCCCCTTAAATTAAGCATTCCATCTGAAAAGCATACTTCGCTAAAGGCTTTTTTACCTGATTGCCTACAATTGAGCAATTAGGTCGTGCCCCTGTGTATCTACGATCGTACCGCGCACAAAATCCCCCACCCGGTAGCGTTTGGACGGCTTACTTACCGGCAAAATCCGCACGATACCGTCGATTTCTGGGGCGTCGCCGGCCGTGCGGCCAATACCGCCCGATTCGCTGACGTGGTCAACCAAGATCGGCATGCGCTGACCCACCCGACTTTTGAGGCGATTGACTGAAATTGCTTCGGCTTTGCCCATAAAGCGGGCCTGGCGCTCATCCCGAATCGATTGATTCAAGGCGCCTTCCAGTGCATTGGCTGTGGCACCCGCCACCGGCGAATAGGCAAAGCACCCTGCCCGATCAATTTGCGCTTGATCTAAAAAATCCAGTAAATAGCTAAATTCTTCTTCGGTTTCCCCCGGAAATCCCGCAATGAAAGTACTGCGGATCACGAGCTCCGGGCAAGTTGCACGCCATGCCTGAATTCGATCTAAATTGCGTTCACCGCTAGCAGGACGCTTCATGCGTTTGAGCACATCGGGATGGGCATGCTGCAATGGAATGTCAAGGTAAGGCAAGAGCCCATAGCCATGCTCTTTAAACTCTGCCATGATCGGCAATACGTCATCGACGTGCGGATAGGGATAGACGTAATGCAATCGTACCCAGGCCTGATGCTCGCGCGCAATTTGATTGAGGGCGCTGACCAAATCCAGCATCTTTGTTTTGAGAGGTTTGCCATCCCAAAAACCCGTGCGGTATTGCACATCCACGCCATAAGCGCTGGTATCTTGCGACACAACGAGCAGTTCTTTCACGCCAGACTCAAATAGGCGCTTTGCTTCGAGCAAGACTTCGCCAATCGGCCGAGACACTAAATCACCGCGCATGCTTGGAATGATGCAAAACGTACAGCGGTGGTTGCAGCCTTCCGATATCTTTAAATAGGCGTAATGTTTCGGCGTGAGCTTGACGCCGATGGGTGGCAATAAATCGGTAAACGGGTCGTGGGGCTTGGGCAAATGCAAATGAATTGCTTGCATCACTTCATCTGTGGCATGAGGGCCGGTCACTGCAAGTACTTTGGGGTGAATGCTTTTAATTAAATCAGAGCCATCATCATTTTTACGTGCGCCAAGGCAGCCCGTCACAATCACCTTGCCGTTTTCAGATAAGGCCTCGCCAATGGCTGCAAGGGACTCTTCAACGGCAGAATCAATAAAGCCACAGGTATTGACTACCACCAGGTCAGCGCCTGAATAGTCTTTAGCGGTCTCATAGCCCTCCGCACTCAATTGCGTGAGGATGAGCTCTGAATCAACCAGCGCCTTAGGGCATCCCAAGGAAACAAAACCAACCTTGCCCGCCACAACTAGTCGTTTTCTTTTTTAGGCACGGGGGGTGTAAAAGGAAATCCCTTAAACATACTTTGCGAACTTTGCATCTGCTCTTGCATCTTCATAAACAGATCTTTACTCTGCTCCATGTAGTTGCCCATAAGGCCCTGCATCATTGGGTTCTGCATATTCATGGCTTGTGCCCATGCATCGGTGCCACCCGTAACGCCTTTGGATTGATCGCTTAGCGTCCCATGAATATCTACGAAGGATTGCATGGTTTTTTCCAGGTAGTTGCCCATCAGGCCTTGCATGGAGTTGCCATAAAAACGAATAATTTGCGATAGCATTTGCGAAGAAAAGACCGGGGAGCCGCAGGCCTCTTCTTCCAAGATAATCTGCATCAAAATATTGCGCGTTAGATCGTCTTCGGTTTTGGCATCCACTACCTTGAATGCCTCATTCGCCATCACCAAGCCTTTGATGTCAACTAAGGTCACATATGTACTGGTTTGCGTATCGTAAAGGCGGCGATTAGGATACTTCTTAATCAGCCGCTCTTCACCCGCTCGTTTTGTTCTGGTTGCCATATCCCCACTCCTTCGCACTACACAAATGCCATAAACGACAGTTTAGCTCCGGAATTATCCCGTATGGATGCCGCCGTTGAGGGAAAAATCGGCGCCGGTAGCAAATGCAGCGTCATCCGAGGCAATATAAGCACACATCGAGGCGATTTCATCGGGGGTTCCCAGGCGCTTTACAGGGATGGCGGCAACAATTTTTTCCAGCACATCCGGCCGAATTGCCTTGACCATATCGGTTGCGATATAGCCAGGGGAGACCGTATTGATCGTGACCCCTTTTCCGGCCACTTCTTGCGCCAGGGCCATCGTAAAGCCATGTAAGCCAGCTTTAGCGGTGGAGTAATTGGTCTGCCCAAACTGCCCTTTTTGACCGTTGACGGAGGAAATATTAATAACTCGACCCCAGTTATTGTCGATCATGCCTTCGATCACCTGCTTGGTGACGTTAAACAAGGAATTGAGGTTGGTGTCGATGACCGCCTTCCAATCCTCTGGCGTCATTTTACGAAAGACACTATCCCGCGTAATGCCGGCATTGTTGACCAAAATATCAACGCGGCCCACCTCGGCTTTGACTTTGTCGAATGCCGCTACAGTCGATGCCCAGTCCGATACATTGCCCTCCGAAGCGATAAAGTTATAGCCTAGCTCTTTTTGTTCGCCTAGCCAACGATCACGTCGTGGAGAGTTTGGTCCGCAGCCAGCGATAACCAAGTGCCCTTTTTTAGACAGCCGCTGGCAAATCGCAGTACCAATTCCACCCATACCACCAGTTACATAAGCAATTCGTTGTGTCATCGTATTACCCTCTTCTCTCTATGTGTGTTGCGTCTAAAAGGTATTGCATTGATTCATACTGCTTACTTAGCTTGATTCGTCGACTTTTTCTTTGACATACTTACCTGGGGCCGCTATCCCTTTTTTATACTTTGCACTTCCAAAGCTATTGCTAGCCTTCACTTGCTTGCCGCCAAATTGGGCGAGCCATTCAGCATAGTCTGGCCACCAACTACCGCGAATATCCTTAGCGCCCGCAAGCCAATCTTCTGCCTTGGCTGGTAATTTGGCATTGACCCAGTAGTGGCGTTTATTTTTTGCAGGCGGATTAATCACGCCAGCGATGTGGCCGGATGCCCCAAGTACAAAGCGGTTTTTGCCTTTGAGAATTTGCGTCGAACGATAACCGCTATGCCACGGAACAATATGGTCATCGTGTGATGCATAAATGTAAGCTGGGCAATCAATTAATGACAGGTCAACTTTTTCGCCGCACACCTTGAGCTTGCCTGGCTTTACTAATTCATTTTGCAAGTAGGTGTGGCGGAGATACCAGCAATACATAGCGCCCGGTAGATTGGTAGAGTCTCCATTCCAATAGAGCAAATCAAATGGCGGCGGTGAATTGCCTTTGAGGTAATTTTCAACTACGTAGTTCCACACCAAATCATTGGGGCGCAAAAAGGAGAAGGTATTGCCTAGATCTAGCCCAGACATCAAACCAAACTGGCCTTGCTCGCCGCCGATGGTATTTTCGCGAAGCTTAACGGTGTCCTCATCAACAAAAATATCTAAGATTCCGGTGTCACTAAAGTCGAGCAAGGTCGTTAACAAAGTTAGGCTGGCCACCGGCTTTTGTTTGCGCGCCGCTAATACTGCTAAGGCGTTGCTCACCAAGGTTCCGCCGACGCAAAAGCCCAGCAAATTAATTTGATCTAGACCGCCGATCTCTTTCGTTACTTCGATGGCTTTAATGACGCCATCGCCAATGTAATCATCCCACGTCACCTTAGCCATCGATTTGTCGGGGTTTTTCCATGAAACCAGAAAGACCGTGTGGCCCTGGCTCACCATGTAACGCACCACCGAGTTATCGGGCTGCAAATCGAGGATGTAGTATTTATTAATGCATGGTGGCACCATCAAAAATGGGCGCTCAAATACGTTCTCGGTTAGCGGCTTGTATTGAATCAGCTCAAACAAGTGATTGCGAAAGACCACGGCACCTTCGGTGGTGGCTAAATTTTTGCCAATCTCAAAAGCCGTTTCATCGGTTTGCGAAACTTTGCCTTTTTTTAAATCGCCCAGTAAATTCAGAATGCCGTTTTGAATCGATTGCCCCTGCGAGCTAATGATGTGCTCGAGCACTTCTGGATTGGTCGCCATGAAATTCGATGGTGAAAGTGCGTCGACCATTTGCAACGTGCTGAACAGAATGCGCTGCTTACTTTTTGCATCGGTCTCGACTGCTTCAGCCAATTCCATTAAGTGCTTGGCATTGAGCAAATACATTCCTGCAATGGCCTTACTCCATGGCGATTGCCATGCTTTGCCAGAAAAACGCCGATCTTTAATTTCGAGGGAGCCTGGATTGCTAACGTAGGCGGCTAATTCAGTCATGTAATGCTGCTGAATTTCGGACAAGCGCTCGGGCGGGATTAACGCCATATGTTGCGGTGCCAAACTTGGCGACTTCCCAGATGGTATTCCAGTAAACATGCTTTTCTCTATTCTCAACCAGGCAGGCCGTACCGGCTTGCCGCACATACCCATTCTCGTTTGAATGGGGCACAAGGGTTATAAGCACTAACCCTAGCCCTAGAGCTTATGCCCTCGCTTAGCAGCGCCAGATAAAGGCGGCAAATCGCCCAGAAAGACCATCGCGGCGATGGGAAAAAAAGTCGGTTTGATCGCGAACCGTACAAAATTCGCCGCCATAGATATGGGTCAGGCCCTTGCTGAGTAAGCGTTGCCGGGCCAATTGATATAGATTGGCCCAATACTTACCGGGTTTGCCGTCGATCGCCATAAATGCATCAGCGGCTATTGGCAGGCCCTGTTTTTGACCATATTCATGAAACGCCGCACGTACATCTTCACCCACCTCAAATGCCCTTGGACCAATCGCCGGGCCGAGCCAGGCAAGGTATTGGCCAGTATCGCCCAGCCCCGTTTTTGCCTGCATCGTATCCAACGTGTTTTCGAGAATGCCGCCCAATAAGCCGCGCCAGCCCGCATGGGCGGCGCCAATTACCCCGCCATCCGGGCTACTAATTAAAACGGGCAAGCAATCGGCTGCCATTACCGTCAGGACGGTATTGGGTTTGGTGGTGACCGCCGCATCGGCCTCAATGACCTCTTCAGTGGAGGCCAAATCCGCGTCCCAAACCCGGGTGCCGTGGACCTGCTTGAGCCATACCGGCTCGGCTGGGAGCAAAGCCCGCACACGAGCACGATTTTCACTGACGGCAGCGGCCTCATCGTTGACGTAGCGACCCAAGTTGAGGCTATCAAAGGGCGCTTTGCTGACGCCCCCAACTCGAGTAGTACAGAACGCCCCGATCTGAGGTGGAACTGGCCAATTCGGAACAAGCACCCGCAGCCCATTGATGACCTGAAATTGACTGTCGTGCTTACTCATGATGCAAGAGGCGTTTCTAGTTTTGGCTCGTCAGGTAAATCCGCAGCAGTCATCCCAACAGCTGGCAATAAAGCATTTAGATCGTCTGGCGGCAAGCGGTACCACTGCACTACTTGCTTGCTTTCTGGGTGAATGAGGCTCAAGGCATAGGCATGCAATGCTTGTCGATACAAAGGTAACTCTTTGGCTACGTTCGGCGCCTTCTTGCGATAAACCGGATCACCCAAGAGGGGAAATCCCAAAGACTCTAAATGCACCCGAATTTGATGGGTCCGCCCTGTTTCCAGGCGGCACTCTAGGAGCGATACCGGCGCTTGTGCAAAGTGACCATTAGCCAATCGACGGTAGAGCGTAATTGCAGGCTTACCTTGAATCGAATGTACTGCCATTTTGAGTCGATCACGTTGATCGCGTGCCACCATGGCCTGAATCTTTCCTTGCGCTGCTGGCGTTCCCCATACCCAAGCCAAGTAGCGGCGCCCGACTGTGCGCTCTTGCAGTTGGCGGACCAATGCCGTTTGCGCCAGATCAGTCCGCGCCACCACCATAAGGCCTGAGGTCTCTTTGTCGAGGCGATGGACAATACCGGCCCGAGGTAACTGTACAAGCTCAGGGTAGCGAAATAACAAACCATTGAGCAATGTTCCAGACCAATTGCCCGCAGCAGGATGGACCACTAAGCCTGCGGGTTTATTAATCACAATCAAGCTCGCATCTTCATGCACCACATCCAGGGGAATATCCTCGGCCTGAAACGCAAATTGCTCGGGCATTTCTTGGGGATAGACTTTGACGCTCTCGCCGCCCCGCAATAAGTAACGGGCTCGCGTGACCTTGCCGTCGACGGTCACTGCCCCTGCTTCAACCCAGGTTTTTAAGCGATTTCGGGAATAATCGGGCAAAGCCCCGGCCAAAACCTTATCTAGGCGCTCGCCAGATGCCTCCCACGGAATTTCTAGGGCAATGAAATCCTCTTCATCGATATAATCAACTGGATTCGAATCAGGAGTTTTCGGCAATGCCACGCTTGAATTACCCATATGTAGTTACAGCCGACAGTGTAAGGCCTACAAACGTAAGCCCGAATGGTTTGCCATCCTCCTCCCGCATTAGCAGCTTGCTGCTGGGATTTGCCTTAGTTGCCACCCTATTTATTAGCGGTTGCGCAAGCGATGGCAATAAAGACGAGACCGATGGCTGGTCTGAGACCAAGCTGTACAGCGAAGCTACTGAAAAACTCAAAGACAATGACTTTGCAAAATGCGGAACGTATTTTGAAAAGCTCGAGGCGCGCTTCCCCTTTGGCCCTTATTCGCAGCAAGCGCAAATCAATGCCGCCTATTGCTACTGGAAAGCCAGCGAACAGGCGCAAGCCTTGGTTGCTGTAGATCGCTTCATCAAGCTCCACCAAGGCAGTCCTAATCTGGATTACGCCTTCTACCTCAAAGGCTTAATTACTTTTAACGATGATCTGGGATTTTTAGGCAAGTTCACTGGTCAAGATTTAAGCGAGCGTGATCCTAAGGCAGCCCGTGAGGCATTCGAGGCATTTAAGGTAGTAGTGGATCGCTTTCCAAACAGTAAATATGCACCGGATGCGCTTGACCGGATGCGCTACATCGTCAACTCCTTGGCAGAGGCGGATGTCATCGTCGCGCGTTATTACTTTCAGCGTGGTGCCTACCTAGCTGCAGCAAACCGTGCGCAGCTCGTACTCAAAGACTATGACCGCGCACCTGCGGTAGAAGAAGCGCTTTACATTCTGATTAAGTCATATGAGCGCTTGGGCATGACTGATTTAAGCACGGACGCTATTCGGGTGTTTAAGCTCAACTTTCCTGATAGCCAAATGCTCCTTACTGGACAGCGCGTCAAGAAAGAGCGCTCGTGGTGGCAAATCTGGAATAGATAACGTTTAGTTATTGTTTTAAGATTTGCGAATCAATTCGACTGGCACTCGGGGTGCTAGTGCGCAGATGAGCTCATAACCAATCGTGCCGGCAGCGGCAGCAACGGTATCTGCAGGAACCTTCTGCCCCCAAAGCTCCACCCTACTTCCGATTTGCGCATTCGGCGCATTGCGTAAATCAACGGTAATCATATCCATCGACACGCGTCCTGCAATCGGACAGATTGCTCCAGTGCCATTGCTCTCAACCCAGACCGGAGTTCCATCCGGCGCATGGCGAGGATACCCATCAGCATAGCCACAGGCAATCACGCCAATCCGCATTGCTTCAGGCGCCGTAAAGCGACCACCATAGCCCACATGCTCACCGGCAGCCAAATGTTGGATATCAATGATCTCACTAGTAAGGGACATCACGGGCTGAAGGTGTGCATGCTCAATGTCCGCATGGATTCCAGTCGGCGAAAGTCCGTACAACATGATTCCAGGGCGTACCCAGTCACCTAGGGCGGTGCGGTGCCACAGAATTGCAGCCGAATTAGCAAGGCAGGTTTCACCAGCCAGGCCATTGGTTGCCGTAGAAAAGCAGTCCATCTGCTCACCCACGGTTGGTTTCTGATCCACTGCATCGGCATTGGCAAAGTGGGTCATGTGGTGGACTTGATGCCCTAATGAATGGAGCCGGTGGTACATATCCCGATAAGTCGTAGGGGAAAAGCCTAGCCGGTTCATTCCGGAGTTGAGCTTGAGAAAAACCTGAAACGCATGACTGGAGTGCTGAGCTAGGCGCTCAAGTAATACCACTTGCTCCTGACAATGAACGACTAAATCACAGTCCAGCGAGACTGCTTGTGCAAGCTCTTCAGGCTCAAATAGACCCTCCAGCAGTAGGATGCGGCCTTGCCAGCCTTGATTTCGAAGCCACTGTGCGTCCCGCAGATCGAGCAAAGCAAATCCATCGGTCTCCTTTAAGCCCTCCAGGATGGACTCTAAGCGGTGGCCATACGCAGCGGCTTTGACAACTGACCAAGTCTTCGCCTCAGGGGCAAGCGCGCGTACCCTAGCCAAGTTATGGCGAAAGGCCTCAATGTGAATGGATGCCAATATAGGCCGATTCATATCTGAAACCCCTTTCATGTTTTAATGCTGTAAATGAATAGATTGTACGAATGAACCGTAGTTTTTACACCATTATGGCGGCGCAATTTTTTTCGTCGCTGGCCGATAACGCGCTCCTCATTGCGGCTATTGCACTCCTAATCCAGCTTGATGCTCCGGATTGGATGACCCCTTTGCTCAAGCTATTCTTTGTCTTATCTTACGTCCTTCTGGCCGCCTTTGTGGGTGCGTTTGCAGACTCTCGGCCCAAAGGCAATGTGATGTTCATCACCAACACCATTAAGTTTGTGGGCTGTGCCGTCATGTTATTCGGTAGCCACCCCTTGCTATCGTATGCCATTGTGGGCCTTGGCGCCGCTGCGTATTCCCCCGCTAAATACGGCATCCTCACCGAGTTACTTCCCCCAGAGCGCTTGGTCGCTGCCAATGGCTGGATTGAAGGCCTAACTGTTGGCTCCATTATCTTGGGTACGGTTTTGGGTGGCGTGCTGATCAGCGTTGGCGTCTCATCGCGCCTACTGGGCTTTGACCTGCCTGTCATTGAAACGGGCATAGACACGCCAG
This sequence comes from Polynucleobacter difficilis, assembly GCF_003065365.1. Lineage (NCBI taxonomy): Bacteria > Pseudomonadati > Pseudomonadota > Betaproteobacteria > Burkholderiales > Burkholderiaceae > Polynucleobacter > Polynucleobacter difficilis. Next base: position 945,514 of record NZ_CP023276.1, on the reverse strand, counting down.
CCGAAGCAGCTATTTTGGTCATTATGATGATTTACATCATCGCCGCGCTCATTAACCTCAAAATCCCCGATACCGGCGCTCGTTATGTGGCTCAAAAAACAAATCCAATCGATTTGATTGCGGATTTTGCCCATTGCTTCAGAACGCTATGGAATGACCGTTTGGGTCAGATCTCCTTAGCCGTAACTACCCTCTTTTGGGGTGCCGGTGCTACTTTGCAATTCATTGTGCTCAAGTGGGCGGAAGTCGCGCTCAACATGAGTCTTTCGCAAGGCGCTATTTTGCAAGCCATCTCTGCGGTGGGCGTAGCCGGAGGTGCAGTCTGGGCAGCCAGTCGCATCCCCCTAAAGCAATCCTTGAAGGTATTGCCATATGGCGTTGTAATGGGTCTTGTGGTTTGCGTCATGGCCATCTATCACATCGACATGATTCCGCCGATTGTGCTTGTCGAGTTTGACAAAATGAAGCTCACGCTTAATCTGATTCCGCCCTATGCGCTGCTGATCTTAGTCGGCTGGCTCGCAGGCTACTTCGTAGTGCCCATGAATGCCCTCTTGCAGCATCGTGGCCACGTCTTGCTCTCAGCAGGCCATTCGATTGCGGTGCAAAACTTCAATGAAAATCTGTCGGTACTAAGCATGCTGATGCTCTATGCCCTACTCATCTGGCTTGATGTGCCAATCGCTTATGTCATTACTGGCTTTGGTTTATCGGTCAGCATCATCATGATCTTGATTATGCGGCGGCATGCCCGCAATCAAGCGGAGTATGACTCCCTACACCTGATTGGTGAAAGCAAACACTAGTAATCAGTTGGTTAATTGCGGGTTTAAAGGCTTTGTAACACCGAGCGCGCGAGTAGTAAATCCTCCCAAAGCAAGGCTTTCTCTTGCGGCCTTGCCAAGACTTGCGCCAATTCCAGTGTTGCGATCAAAGGCACTTCGGCTTCGCCGTGCATCAGAGAGTGGATGGCACCACGCAACTCAGCTAAGGGCGCATTTTCCCCCGTTAAACGCTGCGCACTCGCTGCGCCAAATGCAATCGCCACCAGCGGTACTGCGGTGGATTCAATTAGCGCATCGATGCTGGCCTTTTGGTCTTGCCAAACCCATGCGCCATTCGGCAAACCTAGCACCCGCACGATGTTTTGGAACAAAGTGAGGGCATCGCCTTGGGGTTTGGCCCCAATAAAAATCCAGCGGCCGCTAATCTCAGCTGCGCGTTCCGATGGGCTTACTGTAGGCTCAGGTGACGCTTGAGTATTGTCTTGAGGTGCTGCTGGCGCGCTCAGAGAAGCACTGAGGCCAGAGCGATCGACCCATTCTGTAATGCCCATTTCCTTTAAAAAGGAGGAGCGCATGCTTGCGTTATTGGATGGGGCGGGATTCATGGTGCCTCAAGGGTAATCGATTTTGCCATGACACCGGCATCCTCACGCTTACCCGTAACTTCATCGGCTGGGTAATATGCCCTACGCACGCCAATGATGGCGTAGCCCATCCGTTCATATAATTTGACTGCCGGGATATTGGAGGGGCGCACCTCAAGAATAATGCGACTCATTTTCTGCCGCATCGCAATGCCCTCAATGGCTTGCATCACACGACTGCCAATCCCATTGCGTCGCAATGTTGGATCAATCGTGATATTGAGTAAATGCAATTCATCAACGGCGGGATACAAAATGCAATAGCCCCACAATTCAGGCAAATTCGGTACTAACGCTGCATTTGCCGTCATCTCCGGCCGAATGCAATAGGCCCAATGCCCCGCCGTCAATGAATCCAAAAAATTACCTTGTGTCCACGGATGGCTATGCGAGATTGCTTCCAAGGCCATGACTGCGCGCATATCCGATGGCTGCATTGGCATGAAGGTTAACTGGGCATCCTGGGTAGTCGTCATTTGAGGCGTTAATTAAAAAGATTGCTGCAATCCAAAATAGAAGCTTCTATTTTGCACCACGTTCAGCGCTAGTCAGCGCTACTTTATTGCGGACATACAGGGGTTCCAATTGATCCACGGCAATGAGCTGCCCTTTAGCTAACATCGCCTTTGCACAGCGCAAGACGCCACCAGCACTGACCCCGAGAGCCCCAACCATTTGACTGGAGGGCATATGCTGCTCAAAATGGCCGGAGTATTGCGTAACCGCGCTGCCAAACACGCATTCGCTTGTGCCCATTTGGACATCTTCTGGCCTGCTCAGCTGAATATCGCCGATGCGCTCTGGCAATGCCGTACTCTCGCCACCTGCTTGCGCAGCTTTCATCAGGCTGTAATTAGCCCAATACACTTCACCCATGCGGGCATCAATTGCCACTGTGAATTGATGTTTGCTAGCATCCATCGCCTGTATCAAGGGGTGATCGATTGCAATAGCTGCGATGGCATCCAGACTCGCAACCGGCGCAACGGGCAAATGGCTTGCAAGGGCTAAGCCTTGTACTGCCGCAACCGCTAAGCGCACTCCGGTAAAGGCGCCCGGACCGATGCCTACAGCAATCGCATCCAAGTCCCGCAAAGTGATTCCTTCTTGCTGCAGTAATTCAGTGATCCATGGCAAGAGATGCTGGCTAGCGCCCGGCCCCAGTAACTCATGACGCTCCAGCACGCCTTCAGTCGATGGATTACGCGAGAGTGCAACCGAACACCAAGTCGATGAAGTATCGATCGCCAGAATGGGTTTCAAGAACGGACCTTAAGACGACAGAGCTTGAATGATGTCCGGTGGTGCTTGGACGAGCTCTATCAGAACGCCCTCACCCCCGAATGGAAATTCATCATTGCCTTTGGGGTGGATAAAAATAATATCGTGGCCTGCAGCGCCTTTACGAATTCCACCAGGAGCAAAGCGTAAGCCTTTACTGCTAAGCCAGTCATGGGCTATCTGTAAATCATCGACCCATAGACCAATGTGATTCAGTGGCGTTTGATGTACCGCAGGTTTTTTTGCGATGTCCACCGGCTGCATCAAATCCACTTCAACCTCATGCGCACCTTGACCAATGGCACAGATATCTTCGTTGACGTTTTCACGTTCGGATACATAGGTATCTTTAAAGGTAAAGCCAAGCAAATCGACCCACAAGGATCGCAGGCGTTGTTTATCTTCGCCGCCAATGGCAATTTGCTGGATACCTAAAATACGAAATGGCCTTGCGTCAGTCATACTCTGTCCTTTATTCGAAGCGAATAATGATTTGATCTACTGCTAGGCTATCGCCTTCTTTGGCTAAGATTTCAGAAACGACGCCGTCCTGCAATGCCGAGAGGGTATTTTCCATTTTCATGGCCTCAATCGTGGCGAGTTTCTGGCCTGCTGTGACGTGATCACCTGCATGCACCAATATCTTGGTTAAAAGGCCTGGCATCGGCGATAAGACCATTTTCGAGGTGTCCGGCGGCAACTTGACCGGCATCCGTGCCTGCAACTCAGCTCCAAGCGGACTTAAGACAATGCATTCGTATTGGGCGCCATCGAGCACTAAGTGGTAACGAATACCTCGACGTTCGACTTGTGCCGATATCGACTGCGTACCGTTGATGGTGGCATTGAGGACAATTTGACCTGGGCGCCACTCACTAATAATGTCGTAGCGACTAATACCCTCTGCAGTTTCGACATAAACCGAGTAGACGCCGTCTTTGTGTTCAACGCGCGTCGGTATGTTGATGGGATCGTTCATCGAACCCACCTGTTTTCCGGTTACCAATACAAATTTTTTGGCAATTTGCATCTCATGGCCTGGCAGCTGCCCGTCAATTACTTGAATGTATTCTAGGTAGCGTGTGCGCATGAAGGTGGCGAGCGCAGCCAGGCGATTTGGATCGGCCGGCTGAACGGAATCCCGCTGAAATCCATTCGGGTACTCTTCCGGAATAAAGCCGGTTGTGAAGTCACCCGAAACAAAGCGCGGATGTTGTAAGAGCGCTGCCTGAAACGAAATATTCGAATGAATTCCGCGAATCACAAATTGATTGAGTGCATGGCGCATTTTATGAATCGCATCCATCCGATCGCGGCCATGCACAATCAGTTTGGCAATCATCGAGTCGTAGTACATCGGGATTTCTCCGCCCTCATATACGCCTGTATCGACACGGACACCGTTTTCTTCTGCTGGAGGACGGTATTTCACGAGGCGGCCAGTGGATGGTAAAAAATTCCGGAAGGGATCGTCGGCATTAATCCGGCACTCCATGGACCATCCGTCGAGCTTGATCTGGTCTTGAGTGAACGACAGTTTTTCACCAGCAGCAACCCGAATCATTTGCTCTACTAAATCCAGTCCCGTGATCGATTCCGTCACGGGATGCTCCACTTGCAGGCGGGTATTCATCTCCAGAAAGTAAAAAGATTTGTCTTTCCCGACGACAAACTCGACCGTGCCAGCCGATTGGTAATTGACAGCGCGTGCCAAGGCAACGGCTTGCTCACCCATGGCTTTGCGGGTGGCTGGATCAATAAAAGGCGATGGCGCCTCTTCAATCACTTTTTGGTGACGGCGCTGGATCGAGCAGTCACGCTCCCAGAGATAGACGATATTGCCATGCGCATCACCCAGTATCTGAATCTCAATGTGGCGCGGACCTTCAACGAACTTCTCAATAAATACGCGGTCATCACCAAAGCTATTCAGGGCTTCGGTACGGCAGGCCGCAAAACCTTCAAACGCCTCTTGATCATTGTGCGCAACCCGCAAGCCTTTGCCGCCACCGCCGGCCGATGCTTTGATCATCACGGGATAGCCGATGTCTTTGGCAATTTTGACCGCGACGTCTGGACTATCAATCGCTTCGTTAAAGCCAGGAATGGTGTTGACCTTCGCTTCCATGGCTAATTTTTTGGAGGCAATCTTATCGCCCATGGCAGCTATCGCCGCAAACTTAGGCCCAATGAAGACAATGCCCTCTTCTTCGCAGCGCCGTGCAAATTGCTCATTCTCGGATAAAAATCCATAGCCCGGATGCACCGCTTGTGCGCCAGTCTCTTTACAAGCCTGAATGATGCGGTCCATCACCAAATAGGATTCGCGCGATGGCGCAGGTCCAATGCAGACTGCCTCATCGGCTAATTGAACGTGCCTTGCTTCGCGATCGGCCTCAGAAAAAACAGCAACGGTTTCAATGCCCATGCGTTTCGCTGTTTTAATGACACGGCATGCAATCTCGCCACGATTGGCAATCAGTATCTTTTTAAATAGGGTGGTTTTCATGTGATCGTGCCTATCCATTACAGGGGAATATTGCCGTGTTTGCGCTCCGGATTTTTAAGGTCCTTATCTTTCAGCATAGCGAGCGATCGTGCAATTCGCTTACGCGATTCATGCGGCAAGATCACGTCATCGATGTAGCCGCGACGACCTGCCACAAAGGGGTTTGCAAACTTGGCCTTGTATTCCGCCTCGCGTGCAGCGATTTTTTCGGGATCGCTTTTTTCTTCGCGGAAGATGATTTCAACAGCGCCTTTCGGCCCCATCACGGCAATCTCAGCTGAAGGCCATGCAAAGTTCACATCACCGCGCAGGTGCTTGGATGCCATCACATCATAGGCGCCACCATAGGCTTTGCGCGTAATCAGGGTGACTTTGGGTACAGTGCAATCAGCATAGGCATAGAGTAATTTCGCGCCGTGTTTAATAATGCCGCCGTATTCTTGAGCGGTACCCGGCATAAAGCCAGGAACATCGACGAGGGTGACGACGGGAATATTGAAGGCGTCGCAAAAACGCACAAAACGAGCAGCCTTTATTGATGCCTTTATATCCAAACAGCCCGCCAAAACCAGGGGTTGATTGGCGACAATGCCAATCGTCTGCCCTTCCATCCGACCAAAACCAATCAAAATATTTTTGGCGTAATCGGGCTGTAATTCAAAGAACTCCCCGTCGTCTGCAATCTTACGAATCAACTCATGCATGTCATACGGTTGATTGGGATTGGCCGGCACCAAGGTATCCAGTGAGTAATCCGGCGCCTCATCGCGCCGAGCCGAGCGTAATGTTGGTGGCTTTTCTTTATTGGATAAAGGTAAGTAATTAAAAAAACGACGCAACACCATTATTGCCTCGACATCATTTTCAAAGGCTAAATCACACACGCCTGAAACCGTCGAATGGGTTACTGCTCCGCCCAGCTCTTCCGCTGTTACATCTTCGTGGGTCACGGTTTTGACAACCTCGGGACCCGTTACAAACATATACGAACTGTCTTTAACCATAAAGATAAAGTCAGTCAGTGCCGGCGAGTACACCGCGCCGCCAGCAGATGGCCCCATGATTAATGAGATTTGTGGAATCACGCCGGAGGCGGTCACATTGCGCTGAAAAATATCGGCGTAGCCACCCAAGGAAGCAACGCCCTCCTGAATACGAGCGCCGCCCGAATCATTTAAGCCAATGACGGGAGCGCCAACTTTCATGGCTTGATCCATGACCTTGCAAATCTTCTCGGCATGGGCTTCGGATAAAGAGCCGCCCAGAACCGTAAAGTCTTGAGAAAAGACAAACACCAGTCGCCCATTGATCATGCCGTAACCCGTGACAACACCATCGCCTGGCACGGTTTGATCTGCCATACCAAAATCGGTGCAGCGGTGCTCAACAAACATATCCCACTCTTCAAAGCTGCCTGCGTCCAAGAGCAATTCAATACGCTCACGGGCGGTTAACTTGCCTTTGGCATGCTGTGCCTGAATTCGTTTTTGACCGCCGCCAAGGCGCGCTAACTCCCGCTTGGCTTCCAGTTGATGGATGATGTCTTGCATACTGACTCCTTAGAAAGAGGTGTGGCCCAGCGCTTCAAGTAAGCGCCTTGCAGCAACCGAGGGGGCGATGGTTCCAAGATTGACGGCATTGCTCAGTTCGGGAAGTAAAGCCTGAACTGCGGGGTTATTTTTAAATGCACTTTTGAGTCCAGCATCGATGCGTTCCCACATCCAGGCGCCTGACTGCACTTGACGCCGGGCAGCCAATCGACCATTGGCCGTTTGCAGTTTTTGAAAGCGCAGAATGTGATCCCACAAGTCGGTGATGCCGGTCCCTTGCAATGCCGATAAGGACATGACGATGGGATGCCAATACTCCGTATCGTGCGAGGCGTGATCCGGGTTTCCCTGAAAGCCCAATAATCGTAGGGAGCTGGTAATAAATGCTTGTGCGCGCATTGCAGCATTGGGATCAATGTCGGCCTTGTTGATCACAATCAAGTCAGCCAGTTCCATCACCCCTTTTTTAATCGCCTGCAAATCATCACCCGCATTGGGTAATTGCAGTAGCAAAAATAAATCGGTCATGCCAGCCACAGCAATTTCACTCTGACCAACGCCGACGGTTTCCACAATCACGACGTCGTGCCCAGCCGCTTCGGCGACTAAAAGTGCTTCGCGGGTTTTTTCGGCAACGCCGCCCAATGTTCCGGAAGATGGGCTGGGCCGGATGAATGCACATTCATGCACCGAGAGCTGCTCCATGCGGGTCTTGTCACCCAAAATCGATCCGCCCGATAGGCTTGAGGATGGATCGATTGCCAGAACAGCTACGCGGTGACCGCGCTCAATCAAATAGAGACCCAGGGTTTCAATCAGGGTTGACTTTCCTACTCCAGGAACTCCGGAGATACCTAAACGAAATGACCTTCCCGTCTTTGGCAGCAACGCATTCAGTAATTCATCTGCGCGCTTGCGATGGTCCAAGCGAGTGGACTCCAACAAGGTAATGGCCTTAGCCAAAGCGCGACGCTGCGCCGATCCTGATGGACCTGTAATTGCATCAAACAAGGCTTGATCAGCGGCAGGCAGCATGGTGAATTAGAGCGGCTTTGCTTGTTTGCGAATTTGCTCGAGCACGTCTTTGGCAGAAGCGGGAATCGGGGTGCCCGGACCATAGATGCCCTTTACGCCTGCCTCATACAAGAATTCATAATCTTGTCGCGGAATGACGCCGCCAACGAACACAATGATGTCATCGGCGCCCTGCTTACGCAATTCAGCGATGATTGCTGGCACCAAGGTTTTGTGACCCGCCGCCAAAGTAGAAATACCCAGCGCATGAACGTCATTCTCAATCGCCTGGCGCGCACATTCCTCTGGAGTCTGAAACAGTGGACCAATGTCCACATCAAAACCCAGATCCGCAAATGCGGTGGCGACCACTTTTGCGCCGCGGTCATGGCCATCCTGGCCGAGCTTGGCAATCATCACGCGCGGTCTGCGTCCAAAATCACTCGCGAATTGAGCGAGCTCCCCTTTGAGTTTTTCCCAGCCCTCGGCTGAGTCATAAGCAGCTGCATACACTCCGGTCACCTTTTGCGTATCGGCGCGATGGCGCCCGTAGACTTGTTCTAAAGCGTCAGATACTTCACCGACGGTAGCGCGCAAGCGCATTGCTGCTACCGCTAACTCCAATAAATTACCGGTTTGATCTGCCGCCGCCTTGGTTAGCGCCTCCAGTGCAGCCGCTACCTTTTTACTATCGCGCGATGCCTTAATCGAATTCAAGCGTTCGATTTGATTGATACGCACTTTGTCGTTATCAATCACCAAGACATCGACCAACTCTTCTTTATCCAGTTTGTATTTATTCACGCCCACGATGACATCGGCGCCCGAATCAATTTTGGCTTGCTTTTCAGCAGCAGCGGCTTCAATTTTGAGCTTAGCCCAACCACTTTCAACTGCTTTGGTCATGCCGCCCATGGCGTCGACTTCGAGCACAATTTCCCATGCTTTATCGGCCATCTCTTGCGTGAGGTTTTCCATCATGTAGGAGCCAGCCCAGGGATCAATCACGCTAGTGATATGGGTTTCTTCCTGGAGAATTAACTGGGTGTTGCGTGCAATTCGGCTGGAGGTTTCCGATGGCAACGCAATCGCTTCGTCAAACGAATTGGTATGCAAGGACTGAGTACCACCAAAGACTGCCGCCATGGCTTCTACCGTGGTGCGTACCACATTGTTATAGGGATCTTGTTCGGTTAAAGACCAGCCCGAGGTCTGGCAATGGGTTCGCAGCATCAGCGATTTTGGATTTTGCGGATTGAACTCTTTCATGATGCGCCACCACAGCAAACGAGCAGCGCGCAATTTCGCAACCTCCAAGTAGAAGTTCATGCCAATGGCAAAAAAGAAGGACAGGCGTCCAGCAAAGCCGTCGACATCCAAGCCCTTGGCTAATGCAGTTTTAACGTACTCTTTGCCGTCGGCCAGGGTGAAGGCAAGCTCCAATACTTGATTAGCGCCAGCCTCTTGCATGTGATAACCCGAGATCGAGATCGAGTTGAACTTGGGCATGTGCTTTGCGGTGTACTCAATGATGTCGCCAATGATGCGCATCGATGGCTCAGGCGGATAGATGTAGGTATTGCGAACCATGAACTCTTTCAGAATGTCATTCTGAATCGTCCCGGAGAGCTGCGCCTGACTCACGCCCTGCTCTTCGCCTGCCACGATATAGCCAGCCAGTACCGGTAATACGGCGCCATTCATGGTCATGGATACCGAAACGGTATCGAGCGGAATGCCATTAAAGAGGATTTTCATGTCCTCGACGGAGTCAATCGCAACCCCAGCCTTACCGACATCGCCGGTTACCCGCGGATGATCGGAATCGTAGCCCCGGTGGGTTGCCAAATCGAATGCAACAGAGACGCCCTGACCGCCAGCTGCCAATGCTTTACGGTAAAACGCATTGGACTCTTCTGCCGTCGAGAAGCCTGCGTACTGGCGGATGGTCCAAGGCCTTACTGCATACATGGTGGCCTGCGGCCCGCGCACAAATGGCTCAAATCCAGGCAGGGTATTGGCATACGGCAAGCTTGCAGAATCCGCTGCGGTATACAAGGCTTTTAAATGAATGCCATCCGGTGTATTCCAGCCCAGCGCATCGGTATTGCCATTGGGGGCTGATTTTTGTGCCGCTTTTTCCCAATCGCTCAATTCCACTTTTTTGGAATCGGGCCACGGATTCGGCTTGGCATTGGATGAACTCATTCCACTTACTCCTGTTGGCTTAGTGACGACATCATTTTTAATTATTCGTATTTTGCTTGACAAATCGACTTCTGTCTAGATATTGTATACATAATTATTAATACAATTTAGTCGAAAATCCATGAATTTAAGCAATAGACCCCTTTATCACGACGTCGCTGAACGCCTTCGCGCGCAGATATTTGCCCACACGCTGCCGCCAGGCAGTTGGCTGGATGAGCAAAGTTTGGCCGTAACCTTTGGCATCAGCCGAACACCCATGCGCGAAGCAATCAAGGTACTCGCCTCCGAAGGCTTGGTGACGATGAAGCCGAGGCGTGGCGCTTACGTTACTGAGGTAGAACGCGGCGATTTAGAGCAGATTTTTGCTGTTTTAGCTCAATTAGAGGGGTTTGCAGCGAAAGAAGCGGCCTTAAAAGCAAGCGAGGCACAACTCAATCAGCTGGATAATTTGCACTTAAAGCTTGAAAAAGCCGCAGCCGATCGCGATGAAGAGCAGTTTTTTGAGATCAACGTGCGCTTTCACGAGTTGATTATGGAGATTGCAGGCAATCGCTGGATGAATGGGGTTGTTGACGACCTACGCAAGGTGCTCAAACTACAACGTCGAGATTCCTTGGGCCGGTCTGGCCGATTACAGAGCGCCTTAAATGAGCACCGTAACATACTGAAAGCATTAATAAAAAGAGATGGAGCTGCTGCACAAGAAGCCATGCAGGCCCATCTAGCGCGCGGGCTCGAGGCCACGCGCTAGGCTTTTACTAAATTACTTCTTGATCACCATCGTGCCTGGTAATGAGGCAATGTAGGCAGCCATATTGCGTAAATCGGCATCGCTGTACTGCGCTACTTGCGATGCCATAACTGCATTCTTGCGGCCAAAATTAGGGTTGTTTGCTACTTGATAGGAACGCAAGGCGTAATACAAATAATCAGCGTACTGTCCGGCAATCTTGGGGTACGCCGGAGCAAGCGGCTCGTTCAAATTGGCGCCATGGCAGGCAGCACAATTGTTCTTTTCAACTAGCTCTTTTCCCTTAGCCAGATCGGAAGCCTGAGCTATGCCAATGCTGGAAAGCAAAAAAGAAATAAGGAGTGCGACTTTCATAAATGGACCTCTAAATCGAAATTACTTTAAGGGGTTTGCAGGAGAGGTCGAATTTTGTGCAGCGTAATACGCGCTCACATCGGCCATATCTTGAGGAGTCATGCTGCCAGCAATCGAGCGCATCGTGGGATGCTTACGCTCCCCTGACTTGTACGCTTCTAAGGCAGCGTAAATATAGGCAGCATTTTGTCCGCCAATTTTCGGTACGCGATAAACCAATGGGTAATCAGCGCGGTACTCCGGAATGGCGTGGCAACCAGTGCAGAGCCAAACCTTCGCTTGGCCTGCAGCGGCAGAGCCTTTGACATCCTGTGCCTGTGCATTCACAGAGAGGACAGAAAATCCAGCGCCGACAGTGAATATCAGGGTGGACAATAAACGATTCACGGAGAGTTTTTTCATGGAAATCATCAATATATAAAAAACAGACTAATTTGCTTGCAAGAGTATAGCGGAGAGTGCTCAATTACTCATTTTTACCGCATTTAGCAGTAAGATTCTACCCTCCCCTTTATCCCTAAAAAGCGCCTCAATATATGTCCACCAAACCCATCAGCGATCGCCTTAAAGACCTCGGTATTGAGCTCCCCGCCACCGCAAGCCCTGCTGCCGCTTACGTCATGGCCGTAACCACCGGTTCTACTGTCTTTGTTTCTGGGCATATCGCCAAAGAAAATGGCAAGCCTTGGGTCGGTAAATTGGGCTTAGACATAGATACTCCTAGCGGCAAAGCCGCGGCACGCTCGATTGCGATCGATTTAATGGCTACCCTGGAAGCGCACTTGGGCTCACTGGATCGCGTGAAGCGAATTGTCAAAGTGATGGGACTGGTTAACTCGACCGACCTCTTTACGGAGCAGCACCTGGTGATAAATGGCTGCTCCGAGCTGTTATTTGAAGTGTTTGGCGAAGCTGGTAAGCATGCCCGCAGCGCCTTTGGAGTAACTCAAATACCCCTGGGTGCCTGCGTTGAAATTGAACTCATCGCCGAGATTGAGTAAAGCCTAGTAAAAAAGCAGTGACTTAATTCGGGCTCAGCTTTCCGTCTTTTAAGCGTGGCTCTAAATAATGGCCCTTACGCGCGCGGTTGCCCGCAAACGACTTCAAGGTCTTACTGTCGAGGCTTAACTCGGTTGGCTTTCCGGCCCGGCCCGCACCAGAGTAAGTAGCGCCATCCGGGCCAACGGCAACCGCCGACGCAAGGCGCTCTTTGTCATCCAAGCCCATCAAGATAACGCCCTTGCCTCCGGTTGGTAGGCGCTTGAGCTCATCGAGTGGGAACACCAATAGCCGCGCACTTTCCGATAAACAGGCGACCTGCTTCATGCCAGGGCGCACCTTGCTGGCTCCCAGCGGGGCATCGCCCGGGCTGAACTTGCTGTCAACGCCAATAAAGGACTTGCCTGCTTTGTTGCGGGTGAGCATATCGGACACATTTGCTAAGAAGCCGTTGCCAGCCCGCGTTGAAATCAGCACCAAATCATCCAATTGGCCGGCGTAATACGCTACCATTTGCGAGCCTGCTGCTAAGTTAATAAAGCTAGTTAGCGGCGCGCCATCGCCACGCGCTCCCGGCAACTCACTAACAGGAACGGTGTACACACGACCGTCGCTGCCGAAGCCTTGCATCACATCCACCGTACGGCACTCATATGTAGCGTAGAGCGCATCACCCGACTTAAACGAAAACTGCTGTGCGTCGTGTTCGTGGCCTTGGCGAACGCGAACCCAACCCTTTTGCGACACGATTACCGTGACCGGCTCATCAATCACTTTAGCCTCTGCGATTGCGCGCTTATCTTCTTGGATTAAAGTACGGCGCTCGTCGCCAAACTCTTTTGCATCGGATTCAATTTCCTTGATGATGCGTTTGCGCAAAGTGCTATCGCTTTGCAAGAGGCCATCCAGATCGGCCTTCTCGCTTTGGAGCTCTTTAAGTTCTTGCTCAATTTTGATTGCCTCCAGCCGTGCCAGTTGGCGCAAGCGAATTTCAAGAATGTCTTCGGCTTGGCGATCGCTGAGCTTAAAAGCAGTAATGAGGTCAGCCTTTGGCTCATCGCTATTGCGAATGATTTTGATGACCTTATCGATGTTCAGCAAAATAATCTGGCGACCTTCCAGAATATGAATGCGGGCATTGACTTTACCGAGACGATGCTCGGTGCGGCGCGTTACCGTTGCAACGCGGAAGGCAATCCACTCGGAAATAATATCTTTTAAATTCTTTTGGCGTGGACGACCATCGTTGCCAATCATCACCAAATTGATCGGCGCATTGGACTCCAGCGAGGTGTGTGCCAGCAGCAAATTGACGAAGTCATTAACTTCGACATTCTTGCTCTTGGGCTCGAATACCAAACGTACCGCAGCGTCTTTGCTGGATTCGTCACGAACACAATCGAGTACATTCAAAATGGCTGCTTTGGTATTACTTTGATCGGGCGTTAATGATTTTTTACCCAATTTGATTTTGGGGTTAGTCAGCTCTTCAATCTCTTGCAGCACCCGCTGCGTTGACGTTGCTGGCGGTAACTCATTCACCACAATTTGCCATTGACCGCGTGCCAACTCTTCAACCGACCAGCGAGCCCGCACTTTTAAACTGCCGCGACCGCCCTCGTAAATCTGCGCAATATCACTGGCAGACGAAATAATTTGACCGCCACCCGGAAAGTCTGGGCCTGGCACAATCCCTAGCAAATCAGTACTGCTCATGTTTGGAGACTTCATGAGCGCTATGGCAGCTGCAGCCACCTCGCGCAAATTGTGCGATGGAATTTCCGTGGCCATACCAACGGCAATACCAGATGCGCCATTAAGCAATACAAAAGGCAGGCGCGCGGGAAGTAATTTAGGTTCCTGAAAAGAGCCATCGTAGTTTGGCGCAAACGCAACCGTACCTTCATCGATTTCACTCAGTAACAAATGGGTCGCAATCTTGGTCAGACGGGCTTCGGTGTAGCGCATCGCTGCAGCTCCATCGCCGTCGCGTGAACCAAAGTTGCCCTGACCATCAATCAGGGGATAACGCAATGAGAAGCTTTGGGCCAATCGAACTAAGGCGTCGTAGGCCGATTGATCGCCATGCGGATGAAATTTACCCAATACATCGCCAACCACCCTGGCGCTTTTCACTGGCTTTGCGTCTGAACGTAAGCCCATCTCACTCATCGAGAAGAGAATGCGCCGCTGCACTGGCTTTTGACCGTCGGCCACTTCAGGCAAAGCGCGGCCCTTCACTACGCTGATCGCGTAGTCTAAATACGCCCGCTCGGCATAGACCGCCAGCGTTAATCCTTCGCTTCCATCACCTCCATCACCACCCATACTGTCCGACGATGCGCGTGGCGGGATGGGAGGCGAACTGATGCTTGCGCCAGCGCCGTCCATCGCAAATAAATCTGCTTGCTCTTGCATACTGGCTTCTGATTTGGGTTTGCGGGTTGCCATTAGATATCTGCCTCTACTTCATTGCCACGCTCTTCCAGCCAGTCTCGTCTCGCGCCAGATTCGGATTTACCCATCAGCATGTCCATGGTTTTAAATGTATCTTGCTCACTTAATGCGCCCAAGGTAACTGGGAGTAAGCGGCGCGTATCGGGATTAAGGGTGGTATCCCACAGTTGCTCGGCACTCATTTCGCCAAGGCCCTTAAAGCGGGAAATTTGCCAAGCGTTATCGCGAACACCGTCTTTGCGTAACTTGTCTTCGATTGCATTGAGTTCGCTCGAATCGAGGGCATAGATTTTTTGTGCTGGCTTCTTGCCGCGTGCAGGCGCATCCACTCGAAAGAGTGGTGGCCGAGCGATATACACATGACCTGCATCCAATAACTTCGGAAAGTGTTTATAGAATAAAGTCAGCAACAAGACCTGAATATGCGAACCATCTACGTCAGCATCGGACAGAATGCAGATCTTGCCGTAACGCAAATTGGATAGGTCGGGTGTGTCATTGAGGCCATGGGGATCAACACCAATCGCCACCGCAATATCATGCACCTCGTTGTTCGCAAACAGGCGATCACGCTCTGCTTCCCAGGTATTGAGAACCTTGCCACGCAGCGGCAATATGGCCTGGTACTCTTTGTTGCGGCCCATTTTGGCTGAACCACCGGCAGAGTCTCCCTCAACCAAAAAGAGTTCGTTCAGCGTAACGTCTTGATTCTCGCAATCCGTTAACTTGCCTGGCAGCACAGCCACGCCAGACGATTTTTTCTTTTCAACTTTTTGTCCAGCGCGGGTACGGGCTTGCGCTTGCTTGATGACCAGTTCAGCTAATTTGCGACCATAGTCAACGTGCTGGTTTAGCCAAAGCTCGAGTGCAGATTTGGAAAAACCGGACACCAAACGCACGGCATCGCGTGAGTTCAGGCGTTCTTTAATTTGTCCCTGGAACTGGGGATCGAGCACCTTGGCAGACAAAATAAAGGAAGCACGTGCAAAGACATCCTCGGGCATTAACTTCACCCCCTTGGGTTGCAAGGCATGCATTTCGATAAAGCCTTTGACCGCGTTGAAGAGGCCTTCGCGTAGGCCGCTTTCATGAGTACCGCCGGCGGGTGTCGGAATTAAATTCACATAACTCTCACGAACCGGTGGGCCATCTTCGGTCCAGGTCACTACCCAGGCAGCGCCCTCGCCTTCGGCAAAGGTATCGTCATCGGCATTGCCAGTAGCATATTGCTCTGCTTCAAATGCGGGTATCACTTCAGCGCTGTGACCCGCCTGGGCCAAAGCTTCATTCAGGTAGCCACGCAAACCCTGTGCGTATTGCCAGGATTGCGTCTCGCCACTTTTCTCTTGGATTAAGGTGACTTTGACGCCGGGCAGTAACACTGCTTTGGAGCGCAGCAGGCGAATGAGATCCGCCATCGGAATAGCAGCACTGTCAAAATATTTGCCATCAGGCCATGCCCGGACACGCGTACCGTGGGCTTTATCGCCCTTATCGGCTGGTCTGGTTTTGAGTTTCTCGATGACATTGCCATCGGCAAAACTCAAGGTCGACATTTGCCCCTCACGCCATACCGTGACATCAAGGCGCTTCGAAAGGGCATTGGTGACCGACACGCCAACGCCGTGCAAGCCACCGGAAAAGGCATACGCCCCGCCGCTGCCTTTTTCAAACTTGCCGCCCGCATGCAGCTGGGTAAAAACAATTTGTACTACGGGTAACTTCTCTGTGGGGTGCATGCCCACAGGAATGCCGCGACCATCGTCCTCAATACTGACGCTGCCATCGGCATGCAAGGTCACCATGATTTGCTTACCAAAGCCCCCTAGAGCCTCATCAGATGCGTTATCCAGTACTTCCTGGATGATGTGAAGGGGGTTATCGGTCCTGGTATACATTCCAGGGCGCTGACGAACTGGCTCAAGTCCTTTCAGAACTTGAATCGATGATTCGCTGTATTCGGAGGTTTTACGGGTTGCCATGCGCAGAAATTGTAGCCATGTCTGGGATTGGCTTCTTTTTTTACCGTT
Organism: Polynucleobacter difficilis; assembly: GCF_003065365.1. Lineage (NCBI taxonomy): Bacteria > Pseudomonadati > Pseudomonadota > Betaproteobacteria > Burkholderiales > Burkholderiaceae > Polynucleobacter > Polynucleobacter difficilis. The sequence continues at coordinate 928,929 of NZ_CP023276.1, read as the reverse complement.
GCATGGGCTCTGCTTGCGTATTTTGAGGCGTTCTAAGGAGCTTGCACGCGATTATTTACCCATTCATGCCAAAATTAGGCCATGGGTGCACTTAGTCATATTCGGGTTTTAGACCTCAGCCGGGTTCTTGCCGGTCCGTGGTGCGCCCAAAATTTAGCCGATTTAGGTGCCGACGTCATTAAAGTCGAGCGCCCTAACGTTGGCGACGATACCCGCCACTGGGGGCCTCCGTTTGCCCAAAATCCACAAGGCGAAGATACGGCAGAAGCCGCGTACTTCATTTCGATCAATCGCAATAAACGCTCGATTACCGTCGATATCAGCACGCCCGAGGGTCAAGACATCATTCGCAAACTAGCTGCTGAATCCGATGTCGTGATTGAAAACTACAAGGTGGGTCAGTTAAAAAAATATGGGCTGGATTATGACAGCCTCACCTTACTAAAGCCCGATCTGATTTATTGCTCCGTCACCGGCTTTGGTCAAACTGGCCCCTACGCTCAGCGTCCTGGCTATGACTTCATTATTCAAGGCTTGGGTGGCTTCATGAGCGTGACGGGTGAGGCTGACGATTTACCCGGCGGTGGGCCGCAAAAAGCGGGGGTTGCGATTGTCGATTTGTTTACCGGCATGTATGCCAGCTCAGCCATTCTGGCTGCCGTGATTCACCGTGACCGTACCGGCCTGGGTCAATACATCGACATGGCTTTATTGGATACCCAAATTGCGGTCATGGCCAATATCTCGAGCAATTACTTATGCACCGGAACTGCGCCGCGACGCTGGGGAAATGCCCACCCCAATATTGTTCCGTATCAAACTTTCCCTACCTCCGATGGCTGGATGATCATTGCCGTTGGTAATGACAGTCAGTTTCGGCAGTTTGTAAAGGCTGGCGGGCAAGAGCAGCTGGCTGACGATGCACGCTTTGCCGACAATCCATCGCGGGTTGCGCACCGCTCTATTTTGGTTCCCTTGCTAACGGAGATGACGAAGACCAAAACCAAGAATGATTGGATTGCTACCTTGGAAAAGGTCAACGTGCCGTGCGGACCGATTAACGATTTGGAAGAAGTCTTTGCTAATGAGCAAGTCGTTTCGCGTCAGGTTCAACTGCAAGTACCCCATCCCACTGCCGGCACCATGAAATTGGTTGCAAGCCCCATGAAGCTATCGGCAACGCCCGTCGAGGTGCGCATGCCGCCCCCGACATTAGGTCAGCATACTGATGAGGTGCTGCGCGATCGCCTTGGCCTGAGTGCAGAAGCGATTTCAACCCTTCGCCAAAAACACGCAATCTAAGCGTCTCATCGCATGATAAATACCCAATCAAGAGCGTCTATCTCACTCAAACAAGTCCTGATTTACGGCGGCCTGCTTGTCACTCTATCGATGGGTATTCGCCATGGCTTTGGTTTATTTAACCTACCCATCACTGCCACCAATGGCTGGGATCGCGAAACCTTTGCACTCACTATTGCCCTCCAAAATTTAGTGTGGGGCGCAATGCAGCCCGTTACTGGCGCCCTCGCCGATCGCTTTGGTGCTTTTCGCATCATGGTAGCCGGCGGCATCCTCTATGCCTTAGGTTTGGTGGGTATGGGTCTATCAACCGACATTCTTCCGTTCACTGTGGCTGGCGGTCTTTTGATTGGCTTAGCGCAAACCGCTACTACCTACAGCGTCGTCTATGGAATCTTGGGTCGTAATGTAGCCGCCGAGAAACGGGTTTGGGCAATGGGGGTAGCAGCAGCGGCAGGATCCTTTGGTCAGTTCCTGATGATTCCCGTCGAGCAAGGCTTGATTACCCATTTTGGCGCGACCGATGCACTTCTGCTGCTGGGCTTAATGGCCACCTTGATGTTGCCCATCGCCTTTAAGCTTAAAGAGCCGGCAGGATCGACACACTTACAGCTCGGAAATCAAACCATTGCAGAGGCGCTGGGTGAGGCGATGCATAACCGCAGCTTTCAGCTACTGACATTGGGTTATTTTGTGTGCGGCTTTCAGGTGGTCTTTATATCGGTGCACTTGGCGCCATACCTCAGTGATCTCTCCAAGGCGGTCCCATCGCTTGGTTCTCCGGCAGTTGCCAGCACAGCACTAGCCTTGATTGGCCTCTTTAATGTATTTGGTACCTTTTATGCCGGCGTTTTAGGTCAGCGCTTTCCGAAGCGGTATTTACTGTCTGGCATCTATGCGAGCCGCGCTGTTGCCATCGCCCTTTTTGTATTTATGCCAATCACGCCGCTATCAACCTATGTGTTTGCAGCGGTGATGGGATTTCTTTGGCTCTCCACCGTTCCCTTAACGAATGCAATCGTGGCGCAAATTTTTGGCGTTAAATACTTAACAATGCTGTCTGGCTTGGTATTCTTTTCACACCAGCTGGGAAGTTTTTGCGGCGCCTATTTGGGCGGGCTTTTATATGATCGCAGCGGCACCTATGACCCCGTATGGATGATTGCTATTGGGCTGGGCATTTTTGCTGCACTGATTAACTTACCGATACAGGAACGCGCCCTTGGTCGATTGCAGTCGACCTAAATACGCTTACGTATCGATACCGCCCGTCTGAGTACAATCCGGTATGCGCACCCTTTTTAGCACGCCAGTCCGTAAGCCCCTGTGGCAACGTTTTGCTGTGTTGCTGTTTTGCGGTCTTGTTTTAAGCTTGACCTTTATGGCTTACTTTGCACCCGACCTCATGGTTGCATTAACCAATACCGTTTGGGCATTGTGCGGCTTTTAAATACAAGCGATTGAATTGCATTGCTCGCCGTAGCACAATGGATAGTGCACATGCCTCCTAAGCGTGGGATACAGGTTCGATTCCTGTCGGCGGGACCACAGTCTGCACGCTTCACTTATAAGTAACTCACTTTTTATTTCTCAAATGAATTGAAAAGTCAATCGGATTATTTATTCAAAAAGTTATCCACAGCAAATGTGGATAAATTACAGAAAGTGTTGCTAAGTATTGAATTTTTATAGGCCGATCTGGATTGCTTAAAAAATAAGCAATGCCCTTGCGACGATTTTTTGTTTTTATTTAACCATTGACTTTTATTTTTAAATCTATGCGTTCCTGATTTTTCATGAGTGCGATGCCAATCCAAGGTTTAAAAAATGAAATACATTTTCATTCCCAGCTGCTAGCAGATTGCTTTCTCGTACACTTAAACGCATGAATGCACTCACGCCCAGCACCCTTGCTGCCCTCGAAGAATTGCTCCAAAATACGGCGCGGTCGGTTCCATCGGAATACGTGCCCATTTTTCTTGCCATTCCATCGGGTAATCAATCGGGGCAAACGGTAGGCTATCTGCACTTGGATTTTTTTACTTTTCTTAAGCAATCCCTGGCCGCCAGTCCGATCGCCGGGGTGCACATCGAGCCACAGCGCATATTGCTCGACGGCTCTCGCCCTGCCTTGCTCAGCCAAACCATGCGGACCTTGGCTGATCGCATGCGCCAAGGGGGGTTTATTCCAGGCTGGCGTAATGAAGAATTTGCCTTTATCGATGCTCAGGGGCATGCCTTGTTTCAGCTGGAACGGGCTGCTTTTCGTACCTTTGGGCTCAAGAGTATGGCTAGCCATATCAACGGTTTTACTGAAAGCGGTCATATCTGGCTGGGTCGCCGTAGTGAAAACAAGCAAATAGACCCTGGAAAATTGGATAACGTAAGTGCTGGAGGCATTTCAGCCGATGAAACCCCCTGGGTTTGCGCCTCCCGTGAGCTTTGGGAAGAAGCCGGTATCCCCAAAGCCATTGCCAGCGAGATTCAGCCTGCAGGCCGCATGGAGATGCGTAGGCCCACCCCGCCCTTGGGCTTTCATGCGGAATCCCTATTTATCTACGATTTATTGCTCCCAAGCAATTTGCTGCCCACCAACCGCGATGGCGAGGTGGCCGGCTTTATTGCGGTTTCCTTTGGCGAAGCGGCTGCCCGTATATTGGCCGATGAATTCACTGCGGATGCTGCCCTCGTCACTGCCGATTTTATTTTGCGGCGCAGCAATGCCTCAGCTTGATTCAGGTCAGGACACGAGCCACCGAATCATGGTTAAATGCGTATAAGGATGAAACAGGGGTGCCCTCCGTAACTGGTGGCGCTGAGAAAGACCCTATTACCCGATCCAGATAATGCTGGCGTGGGGAGTGTCATCAAAACCGGTACCCGGTTTCGTCCATCGAATAATCAGTTAGGAGATGGATATGAGCACAGCAGACGTTAAAACAAAACCCGCAAAACCCGAGATCCCCACCCTTAAAAGTCTAGAGCGTGACTTTGGGCAAAAGTTTGCGTATCCCGCTTCGACCAAGACATATTTAGAGGGCTCGCGCTCTGATATCAAAGCGCCGATTCGCATGATTGAGCAATTGCCGACTGCAGTGGGCAAGGAGATGGTTCCCAATCCGCCCGTCCCTGTCTATGACACTTCGGGCCCCTACAGTGATCCAGATATTGTGATCAACTTGGAGAAAGGCTTACCAAAGCTGCGCGCTAATTGGATTACGCAGCGGGGCGATACTGAGCAGCTGGCCGGCCCTACTTCAGAGTATGGTGTCGCGCGCTCCAAAGATGCTGCTACCCAACACCTGCGCTTTGCCCATATCGGCGCACCGCGCGTCGCCAAGTCCGGCGCCAATGTGAGTCAAATGCATTACGCCCGCCAAGGCATCATTACGCCCGAGATGGAATACGTTGCCTTGCGTGAGTCGATGGGCATCGAGCAGTTACGTAAAGATCCCCGCTACACCCAATTACTAAAGCAACATCCTGGTAAAGGCTATGGCGCGAACTTACCCGAGATCGTCACCCCTGAATTTGTGCGCCAAGAAATCGCTGCCGGTCGTGCGATCATTCCAGCCAACATTAATCACCCCGAATTGGAGCCGATGATTATTGGCCGAAACTTCCGCGTCAAGATTAACGGTAACTTGGGTAATTCTGCCGTCACTTCCTCGATTAATGAAGAAGTCGAAAAGATGGTGTGGTCGATTCGTTGGGGTGCTGACACCATCATGGATCTCTCTACCGGTAAACACATTCACGAAACCCGCGAATGGATTATTCGCAACTCTCCAGTACCAATCGGTACGGTGCCGATTTATCAGGCCCTGGATAAAACCGGCGGCATCGCTGAAGACCTCACCTGGGAAATGTTCCGCGACACCTTAGTAGAGCAAGCCGAGCAAGGCGTTGATTACTTCACCATTCATGCTGGGGTATTGCTCCGCTATGTTCCGCTCACAGCCGATCGCATCACCGGCATTGTGTCTCGCGGTGGTTCGATCATGGCGAAATGGTGCCTCGCTCACCATAAAGAGAATTTCCTTTACACCAAGTTCGATGAAATTTGCGAAATCATGAAGGCCTATGATGTGTCCTTTAGCTTAGGCGATGGTTTGCGGCCAGGTTGCATTGCCGACTCCAACGATGCAGCCCAGTTTGGTGAATTGCATACCTTAGGCGAGCTCACTGCCAAAGCATGGAAGCATGACGTTCAAGTGATGATCGAAGGCCCAGGCCACGTTCCAATGCAGCGCATTGAAGAGAACATGACTGAAGAGCTCAAGCATTGCTTAGAGGCGCCCTTCTATACCTTGGGACCACTGATTACCGATATTGCACCAGGCTATGACCACATCACGAGTGGTATTGGCGCAGCGCAAATTGGTTGGTACGGTACAGCGATGCTTTGCTACGTCACGCCTAAAGAGCATTTAGGTTTGCCAGACAAAGAAGATGTGCGCGAAGGCATCATTACTTACAAGATTGCAGCGCATGGTGCAGACTTGGCCAAGGGCTTACCTGGCGCTCAAGTACGCGATAACGCACTATCGAAAGCCCGCTTTGAGTTCCGCTGGGAAGATCAGTTTAATTTAGGCCTTGATCCAGAGCGCGCGCGTGAATACCACGACGCTACCCTGCCTGCAGAGGGTGCCAAGATTGCCCACTTCTGCTCGATGTGCGGTCCAAAGTTCTGCTCGATGAAGATTACCCAAGAAGTGCGTGACTACGCTGCTACCTTGGATGCCGATGGCAATCCAAAAGTAGTGGAGGCAGTCAAAGGCATGGAAGAGAAGTCGATTGAGTTCCGTAAACGCGGTAGCGAGATTTACCAATAAAGCATTGGTTGTAAACGCGATGCGCGCTCACGAAAATCCATCTTTTGCTGGCAAGCGAATAGCCATTGTCGGGGCCGGCCTCATGGGCCGGATGATGGCCTACGCCCTAGCAAAAGGGGGAGCAGCGGTATCGCTCTATGATCGTGGCGGGGTAGATGGCGAACATGCTGCCGCAACCATTGCAGCGGCGATGCTGGCTCCACTGGCAGAGTCTGCAATCACCGAAGCCAATGTCGTGCAAATGGGCATTTACAGCTTGCCGCGCTGGCAATCATTGACTGCTGAACTCAGCCTTCCGGTTTTTTTTCAGCAAGAAGGTACGGTTTTTGTTTGGCATCAACAAGATGCCATCGAAGCTAAACGCCTTAGCACACAACTGGTCCGTAATTGCCGCGAGAGTCAGCAACCAGGCACATCCGCCTTTCCGCTAGAGCAGCCACAGCAGCTTGATCGCCATTCCTTAGAAGAGCTTGAACCCAGCCTAGCCGACCGCTTTCATCAGGGTTTGTTTTTACCGCACGAAGGCCAATTGGATAATCGGCAATTGATGGTCTCCTTATTGCAAGCACTCGGCACCATGGAAGTGAAGATGCACTGGAATCTCGCAATCGATCCCGATGACTTGCATCGCCAAGCACAGCATGACTGGGTGATTGATTGTCGCGGCCTAGGGGCAAAAGAGGCATGGGAGTCCAATCCTTTACGCGGTATCCGAGGTGAGGTAATCCGGTTACATGCGCCTGAAGTCAAACTCAAGCGCCCTACGCGGCTCATTCATCCACGTTACCCCATTTACATTGCGCCCAAAGAGGATGATATGTATGTGGTTGGCGCTACTGAAATTGAATCCGAAGACCTATCGCCCACCAGCGTTCGCTCGGCAATGGAATTACTCAGTGCGGTCTATACCGTCCATAGTGGCTTTGCTGAGGCCCGTATTCTAGAAATGAGTACGCAATGCCGCCCGACCCTTAAAGACAATTTGCCTGAAATCCGAATCAACAAGCCTGGGCTGATGTTAATCAATGGACTATATCGGCATGGCTTCTTAATTGCACCCGCAGTAATGGATTGCGCGATCGAGCTGTTGCACTCTTCGGCAGTAGACCAGTCACATGCCAGCAGTGCATTAGCCAAGCGCCTTGATTTACGGGTAACGCATGACCCTCAACCTGAGTTACTCGCATGCGCGTCATAGCCAATCAAATTCCGCGCGATCTGCCAAGCAATAGTTGCATTACTGATCTCCTGGCGGTGATCGAGGCGAAGCCGCCCTATGCCGTTGCTGTTAATTTGCAATTTGTACCCAAGACGCGCCATGCTGAATACATCTTGCAGGAAAACGATCAGGTTGAAATCATTGCCCCGGTCACCGGCGGTTAATCCGCCTTCGCTAACAAATTTGTACCCATGACGACTTCACTCCCCCTTTCTACTAGCGATGCATTGGTTCTCTATGGTGAGACCTTTGCAAGTCGCTTGCTCCTCGGTACCTCGCGTTATCCATCGCCGCAAATTCTGGAAAATGCGGTTGCGCTAGCAAACCCAGGGATGATCACCGTTAGCCTTCGGCGCCAAGGCACATCGACTACTGAAACGCATAGTGGCTTTTGGGATTTACTCAAAAAAATGGCCGTCCCCGTGTTGCCGAATACGGCCGGCTGCCACAGCCCCCAAGAAGCCATTACGACAGCCCAAATGGCCCGCGAGGTATTTGAGACCGACTGGATTAAGCTCGAATTAATTGGCGATGATTACACCCTTCAACCCGATACTTTGCGCTTAGTGCAAACTGCCGAAACCCTGATTAAAGATGGCTTCAAGGTCTTGCCCTATTGCACCGAGGACTTAATCCTCTGCCAACGCTTAGTAGACGTCGGTTGCCAAGCGGTAATGCCATGGGCGGCGCCGATCGGTACGGGCCAGGGGCCACTCAATCCCTATGCCATGAAACTATTGCGTGAACGCCTGCAGGTACCGCTCTTAGTGGATGCCGGCCTCGGTTTACCATCGCATGCCTGCACTGTCATGGAATGGGGCTTCGATGGCGTTTTACTTAATACCGCAGTAGCCCTAGCTGACAATCCCGTGGCAATGGCCACTGCGTTTGCCAAGGCAGTTGATGCTGGTCGGGCAGCCTACTTATCCGGTGCAATGCAGGCGCAAAGTTCAGCGCAAGCCAGCACCCCTTTGGTTGGCACCCCGTTTTGGCATCAGACCTCATGAGCCTCATTCGCGATCTCGCTGAACAAATTGTTACCTGCCATCAGCAAGATGATCTAGCCATTGCCGTTGCTGAGTCCAGCATTCATCAACTACCTCCCGCATTAGACAATACACACGCTGGTGATCATTACGAACTGGCTGGCGCTTTGGCTGCTATCCAAATGGGCTTTATTGAAACTGATGCACGGGTTTTAGGCAAGGCATGGTCGCGCATGGCGCATCATGCTGGCGGCTTTAATCCGGCCAGTTGGCCAAGCCTGCCAGAGTACTTTGATTTAATGCCAACACCGCACCAATCCAATGCCAGCGCCTTCCCTGAATGCCCGCACGCACTTGGGCTTTATGCAGTCTTGCCGAATGCAGAATGGGTTAAGCGCATGGTCGATGCCAAAGTGCCCACCGTTCAGTTACGCTACAAAGCAGAAGGCACTCTTGATCGCGGTCGCCTCATGGCAGAAATCAATGCTGCCGTTGCCGCTGTCCAAGGCAGCAAGACCCTTCTGTTTATTAACGACTATTGGCGTGAAGCGATTGATGCGGGGGCCTATGGCGTGCACCTCGGCCAAGAAGACCTAGCGCTGGCTGATTTGGACGCCATTCGCAAAGCCGGTTTGCGTTTGGGTTTAAGTACACATGGTTATGCTGAGATGGTCTATGCCGATTCATTCTTACCCAGTTACATTGCCATGGGCGCTGTCTTTCCAACGCAGTTAAAGCGAATGCCAACTGCACCTCAAGGACTTGGGCGGCTACGCAAATATGCGCAACTCATGCACCACTATCCCCTGGTTGGCATTGGCGGTATTGATGAAAGCACAATCCAATCCGTCGCTCAAACTGGCGTGGGATCGGTGGCGGTAGTGCGTGCAATTACAGGATCTGATAAGCCAGAGGCCGCGATAAAGCGCCTGACCCAACTCATGGCGCAAGCAAAAACTGCGTAGAAAATTAGCTAAGCGATTGCAGGATCGATGTCGTCGGGTAATACGGTTGGATAAAACGCATGCATATGCCATAGCGGACCCGAGCCTTGACCAATACTGAGATAAGCGCCTGCTTCCAGTCCCGCCTCAACATAAGCGATTCCTTTTGCAACAGCATGGCTAAGGTCATGACCGTCCGCCAAATAGGTTGCAATCGCCGATGCCAGAGAGCAGCCAGTGCCGTGGGTGTTGGGTGTATTGACACGGTAATGCAGGAGTTTTTTCTGTTCTAGGATTTTTTTACCATCCTCATCAATTGCTCGCCACATCAAAAAATCCATCAGCTGCGTATGCTTTGCATCGAGGTGTCCGCCCTTAATCAATACCGCGTCCGGGCCCATTTCGATCAAATCACGGGCAGCCTGCTCAAAGTCGGTAGGCTCTGAAATTGGACGGCCAAGCAATATGGAGGCCTCTTCCATATTGGGCGTAATCACCGTTGCCAGCGGAAACAAAGCCTCGCGCATGGCACGCGCGGTTGCATCGCCTCCCAAGCTTGCACCGGATGTTGCACGTAAGACGGGATCCAGCACGATGGTTTTGATGGCATGGCGACGCAATGCCGCAGCAACGCAGTGCACAATCTCGGGACTGGAAAGCATGCCAATTTTGACTGCATCTACGCCTATGTCACTCACTACTGCATCAATTTGCGCATCAATCACATCCAGATCGATCCCCTGAATTTTAGTCACGCCGAGGGTGTTTTGTGCAGTGATTGCAGTCACCACCGTCATGCCGTATCCACCTAAGGCGGTAATCACCTTGAGATCCGCCTGCAGACCTGCTCCACCACCGCTATCGGAGCCGGCAATCGTGAGTATTTTAGGAATACGAACTGAGGTTTTTTTACTGGTTTTCATATTCCTATCTTAGTTCGAAATACGCTCTTTTGGTTTTAATGTTGCCGACAAGCCAATTCCGATCACAATCAATAAAAAGGCGAGTCCATGAAAGCCCTGAGGGGATTCTCCCAGAATCAACGTGGAGAGAATGGCGGTAAAAAGGGGTATGAAATTAGCAAAGAAAGCCGCTACCGTTGGCCCTGCTTTGGCAACGCCCAAACCCCAACAGCGATATGCAATCAAGGATGGCCCGATAGCTACATACAGAATGAGTATGCAGACCAAAATACTGGGCTCAAAATGCATATAACCGCCCTGCCACTCCACTACGGTAAATGCAGAAGACCAAATTAAGCCAAATAAAACTTGGGCGAGTAAGAAAGCGTTCCAAGGCCAACTCCGTTCCGAGCTGCCCCCCGGCTTTGTCAGCATCCAACTGTAAAACGCCCAGAGAATGGTTGCCAAAACCATCAGCAAGTCACCATATACAAACTGGACTTGCAATATGGCCAGCCAGTCCCCTCTCGAGAGAACAATGCATACCCCCAAAATAGAAATCAAGGCGCCGATGACTTGGTAAGCATTCGGTCGATTGCCAAAAAACAAAGCGCCTATCAATAGCATCCAAATGGGCATGCTTGCCCCGATCAAGGTCACATTAATGGGGGTTGATGTCTGAATGGCCAAGTAGAGCAGCATGTTGTAACCGCCCACCCCAAACAAACCGAGCAAGAGAAAGCGTTTTTTATTCTGCCAGAGCGGGCTGTTGGCCCTCAAAATCGATACACCAAATGGCAATAACACTGCAATGGCAACCAAGCATCGGACGGTACTCAGCAACAAGGGGGATATCTCCCCAACCAGCAACTGACCAACCACGGCATTACCCGCCCATAGCAAGGCAGCCAGCATCAGGTACAGCATTACACGTAGGTCGATAAAGCGCATATTTAAGGCAAAAATGGAAGATGTTGTATGATATTGGCTTACGCAATTCCTCGATAGCTCAGTCGGTAGAGCGCCGGACTGTTAATCCGTAGGTCCCTGGTTCGAGCCCAGGTCGAGGAGCCAAGAATTAGTAGCAAAATCAATAGCCTGCAGCGATGCGGGCTATTTTTTTACCCTTAAAATAACTTAGCGCACTCTTAGCGCACTTCAATTTCAAGTTTGATGCTACTATTGCTATAAATTAATACCCTATAAAAACAGCAAAGTGCCAGCCAGTCAGGACTCTAGCATCATACTGCGTAAAAAGGAATTGCGCCTTTTTCGTCGAAATCGTTCGGGCTTTTGGCAAGTGCATTACAAAATCGGGTCTAGTAAAACTTGGTACCGTAAAACGACTGGAACTGCTGATTTAACTGAAGCAACACAGATTGCCGAGGACATTTATCACGAAGCTAGAGTGCTTGATAAACGAGGACTGGCTGTCGTTAGCAAGAAGTTCAAAGCCGTTGCTGAAATAGTGAGCAACCGCCTAAAGGCCGAGGTCAAAGCCGGTACCGGCAAGAAGAGTTATGCCGACTATTACCGTGCCATTGATAGCTACTTAACCCCCTTCCTTGGCAAGTTCAATATCGACCGCATAACGCCTGATGTCGTCTCGGACTTTCACCGTTGGCGCACGGAAAAGGTTGGCTATGAGCTTAAGGCTTCAACCCAAAATAACCATAATGCTGCCCTCAATTACGTATTTGATTACGCAGTTGAAAAGAAGTACATGACTGAGAGTCAGCGCCCTAGCCTTAAAAATACCGGTGAAGCTAATGCGACTCGTGGGATCTTTAGTACCGATGAATTGATTGAGCTGCAGACATTTATTAGAGGTTGGATACAAGCCACTAAGAATGTCAAGAGTCAGCAGCTTCGCGAGCTACTGGGCTTGTACATCACCTTCATTGCCTGTACCGGTGTTCGCCCAGGCACCGAGACTAAAGAGCTTAAGTGGAAGAATATTGAATTTATTCAAAAGCCTACGATGCGAGTTATTCACATCACCTTGCCACAAGGTAAACGTGGCAGTAGACAACTGATTGCTAGAAACGAGCTTTGGCCTTTGCTAGACAAGCTGCGTGAATTTCAACCCGCTTACTCCAAACTGACTTTAGAAGAGTTGGTAGCAAAAAAGGAAGATAAGCTGCTTTTTAGAATGCGCGATGGCAATCGCCCCTATGACTTAGTGGGCGCTTTTGCTGATTGCTTAGAGGCTGCTGGTTTGAGCAAAAGCGATAAAGATGGCAAATCAAGAAGTTTGTATAGCCTGCGCCACTACTACGCTACGCAGCGAGTATTAGAAGGCATGAGTTTTGGGCAGCTCGCTAATCAGATGGGTACGAGTATTTTGATGATTGAGCGTCATTACAGTCATCTCAAACCACTGATGATTGCTGAGCAATTGGCAGGCAGCATTCCAAATGATAAGACTGCTGCCAGTGAAGAGATTTTGCGCTACATGAACCCAAGTCCAGTACGTAGCGATGTGATGAGCTTAGTAGGGGCAACTACTGGCATCTATTTGCCACTAAATGAAGCCAATGCCAAAGCCACTAAAGAGCTCAAAGACGAGCTCAATAAATCACTGGCGAAAGTAAGTTAATGACAAAAGCGCACTACTTTCAAAGATATCCCACGGCTATGGTGATCTGATGACTCCATTTATTCAGACCTTCTTTGAACGTAAAGCCGATGGCGCTTTAAAACAAAGCATAGAGCGAGCTTGTGATTTGTCGCACTTTAAGCAGGTTAAAACCAGACTAGAAGCTGGTGAGGATTTAACCAAGGAACTGCCGCAGCTCAAAAAGTTATCCAAGAAAGACGCCCTAGCGGCAGTGAAGACTTTAATTAAACGCTGCGATACGGATTTGAATGATTATTGGACCTTGCCAAAGGCAGCCAAAGCCAAGTTGTCAGTCACGCATAAGTCCTACAAAGGTGAACTAGTTCCGCGATTTACAGCCATCTACCAATTTAATACGCAGCTAGGCCTGGTGGAGATCAAAGTGACTACACAAGGCAAATACGTCTTTGTGTCCCCAAGTACAAAGGATGTAAAAAAGGCCAACACGGAGTTGGCCTTTAGGGATGTTGAAAAACAGTTAAGTTTGGCTGGATTTGCTTAATGTTACTTTTTATTAATAAACGCATAACCATTCCAGTCTCGCTTAATTCTATCGGACAGTGTTGATTGATCAATTCCGATAGCTTTTGCGGCTGAACGAATACTGGGAAAATCTCCTAATGGCGTTTTGACAGAGCGACCTCTTCTTAAGCTTGGTTTAGATGCTAAATGGTTTAGCCACTCTTCACGATCTCGCTTACATTTGTCAATATCTTTTTTATCTAAGTAAAAAAATCCAGGCTTTTCTTTCCTCATCCAATTTGATATTGAAACAGGATCAACGCCATGAGCTCTAGCAGCCTCAGCACGAGTTCTAAAAATACCCAATGGTGTTTGACACCTCGTAGTTAAGCCAGCTTCAATTTTACTGAGTAAATACTTCTCCTTAGTTTGATCACTTTGTGGGCCACGCTTAATGCCATTAAGGCGACCTTTATTGGCTATTGAGATTTTTAGCTTAGTTGCTTCAGTATGGACAACCCCAGGTTTACCTTTCAATGGCGACGGTGGAGCTACCCATCCAGGCTTTCTTGGATTAGGTTTTCCTAGCTTTGCCAAGCTAATCTTGTTGCGTGTTTCCTGACTACGAACTTTGCCCTTATTAGCGATACTTAACTTACGAGCAAATTCAGCTTTTTGCTCATCTGATAATGAAGCGCGCCACTTTGTATTCCCTGGAGCAAATGTAGCTGAATTAAATTGCGCAGGACTTAGCGATAACAGCCACTCAATACTGCGCTCTTTTGATCTGGTCATTATGCAGCCTCCAAGAAGCGACGAGCTTGACGCTGCCAATTATTAGGCTTTGCCTTCATGGCTCGAGCGATGTGCTGAGGCAGGCGAAGATCAAGTCTACGAGGTATATCCAAGTTTTCTAATAAAAACTTGAGAAGCTCAACTTTCTGCTCATTTTTAATTTCAGTATTTACATCAGCTGCAAGATAGTCCTTTTCAACGATCATATGAAATATCTGAGCATACTGATCCTCGCGACTCTCTAAATTTAAAGAAAATGGTGCGGAACGACTACGCAGAGCATCCATGTGGTTAGCAATACGTCCCCGTCCGCTGGCTAAACGCACGTTTGTAGACACAATCACTGTGCCATTAAATTCAAAACTACTGGGCAACGATTTTCCATTAGTTGGATTGCGCAACTCTTTTGTAGATGACCATCCCACCCAACGATAAGTTGGATCGGTAGCCCCTTTTAATAAATTAAGGCCAGTTTCGTCAGCAATAATGCCATCGCAATCATCTAAAATGACATACTTGCCGTGCTTACGCATCAGATAGAGTAATACATACAACATTCCAGGGGTTGTATGACTTCTTGCAATAATGAAATCATTAAGTTCTTGTAGGCCGGCACTATTAAGTGCCTCAACAATTGCATGGGTCTTCCCCATGCCCGGAGGGCCGTAGATAATAGCCGCACGATGTGCACCAGCGACTACGTCACGCAAAAACTCTTGAGCATCTTCGTTATATTCACGCACCTCATCAATGCGCTTACGAAGACTTGGCTTAAAGATGGGATCTTGCAGGATATCTGCCACAGCAGCATAGTTAATTGATTCATTAATTTTTGTGATCGTTTCTAACATTATTAGCTCCTTATACACAGCGAAATTGCTGTATTTGAAGGATCTCATATATTAACTATTTCATAGATTAACTAGATAATTTTTATGCTATTCTGTTAATAATTATGAGCCTTAAGACCCCTCCACAACTGCGTATTAAAGCCAAAGACTTTGTTGGCAAAAATCGCTATGCGGAAATGCAGGTGCTCTATCAATATTGGTTTGAATACCTGAGACTCAGCCCTAGTTATGAACTTGCTAGGCTCCATCGGACAGGCAAACTCTCGGCACTAGATAGGCAGCGTCTGCCAAAAGACTTCGACCAGGTACTGAGGGTATTTGATGATTTTGGCAATCTCCAACAGAAACTCTTTAAGCCCTGGTGGATTAATACTGGTCTTGCATTAATGGGTACGCCTACCAAAAGGCCCAGCCCTAAATCCATTTCTAAATTAACAAGCAATAAAGAAGTAAAGAGCGTCTTAGAAAATGTTGAAAAGTACATTCGCAATGACTGGGCAGAGACAGGCGAACCCGATACCTTGCTGATAGCTGTTCCACTGAATATTAAACGTAGCCGCTTGATCACCGAAATTACCCAAATACTATCTAACAGTATTAGCAATAAGCCAACGCAATCAAAAGCTCAATACCAGCTCATACAAAAGAAAACGCACTTACAAACCTTAAAGATCGGTATTAAGACATTATGGCTAAGAGCACTGCACAATGAAAGTGAGCTATGGCGCATTGGTGCAGAAGCACAAGTTAGTAAAACCTATAGCAATGAAGTTGACCCTAAAGCTACTAAAAAAACTACTCTAACTTCACAGGCAAGGCAAACACTCACGATCGTCACTAGTCGTGCACTACTTAACGCCAATATGGTTGCTGAAAATGCTGCACGGGGTATTTTTCCCAGTAATGCCAAGCATCCTTATGCAGTTAAATTTAATGCGGATGAGTTTCATCAAGTCTTAGCTAAACAAACGGCCTGGGCTAAAAGAGAAAAAGCCAAATACCGCTAAATTAGCTCTACTGCATTACGCAGGATATCCGGCCTTGTATCAATATAACGCTGTGTTGTAGACATTTGACTATGGCCTGCTAACTGCATCATTACCCTAACTGAAACCCCTTTCTCACTTAATCGTGTCAAAAAGCCACGACGGCCACTATGACTAGTAGCGCCATTAAGCCCTGCTTGACGGTATAAGCCGTTAATTACGTGAGTAAGAGTATTAGGAGTAAATCCCAAAGCCCTTTGTGTGGGAAAGAGTGGACGATTCATATCCTTAGGTGGATAAGCTGCGATATAGATGGCAAGCTCCTGTTGCATACGCTCCGATAAGAGTACCACCCTACTTTTAGAGCCCTTAGTTTGATTGGCTGCCAAGCGGATCTCACTTAAAACCTGGTTGTCGCTGCTTAAAACGTCGCTGTAGCGCACACTCGCTACTTCTCCTATACGCATACCCGCCCAGTGCGTTAACAGCAGTATTGCGCGATTACGTACTGCTGCTTTAGTAGTTGCTGTGTAATCTAAAGCCCTTTGCAGCTCTTGATCACTTAATGTTTTTGCTTGTGCCATGGTCCCTCCTTGTTTTGCCATCTATGTACTTATATTTTGTATTCAAAACTGCCATATTCCTACCGGAAATGGCCACAAATACACTCAGATTGATGGGTTTTACAAGTGAATTTGGCTGAAAATTTACCGTATGATTTTCAAGTGGTTACAAGCACTCAACATCAAATGTGAAAAAAGTGTTGAGTGCTAAAACAATGGAATTTGATGGCAATTTGTGGCATTTCTGCCACGAAATAATAAATAGACACTAGGAATTTAGTCTTAGAAAATCAGTTAATTATCAGATTATCAGCTGATGTAGTATTTGCATATTATGGCGAAATAAAAAGCTAGATTAGGAGAGAAAATGCCACAGCACCCACGATATACAAATAGCCCAAATAAAAATATTGAGCTGCTTTATAGCCTTCTTAATCAGCTTGAAGGTTTTGGATTAATTCATGAAGAAATTCATCAAAATCTCGACTCGATCATGGCCGAACTGTATCCAACAGCGGCGAGAAAATATTCTGCCTACGAGAACGGTGAGGAATTTTCTGAAGATGGCGATGCGGATGATTACTTTTCTATACCCAGTGTTAGCTCTCTATTTGAATTTGTTGATTCAGATGAAAAAGAACAATTCATTCAAGACTTTAGAAATACGATTGCATACTGTATGTTCTCAGGGACATGGAACACGGACGACGCAGCCGAGGGCATTATTGAACTCAGGGATATTGAGTACTACAAAATGCACACCTATCTTGAAGAAGATACGGAAACAAAAAAGAAATACGAATACAGCAAAAAAACTATTTGGTTCCCAAGTGATATAAATCCATTAAGAACTGGTATCTATGAAATATCCGATATGGATTACCAATCACCTAAGCATAGTGGCTATGCATATTGGAATGGGAAAAAATGGTTTTATTCAAAAATTCTACTTAAAGACTGTATTGATCAAAAGAGAACCAAGGAAAATGAAAAATCATATGGTAGCTATTGTTGGCGTGGTTTTTTAGAGCAGCAATCTACTTAAGCTCTTTTGATTGATGTGTTTTAAAGCTAACTGCGTTAGCCTGCTCTTCGCTTCCGCTCATCGCATTTTTCTTCTTTTAAATGTTTTTTAAAATTATGATTTGAAATATTGAATTTCAAGATCTTTCACTAGGAAGCACAAGCCAAGCCCTGATAAAGGGCTCAACTCATGCAAGCCTCTTTCACTGAGGTTTTCAACTGATATACACACAACTTGCAAGAAGCAAGATAGGTAGGTATTGCTATCACCTATTACGTGCCGTCATACGCAGCTAATTTGCGGTCTATATCAGGAACCCTTGCAAACTAGCTTGTGGGTTTATTTCATTGGCGCTCCCACTCACTTTCAGCCTAGACGAATTAATCATTAATTCGACAATTTAGCCTACATTCACGTATTTCTACGCTACCAACTCATACAACATCGCAAACGGTACTGCCACACAGGGGCGTCGTTTAAAGCATCCAAAACAGCCAGGGTCTTGGGTAGTGCAATGAGGCCAGATAGTAAGAAATCTGAATTGCGTACCGTCACACATCAGAACGGGTTTCGCAGCACTATTACCTTCGGCGTGCCAACCTTTAAGCCTTACTGTTTTACTTGTTTCTATGAATTTATTTAGCTTGAACATAAAGATCGGTAAAAAAAGTACATATATGTTCTAAGGCCTAAAAAGAGCTCAATAATGGCCTTTTTTCGGTTGTCCAAAGGGGTTTTCTGATCATATTGTTGTGTTGTCCAGGCATTTTTAACGCAACTGATGGAGAGCACGATGGCAACGCTAGAGAACCTAAATACCCTTAAATTGACCGATGCAAAACGGCCTAAAAACCAACCCCCTATAGTGCAGCGTAGAAACAAGCTGATTAGCAAATTATGGGAGCAGCTGGAATTAGCCAAAGCAAAACATAACGGCAAAGACTTTGTCGTAAAGCGCTACAAAAACGTTAAAGATCTAGAGGGCAATATCAAGAGCGTTGAAAAGCCCAAGCGCATCAAACCCTGGTGGTTTATCAGCAGCACGGGAGCACTGTGTATCAATGTGTTTTACGGCAGCAAGGTTTTAGAGCTGGCTAATGGCAAAACTGCTGTAGAGGCTACTAATTTAGAGAATGTAATTGAAGTACTAGAACTCTTAAAGCGCGAAGCTGACATGGGTACATTTGATGAAGCAATAGAGGCAGCCAGCCTACAGCTGCGCAGCCGCTTTGAATTGAAAATCCCGAAAACGAGTCAAAAGAGCAAGGTTTTGACTGATTCCATTGCGCAAACCCAATTCATAAATAAATGACTATGAGGCATAGCAAAAATGAATCTATCTAAAACCCAGCTTTTGAATCATTTGGAGCAATTTTATGGAACGCAGTACTACTACCCTCTATGGCCTAAAGTCTTTCTAACGGATGGTGCCCAGTTTCTAGCACAAGAAGCGGCCTGCTACTGGCTGATGGATGCGATTACCAGTCATATTCTGCACTTACCTAAAAACGAAGTATTTGTCAGTTGCAAGTTAACTGTCTATAACGGTAAAGCTGAGCTATTACTCGATGATGGCAATGGCAACGTACTAGCCACGCAGAACATTGCCTATACGACCTTTCCACTCGATTCAATAGCACTCTACGCCTGTTGGGATAGTGAACGCTGGATCTTAATGCTACCTACTGAGTATTAGTAACTAAAAGCCAGAAGCTAAATACCAGTATGCGATTTTATGAATTCCAATCATCCTCATCCAAACCATTAAGCCCAGCACAGGCACGAATCAAAGCTCTGAAAGATCAGGCCAAACGAGCACAAGCAGCAGTTAAAGCGGAACGAGCAAGGCAAAAGATTCAAGCTGGGGAAATTGAGTTGGCAAAAGTTAGTTAGAGAAAAAATCGCTATCCTCCAAGGGTTTCCCCCTATGCAATATTAGTAATTGGCTATGCGCGCAACTATGCTCTTTCACTAAAAGCAATTTATGTTGGAAAAACTGTTATTTCAAAGTATTGATGCCAATCATTGCAATTAAAGTTGCAATCTAGTTCGTATTTTTATTGTAAATTTTGTAGTTATTATCTGAAAGTTTTATGAAATCTTATCAACGTGGTTGAACTTAAAAACGCATTTGCAAAAGAATTCAGGCGTTCCTTGATAGCCCATTACGGAAAAGTGCCAAGTTGCGCAAAAATCGCGAGGGACTTTACCCTCATTTCACGCGAGTTAGAGCCAGTCTCTGTCGAGACAATTCGCAAATGGCTGCTGGGCGTCAATATGCCCCATGCCGCCAGAATGCGCACTTTAGTTGTATGGCTCAATTTAAATGTCGATGTACTTGATGGACCACATTACAGCAATACATCTAATACTCCATCAGTATCTCCAAAGAATAATAGTAGCGGGTCCTCAGACTCAACAAAACTTTTGCATTTATTTGATCAACTCAATTCAAACGCGCAACAAACAATCTTAGAAATAGCAGAGCTGTACAAAAACTCCCCCCCCCCCGAAAAAGAAGTAATGCACTGTGAGATCAAAAATTCATCACGCCAATATTCAGCTAACAATAGGGACTAAAAGTTTGCAATGGATTCGTCAAAATACATTGTTTCTTTGCTTGGTTATTGCGCCTACATTTATTGCAAGCATTTATTTCACCTTTATAGCTTCTAATATCTATTTGTCAGAATCCCGTTTTATCGTACGTTCGCCCAGCAAAGACTCGATAGCCAGCATGAGCGGTGGTTTTTCAGGGGTAATTGGCAAAATGGGGCTTAACAATTCTGAAAACGACTCCTTTACCGCAGAAAACTACATTCAGTCACGCGATGCGCTGGGGGTTCTTAATGACAAACTGAATCTCAAAGCAGCGTATTCCGAGAGCAGCATTGACCGCCTACATCGCTTTGCCGGAATTCGTTTTTGGGATACCAGCTTAGAGCGCTTTTACGAATACTATCTCAGCAACGTGGTCGGCATTGCTCACGATACCAGCTCCGGCATCACCACTCTCAGCGTGCGTGCATTTGATCCGAAGCTCGCATATGTCGTGAATCAACAACTCAATGAATTAAGTGAAGCACTAATTAATCGCCTTAATCTGCGCGCACGGCAAGACATGCTGGAATTTGCGCAAAAAGAAGTGGAGCTGGCTAGAAACAAAGTGGAGAACATCAATCTCAAAATCTATAAATTCAGAAACCAGAAGCAAAGTGGCCCATCCGAGCAACAAGTCGCCGTCTTTCAGCAACTCGGCAGTGAAAAAGACTTTGCTGATCGCAATTTAGCTGCTGCGTTTGCCTCCCTAGAACAAGCCAGAATTGAGGCGATCAAAAAACAACTGTATCTAGAGCGCGTAGCCGAGCCTAGCAAACCTGATCAAGCGTTGGAGCCAAAACGCATTCGAGGAATTATCACTACTTTTGTATTGGGTTTGGTGTTGTGGGGCATTGCCTCGATGATTATTGCGGGCGTAAAAGAGCACCGACACCATGCCTGAGCTAATTACCCCTACACCACAGCGTAAGCCATTTACCCAAGCGGATTTCTTGCATGCGGCAACAGTACAAGTGCGAGTAATTAAAGCACTGATCTTGCGCGAAATGATTACCCGCTTTGGTCGGCATAACATTGGCTTTTTATGGATGTTTGTCGAGCCCATGATGTTCTCGATTGGCATCACGATTTTATGGACCTATATGGGTGGTCACGCTAAAGGTACTATTCCGGTAGCGGGTTTTGCACTCACGGGCTACTCAGCCATTGTGGCTTGGCGCAATAGCGTTGGCAGGACCTCTTCGAGCATTCAGGCCAATAAAGCGCTGCTTTACCACCGCATGGTGACTATTTTTGATATTGCCATTAGTAGGGCCTTGCTTGAGTGGGTAGCCGTCTCCGTTTCCTTTGTAACCCTCTCAATTCTATTTACAGAGCTTGGGCTTATGAGCTTGCCCGTCGACCCGCTGCAGGTAGTGCTGGGCTGGGTTTTACTAGGCTGGTTTGTGATTGCGGCGGGCCTGCTTGCAGTCTACCTGGATGAGCGCTCCGAGATCTTCGAGCGCGTCTGGCACGTCGCCATGTACCTTACTCTCCCCTTTACCGGAGCTTTTACGATGGTGAGTTGGCTGCCCGAAGCCGCGCAAACCATTTTGCTGTACTCACCCATGGTCAATGCAGTTGAGATGCTGCGCGAAGGGTATTTTGGTGTTGGCATTAATGCCAAATACTCCATCTCGTATTTGGTCACCTGCAATATTTTTTTATCCGGCGCCGCCCTACTGCTTCTGCAGCGCGTGAAAAAAATCATTACGGCCGACTAAAAATAAGAACACGAATAAGAAAAATTCAAGCTCAACCATACGCTCAAAAAAACACATGCTCACCCTCCATCACGTCGCCAAATCCTATCCGCTGCACGGCCGGATGTTCCCTGTTTTAAAGGGAATTGATTTGACGGTGACTCCAGGTCAAAAAGTGGCCATTCTGGGTCGTAATGGCGCCGGCAAGTCCACACTCATTCGCCTGATTGGCGGCCTAGAAAAACCCGACTCTGGCGAGATTCAATCGAATATGTCAATCTCCTGGCCTCTTGGCTATGCTGGCGGCATGCAAGGTAGCCTTACGGGCTTAGACAACATTTATTTTTTATCCCGCATCTACGGTGTTAACCCCAGCGAGGTAAAAGAATACGTCAGCGACTTTACTGAATTAGGCGCTTTTTTACTGGAACCCGTGAAAACCTATTCAGCCGGTATGCGCGGCCGTTTGGCTTTTGCTTTATCAATGGCATTTGACTTTGATTGCTTACTGATTGACGAGGGTTTATCGGCAGGCGATTCTCGGTTTACGCAGCGCTGCAGGGATGCGCTCGATCAACGCAAAGACAAAGCCATTGTGATGGTCTCGCATTCGCAGGCCAGCATTAAAGAATTTTGCGATCAGGCCTATGTCTTAGATCAAGGGCGACTTAACCCGTTTACATCCATGAATGCCGCCTATCAATTTTATGGCAATTGCCACTAATGCAAAAAATGCACATGCTACCCCATCACCACCCACTAGCAGACCAACAAGCCCTCAAGGTAAGCAAAGTCCTTATGGGGGTCTTGCTACTATCAACCTTAAGCGGATGTGCCTTATTTAATACTTGGCTTCCTGGCTCCGGCCCCATACGGGGCGATGTGGGGGCTAGCTCTAATTCTGGTTTAGAAGTGGATCCAACAGCACCAACAGTGCAGCTCATTGACATTACAGAACGCACCCTAAGGCAAGTCAATCAAGCACAAAAACGCAGCGAGTTTGCAAGCCTCTTTCAAAAAGTGGCTGCCAATCGCAATCTGGTGGGCCCCGGTGATGTACTAGAAGTCAATATCTGGGAAGCCTCACCCGCCATGCTCTTTGGCAGCACTTCGAGCGCTTCACTCTCCATCGTCAATGCCTCCAGCTCCAAAGCGACTACCCTGCCCGAGCAAATGGTTAGTCTTGATGGAACCATCACCATCCCCTTTGTGGGCAGCATTCAGGTGGCTGGTAAAAGTACGCAAGCTATAGGCACTGAAATCACCACTGCACTAAAAGGAAAGGCCAACTTTCCCCAAGTCTTGGTGCGCATGACACGCAACACTACCTCTGCAGTGACCGTGGTGGGCGAAGTCAATACCAGCCAGCTCATTCCGCTCTCACCAAAACAAGAAAAGTTACTTGATGCGATTGCCGCTTCAGGCGGCGTTAAGCAACCCATTAATAAAATCACCATTCAGTTGGCGCGTAACGGCGCAGTACACAGCATGCCGCTGGAATCGGTCATCAAAGACCCCAAGCAAAATATCCCCCTCACCTCGGGCGATGTAATTACGGCTTACTTTCAGCCCTATAGCTTTACTGCTTTAGGCGCAACGGGTCAAAATCAAGAAATCACTTTTGAGGCTCAAGGTATTTCCTTAGTACAGGCCTTGGCAAGGGTAGGCGGCGTACAAGATAACCGAGCTGATGCCAGAGGTGTCTTTATCTTCCGCTTTGAAGAGCCCGAGGCAGTACCAGAAGAAGCGAAGAGCGGCATTAAAACGGCAGAAAATAAAGTGCCCGTTATTTACCGTATGAACCTCACTGATGGCTCGGCATTCTTAACAGCTCAAAACTTTGCTATCAAAAACAAAGACGTGCTCTACGTATCCAATGCCTCATCCGTCGAGCTACAAAAGTTCCTCAATATCTTGGTATCAGCGGTATATCCCATTGTGAACGTCGGCAATATTGGAAACAAATGATTAAAAAACTTACCTTTCAGTCAAAAATAAAATTTGTACGTTTTATTGATGACATCATCACACTCACTCAAAGATTGAGATTGGGAAATTATATTTACGCATTAAGGATCAAAAAAATTTCAGGGTCATTAAAAACCATAGATGGCGGTAAAAATTTAGTTATTTTTATTGTTTTTGAAAAGAATAAGTTGCCGCACTTAACCCTAGAAGCCTTGAAATCTTTTAAAGAAAAGGGATTGCAACTTCTTATTGTGAATAACGGAAACCCTAAGCATGATAAGCGATTGCTAGAAGTCGGTGCAGATTGCGTAATTACTAGAAATAATACAGGCAAAGACTTTGGTGGCTATAAAGATGCCACTTTATTTTTAAAAAAGAATGCGCTACTTGATTGGAAAAAAATAATATATGCAAATGATAGCGTTATTTATCCGAAGAAAATTATTGATGACCTTATAAATGAATTAATAAATCCTGAATATGACTTTATTGCGCATTCACAAGTAAAGGAAATTCACTTTCACTTTCAATCATTCCTCTTTTCTTGCAGTGAAAGTTTAATTAATGATCCTATTTTTATTAAATTTTGGGAATCATACCTACCACTAGATAGAAGACGGTACATGATTAAAAACGGTGAAGTTGGCTTAACCAAAAAAATTCTTAAAACGGGCTGCAGCATCAATGTAATCAATACATACCAAGATTTAAAAAAAGAATTTACTGACTTTGCATGCATTAATGAAATCCTAAGTGAGCTGCCCGATAGATATAGATCTCAAAAATCTATTTCTGAGACTCAATTAAAGCTGACTGAAACACTTATTGCCTCAAATACAGCCAAAACATTTCGAATTGGCGGCAATGAAACAAAGGACATTGTTATTAGCGCCGCAATTACAAGAGATCAAGCAACTAAAGCCTTTTACCAAAATATTGCACAAGATTTATACAGAGAAATTAGTATTGGCAACCCGTCACACCTTGGGCTTTCCTATTTCCTCAGAAGAAATCAACCATTTGTAATAAAAAGAGACCTTGCTTATAGGGCTGGTTATGACTACGACTTCCTTACATCTCTGCTGAAAAAATATTGTCCAGATGAATATAAAAATATACTGTCAATGATTAAGCACCCATCTGGTAATCATTACAAGGGCCTAAAACTAATTATGTTTATGGATGGAATTATATGAAGGCCGAACTACCTGATGACTTTGATCCAGCCGAATATTTAGTACTTAATCCTGATGTAAAAAAAGCTAGCGTTGATCCAATAGCTCACTACTTAACATATGGAATAATTGAAAAAAGAATATACAAAGGAGCAGCTCCGACGCTGGGAATAGCGCTGATTGCCTGCGATAGATTTTTTCACTTGTCAAACCTCGTGAAAAGTATTCAAAAATTTACCGACACACCTTATGAACTAATTATCTGTAATGATTCAAAGAGTTTGACTTCAAAATTTATAGAATCCGAACTTAACATTAAAGTTATTGGATATCAAAATCAAGGCGTAATTAGAAACAAAAATCGGGCGCTTTACTACTTTAGCGAAATTAGTCCCAAAGACGTAATAATCTTAATAGAGGATGATGTCGAGATTGCTGATTTTTCCTGGGAAAAAAAATGGATTATGGCGGCCTCACTTTATGGACAAATTAATGTTGCACCCCCATGGTTTTATGATCAAGATCATATTAAATATTTAAAAGGCGGGGGGGGTACTCCGGAAAACCCCTCCCTATTTTCAGTTGTGACCGGTCAGTGCACAGCAGTTAAGAAAGACCTTGTAAAAAATATATTTGGCTACTTTGACTCTAACTTCAGAGGATATGGCTATGGACATGTTGAATGGACGAATAGGTTTGTTCGATCCAATTTCGGGGGGAGAGTTATCGCTGGGCAGTATTACTATCTTGCCCTTAAGGATAATTTTATTTACCAACCTTCTGACTCTTTTAAGAACTCCGGAGATTTACTCAAAAATAATAATTATTACAAAATTACAGGAAATAGGAATGGATATGTATTTCCGCCATCTGACATAAGCGATGATCTTTATGAATAAGAATGAAAACATAAAAAAGATATATTTTGGAAATCTGTTTCCGAGCGAGCCGCAATACCAATCGAATGAATTTTATGGCCTAGCTCTACATCCTAAGTTTGAAAAAGATATCCAGCATAATTTAAATAGTAGACTGCCATTTGAAGACAATTCTCTCGAAAAAATTCAAAGTCAAGATGTTATTGAACATATACCTTATGATAACAATATAGCAATTTTAGATGACGTATACAGGGCGCTTAAGCCTGGAGGAATTTTTAGACTCAGTGCCCCTGACTATTGTTGTCCATTGTTAAAAATGCGCTCAGTTTATGACTGCTATGGAAATTTACTAGCCGATCTAGGCATGGGTGCGAGCGTATCATCATCATGCAATTCAATTGTTCTGATCACGCAACCCATGAATGGCGACGGCCACATTTGGTACCCAACTCATGAAAAATTACTGGCACTGATTCTCACATCAAAAATTAGGATGTGCCAATCTATTGTGTTTCATCATTATTGGAGAAGCGATGGAACATTTACTGCAAACTCTTTTGATGATCTTGGGATGCCAGTTTTACGAGCACCCCCTCATGACAGCCGTGCAAACGGTAAACCTATTTCTATAATAGTTGATTTTATAAAATGACAAATTTACTTTCATTCCCTAAACAATTAGCGAAATTTTTTTCAAATCAAGCATTAGAATCGAGTTTCATTTTGGAGTACGGATCAGGGTCATCAACTGAGTTTTTGATTCAAAATAAAAAAAAATGTATGTCCGTTGAATCTGATTATGTTTTTTTCTTAAACCTTTTGCAGAAAATTTCTATCCAAGGATATGCTCTTTCAACCATACCTGTATTTGTAGATATTGGCCCGACCAAAGAGTGGGGCCATCCACTAGATACGTCAAAGCAATCTAACTGGCATACCTACTCACTTAGGCCATGGGAAATTCTTAATAATGCAAAAATTACACCTGATTTAGTTTTAATAGATGGGAGATTCCGAGTTGCTTGCATGCTAGCAACTCTTGCAAATATTACAAAACCAACAAAGATAATTTTTGACGACTATGTTGATAGACCTTATAAAAATATTATCGAAAAGTATTGCAAGCCACTCAACGTTATTGATAGAGCCGCGTATTTTGAAATATCTCCTGGAAAACTATCCGCCAAAGATATCCTATGTCGCTTCAATTCCTTCTTTGATCCGAGCTAGGGTCGATTAGCTATTTGATGTATTTTGCTTTTGATCTCAACCCTATCGCGACACAATTAGTCTTCAGATTTTTCATTAGCGATCTACATCAAGGGAATTCATTTTTTAGAAGGCCTTTTGTCTATTTTATGGATGACGACCTCCTTGACTGGAAAGCTCTTCTGGATATCCCTCTACCTTATGCATTTCGCCTCTGGTATAAAGCCACCTCCAGGCGTAAGTGGATACTTTCTTCATGCTCTGAGCTTTGGGTTTCTACCCCATACCTCGCAAATAAGTACGCCGCCTGGAATCCCCGTCTATTGCGCCCTGTAGCAAGTGGCCCTCTTTTAGAGCGTTCATGGGTACCTTCTTCCAACTTGCCTTCATCATCTTCTTTGGTTCTCTCTGATTCTGCTTCTGCTGCTACTTATTCTCTTGACTCTGATATGCAATCTGTACGTATTTGTTATCACGGCACTTGGTCTCACCGTGATGATATGAAATGGCTTGCGCCAGTGATTGCTGAAGTACAACGGCGATGTCCTAATACTTTATTTGAAGTAATTGGCGGGGATCGGGTTGCACGAATCTTTAAAGGTATACCCCGTGTGCTGGTCTTACCAACAATGGCCTGGCCAGACTATTTAAAGCATACCCAAACCATACGCCAAGATATTGGATTGGCGCCCTTACGCGACACCTTATTTAATCGTGGGCGTGGTCCTATCAAGTTTTTTGACTACGCCAGAGCAGGAGCTGTTGGAGTCTATTCGGCTGGTCCAGCTTTTTCTGACTTTGTTAGCAATGGTGTGGATGGTTTTGTTTTAGAAAATGATCCTACGCTTTGGGTTGAACGCATTGTCGAATTAGTGAACTTACCCGAATTGCGACAAAACATGGCCGATGCTGCCTGGCTTAAGGTCCTGGATAACAGCCCTGCCTCTCCCGCGATTCAAGACTACCTGCGTGATCTGAATAAGGCTTTAGAGCAACTGACCTAAGGCTTGCTGGATATTCGTGTTTTCTGGTGATTTTTTTATTTGTTTATTCGTTGTTTATTCGTTTTTTTATTTTTTATATTCTCTTTTATTGAGTGGGTTAGTTATAAATTCCAACTAAAGTTGGGTTTGATGTGATTCTGCTTAAATAGACTCAATGGGTGCCTGATTTTCACCCTGTCTCTCTTTTCCGCCCTCCTGCCCTTGTTTCGCATTCCTCTCCTGGATCACGGCCTCGTTACGGCATTACTTCCTGGGGGCTCTATCGTCAAAATTTGGCATCTTTTTTTCCAGAATGCGATGTGTATAGCCCACTTCACTCGCGACTCACTTCCGAGCTGGATGGAGTTCTTGCTTGGGGCACTAAACCCAGCGCATTTTCAGCAAGTGCTTTAGCAACTCGCTTATCCATTCCTCTACTGCGTGTTGAGGATGGTTTTTTATACGGTTTAGAGCCTGCCTCACGTCGCATGAGTTTAGTGGTTGATGATTTAGGTATTTATTACGATGCAAGGCATCCGTCTAGGTTAGAGGCCTTGATTGCTAGCCCCCTGAATGCAGATCAAGTTGCTCGAGCCCAATTGGTACGTGACTTGTGGATTCAGCATGGCGTCTCAAAATACAATCACGCGCCCGATTGGCTGCGCAGCAGTGATGCTTGGCGTAATTCCTGGGTTGATGTCTTGGGTGATACCTCTGGTGATGTCTGGTGTAATGACTGGCTTGGCGCCCCTTATATTTTATTAATTGACCAAACCCGCGGCGATCAATCCGTGGCCGGGGCTTTTGCTGATGAGTCGTCGTTCATAGTCATGCTGGAAGCTGCGCTTGCTCAAACAGCAATTGAGCATATTGTGATCAAAGTGCATCCAGAGGTGGTGCGCGGTACTAAATTAGGGCACTTCGATCTATCACCTGGTTCTGCTATTTCTCGTAATCCACGGATTCGGATTATGACGGATGATTACAGCTTGCCAAGCGTCATTAAAGAAGCCAGCGCAGTCTATACCGTGAGCTCGCAAGCTGGTTTTGAGGCCCTCTTATGGGGTAAGACGGTTTATACCTTTGGTATGCCCTTTTATGCGGGCTGGGGTCTCACTTACGATTACCTTCATGCGCCAGAGCGGCGCTGCAGTATTAGCCTAGAACAACTGATTTATGCCGCCTTAGTTCGTTACCCTCGATACCTTCACCCTGAAACCAATCAGTTATGTGAAGTTGAAGATTTGATCTCGTATTTAGGGTTTCAACGCGTGATGCGTAGCCGCTTTAAACAGCGCTTGATTCCGCTCGGGTTTTCTAGAAATAAACTACGCCATTTAGGGCGCTTTACTCAAGGTGCTCAATGGATTGGTGTTGGTGTTGGTCGTCGTTCTGCTGGTGTTAGCGTTACTGGCGGCTGTGTTGCGGGTGGCAGCGATGATCATCATCCTCGCGCCTTCGTTGATAGTGATTCAACGCATGGCCATTCTGCATATCCAGACAGCATCGCTGTTCGCTGGGGTAGTACACCTATAGGGAGTGATGATTACCCTATTCATGGCGAGCGTATTCAGGTTGAGGATGGCTTTATACGGTCCATTGGTCTTGGTGCGGCATTAGCCAAGCCTTACTCTTGGGTATTTGATCGCCTTGGTATTTATTACGATGCGAGATCGGTTAGTGATTTAGAACATATCCTGCAGACTATGGTATTTGATCTGCCCTTGCTTACTAGGGCTACTTTGCTACAAGGGCAGTTGATTACCCTGGGGATCAGTAAATACAATTTAGAGAGCTTAAAAAGGCTGGGTGCTGCGCAACAGGATTTGGCGGCATTAAAAAGGATTCGAGAAGAGCACCCCACCCGCCCTTGCTTGTTTGTTATTGGCCAAGTTGAAGTCGATGCATCGGTTCGCTTTGGGGGCGTAGATATATTAAGCAATACCGCTCTTCTTCGGGCAGTTCGAGAACAATTCCCCAATGCGTTTATTGTCTATAAACCTCATCCGGATATTGCCACCTCAGTTCGATTTAGTGGTGGCAGCTCTGCTGATCATCAAAGAGCCTATGATCTGCTTGTTTCTGATGTTGCACTGGTGGATTGTTTGCCATTTGTGGATGCGCTGCACACCATCAGTTCGCTCTCTGGATTTGAAGCATTAATTCGAGGTGTTCCTGTTTTTTGCTATGGGTTACCGTTTTATGCTGGCTGGGGGCTTACAACAGATCGCCATCGCCTCGACCGCAGAACACGCAAACTTAGCCTTCTAGAACTGATTGCAGGTAGCCTAATTTTGTATCCTAGCTATCTGCATCCAAAAAGTCAGCTGTACTGCACGCCCGAGGCTTTAATCACCGCCCTACAAGACATGAAGACTGCCCCAAAAGGCTTTGTTTGGAGACTATGGAATGCCAGTACCAATGCCTGCTTAGCAAGGCTAATGGGGCTTATCCATCGCGTTAAGGGCATGTAGGCATATTGCTATGTTCATTTTTTTCAGTCGAGTCATTTCCTTATTTTGTTGTTATTTACATATGAATACAACTTTAGTTGTTAT
The DNA here is from genome assembly GCF_003065365.1 of Polynucleobacter difficilis. Classification (NCBI taxonomy): domain Bacteria; kingdom Pseudomonadati; phylum Pseudomonadota; class Betaproteobacteria; order Burkholderiales; family Burkholderiaceae; genus Polynucleobacter; species Polynucleobacter difficilis. Next base: position 898,365 of record NZ_CP023276.1, on the reverse strand, counting down.
TCAGACTGTTACTAAAAATTACAATAAATTTTTCAATTTAAGGAGCTTTCCAATGCCTTTCGCAAAGTCCAGTTTTCGCCTTGCCTTAGCCCTTGCCTGCCTCAATGGCGCATCAAGCGCTGCCCTAGCACAAAGCGCATTAGCAGGATTTTATGGTCAAGTCGGTATTGGGTATGAGCGAACCGATACCAGCAATAATTCCGTGGTATCGAGCTCTGGTGGTAATTCAGTTACTTTAAATCCGACTGGATCCAATCCGCACCGCTCTAACTTTGCAGGCGCTATTGGTATAGGAGTCTATATTCCTGTTCATGCCGACTTTTTACTGGGCTTAGGCGCCGAGTATCAACCACTAAGCCAACAGACATCGAGCTACACCGTTGCTAGCCCAGGCCAAGCTTCGCTCAATGGCAGCTATAAAGTATCGAACCGCTACAACATCTTTTTCTCGCCAGCCATTGCAGTCAATAAAACTGGACTAGCCTATGCCAAGGTTGGCTTTACAGGACAGAGTCTGCAAGGCAATAGTGGATTTTTAAGCCCGCTAAGTCAAAACCAAACCGGCTACTCACTGGGCCTGGGCTATCGCCAAGTGATTCAGGGTGGATTGTATGGATTTGCTGAAGCCAATTACTACAGTTACAGCAAACCAAATGCCGGCGTTACTTCAGGCAATACTACCTACGCTGTTAATCCAGGAGTTAGTGCGTACAACGGCCTAATTGGTATTGGGTACCGGTTTTAATTTAGTACTGAGCTGTGGGTTATCTTGATACCGAATTGCTGGGCGAGCGACCAATATCGCCCACCACTACAACTAGACTGGCAATTCGGCAAGATGGCTTTAATCGCACTTTATTACTAAGTGATTTACCGAACTACAGCAACATTCTTTTATTGCAAGGGCCTGTTGGCCCTTTCTTTTCTAAGCTAGGGCACTACTGGCGCAATCGTGGTGCTAACGTTACTAAAGTTAATTTTAATAGTGGGGATGACCTGTTCTATCCCCCTATTAACGATTCGGTTATTCAGTACAAGGGGCGCCAATCGCACTGGCCTCAATTTTTAATATCGGTATTGGTTGATCGTACGATTCGGGCTGTTTTCATGTTTGGTGACTGCCGCGACATTCACCAGCCGGTCCACTCCATTTGTGAGGCCCTGGGTATTGATGTATTTGTGCTTGAAGAAGGTTACATCCGGCCACACCTCTTCACACTCGAGTACAGTGGCGTCAATTACCGCTCCAGGATAAGTCAGATGGGCATGGACACCATCCACAGTCAGCGTGAATCGCTACAGGAGCCGCCTATCAAGCGGCACTACCCTAGCTCGTATTGGTATATGGTTCGATGGGCAATCGCATATTGGTTTAAGAGCCTTACCAATCAATCGCATTATCCTGACTATACGCACCACCGTCAGCTCAATGCTCACATGGGATTTTGCTGGACAAAGGCTTTTTTTAGGTACTGGTTCTATAAGCTAAGTGAGTATTCCGTTAGACATCGTCTAGTGCATTCAAAAAAACAAGGTGAGGAATTCCGGTCTTTTTTATTGCCATTGCAAGTGCATGATGATTCACAGATGACCGTGCACTCTGACTTTAGCTCAATTGAGGAGGTCATTGAAACGGTCATCAGTTCATTTAGCGCGCACATCCAAGAATCTAAACGATCCGACATTCTCATCATCAAGCACCACCCGATGGATCGGGGGCACACTAACTTTAAGCAAATTATTCGTGATACGGCCCAGCTGTATCGACTCAAGCACCGCGTCATTTATGTACACGATATTTCACTGCCGGCCTTACTTAGCGAAGTATCGGGGTGTATTACTGTCAACTCCACAATTGGATTACAAGCACTTTATCGTAATGTACCAACCATTAATTTAGGCCGATCGTTTTATGACAAGCCCGGCATTACATTTCAAGGGACATTGGATGAATTTTGGTTAAATCAAGCCAAAATAGATAGGGGAAATGTTAAGGCTTTGCGCAACTACCTCCTGCACCACACTCAGGTCAATGGATCTTTATATGATCCAGCCTACCAAATTGATTAAGCCCTAACCGATTGCTCTTAATGGGCTGGAAGTCATACCCACCTTTACCGCTTGCGTTGGTAGCTAATGTTGCGTCATAGCTGAGAAGCTTTTGAATAATAGCAAGAGGCTATGCAAGCAAATCTGGCACAACACGTTGGGGAAGTCTGTTTCTAAATGCCCTCCCTAAAATATTCTACTGGCTCAGTAATCGATTGTAGCTAATGCTTAATTAGATCATACAGGTCGTCAGCATCGAATATATCGGTAAGGGCCACTTCTCGCTCTTCATATTTCCTATAGATCATATTCGTAAAGCTGCTGTCTGGCTCAGACCAATTCGTATGCAGTGCTTTAATAAGGTATCCCTGCTTTTTTGGGTGACGCGAATTCCTAGCCGCTTTAAAAGCTCGGCCTTAGACAGAATGCGGAATAGCAATTTCACAAGCGTTACTTAAAGTAACGCTCAAAGAGCCAATTGAATGAATAGAAAATTGAGGTTTGCAACTCTAAAAAGTATTTTAATGCTGGCGTTAACTTATTACAGCAACTTCAAATTCGACCAAACTTCATTGCTTAATTTGGCGCTCACCCCAACTTCGTTAGCCAGCGATTTCCAGGAGCTCACGGCACTCTTCACTTCATCCAATATCAATTCTGGCTTCTTAATATCAAATTGTTTTGCCAATGCCATTAAGTCTGCCCTAGTATGCCCATCAAACTTACCATTAATTCCACATAAATGTTGGTATGTCCATTCGCCTTTTGGGTTGTAGGCATACATCACGTCATAAGCAGGTGCCAATTTCCAAACACCATCTTGACCCATCAAGAAACCGAAGTTCTTGGTGTGATCGTCACAATTACGAGCCATGATATTAAAAGCAATACGTCTAAATGCTTGGGATAAAGCGTCATGACCTAAGCTGAGCGCATTGATTGCTCTCAGATATTGCTGATAGTCATGCACACCCTTTTGCCTAAAATCCATTTCCATTAATCCGCACAGCGATTGATAAAAAATCTTCTGATTACCTTCGCGATCAAAGCGCTTGGTCATAAAATGTGAACGGCCATTTTCCTCAAAGAGCTTGGACTCAGTCATGTCAATACCGGCTGCTTTTGCCATCAAGTAGTAGGCATACTCCACCCTGCCGTACCCTTCCGACAAACCAAGCTCAGTATCCTCTCCAACACCATCAAACTTTAAAAGCCAATGCTCCGATCCTGGTGGCGCATCAAACTGACCACCAAATACCTCATTGGTTTTAGGATTCCAAGCAATCACCGCTTTTGCTCTTGCGCCACCAGCAGAAGTGCCAACCGACAGTAAATCTTGTAAAGACTGCTCGGGCGTATCTTCCAAATTACCAGTTAGGGCCCTTCTTGCCATCTCGACAAGATTGGACATTTCTAAGGCGGCTTTATTTTTAACGATATCTTTACTGGCTGGCTCAAACTCAAATGCGCCCATTGCTCTTTTGCCTGTGTAAGCCAATCGATCTAATACAGTGACATCTCTTGGCAAAATACCTTTTGAGGCCATGTATTGATTTACCAAGGCGTTACCAAAATCATCTGGCAACGAATCAACTAAAAATGCAGGTAAGCCTCGATAGGTTCGCTCTGGTAGATCATCAAATCGTTGTATTTGAGAAGGATTCTGACGCAACTCATCAATAGGTAAAATAATCGGTGCAATATCTAAATTCGACTTCAGAAACTGTGGGTCAAACTGCGTGTTCAGTTGACCATTCGCATCTACAGCGATAGCGCAGACTCTTTTTCCCCACAGGTTGACTGAGATGGCGCTAACACTCATGGCTTATCCTTTACTATCGTTGCCTTCTTTCCAAAGCGTCTTGCGTTCTTGCGCTCATGCCCAAGATCGACCGCCTCAAGTGGTGATACTTGCGCTACTGGAATGAGTTGAAGCACCTGATCTAAGCCACCCAATACACGCAGTAATCCCAGCAAAGTCGATAAACGAATATCTTCGCCTGCCTCCGCTTTAGCAATCGAACCTGCGGCAACACCTGCCTTTTCCGCTAACTCTGCTCTTGGCATATTGCGCTGTAAACGTAGGCGACGCAAACGCTGACCAAGCTCTACTTGAAGCTCAGAATTGGTCTTAAACTTAGCTTTTATATTAGACATAATAGTAGTAAATATAGCATACTATTGGCCTTATTTACTATTTTAATAGCAAATATAATTTATAGATTAATGCCTAAACCGGAATTTTCAGAAAAACAATTTAAAAGAGTGGAAAAGTGAAGTTTTTTAGAGCGCTATCTATTAAGAAGTCCACGGGAGTGATGCATTTCTTTTGCCATGTATTTTTGACCATGGATCGCGACCGTATCTGCCTATAACTATACTATGCAAATCCTTAATTTGGCTCAGTAAAATTTTTGACATCTCTCTACATGCGTCCAATTTAAATACTGACGAACCATGAACTAGGTCATTTCTCATCTTGCTTGCCTTTTTAAGCGTTTGATAAGAGTTTTGACCAATAACCCGCTCAAAAGGAATGAAGTCAATATCGAATATTGGCCACAAATCAATTAACGACTGAAGCCCACCTTTCTTCATTAGCATATCAGCCTGTCTTGACGAGAACCCTCTTGCAAGAATAGCGATTCTTACACTCCTCTTGAGGGTTTTCTCATATGTAAAAACAGTAGTCAACAATGCTTCTGCGTAGTGACCATTCTCAGCTAACTTCTCTATCCTAAGAATCGCGCCATCCAAACCAATGGATATTGGATACATTAAGCCCCTTTAATCTCAATCAAATTGACTGGGCAACTCAGCCAGGTAGTCATAAAAATAATCTTCCAAATCTTTTCTAGTTAATTGGTTTGCCATCCGATCTTTCAATCTATCAATGAAAGGTTTCCGCTTATCTTTTTGCATATGTCGCCCTAAAAATTTGTCAATAGCTGCGATTTTTCCTCCATTACCAGCTAGATCTTCTTCGCTTACTTCAATTGACAATCCACTTTCCTTTAGAGCTAACCTCAAGCACTTGAGGACAAAATCATTTTTTATAAAATCTTCACCCGTAATAATTTTATGCAAAGGAGATATCTCATCCCATCTTTTCCATTTACCGATACCATTAAATGAGGCTTGCTCACTCTTAGCCCTATCATCAGCATCACTAACAATTAAATATTTTCTATTGGCCAGCTCGAGCAATGGTGCAACTCTTCTTGCATCAGATGCACCCTGTAAATGCGCAACCCCTAGAGTTTTAAATAAGCTTTTAATATTGGAGTGCCGTTCAGGGGGCTTACCACCTAAAGCCACTTGGAATAGCTTTTTATCCTTCCAGCCCTCAAATAAGATATTTTTCTCCGACAGGCCTTCAAATATTGAATACCCTAAAGCGTTATAAATCACCTCTTCATCGCTAAAGTTTGAAGTATTAACATCTATTGCTTCAGTTACCTCATCCTTCTTTTTGACTATTAACTGCCTTTCTAGGCATGATTTATCAATCATGAAAATAGAATGTGTACTAAACACCACTGCGTTATTTTTGGAGATATTAACCAACTCTTTTTGAAGGTACCTCGCGCCTGATGGATGCAATCCATTTTCAGGCTCGTCAATCAAGATAAGAGTATTTTCAAGCGTCCCCGCGTTAACCTTGGCGGAAATCATAATTAAAAAAGAAATAAACCTTTTGAATCCGTCGCTTCGATTTATGAGCTCAAACCTATTGAATGAATCCTTGATGCCTGCCTCAATAGTAACGGGACCATTAGGCTCCAAAGTTATTTGAAGATCTCTGCATTCTTTCCAGACCTTGCTCACATGGTCGGTTGCAGTCCGCCCAACTCTTTCAAACAAATTTCTCAGTCCAAATTTGTTACTGCTTCGTTCCCTATTAATGACTTCCTGAATATTATCAATTCCCATTAACTCAAACATATTCTTAAGGGGGAGGCAGCTATCGGGATTTTGCAAAAATGCATTCAAATCAATTGATGATGGCAATAAATTCTTGTCTTGATAATCCCAAAAAATACATTTTGGAAATAACTTCTCTAACTTAGAGACTATAGAGTTTCCAAGCCAATTGCTCCAATCATCATGAGTGATTTCGCTGAAGTAATGCGTTGGTATATCGGGGTAATCTTGTGCGTTAATAAATGCAAAATCTTTTATAAACCTCAAATCCTCTGGCGATACCTTTGCATCCCCCACAACCGATAAATTTGGCTTAAACCACATTGAATTTGCATATTGAAAGGCATCGTTCAATACGGTGTAACTATAAGTTCGCTTGTCATTTAAGATGTCTACGCGATAAAAAACTGTATTGCAGTCTTCAAATGCACTTTTCAACCCAACCCACTTCTCGTTAAATTGAAATATCTTAGATGATGATTTGGCGGAGCAGAGTAATTCACCTAAAGAATCCTGTATAAGCTCACTAATCTGTGAATCATTTAGCGAGAAATGAAACTTTATATAGGATTCTTGAATCTGCGATTCACCCTGCAGAGGGTATCGTAGATCAGCTAGGTCAATTTTTTTATTTTTATCTAGAAACGCTAAGGCTTTAAGAATGTTCGTCTTGCCTGATTCATTTATTCCAACAAGCGTCCTACACGCAGGTGAAAAATTAATCTCCAAGTTTTTAATTGAACGAAAATTAACAATTTCGGCTTTAACTAGATTCATATTCAGCCTTTTGACTTCTGAGGATCTTTTGAGCGTGGATACGTTCTCTCCTCTTGTATCTTGTTGTCCATTTTTTTGATTCGAACTGAACCGCCTTCACCTCTAAGGAGCTGAGCTAATTTTCCACCAGTTACCAAGCCCGCCTTAATGCCAGACTCTGCTATGACTTTGCTACTGCCTTGCTCTTTTAACTTCCAATTTTCTGCCTTACGGTCGTAACCAACCTCGTATTTCTTTAAATTAGCCATTTGTAGCCTTTAACTGTATATATAAACAGTATTCAGTATATGGCATTACCTATAGTTTTGATAAGTGTTTTCTGAGAAATACATCGAAACTTTTTTAGCGCACTTCATAGCGCACCGAGGTTTAACAGACGCAACCGCTTGTATTGGTTGTGGATTTTCCGAGACTCCGTTGCTGTTAATCCGTAGGTCCCTGGTTCGAGCCCAGGTCGAGGAGCCAAATACATCAAAAGCCCCTTTAGAAAATAAGGGGCTTTTTCTTTTACATCTTTAATGTAATATTTACTTTACACAACTGCTGTGAGGTAAAAATGATGAGCGACTCGATTTATATCAGCCTTTTTATACTCTTTGGTGCCTGTTTTGGGTTTGCAACGTTTTCAAAGCGGCACTTATTTAGCGAGGGACCTCACACGGCAAAAGGCTCAGAAGAAAACCCATTTTTTGAAAGTCGTATTTTCTGGGTTCTACTTTGCGCTTCACTGTGGCCAATCATGGTCCTCACCCGAATCCATACCGCTTGGCTGCTTAATAAACGCAGGAAACTAGCTCAAAAAGCAATTGTGCACTGATTCTTTTACGTCGTAGAGGCTAGTCTTTTTTTACTAGCCAGATACTATGCTCGCTCTGCGAGCATCTTTAGCGCCACTGTCTCTGCAATCAACATAACAGGAGCATTGGTGTTGCCAGAGGTAATGCAAGGCATGGCAGATGCATCGATGACCCGCAGCCGAGCAACGCCTCTGACACGGCATTCTGAATCAAGTACTGTGTTGGAATTTTCTGCTTTGCCGTATTGATCTACCTTACCCATAGCACAGGTGCTAACGGGATGAAAAATGGTAGTCCCTAAATTTCGGGCCGCCTCTTCTAAGTCCGCATCATTTTGAATATCAGGTCCAGGCAGTACCTCTTTTGGATTAAATGGCTGGAGTGCGGGGCTGGCCATGATCTCCCGAGTAATCCTTAGGCTGGCAACAGCTACCGCCATGTCATCGGACGTAGATAAGTAGTTGCAATGAATCTGCGGATCTTGCAGGGCGTCAGGCGATACCGCCCTAATCCAGCCACGCGAGCTGGGGCGTAAATTGCATACGCTTGGCGTAATCGCATTAAATGGATGCAGTGGCTCGCCAAATTTAGGCAAGGATAGAGGCTGCACATGCCATTCAATATTGGCACTTGTCTGACTGGGGTCGCTTTTCGTAAATGCACCCAACGTAGATGGTGGCATCGTCAATGGCCCAGTCCGCTTAAACACATACTCCAGACCCATGCCAATTCGGGTTAGCCAATTTTTATAGAGCGTGTTGACGGTTTTGCAGTTATCAACCTGGTATACGGTGCGTATTTGTAAATGATCTTGCAGATTTTCACCAACGCCAGGTAGCTCTACCTGGGTTTTAACGCCAATGCTCTCAAGATGGGGTCTTGATCCGATCCCTGAAACCTGCATTAGGTGCGGCGATCCAATCGATCCGGCCGAGAGGATGACCTGATCTTGGGCTAGGGCTGTTTTGCGAACGCCATCGTGCAAAAAATCCAATCCATACACTTCCGTTTGAGCGTCGTGCCAAGCCGACTGCGTGAAGCGATGTTGATTTAAGCTTGCGGCACTAATGGGGCGTAGTTTTAACTGCAACACTTGGGCTTTAGTCAGTATGGTTAGATTTTTGCGATCTCTAATGGGGTGCAAGTAGGCATCGGCCATCGACCAACGCTCTCCTCGCTTTTGCGTCATCTGAAAGTAGGCGCAACCTTCGTTATCGCCCCGATTGAACTCCTCAATCTTCGGTATTCCTTGCTGATTAGCTGCCTCACGCCACGCATCCAGAATGTCCCACTGCACGCGGGGCCGCTCTACGCGCATCTCGCCAGAGTCGCCATGCCATGCATTAGCGCCGGCGTAGTAATCTTCGAGTGATTTATAAGTCTCTAGTGTTCTATCCCATTGCCATGTGGGATCGCCTATCAGCTCTGACCAGCGCGCATAGTCGCTGGCCTGCCCGCGCATATAAATCATGGCATTGATGGACGATGATCCACCGATGCCCTTGCCTCTGGCGTAATGAATCGAACGTTGATTCAATCCAGGATCCGCTTCTGTTTTAAAACACCAATCCGTTCGCCGATTGTTAATCGTAAATAAATAGCCTACCGGAACCTTAATCCAAAACGAATCATCTTCACCGCCAGCTTCAAGTAATAGCACCCGGTGTTTTGGGTCGGCAGAGAGCCGGTTAGCCAAAAGACAGCCCGCACTACCGGCACCGACAATAATGGTGTCAAATTCCAGTGGCGTGGCAGATGAAGTCATTGAATAACGAGATGAAGATTAGTCAAAAATCGTTGCGGTCACGTATCGAGCGAAGATTGAATCAGATCCACCTGCCTATTTGATGATGGACAAGAGACTGCTGTAATCATCACGCCACAAATTAAACTCTTTTGGGGTATCAATTTCTTCCGCATTGACGAATTGAATATCCCGAAAGGCTTTTTTGTCTTTGCTAATCAGCGCCCACTCTGACCGGTAACCCACCTTGGTTTCTGATGCGGCAAAGCGCACTACTTTCACATCTTGATCAAAAGCATTACTAGCTGTTTTTACTACAGGCTTTAAGTCCAAAAAACGATTGGTTATGTGCAGCGCCAGGATGCCGTCGCTCTTTAAGTGCCTAAAGTATTGCGTAAATGCTTCCTTGGTCAATAAATGAATGGGTACGGAATCTCCCGAAAAGGCATCAATCACCAGCACATCAAATTGCTGATTGGGCTCCTGCTCCAAGCGTAAGCGTGCATCACCCAATACATGCTGGATGCTGGCGGCGCTATTGGATAGAAATGTAAAGTGCTTTTGAGCGGCATCAATTACGTCCGGATTAATTTCATAAAAGCGATATACGTCGCCCTTACGCGCATACCCAGCCAGGGTGCCAACGCCTAGACCGACCACGCCAACTTTGATCGGCTCACTGGACTGGGACTTGACTAGAATCGCCTGGCCCACCCCACTCTCGCGAACATAATAGGTAGTAGGTTCTTGGGCTTTGGCGGGATCCGTAAACTGACTGCCATGGCTAATCTGACCGTGCTGCATGGTTTTATAACCACGGGCCTCATCCACATACACCTTTAGGGTGCCATAAAAATTACGCTGGCTGAGCTCAATGCCGGCAATGTCGTGGGAATGATCGTCAATGCGAATCACGCTAACGAGCACCAGAAAGGAAGCAATACCGGCGGCAGCCGTCAACTTGAGTTGCTTCGTTTTAAATCGTGTATTGGATAAAAAAACCAATGCGACCACAATCCCAGTTAATACGATACCAATGGATAGCTCATAATTTTCTGTGAACCAATATGGCGCAATAATGCCCACAAAGAAACCGCCCATCACCCCGCCAACGGCTAGCATTAAGTAATACGTAGTCAAGTAGCGCGAATTTGGCTGCTGGGCCGCCAACTCGCCATGGCAAACCATGCAGACCACAAAGAATGAAAACAAATTAACGCCCGTCGAAATCATCACCGGTAGCTCATTTAAGCCAAGCGTAGGCAAATAAGCCAGAATGAAGAGCGAGGCTACTAGTAGAGGCAAGAACAACTTCCGCCGATACCAACCACTCCCCTCAAAGCAGATAATGAACGACAGTAGGTACAGGACCAAAGGAGCAACCCAGATCATTGGGACGGGCGCAATGTTTTCAGTTAAGAAGCTGGTATCCGCCACCATCAGGATCGAAGGGCATGCTGCCAACAGAATCCAAGTTAATAAATGCAATGCGGTGGGTGCGGCTACTGATTCTTTCTCCGCCTCAATCAGGGCGATGCTATGGCGATTGCGCCATGCCAAGATGCCACAAGTAAGAACGAAGATGGCATACAAAGCCGACCAACAATATGATTGCCATTGCGTTGGCAGCATGGGCTCAAAGGCAATGGGGTAAGCCAATAAAGCCAGCATCGATCCAAAATTAGACAGGGCAAACAAGCGGTAAGGGACGCCGCCCGTACGCTCACGTGCAAACCAAGCCTGAATCAGAGGACCGGTAGTTGATAGCACAAAATAAGGTAGTCCGATCGAGGCAAACAAAAGGCCTAAGATTTGTAGAGTCGGATTTTCACTGCCGGCGGGCTTCCATGACTCACTGGCGGCCAATGGCAGCAACGACAAGCTAATCAGCAGTAATGCGATGTGCAATATGCTCTGCCGATAAGGGCTGAGCGCCTTCACAATCCAATGCGAATAGATATAACCAAATAGCAAGGTAGCTTGGAAAAACAGCATACAGGTTGTCCAAACCGATGCAGAGCCGCCAAACCATGGCAAGATCATTTTTCCAATCAGGGGCTGAACCTGAAACAGCAAGAACGCACTCAGAAAAATGGTGAGGCCATATTGAAAAGTCAGCTGCAGGTTGTATTTCATGTTGTTATGGTTTTGTGGTGGTTTGGTATTTTTTTGATGAAATGGCGCGGTATTGCGTTTCGTATTCTGTAGCAACCTGCGCCCATGGCCGAAGATATCCCGCCATGGACTGTGCATTACAGAGCAATGCCTCGCCAGCTTGCGCCCATTCGCTGACTGGATCATGCAAGGACAAAACTGTTCCATGGCGTTCGGACACATCCACTGCTGCCCCGCAGGCATCGGATACGAGTACCGGCACATGGCATGCCATCGCCTCAGCAATGACCATGCCATAAGCCTCGCTGGACGCCGGGTGAATAAGTAAATCCAGATCCTGAAAAAAAGACCCGCTGGATTGCCAGCCCAAAAACGCAATGGCGCCGGGATAGTTGCGGCACTGATCGGCTACCTCGGCCTGCTCTGGGCCGAGCACGACGAGCTGCAAATGAGGACGTTGCTTTTGTAACTGCGTTGCGATTTGCATAAAAAGAGCAAATCCCTTGCGGCCCCACTCTTTTCCAATAAAACCAATCGTGCCACCGTCCATAGGGACAATGCGCTGTGGTCGTTGTGGCATCACCATGACACCTGGGGAAATGGGGGAGACGATTTGATTCACCACCGAAGGGTAATACCTCGAAATCGCATTGGCAATGACTGCGGACACGGGAACAATAGCAACAGCGGGATTCGGTGATGCACCAAGCTCACGCGCCTCCATTCGCAAATAAGCCCATACCCGAATCGATAATCGACGCCAAATCGATTTCTCTTTTATTCCGGCAAACGGCATCGAATGAAAGGTGGTGAGATCGTGGCCAATAGAGCGCTCGTGGCTATGCACAATGCACTGACCTTGAATCGATTGAACCACGGCCTCCACTTTATTTGCAAAACGCCAATACAAAATCCAACGCGGCTTTGCTGGTAATAAACCCGTTTCAATCACATGAATGTTGCCAGCATCGGTACCTGCATGGGATTTTTCGCAAATGATGGTGACCTGGTAATTGCGCTCGGCTAGCGCATGGCTTAAATGCCAAACATAAGATTCCATGCCGCCCACGGGACCCCAATTGCGGACAATCTGAATAATGTGCTGAATAGTAGGTGCTGGCTGGGATGGGTTAAGGCCGGTTTGCATGGCTCAAATCATACACTTTGAGGGACATAACCAAGCCATTCATGCTGTGGTGCAAAACTACGCCCTTTGGGGCCGCTAGCGTTACGCCAAATGCCCTACCTTCACGTAAATAAGCGCACCTTCCGACCCAGTAAATGGAGCATGTTTGCTATATCGTGGACTGCGTATCCAACTCCCCTTGGGGTAGACCCCAAACTCGTCATGAAATACGCCATCCAGAACATAAATTTCCTCGCCGCCCGGATGCACATGGGGATTAAATACCGTATTGGGAGCCCAGCGCACTAAAGCCGTACTGATGCCCTGATGCTCATGTAGCGGCATCACCGATAGCCCGGGCACTAGCCCGGGGTACCAATCGCTAGCTTTGGTATTGATACGAAGTTCTTGGTGATCCGACCGCTCAAATTGCCGTAACTTTACAAACAAGGTACAGCCATTCTTTGAAAAAGGGGCATGCTGGCTACCAGGTGGATTGCGCAAATACATTCCAGCAGAATAATCACCCTTCTCATCCGAAAAGCAGCCATCGAGCACCAAGATCTCTTCGCCACCGTCATGGGCATGCTGTGCAAATGATGTATTCGGCTCATATCGGACAATCGAGCTTGCGCGGGCCACCTCATCGCCTAAGCGATCGAGGTACTTACGCATAACACCGGCCTGAGGCGAAGCTTGCCATACCAGTGCATCCGTCTGTAAAACAATGCGCTCGGCAAAATCACTGTGAATATTCATCCCTCAAGAATAAATCAATGCAATCGCCAGGTAAGAAGATCGTTACAATTTGGCGATGAACACTCCAAATCCCCCTATTAAAGAAGTAAAAGAAAGTCTTCGCCACCGGGTCAAGGATGAATTTGTTCAAGCCTCACTTCTAGCTCTGTATTTTGCTGCCTGGTTCTGCGCGATTGCATTCTTTACCTTTGCGGTATTACGAGAAGAGGCTATTCCGATTACCCCCTTTGGTCTTGCCATCATTAAAGCGGGCTTGTGCGCTAAATTCATGATGATCGGTAAAGCAATCTTTCCATTAAATGTGGAAGCCAATCGTGGCCTAATTAAATCACTCTTTTGGCATTCCATAGTCTATCTCGGCGTGGTGATTGCGCTTAGCTTTGCCGAATCTGGGATCGATGGACTTTTGCATGGAAAATCATTTCTCGAGTCCGTATCTTCATTTGGACATGGTGACCCAGTTTATATTGCCGCCCTATCACTAATGTATTGGCTCATCGTCTGGCCTTACCTGATTGTGCTTGGATTAAATCAATCTCTTGGTAATAAGGCGGTTCGTACTATTTTGTTTGGCTCTAAAGCAAAGTAATACAAGTTTAAGAAAAGTTCGGTTGCCCGCCTTTAAAAGAAATCAGGATCGCATTGCGATCCTGATTTTCTTGATGCATTGCCTAAAGAGTATTACATCACCAGCCTATCGTCTTTGGAAGCCACAAAGAAATCTGTGGATAGTAAAACACCAAGAACAAAGCAACGCCCTGCATCAACACAAAAGGAATTACTCCTTTGTACAGATGCTTAATCTTCACTTCCGGCGGTGCCACTCCTTTTAGATAGAACAGAGCCCAGCCGAACGGTGGGGTTAAGAACGATGACTGTAAACACACAGTGATCATCATTGCAATCCAAACGGGGTCTGCACCCTGCGCTATGAGCACCGGCAAGAATAGTGGGACAGCGATATAGCTGATTTCAATCCACTCAATGAAGAAACCCAGAATAAAGATGAGCAGCAACATAAACCAAATATCGCTATTGACGCCGCCTGGAATCACCTCAAACATGCCTGCAATTAATTCTTCACCATTTAGCCCGCGGAACGAGAGTGCAAATACTTGTGCGCAGATTAAAATAAACATCATGATGGCACTGATTTTGGTCGTGTCCAGCGCAACCAATTTCAGCTTGGCCCATGAAAAGCGTCCAGAGAAAATAGTTACGATTACGCCACCGATTGCACCCATCGCAGCAGCTTCGGTTGGCGCCGCGATTCCAGCAACAATCGAACCAAGCACGGCAACGACCAGCATGATTGGCGGTACAACCACTTTCCAGAATCGGATCCACAGCTCTTTTCCAGAGACACGGCTGCGCTCTTCTTTGGGTATTGGTGGCATTAGATCAGGCTTGAGCCAGCCCAGAATCAGAATGAAAACGATGTAAACAAGGACTAATAACATTCCGGGGCCAACTGCAGCCGCAAACAGGGTTCCAACCGAAAGCTGCATGATGTCGGAAAGCAAAATCAAGATCAAACTGGGTGGAATGATCTGTCCCAAGGTACCAGATGCACAAATGGCCCCACAGGCAATACTTTTGTCATAGCCACGCCGAATCAGGGTTGGCAGGGTCAATAAGCCCAAGGTGATCACGGTTGCGCCAACGATACCCGTGGTGGCACCCATTAAGGCACCAAATAGAATGATGCCAACTGCCATGCCGCCTTTAACGCCACCAGCGACGTGCCCAATCACATCCAATAAATCATCGGCTAGCCCTGATTTTTCAAGCGTAATCCCCATAAAGATAAACAAGGGTATGGCAAGCCACTGATAGCCCGCAACCACGCCAAAAACTCGTGCCGGCAAGAGGTTGAATAGCACTGGCCCAAAACCCAAATATCCGAACACAAAACCAACGGTTGCGAGGGTAATGGCGACTGGTACACCGATCATTAGCATTACAAAAAAGCCAATGAGCATAAAAATAGCCATGGTTTGCATCTCAAACATGATTGCCCTCGCCTTTTGTTTGGTAGTTCACAATCACGCGACAAAACTCGCCCACACCTTGAAGCACTAAAAGAGAGAAGCCAATGGGAATGAGCGCCTTCACCATCCAGCGGTATGGAATTCCCCCGGGGTCTGGTGACATCTCCCCAATCGAAAAGGATTGGTTGACATACTTAATCGAGAGAAAGATGAATAAGATTGCCACCACCACCGTTAATGCGGCCGATAACAGATCAACATACAACTTTGTTTTGGGTTTGTAATTGGCATAAAACAGATCAACCCGGACATTGTCGCCGCGGAGTAATGCATAACTCATGCCAAACAAGATCAATGCCGCCAATAGATGCCATTCGAGCTCCTGCGCCCATACGGTCCCGAGGCTCATGCTGTATCTCAATGTTACGTTGATGACTATCAAGCCCACAATGGCAAGGGCCACATACGACGTGGCCCTGCCAATGTGATCAAGTAAGCCTTCAATACGCGCTGCGATTGTATTTAAGGACTTTTGCACACGAATTCCTAACTCAAATAATTAAAAAAAATTAGCCGCGTACTTTGTTGTGGTATGTGGCCTCACTGTAAGAAGCCCAAACATCATAGTTCCGCTTAAAAGCAAAATACGAGTCGTGTACTTTCTTTGTCATTGGGTCAGCCGCTGCAGCCGCATCCAAAATCTTCTTCGTTTCAGCGCGCATCGCAGACACAACCGAATCCGGCAGAGGTAATGCAGTTACGCCCTGCTTCTTGACTAGGTCTTCCATCGCCTCTGCGTTATTCCGCTGGCACCATGCTTCGCCGATAACATTACATGCGGCAGACGCATTTTGGACTACGGCCTGCAGGTCCTTCGGCAACTTCTCCCAAGCTGCTTTATTGATTAGGAGCTCAGAAGTAGTTGCAGGCTCATGCCAGCCTGTGGTGTAGTAGAACTTCGCTGCTTTTTGCAAGCCAAGACGACGATCCTGGAATGGACCCACGAACTCAGCTGCATCAATAACGCCACGCTCCAGTGCCGGGAAAATCTCACCGCCTGGGAGTACCTTCACATCGACGCCCAAATTAGCATAGACCTTACCAGCGAGACCAGGGATGCGCATCTTTAAGCCCTTTAGATCCGCTACGGTATTGATTTTCTTTTTGAACCAACCGGTCATTTGCACGCCAGTATTACCGCAAGGCATTGCAACCATGCCAAATGGGGCATAGGTCTCGTTCCAGAGATCAATACCGCCGCCGTCATATAACCAGCCATTCATGCCTTGGAAATTCAGACCAAAAGGTACGGCCGTGAAGTATTGGGCGGCAGCTGTTTTGCCGGTCCAAAAATAACTATTGGCGTGATTCATTTCGACGGTACCTGAACGTACGGCATCAAAGCCCTCAAATGCTGGAATTAACTCACCAGCACCGAATACCTGAATCTTCAAGCGGCCATTGGACATCTCGCCAATGCGCTTAGCAAGGTCCGTTGCGCTACCAGGGCCGTCCATGTAGAAAGGCGACCCTTTTGGATAGGCACTGGTCATTTTCCAGTTAAATGTTTGTGATGATTGCGCTTGCACAATGGCTGGAGCGCCTAAGGTAGCCCCAACAACACCTGCACCAATTCCTGTACTGAGAAACTTACGACGGTTTGTTTTCATAATTGAGTCCTCCTGAAAAAATACTAACTACACAGTAAAGGTTAAAACTTGATGCGCATCAAGTTTTTGTGTATGACTTATGCGCATTACAAGCCAACAAGTTTTCATTTTTGCCACAGAATCAATGTAGTGCATAGCTCTCAGCGTGTACTCAGGACATTCCCTAATTCAGTGCATGACCTGCACTTTTTTTGGGATGATTCTGTCTCATGCTTCAATTTGGTGATTAAAAGAATCTAAACTACTGGTTTTCATTTAGTGGTTAACCGCAATTAAGGAAACACAAAACAATGCAAGCAAAATGGGGTATCCAAGGAATGGCGGTAGCGCCACACTCGCTCGCGTCTGAATCAGCACTTGCTGTGTTGCGCGAAGGTGGTAATGCCTTAGAGGCCATGATTTCAGCAGCGGCAACGATTGCCGTAGTCTATCCACACATGAACTCCATAGGCGGCGACTCGTTTTGGGTTGTGCATGCTCCAGGCAAAGCGATGGGTGGTATTGATGCGTGTGGTGCATCTGCAGGATTGGCGACAAAGAAATGGTATGCAGACCAAGGCATCACTAAAGCCATTCCCTTTCGTGGCCCAGTAGCAGCCAATACGGTTGCTGGAACCATTTCAGGCTGGGGCGCTGCACATGCCTTATCTAAAAAAGGCCTGGGTGGCAAACTACCCTTATCTCGCCTGCTAGAGGATGCAATTCATTATGCCGAAGCTGGTGTGCCTGTCACCTTCAGCCAATCGAGTTTGACTGAAAAAAAACGTTCCGAGTTATCGCCCATTCCAGGCTTTGCTGAAACTTTTTTAGTCAATGGCAAAAGTCCAGAAGTAGGTAGCATTTTTAAGCAAGGCAGGCTTGCTGCCACCCTCCGGCAGATTGCAAAAAGAGGAACCGACGACTATTACCGAGGCGAACTCGCTGAGTTACTTGCGAAAGAATTAACGGCCATTGGCAGTCCACTGCGTTTGGCCGACTTGCATCGCCATCAGGCAAAATTAATTGACCCACTTGAACTCAAACACAGCTTAGGCAATGTCTACAACATGACGCCGCCAACCCAAGGCGTTGTTTCCCTCATGATCTTGGGCATTTTGGATCAGCTCAATTTAAAACGATTTGATGTCGACAGCGCTGAATACGTCCACCACTGCGTTGAGGCAACCAAGCAAGCATTCAAGGTGCGTGACCAACATGTGACAGACCCTGCATACATGGCGCACCATGCGCAGCACTTTTTAAGCCCTGATTTTTTAAAGAATTTAGCGTCGAAGGTAGATGGACAGAAAGCCCTGCCTTGGGGTGCTGGTCGTGGCCCAGCCGATACCATTTGGATGGGCGTAGTGGATGGCGAAGGCCGATGCGTCTCCTTCATTCAAAGTATTTATCACGAGTTTGGCGCTGGAATTGTATTGCCAAAATCCGGCGTGAATTGGCAAAACAGGGGTTGCAGTTTTTCATTGGATCCACACAACCTCAATACG
The DNA here is from genome assembly GCF_003065365.1 of Polynucleobacter difficilis. Classification (NCBI taxonomy): domain Bacteria; kingdom Pseudomonadati; phylum Pseudomonadota; class Betaproteobacteria; order Burkholderiales; family Burkholderiaceae; genus Polynucleobacter; species Polynucleobacter difficilis. The sequence goes on along the minus strand of NZ_CP023276.1, from coordinate 879,929 downwards.
CTTGAGCCGCATCGCAAACCGTTTCACACACTAAACCCTGCCCTGGCATTATTTAAAGATGGCCGATCCATGGTCTACGGCACGATGGGCGGAGACGGTCAGCCACAGACGCAGTGCGCTGTGTTTACGCGTACCGCAACCTACGGCCTGAATCCACAGGATGCCATCAGCAGACCACGCTGGTTACTCGGCAGAACGTGGGGCCAAACCAGTGACAGCCTCAAATTGGAATCCCGCTTTGATAGCAAAGTAGTGTCACAGCTTGCTGCCATGGGGCACGATATTGAAATACTCGGTGATTTTGATGAGACTGTCGGCCATGCCGGTTGCATCATTCGGGAGCCCTCAGGAGTGCTGCGCGGCGGCTGGGATCCACGAAGTGATGGGGCTGTTGCTGCGTTCTAAGCGCTTCGCCGAGAGTGCCTTTAATAAACCCAAGGGATGAGCTTACGTACTCGCCCTTGGTAGTCGGCATAAGTAGAAAACCGCTCTACTAGCCACTGCTCCTCTTTACGTGATTTGATATCAAAGAAGATGGCAATGATCAATACATACAGCCAAACCAAGGCCGATTGCTGAATTAGCCCCCAACCCAAGGACAACACAATCACTCCAAAATAAATCGGGTGTCGTACAAAACGATATAAGCCGCGCTGAATTAGCTCAGTATTTTCTTTTGGTCTTGGTAAAGGCGTTAAATTTTTTCCTAGATTAATTGCTGCTATCAGCGCAATGACGGTACCGAGAATAAAAATACCGTAACCGCACCACAACAGCAAACCCTTAGGGGCATCTATGTTGGCATCTGGATTTAAATGAGCCGGCCCAAAAAAAAGAATCCCCAGCAAAACTGCCTGTACTAGAACAAAACTAATTCCACTACCTCTGGGTGCTTGTACTTGAGGCGCCATCGCTAAACGTACTCAGCCACTTCTACCAAATTACCGTCAGGATCACGCAAGTAAACCGAACGTATCGGACCTAAAGCGCCGCGACGTGAAACCGGACCAACATCAATTGGGATTTGTTGTGCCTCAAGGTGCTTGATAAAGTCATCTAATGGCACTGAGGCAATCAAGCAAAAATCGCCAGAACCAATCGTCGGAATGCGTGCTTTAGTAGGCGTCTCTGTATTGCGATCTTGCAAATTAATTTTCAATTGGCCAAAAAGCAAAGCATGGCGTGGCTGGCCTTCCGGACCCCTAAAAAACTCACGCTCAAAGCCAAAGGCTTTTTCATAAAACTGAGTGGTGATTTCAATGTCCGTAACGGTGAGAACAATGTGGTCAATGCGGTCAATTAAGGTATTCATGAGAGGCTCCAGTGCTGTTATTCAATTACGGCAAAAAAGCGCCATCAGCCTCAAAGGCTTTGAGCGCCTCGCCCGTAATGCCAATTTCGGCCAAGACTGAATTCGTATGTTCGCCCAACAAAGGCGGGTGCATACGAACCTGTTGAGGCGTGCCCGACAACTTCACGGCAAACCCAATATTCGGGACCTTGCCTTCAATCGGATGATCAATTTCCATGCGCATTTGACGGTGCTTGCCATGTTCACTCTCAAATGCTTCGGGATAGGTGTTGATTGGACCCGCCGGAATGCCTTCAGCCAGCAATAGATCGACCCACTCTGCTCCGGATTTAGTCACAAAGGTCTTTTCAAGTTCGGCGACTAGCACTTCACGATTGGCAAGTCGCAATGGGTTCGTGATGAAACGAGCGTCAGTCATAAGATCAGGTCGGTTTATTTTCTCGCAGAGCAAAGCCCACAACTTTTGATTTGTGGCACCCATTACAAAGTAGCCATCGGATGCTTTCATAGCTTGGTAAGGGGCACTCATGTGATTGGCGGTCCCTAGCTTATAGGGCTCCACTCCGGTTCCCCAATACTGCGAGGTATCCCAAATTGAAAATGCCAATGCTGCGTCAAATAAAGAGGCGTCAATAAACTGCCCTTCTCCAGTATTTTTCTTACCAATGTGCGCTGCCAAAATGGCATAGACCGCAAAGAGTGCGCAGCCAATATCGGCAACTGGAACCCCTGCCTTTACGGGTGGGCCATCGGGATAGCCAGTAACGCTCATGACTCCCGACATGGCCTGGGCCATCAAATCAAAACCAGGGCGCTCTGCCCACGGGCCCGTTTGACCAAATCCAGAAATGCTGGCATAAACCAAGCCAGGGTTAATGTCTTTTAAAACGGCATAGTCAATTCCAAGCTTTTTCATAACACCGGGACGGTAGTTCTCAACCAAGATATCAGCGGTCTTCACCAGCTCAAAAAAGACCTGCTTGCCCGCTTTGCTTTTTAGATTGAGGGCGACACTGCGCTTATTGCGGTTCATGTTTAAAAAGCCCATGCTATCGGAGCCCTTCATTTTGAAACCCATAGCGCCCCGGGTCTGATCGCCCGTGCCAGGCGGCTCAATCTTGATCACATCGGCGCCGAGGTCAGCTAGGAGCATGCAGCAGTATGGTCCTGCCATCACTTGACTGACATCCAAGACGCGCACTCCGGCAAGCGGCAGTGGTCGATTGGCAGCCTGCAGTGGCTTATTTACCTGTTGCGTGGAATTTGTCATGGTCTCACTTACTTAAACCGGTTCTTTTATATTTAGAATGAACCAATCGTCTAATATAAATCATTTATGAGCTCAACAACGCCACCCTCCCCCATCTCCAAAGTAGCTCAAGTCCTCTTCTCAGTCGATCAAGGTATTGCCCACATTACCATTGATCATGTAGCCGCGCGCAACGCCATGACCGTAGCGATGTATGAGCGACTGCGTAGCATTTGCCTGGAAATTGCCCAGACGCCAAGCATTCGGGCGGTGATTCTGCGCGGCGCCGGTGGGCAATCCTTTGTGTCCGGCAGTGATATTGCGCAGTTCAGTAGCTTTACCAGCGGCGCTGACGGCATCGCCTATGAGGCGTCGATTGATAGCTACTTTGCGCCTTTAATGGATTTGCCGATCCCAACCGTTGCTGTGGTGGAGGGCTTGGCCGTGGGTGGTGGCCTTGCGATTGCCAGTTGCTGTGATTTTCGGATTGCTACACACGACGCTCGTTTTGGCGTCCCCATTGCCCGTACCCTCGGAAATTGCCTATCCGCTGGCAATGTCGCTTGGCTGATCCATCACCTCGGGGTCGGTATCGTAAAGCGCATGTTGCTTTTGGCTGAGCTTGTGCCGGCGAGTGAATTGCTTGCAAACGGCTTTATTCTGAAAACCTACTCTGCTGAAGAGATCGATGGCGCCGCAAGCGCTTTAGCAAGCAGACTCAGCTCACTTGCGCCGGTCACCCAGAAGGCCTCAAAAGCAACCATTCACCGTATCTTGCGAAGCCAGTTGCCCAATTGCGATGACTTGGTACAGGAGTGCTATGGCAGCGCTGACTTTAAAGCTGGTGTAAATGCCTTTTTAAGCGGAATACCCCCTAGGTGGGAAGGTAAATAGATTTTGACTACCAATCCGGTAAAAAAAACATATCGCCGTCCTAACTCTATATAAGAGGGCTTTCTTCATACTCTCAACTGAGTTCATTTAGGTTAGTACTCAGCTAGACTGCACTGCAGTCGCTAGGGGTAAACCGCTATATGGCTAAGAAGAAATTCAATGAAAAATAGCCCTTTGTTACAAGAATAATACGGCGGAAGACCGCTAGAGTGAGACAACGTCAACAATGCGGTGCAGGGGTTAATTGACCTTTGTCACTTTTTTATTGGTGATTCTCAGCTAGACTCTTTTCGTTCGATGAACTCCTGTATTGAATTTTTGAAGTACCGAATTACGTTTGAGCCAATTTTTTAATGAAGAAGGAAGAAGAATAATGATCAAAAACGCATTGATTGAGAAGTTACTAAAGACCGCGCTTTGCATGTCTTTGGTAACAGGCACTGCAGCAATTGCACAGGAATGGCCAGCTAAGCCTATTACATTTCTGAACCCATTCCCAGCAGGCGGCGGTACTGATGCGTTTGCACGCCCCTTGGCTGCCCAGCTAACCGAGCAACTGGGTAAGCAAGTAATTATTGATAACCGCGGCGGTGCTGGTGGTACCGTTGGCGCCTCTGCTGCAGCTAAAGCAGCACCCGATGGCTATAACTGGTTTGTGGGCGCCACTCACCACACCATTGCTCCTTCAATGTATAAGAACTTGGATTACGACATTGAGAAGAGCTTTATTCCGGTAGCCATGCTTGCGAACGTGCCTCAGGTTTTAGTTGTGAACCCACAAAAAGTCAGCGCGCGCAATGCCAAAGAATTCGTTGAGCTGATGAAAAAGAATCCAGGTAAGTTCAACTTCGCTAGCGCCGGCAGCGGTACAGTGCATCACTTGGCTGGCGAGCTCTATAAAATTCAAACGGGCACCTTTATTACCCACATTCCTTACCGTGGCGCAGGTCCAGCAATGAGTGACTTGTTAGCCGGTCAGGTTGATCTGGAGTTTGATGGTTTGGCAACGTCTGCACCACAAATCAATGCTGGTAAATTGGTTGCGATTGCGGTTGGATCGAAGACTCGCAATGCTGCCATTCCAAATGTGCCTACCTTTGTAGAAGCCGGTATGCCAGACTATATCGTGTCAACCTGGTATTCGTTGTTCGCCCCACGCGGCACACCGAAGCCCATCGTTGACAAGATGATTGCGGAAGTTCAAAAAGCACTCAACACACCAAAGCTCAAAGCAATTTGGGCTGCGAACGGCTCCGAGATTCCAAACCTCTACGGCGAAGAATTCGGTAAGCAAGTGAGCGCAGACGTGAAGCGCTGGGCTGCTGTTGTCGCAAAATCCGGTGCCAAACTCGATTAATTCGGTCTAGCTCCACTGAAAAAGCCGCTGCATCAGCGGCTTTTTTCATGCCCGCTGTGCTATTCTCCGTACTGAGGTCGTTTGACCTCTTGCGCTCGAAGAGCCAGATCGCCTAGAAATACTTAAGGGATCCATTCTGAAAACGCCAGTCGTTTCAGCTCCACATCCTTCTTTCTGATTACCTTTTTAGTTCTTCCTGTTTTCATTTTTTGTTTTATTTTTGTATTGGTTTACATGTTATTCACAGAACTCGGTTTATCCGACCCTATCCTTTTAGCCATCAAAGAGCATGGCTATACCACCCCAACCCCAATTCAAAGCCAATCGATCCCCGCGGTTCTCAAAGGCGGCGACCTATTGGCAGCAGCCCAAACGGGCACCGGCAAAACGGCCGGCTTTACCCTACCCATCTTGCAGCGCCTCATTGTGGGAGCGCCGCCAGTAGCGGGTAGTCGCCGCGCTATTCGTGCGCTTATCTTGACCCCCACCCGTGAGTTAGCTGCGCAGGTCCATGAGTCTGTCATGACCTATGGCAAGTACACCAAACTCAAGTCTGCCGTCATTTTTGGCGGCGTTGGCCCTAACCCGCAACTCAAAGCCATCCAAAGTGGTCTTGATATCTTGGTGGCAACACCAGGCCGCTTATTGGATTTCATGAGTCAAAATGCAGTGTCCCTCAAAGGCGTTGAGATTCTTGTGCTGGATGAAGCAGACCGCATGCTGGACATGGGATTTTTGCGCGATATTAAGAAAATTTTGGCAGCCCTACCGCAGCAACGCCAAAACCTCTTGTTCTCGGCTACCTTCTCTACTGAGATTAAAGCCTTGGCTGATAGCCTTCTCAATTCCCCAGCCCTGATTGAGGTGGCCCGCAGCAATAGCACCAACGAGGCGATCGCCCAAAAGATTCATCCGGTAGACCGTACTGCCAAACACCCGTTGTTGGCGCACTTGATTAAGTCGAATCAATGGGAGCAAGTATTGGTCTTCACACGCACCAAGCATGGTGCCAATAAGCTAGTAACGCAGTTAGAAAAGGATGGCATTACTTGCATGGCCATCCATGGCAACAAAAGCCAATCTGCTCGGACCAAGGCCTTGGCCGACTTTAAGGCTGGCAAATTAACAGCGTTGATCGCCACCGACATTGCTGCCCGCGGCATTGATATTGATCAGCTGCCCCACGTGGTTAACTATGACCTGCCTAATGTGCCAGAAGATTACGTCCACCGCATCGGGCGCACGGGCCGCGCTGGCTCCAATGGTGTTGCGGTTTCCCTAGTATGCGTTGACGAGCATCAAATGCTGCGTGATATTGAGCGACTGATCAAACAAACCTTACCGCAGGAAGTGATTGCCGGATTTGAGCCAGATCCACACGCCAAACCGCAACCCATTCAGTTGCGAAGTGGCCAAGGACAAGGGCAGCGTCAAGGTCAAGGTCGAGGTCAGGGGCAGGCAAGCAAAAAGCAGACTGGAAATGCGCCAAGACCCGGTAACGCGCCACGCCGCCCGCAAGCAAGACCGGCACGTAAGTCTAGTTAAGTGTCTAAACCACGTAGTAGCTGGAAAATTTCGCGATACGCTTTAGGAGGCTTATTCAGCTCCTTTTCTTTTCGCGCATTCCGAATCAGCGTACGGACGTTTTGTACATCCAGGTCTGGAAAGCGCTCGATGAGCTGAGTCAAGGCAGCATCATCCGCAATCAGTCGATCGCGTAGCGCCTCCAGCTGATGTAATTTTGCTGTCTCGACTTTACCGGGACCTTCAATAATTTCCAGTCGCTTTTCAATCGCAGCAATTTCCTCGGCATCGAGTGCGCGCATCAATTTACCGAGATACTGCTTATGGCGCCGCAGGGCTTCAAAGGTTTTAATCTTTTGGGTTTGCGCAATTGCATCGCGAATGTTTTCTTCGAGCGGAACGCTCTTGAGTGCATCGCTACTTAACTTCGATAACACTTCGGCCAATTTTTGGCGCTCAGTCATCTCGCGCTTTAATTCTGACTTACTCGGACCTAGATCGTCTTCTTCGGGTTTCAATGGCATAAGGCATAGTTTAGTCGCAATCCTACCCAGTACCGCGGACAGTCAACTCAGAGCTTTGGTTTGGACGATTTACTGGGTGAAATTAAATTACGTACGTGGTGGGCTACCTTCAGCGCACTCACCGCAAATACCACCAGCTTACGAGCTCCCGCCGGCTTATAGCTCGCCAATAAAGCAAAAGCAGCATACAGCAGAACACGGTTGTTTTGAATGAGCTGTACTACTCCAAGACCGCGATCAACCCATGCAAATGGCTTTTGCCATACGCGCATATCCGCTGCAATGGTGGCACGCTGCGCAGCCGATTTAGCAATCAAGCGCTGCTGCCGCTCTAAGAGCCGATTTAAGCGTGCGCTCATGCCAAGTGATCTCGATCTTTGGCTAGCTCACCCAAGCTAGCTTCAAACAATTTCGGCATCGCATTCATTTGAGCGCGCACAAATAAAGCCAGGATGATCCCAATGGATAAAAAGCCACCCGTCATTAAAGACAATACCAATACCCGATGCGTATCCCAATATAAAACGACGATCAAGATAGCAAGCAGCACGAGACCAAACAACACACTAAAGAGTGCGACGATGACGAGCACTAAAACGGAAAGCAGTCGTTGCCAACCAATCTGAATATCGCTGGAAAATAGCTCTAGACGAGTTTCAATGATCTCGAGCGCAGTCGATCCTATGCTTTTAACCGATGACAGCATTGCCTCTACTGACATGCGAATTCCTTTTAGCGACGGCTAATTAATAGGCCGATCAGCAAACCCAGGCCTGCTGCAATGCCGATGGATTGCCACGGCTTCTCATGGACGTAGGCGTCGGCATCGGCTGCCACGGCTTTGGCTTTTGCAGTTAATTCATCCTGCACATCCATTAAGTTGGTCTTTGCTTGCGCCAATGAATCCTGTGCCTGTGCTCGAATCTGCGCGATACCCTCGCCGCCTTGGTCTGCAGTCGCATGGAGCAATGCCTCGGCATCCGCTACCAAAGTCTTGAAGTCGGCGAGCAATTGCGCCGTATCAACTGGCTCTTTGGCAGCCTTACTGGTATTCGGTGCGTGGTGGGTAGTCATTCTTTATCTTTTCCTCTTTAATGCATTAGCAATACAGTCATGCCCGCATTGCCTATCTTAAACTGACTTAAGTGCTGTTTGAGACTAGCGCGGCGTTTAATTACGGCCTGGTAGCCACTGCTGCCAAGCGCTAGATCTTCACCAAAATGGTACTCGTCTACCCGATCCGAGAAATAATTATTTTCCAGGGCATCGCGCAAAACCCATTTAATCTTGCCGCCAGAGCCGCTGGAGCCGTAGCCATGAATCACAATCAAAGCCCGAATACCAGCCTCACTGGCAGCGCGCACATGCTGCGTGAGGCGATCCAGGGCCTCTTCTGCCGTTGGGCCGCCCGCTTCTAAATTAATGACTACGGTATCGGTGAGGGCCTGCGGTAAATCGGTACTGCCGCAATGCGTGCAATGGCCCATTAATGGTCGGGGATTGCCGCAATCGAGGCATTCTGCAGGCAGGGACCGCTGGATTTTAGGCATTGGGGCACTATACCGAAGGACATGGCCCCCATAAGCAAAAGAAGAAGGGGTGAATCAACGGACTCACCCCTTCTCTTGATCTTGCTATTGGGCCTATCCTAGGCCAATTTGCCGCTTATTCCCAGCCGCCGCCTAAAATCGAGTGCTTCTTATAATGCTCATTTGCCTCAACCGAAGACTCCTGGATGATGCTCACTAAGTTGCTGAATTTATTGATCATTTCGGATAAAAATGAGGTATTTAGTTCAATTTTTACAGAAGGGTTTGCGATAGTCTGATTCATATAATGCTCCGATTTAAGGGTTAATATCTAAGGGTTAATACTTAGATCATACCTGATTTCGTTGCAGTGCGTCAGACTAGGATGATTTGGCCAGCGGTAGGTTAAAAAGCAGGTTTTGCGGCTTTAACTTGAGCTCATTTTTCTCGTTCATTGCAATCGCCATATACACGTTCCGTCCTGCAAATTCTGGGCGCGTATCGGTGGAGTTAATAAACTCCAAACGAAACAAACACAATAAGCGAGCCATATCGGGTTCATCAACAGACTCTTTGTTGTACAGCGCATTCAGAATTTCAGTCGAGGCCGCATCCAAACCCACATGCCATACCCAATTCGGATCGCTCACCTCTTTCAGGGGTTTAATTTTGACGTCGACTCCTAAAAAATGGTGAATCCATTTTTGCAGCACACTGCAAAAACTGCGTGTGGTCGGCTGACTATAGTTAAGCTGAACCGCAAAATCAAAATCTTCAGTGCGTTCCCAGTAGTTGCTGGCATTTTCTTCATGCAACACATCCAAATCAACCGATTGTGAAGCCATCGTGCCTTGCTTGAGTAAATCCACAATGCTGCCAAACTCATCAGCCTTAGCGCTGCGCTCAATCGTCTGGGCATCGGCGGCCATTACCACTCCGCCCTCCTGAATCGAAATCGCCTGTGTTCTAAAAAAGAGTTCTGCCATGCGAACTTCAAGTGGCGCAGCATCTTCACCCAGAATGTGCTGTAAAAAGACTTGAGTTAACTGGCTAATAAACAAAGGGGGAACATCAACACCATCGCCCTCAAACAAGCTCATGTAAAAAGATTCAAGCGAAGATGCCTTCAGTAGCTTGCTACGGTAACGCAGCCAAATGCCGTAATTAACTTGGATATCGGCATCCTGCATCTGGGCAATTTCTGCCTCAGTGATTTCGGCCCGGGGGTTTTCAAGTAAACGCTGATGCAGAGCTTGCTCCACCGCGCAGGATTCGGGTATTAAAGCGAGCTCAGGACGATCTAAGTAGGTACGCAAAAAATCGTCCGTCACGATTAGCTGGTTATCAGGACTAATGCGAAGGTGACGATACGGGCTACTGGACCAATAAGAAGGCATAAAAACTCGCTCAGCAAAAAATCAAAAAGGAATACAACACCTGCGATTGTCACCTAATTTGGGGCGCTATCGAATGTGGGCATGTTTAATTTAGTAAATTACACATAAAAATACGGTAAGAATCATCAAAAATGTAACAATAATCGTATGAATGCCATTCGCTCCCTGCTCATTACCCTTGTTTTATTTGCCTCGGCCGCAATCAGTGCCGGACCGCTAACTCCCGGCCTGGTTGTTGCCATCAGCGATGGCGATACCATTACCTTGCTGACAGAAGACAAGCGGCAGCTCAAAATTCGGCTGGTTGGAATTGATACCCCCGAAAAGAAACAAGCCTTTGGCACAAAAGCCCGTGATCATTTAGCCAGTCGTATTTTTAAACACGATGTGGAAGTGGATTTGCGAAAACAAGACCAGTATGGGCGTCACCTCGGCGTGATTTACATTGGTGGCGTCGACATTAATCAAAGCATGATTCAGGATGGCTACGCGTGGTTTTACAAACACTACGCAAAAGAGCAGCCCAAGGAAGAAGCTCTACGCTACGCAAAGGCAGAAGCCGATGCACGCTCAAAGCAACGGGGTTTGTGGGCTGATCCCAATCCGGTGCCACCCTGGGAATTCCGAAAAGAGGCTAAAGAAGAGGCGCGCGCAGCAAAAGCAGCCAGCAGCTATCGTTTCTGAATGTAGTAACCGTAGACGCAGCGCGTCCCGCCGCGCGCTGGATTATGCGTGTCGTGAATTACCCCATCAATGACCGCACTGAGGTGTTTGGATACCTTCACAATCAGTCTTCCAGCGGGTATCTCCGTAGAGCGCATATGCACTTGGCAACCCTGCCCCACCGCCATCGTTGGCACCCATTCAAATCCTAAGCTCAAAATGTAATCATGAAAAACGGAGCGGTGGTTGCCGTTGCGCGGTGTTGAACCCCGTACTGCAATCTGTTTAGCTAGGCGACTACTGCGATGCTCAGCATAGTGTGCATTGGCATTGCGCAGGGCCTCGTAGACCTCAAGGTAGGGTCGTTCGGCGGCGATGGCAATGGCCCTCACCACGCAATCCCCAGCCCCACCCTGGAACCCCGCAGCCACTCTGCCACCGTCGTTACGCACAAAACCAAGGGCTGCAGCAGGCTGGCCAGAGAGAAAACGGTAAATGCGCTTGAACATTACTTCACGAGCGTGTGTTTATGGCTTGCCCAAGTAATCCCGTTTACCAATCTCAACGCCGTTATGGCGCAGTATGGCAAACGCAATTGATACATGAAAGTACACATTGGGAATGGCGTGACCCAATAAAAACTGCATGCCGGTGTAATGGGTTTCTTTATCGCCCCGCTTGGTCACGATGGCCTTATCTTCGGTTCCATCGATCTGAGCCGGAGTGAAGCCCTCAATGAAGGCGATGGTTTTGGCAATCCGCGCCTGTAGTTCGGCTACGCTCGTTTCATTGTCCTCATATGCTGGAATATCAACCCCAGCCAAACGGGCAACTACCCCCTTGGCGGTATCACTGGCAATTTGAACCTGCCGAGTGAAATTGAGCATATCCGGAAAGAGCCTAAATTGCAGTAGCGCCGCGGGATCGATTTTCTTGGCATCAATGTAGGCTTGGGTTTTATCCAAAATAGCGGATAAATTGCGCATGCTATTGATGAGGCGTGGCGCGCTGGCCTGGTACATGGAAATAGTCATAAAAAGGGTCGATCCAGTGAGTTGAGTGGATATCAGCATACTCGACTTAAAATACGGTTTTCACTTTTCTTACCAAAGCGCCCATGGAACTCCTGCCCTGCATTGAGATGCAAACCTCCGATAACCCAACCGCCGCCATCATTTGGCTACACGGCCTTGGCGCCGACGGCAATGACTTTGCCTCGCTTGTCCCCCAATTGGACTTAAATGGCCTTCCCGGAATCCGCTTTGTCTTTCCAAGCGCGCCAAGCATGCCGGTCACAGTCAACGGCGGCTATGTGATGCCCGCCTGGTACGACATCATCGGCAGAAGCGATAGTGATCCAGAAGATGCCGGTGGTATTCAGAATTCTGCCAAAGCCATCGGCGCCCTCATCGAGCGGGAAGCGAGCCGCGGCATTGTTTACCAGAACATTGTGTTGGCCGGCTTTTCGCAAGGCTGTGCGATGGTACTGCATACGGGCCTGCGCTTTCCACAGCGCCTCGCCGGCATTATGGCGCTCTCTGGCTATCTACCTTTAGCTTCGAGTGTATTAGCTGAGCGCAATCCAGCCAATCAAGATACGCCCATCTTCTTAGCGCATGGCGACTGGGATGCAGTGATTATTCCAGAGCGCAGTGAACGTTCACGGGATTTTCTGCAGGCCAATGGCTACGATGTGCAGTGGAAAAACTATCCAATGGAGCACTCCCTACACCCGATCGAGGTAATTGATATTGGGCATTTTTTACGGCGTGTGCTGACAATGCATGGCTAAACAATGCGGTTGATTTATTTATTTGAATCGGATGTCCACTCCAGAACGAGATGGTAGGTGACCGCCAGAAGAACCGGCCCTAAGAATGCGCCAATCACTCCAAATGCAATCACTCCGCCCAGCACACCCAAGAACACCACTACAAAGGGTAAGTTCGAGCCCCGGCTAATGATGAAGGGCTTGATGATGTTATCAACCGTGCTGACCAGTAAGAAGCCCCAAGCTAAAACAAAAATGGCCCAGCCCGTTTCGTTTTGCTGAAACAGCCAGAATGCAGCGCCGCCCCAAACTAAAGGCGGGCCGACTGGCACTACCGATAAAAAGAAAGTAATGAGGCCAAGTAATATTGCGGATGGGATGCCTGCTATCGCAAAGCCAATGGCTGCAAGCACGCCTTGCGCCAATGCGGTACCCAATACACCGTAAATAACACCATGTACGGTTTCGCCAGCGACGGCAATCAGACTTTCGCCCCGCTCCCCGCTCAGGCGCTTTGCAAATACCGAGAGCTTGCTGGATAGGCTGCTGCCATGCAAAAAGAAAAAGAAGGTTAAGAACACCGACAGCGCCATATCGAGAACGCCCTGCAAAGCAACCCGACCACTCGCTAATGCGAATGCTTGTATCGGAGCTGCAAGAGTTTGTATCTCAACTTTGAGTCGCGCTTTATCGTGAACAAATTGCTGCAGGTAATTTTCGATCGCGTCACCAAAGACAGGAACGTAGTGTGGCCACTGCAATACCTCCTCTGGCAAGCCGTCCTGAAAGCTGGCAATGATATTGGCGCTGAGGTCGCTGATGTTATCGGAGAGTGCAAGCGCAACCGCAGATATAGGGCCTAGCAACACTACCGTTACAAGCAAGGTCATGACCGTCGCAGTCAGCAGGCGGCGATTACCAAATATGCGATCGAGGCGTTTAAAAATACCCCAGGTACTTGTTACTAAGATGATGGCCCAAGCCAATGAAGTTAAGAAAGGCCAGATAACTAATAGGCAACCGACCCCAAGCCCAGCTAAGGCAAGAATGACTGCAAGTCGGTTGGTAATAATTGGGTTCACAGTCAGGATTTTGCTTTCATTATTTACGACGGCCACCTTGAATAGATTGATGCCAAGAAAAAACAAAGAGCCCCAATACAGGGGCTCATATGCACAATCTGGCGGAGACGAGATCCGTCGAATTATGATTTATGAAACTTCACTAATGGATATATAAATCCTTGAAACCCAATAAATACGGGTACTTTAAGTTACTAAACTCTATAGCACTCTATCAGCATCTACGATAAAATTGGGTACTGATGTGGGTACTGGAGAGCGAAATGGCAGCAGAGAAAATACTTACCGAAGCAAGCTGCAAAGCTGCAAAACCAAAAGCAAAGCTTTATTACTTAAACGATGGTGCAGGATTGCGTCTGCGCGTCAGACCTGATGGAAGTCGCACATGGATCTACCGGTATCGCCTTGGCGGTAAAGAGAAGTCGGCTGGACTTGGGAGCTACCCCACAGTCTCACTTCAGGTCGCACGCGCAAAAGCATTGGAATCTCGAGAGCATGTAGTTAAGGGTGACAGCCCTTCTACCGCAAAGCGCATAGCTAAGGCCAGCAGAATAGTCAAAGGTGAAGAAACTTTCGGTGCTATAGCAAGAGATTGGCTATCGCGCAATCAATCTGAATGGAGCTCACACCATTACGAACGAAATGAAGGTTTGTTGCGTCGCTACCTCCTCCCTGATTTGGGGCGCCTCCCAATTGATTCAATCAAAGAAGCATACCTATTTGCAATTATTAAAGCTGCCTACGATAAAGGCAAGAAGGAGTCGGCCAGACGCGCAAGAGCGATAGCGGCCCAAGTATTTTCTTTTGCTCGCGACACCCATCGCGGGACTATCAATCCAGCCAGGGATATGGCTGATAACTCCTATCTAAAAAAACCGCCCGTAAAACATTTCGCAGCTTTACCCCAGGATCAGGTTGGTGACCTCATTAAATGTTTAAGAAAAACAGGGGAGGAGCAAACACTTGATCCGAAGACCGTTTGCGCAGTTCAAATGGCAATCTATACAGGGCTACGTGATAACTCCATTCGAGGAGCCCAATGGAAGGAAATAAACCTCCAAAATGGCACTTGGGCAGTTCCATCATCCAGAATGAAAAGCGGCAGAGAACATGCCATACCCCTTCCAAAACAAGCTATCGCCGCCCTCACAAACTTAAAGAAACTCACATACAGAAATGATGAAAGCTTAGTATTCCCAGGTGGCGGGAAGCACAAAATAATGTCTGAAAACACAATCAGACATGCACTGCACAGTTTTGGATTCAAGGTAACCACCCATGGCATGCGGTCTTTAATTACTGACGTGCTCAATGAAAATGGGTTTAATCCAGACGCAATTGAAAGACAACTTGACCACGCAGAGAAAAACCAAGTGCGCCGAGCCTACCTACGCTCCAATTTTATGGATGAACGAATCAAAATGATGCAATGGTTTGCAGACTGGTGTGATGCAAAAGCTACGGGCAACCAAACGAATGCGAATGTTACTTCACTTAGGGCAGCTTAAATATGGCTAAAAAAGGTTACGTAACTCGACATGTCATAGAGGTTGCAATTACCAATCATCTTGTTAAATGCGGCAAAACAAGCAAGGAGGCGACGGAAAAATCTCGCAACTACATTTCAGATTTTAAAAAGGAGGTTCTCGATCCAATAAGGTCGGAAGTCATTTTGAATGAAGGCAACCGAGAGCGTGAGCAATACAGATGCCAAGACCTTGGTGAGTGGCTATATAAACGTCGAGGGCCATTAAAAGAGTTCCGCACTCCCGCGTGCCCTTTCAAGGCAATCTTTAATGTGTCCGTAAACGAAGTTATCGAGATTAGCGCAATCCCCACAGACCTTAGCGATGCAGAACGAAATGATCCCGATGCTATGTTTGCCATAACAATCGAAAAATCTTTAGAAATTGAAAAGCTGAAAGTGGAGATCGCTAAATATAAAGAAAAAGAGGCGGCAACCAAAAAAAGACAAGGCATGAACTCTAGGGGGCGCCCAAAACGCTAGGTAATCTACGCATTGTTGTATAGGAAATACATAGCCAACTTAAAGCAATCCTATATTTTTCAATGGAGTCTTCATAACCACTGAGGGCTCCATAAATGCCAATAAAAATCTATCGCATCAAAGAAGTTTGTGAAATCACAGGCCTAAGGCCATCTTCGATTTACAAACAAATCCGACTCAATCTATTCCCCCAAGGGGTCAAGCTCACAGCAAGAAGTACGGGCTGGCCAAGTGACGTAATCGATGCGTGGCTCAAATCTCGCATAGCTGGAGAACGTCTATGAGCACCAAAACAAAAAGAGCTAGATCTGGGCAGTCACCCTGTCTAGCTCTAAACCCCTACCAATCGAATATTAATAAGGAATTGTCTCCATGTTATCAACTTTAAACCCAAACCACAAACCGCTGTCTTCACGTCGAATTGAGACGCTGCCGCACTGGCAGCAAAATATTATTTCATCAATAAAGAGCCTAAAGCACGCAGCTGGTATTGAGCCATACACAAATAGTCGATTCAATAAGAGGGCCGTACAAAGTCTTCGGCCTTATATCCCATACCTAATACATGAGACGCTAACTCCAGGAATATTCATCCTCGTCAATAGGGATTACAGGCCAATAGGTATGCATTGGTCAGGGATGGTTGACTACAGTCAATACCCGCATCTCCATATATCCGCCACTGATGTGGCAACAATCAAAGCTCACTATTACTTATATCAAGGCTGGTCTTGTAGTGTCGATGGCAATTTCTTTATGGATGGCTCCTCCCCTTGCATCTCTAAATATCACGCAGAGAAACTTGTGCGCCGCCTAGAGACAATCATTGAAGCCCTTAACCCGGGGGTCAAAATCCAATGAACCCACTAATCTCACAATACGTAGAACATGGTTACGCTCTAGTACCCATCCCCAGGGGCGAGAAAGGTCCAAAAGGCAAAGGATGGAACGAGCGTGAAAATGTAGTTACAGAGCCAGGACATGCTGCGGCGATTAACGGAAATGTTGGGATCGCGCATCTTTATTGTTCGCCGTCAGCTACTGCAGCACTGGATATTGACGATTTCAGTTTAGCCAGTAAATACTTGGCTGACAGGGGCGTGGACTTGCGGGCTCTCTTGGATGCTGATGATGCATTACAGGTAAGTTCTGGTCGCAGCAACCGGGGTAAGCTGTTGTATAGACTGCCCCTAGAGGTTGGCCCCATGGAAACCTACCAGATTAGCGATCCAGAGACAAAGGCTATGGTCTTGGAGTTTCGTTGCGCATCAAGCAACGGGAAAACCGTTCAGGATTTACTGCCACCCTCCATTCACCCGGAAACTGGCGCAGAATATAAATGGGCCGGCAAGGGAGATTGGCGCCACATTCCCATGATCCCTAAGCAGTTGTTGCAGATATGGCAAGAGAGAGCGGCACCAAAAAAAATAGCTGCGGAAGGTGGCCCTCTATTCAACTCACTATTGCAAAATTCAATAGCCAGTACCAGCCTACTTCCTGTTGATATTCAGAATTTAAGAAGCGCCCTACTTCATATTCGAGCCGATGATCGTAATGACTGGATTAAAGCTGGTTTGGCACTTAAAAATCTTGGTGAGGTTGGTCGCGGCTTGTGGATAGAGTGGTCCATGACCTCCAAAAAGTATGAACCCCTCGATGCTTCTGACACATGGGACTCACTGAAACCAACAAGCATTGATTACAGGCATATATTCTCCGAGGCTCAACGGCAAGGCTGGACAAATCCCGCCAAACGATTTGATATTGAAATGGCAGCAGGAGCAGCAAATCAAGATGGCTGGCCAGAACCTCAAAAGCTACCTGGTGAATTGCTCCCAGTGCTCGAGCTCGATCCAGAGTGGCTTCCTGAAGGATTGCGAGCTGGGTGTTTAGATATTGCCGAACGGCTTAGCTGCCCTCTTGATTACGTTGCCATCCCTGCAATAGTTGGCGCCGGTACTGCATTAGGAAATACAGTGGGCATTCTCCCCAAAGAGTTCGATGACTCCTGGGTGGTTCATGCTGGCTTCTGGGGAGGCATCATCGGCTCGCCTGGCAGCATGAAAACTCCTGCTCTAAATGCATCGCTCAAACCACTTCAACACCTTGAAGAAATGGCTGCAGCACAATACAAAAGAGACTATGCGCAGTATCGGACCGATAAGGCAGCCTTTGATAAAGCAATGGCAAGTTTTAAGAGTGAAAAAACTACAGCGTTCCCAGTAGAGCCAACCAAACCCGTAAAAACTCGATACATAGTTAATGATGTGACCTACCAAGCATTAGGCGAAATACTGGCCGAGAATCCACGCGGAATCCTTGCCCTGGCAGATGAACTCTCCGGCCTCCTTCAATCACTGGATACACCTGGACAAGAAGCTGCGCGTGGCTTTTACTTATCAGGCTGGGGTGGCCAGGGAAATTACACCTTCGATCGCATCACAAGAGACTCTATTACTCTTACTAGATATCAGTTAGCAGTATTTGGCGGATTTCAGCCTGACCGAATTAAATCCTACGTGCGACATGCTCAAAGTGGAAACTCTAAAAATGATGGCTTACTGCAGCGGTTCCAGCTACTCGTTTGGCCAGAACATGTTGGGGACTATCAGCATATTGATAGACCGGCCAATAAAGAAGCGCTTACACAAATGACTAAGGCAATCACCTCCCTAAACCAACTCGGCAATATCCCACTTGCCGGTTCGAGTAAAAATTCAGCAGGAGTATCGCTGCTACATTTTGATAGTTCAGCACAGAAGATATTTAATGACTGGTATCAGAAGAATGAAGCAATGTTGCGCACTGGATCCCTAGCCCCATCAGAACATAGTCATTTTGCAAAATACCGCAGTCTAGTGCCAGGATTAGCTTTACTATTTCACTTGATAAACGGTCATCAGGGGCCGGTTTCAGAAGATAGCCTCGGAACAGCGCTTCAATTTGCCAGATACCTTAAGTCCCACGCTAAAAGAACATATGGGTCAGTAAATGGATTGGACTCTGCACCCGCAAAAGCGCTGGCCAGGAAGTTGCTGGAAGGTAAATTAGTAGATGACTTTACTCAGCGCAGCGTTCTTCATAAGGGATGGGCGGGTTTGTCAAATAAAGATGCAGTACTTCTAGCGGTAAATGCTCTGGTTGAACATAACTGGTTAACTGAGCATCTATCTGAAAACAGCGGAAGAAAGACAACTATTTACAAAATAAATCCGCGCATTGCTGACACATATTTATGAGTATGACTTTCGTAGGTTTTGTGGGTACCCCCCTGCTATGTTTTTTGGATTTTTTTCAATTAACTATAAACATGGTGGGGGTATACCTACGAAACACACGAAATGGTCGAACAGATCCTTTTAATACGGGAAATAAAAAAATTAGCTCTCCAAAGACCCCCTACACCATATGTTTTTATATGTCTAAGGCTTTACCATGCTGCCAAGTGTATTAAATGGTGCCAAACGATGCCAAGTCTTGACTAGACTTGGGAGGCGCTGCAAGAACCCGTGCGCATATAAATCCCTACACGCTTGCGCCATACATCAACCCCAACATCCACGCAAAGTACCCAAAGGCATAAATCATTGGCGATATAAAAATGGAGAAAGAACCAAAGAAGCCGAGGCCGACCATAGGCTTTCCGCGACTATCCTCCTAACCTTGAGGGACATTGGTGACTCAATAGGCATGTTTCATGGGGGCTATACACGAGGTAGAAAGCCTAATGGTTATATAAAACTTGATATGAATGAGCCAGAACAACTGATTTCAGCCATTCATACGGTCACTCGAAAGAAAATGCAAAAGTAGCTGAATATTTGGATAAACGCTGGTTTTGCAATGGCTGCTATCGACCCAAAGCGGACCTTGGCGGAACATGGCTCCACTAATCAACGATAGCAATCCGATTACTTAACAACAGCCCAATCTATAGGCTAGATTGAGGTGATTTAACTTATAAATTAAATCTTGCTGTAATCACTTTCGCCTTTATTTTGATAACTGCTATGGCCTTAGCCCCTTTGGGAATAGCGAAATTACCTTTCACTTCCAATTTCCCTTCATTAGGCAGTAGCTCGAAATCTTTTTTATCTGATCCAATTAAGACTGTCAGCTTTGCGGTCCCACCATCTATAGGTATCGGTTTACCGTGGTCCGTCAAATACAGCGATAAGCTATCAGGCTTTGCAACCAATTCAACATCAATGTCCTTAGCCTCTACTATGACACCGCCATGCATTGGTTTTAATTCATGGCCAGCTCCAGCTTGAACTAAGCCAGTAAAACTGATGAGCAAGGTTGCAATCACCATCATTGATTTCATATAAACCCCTTTAAATTAAAATACTTCGTTAGTTTTCATATTGCTCAAGGCTATTTCAGATGCTTTTTTCCCGTAAAGCCAAAACATGGCTGGCGTTAAAAAAGTATCCAATAAGGTAGAGCTGATGAGCCCGGAGAAAATAACAACTGCTACCGGATGCAATATCTCTGTACCAGGACGCTCTGCTTCAAATAACAATGGTGCCAAGGCAAAAGCTGTGACCAAAGCTGTCATTAGTACAGGACTTAAGCGCTCAATTGATCCGCGAATAATCATTGCCAGACTAAACGATTCACCTTCTGACTGCATCAAATTTAGGTAATGGCTAATTTTTAAGATTCCGTTACGCACAGATATTCCTGCTAGCGTGATAAATCCTATTAGTGCAGCAATCGAGAGTGGCTGTCCTGAAATCCACAAACCAATCACTGCTCCGACCATAGCCAATGGAATGTTAGACATAATCATTAAAGATAAGCGTATGGACTTATAGCGATTATTTAAAACCGCAAACATCAAGAGAAATGAGCCAATTGATAGCAAGCCAATTACTTTAGATGCCTCTTCTTGCGCTTTAAATTGACCATCTAAAGTAATGAAGTATCCCTCTGGAAGGGTCTGATTAGAAATAACAGCTCTAATGTCAGCCACGATATCCGACAGGGCACGCTTGGAGGCATTAGCCGATAAGATAATTCTTCGCTTACCGCCGTCTCTGCTAATTTGATTTGGGCCATCCCCATCCTCAATACTAGCAATTTTTGAGAGTGGAATTTTTCCATTTGGCGTATCAATCAAGATATCAGCAAGACCTTCTAAATTTCTTGCTGAGTCTGGTAACTTGATCACTAAGGCAAACCGTCGATTACCCTCAATAATTTGCGAGAGTCTCTCCCCTTCAACCATGCCCTGCAAGGTGGCCATAATCTGAGAAGTTGAAACTCCGTATTGCGCTGCTTTATCGTAATCAATTCGCACCTTAATTTGTGGTGCTAAAACCTGCTTTTCTATTTCTAGATCAACTAAGCCTTCAATGCCCGCTAATTTGGATCTCAAAAGATCGGCTTGGCTACGCAGCACGTCTAAATCATCGCCAAAAATCTTAATCGCAATTTGCGACCGAACCCCGGAAAGCATGTGATCTATTCGATGTGAGATTGGCTGACCGATCGCAATTGCAGCGGGTAAGTTAACTAATCTTGACCTAATATCTGCCTGTATCTCAGCCATGGAGCGATCTAAATCACCCGCAGGCTTTAAACCAACATCTAACTCACTCACATGTACACCTTCTGCATGCTCATCCAATTCTGCGCGGCCACTCCTGCGTCCAACATAAGTCACTTCAGGAACCTGCCTGACTAACTTTTCTGCTTGGCTGGCTAGGCCTGCCGATTCAGAGAGTGAGACACCAGGATTTAAACGCAGCCCGATCAGTAAAGTCCCTTCGTTAAAGGGCGGTAAAAATGAGCTCGCCATAAAGGGAACACTGGCAGCAGCTACGATGACGGATGCAAAAGCATACATCAGAGGCTTTTTAGGCGCCGCTAACAACCTTGATAACTGAAACTCATAATGGCTTTTAAGCCAAGTGACAATCTTTGTATCGTGATCCCTCAGGGACTGCATTGAGGGCAGCAGATAAAAGCAGAGTACTGGTGTGATAGTCACTGAAACTAAAAGTGATGCAAGAGTAGAGACTATAAATGCAATACCCAAAGGCACAAATAGTCGCCCCTCTATACCTGGTAATGCAAATAATGGGATGAATACCAAAACGATGATGGCTGTAGCGTAGATAATGCCGGTCCTTACCTCAAGCGAGGCGGCTCTCACAATCGCTAGTGGACTTAATTGATCTAAAGATGCTTTATCTAGATTTGCTCTAAGGCGACGAATCACGTTTTCCACATCAACTACTGCATCATCAACTAGGCCGCCGATTGCAATGGCTAGGCCTCCTAAGGTCATCGTATTAATTGATAAACCAAAGTACTTAAAAACCAGGGCAGTTAAGAGAATTGAAACTGGAATTGCTGTTAATGAGATGAGGACCGGGCGAATTGTTCCTAAAAAGAAATACAGCACTACAGCAACAAAGATTGATGCGCCGATGAGCTTACCCTCTAAAGTGCTAATGGATGCATCAATAAAGCTCGCCTGCCTAAATGTTACTTTTGGAGCTTCCATGCCAGTTGGCAAGCCCTGCTTTAATTCTGCAATAGCTGATTCAATCTTTTTTGTTAGCACTACCGTATCTGCTGAAGGTTGTTTTTGTACACCTAGAATGACTGCTGGCCCACCTTCATAACCGGCATCACCTCGCTTAACTGCTGGTGCAAAAGTAATATCTGCAACTTGTCTTAAAAGTATTGTTTGTCCATTGCGGTTCGATACGGCAATGTTCTTTAAATCTTCAAGGCTAGAAGTTCGCCCTATATGACGAATGAGATACTCACGATTATTAGACTCAAGAAATCCACCAGACGTATTTGCAGAGTAGCCCCGCAATGCATCTTCAATCTGCAATATGCTAAGGCCTAGCTCCGCCATACGACGAGTATTAGGTTGTACTTGAAACTGCCTAACTTGCCCGCCAATAGGAATGACTTGCGCTACCCCGGGGATAGCCATCAATCTGGGTCGCAAAACCCAATCAGCATACTCGCGAACCTGCATGGATGAAATCTTAGATTCATCAATCGGAATGGCAATTTGCATAACCTCACCCATGATCGAACTAATGGGCCCCATACGCGAAACAATGCCATCCGGAATTGCTCCGTCCATAGATGAGAGTCTTTCTGAAACCATTTGCCTAGCGCGATAGATGTCTACAGACCAGTCAAAAGTAACGTATATAAAAGAGAGGCCGGCGCTAGATACTGAGCGAATGGCTTCTACTCCTGGTAAACCATTCATGGCCGTTTCGAGTGGGAATGTAATGAGTTGTTCAACTTCTTCTGAAGCCATTCCGCCAGCCTCAGTCATGATGGTGACAGTAGGCTTATTCAGATCGGGAAAGACATCCACAGGCATCTTGCTTAAGGTGTACGCACCATAGACCATAGATATAGCACTGAGCAAAATCACTATCATGCGATTTTTTAAGCTGAAATCTAATAACCAAGTAAACATGTCTTAGTCCTTAACGAATTTGATTGATGAGTGATGCCCCATCAGTAATGACTCGTTCACCATCTTTAATACCGCTAGTAATAACAATGCTCTGACCATCTAAAGGCTCATATACAACTGTTCTGGGCTCAAATAGTTCTGGGGACTTTTTAATCCAGACAATTGTTTGGTTCGAGCTACTTTTGACTAATGATTTTGAAGGCGCCTTAACTCCAGTGACCTTGCTATCGGTATTTACGAATACTCGAATGGGTTGGCCTATCGGTAAAAATTGGAGATCGTCCGATTTAGCAGAAAAAGTAAGAGGTAAAGCTTGCTCTCTGAGAGCCTGTCCACCACCAAGATACTTGAGCTCAATCACTTTGCCATTGACATCCACTTTGCCATCAGCGATGTTCTTACTCAGATTTGAGTCGTAGGCAAGCGCTTCTATTAATAGCTTAGATGGATTAACGACCTCAAAGATTAAATCTCTTGCTTGAACTACTTGGCCAGATACGACACCCGTAGTAGAAATAATTCCGCTGACTGGGGCTCTTAATTCTTCATTAGCAACCGCGGCTTCTGCCTCTTCAATAGTCTTACGAGGAACTGTATCGCTCAGATCTCGCAAACGCTTTAGTCGACTTTCCGCAAGTGATCTTGATTTTCCTGGGCCAGCCTCTGGCGTTACATACGCCAAGATATCGCCTTTACTCACTTTCTGTCCGGGCAATGGAAAACCAGCTGGTCCCGGCGTAATACGGCCAGCAACAATCGCCTGCACCTTACCGCCAAAGTTAGGATCCATGATGACTTTTCCAGCTAAATCATAGGTTTTGGCATATTCCCCGAACTGGCCGGGAGTTGTCATCACGTGTAACTGGCGTTGCGCAGGCTTGGGAATAAAAAGACTGCCGTCCGACTGTCTTTTCGGGGCGTCGCCTTGCACTTGAGATGCTTCCGACTCGCCATGACCCGGCCCAGCATGAACCTTAAAAGCAAATAGCGCCACAGATAAACCAATAAGAATAAAGGGGCGAAATACAAAATCTCTTTGTTTGCGATTCATACCCGCTCCTTGATTTGTTTAATTAATTTTTTTGTATGCGTCATCAACACCTCTTTCTTGCGATAGGAAAAATAGGCAATTGCCATCAAGAGGCTGAAATAAAGCAAGATTTTTATTGCTGATTTCCAAGTGATCAATGAGGAGCGCTCAAAGGAACTTAGATCGATAGTGGCTGCTAGTATGTCGGTAACATCATCATCATTAATCGTGATAGTGATCGCAGTAGGCTGATCTTTAATTTTATTTTTTAGGCGAAAGAGATACTCTCCATCGCCATGAGGCTCTGAACTAATTTTAGAGCCCTCAAGCTCAATTTCAACCTTAGCTCCTTTGACCAATTCATTGGAGGAGTAGCGATCTAGGTAGAGCGTGATTTCCTTACCATTGATCACTCCTACCGCCTCATAGAGATCAGATTCAGCATAAAAGCGAGGTAATGATTGAGTTTGTGCAGTGGTGGGTTTTTCCTCCCCATGACCAGGCCCTGCATAAGCTGCCGATGCGATTGTCAGAGATAGCGCAATTAATAGTTTTGACGCCAACTGACTATATTTGTTCAATAAATTCATAGTTAAAGTGACCTTACTCTGGTAACAGGCCAAGGGCCTGTCGTAAATTTGAAACTGAAACTGCGTAATTGATTTTTGCAATCGCAGCCTGTCTATTTGCATCCACTGCTTCTAGCTCTATACGTAGTCTTGTGGGCAAATCGGTTTCACCAAAGCGAAATGATTTGTCAAAAAATTGACGTGTTTCATTGGCTAAGTTAGACCTCTTATCTGCAGCGCCAAGCTTCATTTTTGCCGACTTCACTAAAGCCACATTTGATTCCACATTACTTAATGCAGACTCTCGCTCATAGGACAATCGAACCTCTGAATCGACCATCTCAGCTGTAGCACTGGCCAATCTATTAGTATTGCGAGCATCAGAACCAAAAGGAATTCTTAACCCAACAGCAACTGATTGCTGATAGGGAACGCCATAGACTTCACGGCCCTTAGTAGTCCATATTTGCAATTGTGGGGATGCCCGAGTTTGAGACTTTGCTAAGTCAACTGCTTTTTTGGCAACCTCTAACTGATCTACAAGTGCTGCAACGATTGGCAAACTAGAATCTAGTCCTGACAGGTTTTCAGGAACCTTAGGTAACGGTTCAATATTTTTAGCAATGTCACCGAATTGGATTTTCTTGAGATACTCACTTCCCAATAAAGAACGCACCCTTTGCTCAGCATTAATGACATTGGCTTGTGCTTCGACCAAAAAAGCTTCTGATGATGCGAGGGCGCCATTGGCCTGATGAAGATCTGCGCGAGATAAGTCTCCAGCCTTAAATCTCTTTTCAACATCAAGAGCCAAGCTCTTTGCATTCTCATTTCTGCGTAGCGCTAAATCAGACTCAATTTTTGATTTCTGGTAACTCCAATAGGCATCCCTTACTTCAGCTGCAATTCTCAATTGGGATAGATAGTATTGAGACAAAAGCTTTTTATATTCAGCATCCGCTAAATTAATTGAGCTTGACCGCTCATTCCATAACCATAGGGGGATATCTAGACCTAGTATGGTTTCACTAGCGCCTTGATTGGTGTTAGTTCTATCGGTCTTTTGCGACACCTCAACCGAAGCGGGGCTTACCAAAAGGCTGCTAGCAATTTTTTGCTTAGCAAGCGCGGCCTCTACTCGATACTGATAGGACTTGTAGTCAGGTTGGCGCTCCCATGAAGATTCATAGAAGGACTTTAAGGCCGACTCAGCTTTGCGCTCGCCATTAGCCAGCGCAATTGGCGATCCCAATATAAAAACCAATCCAGTAAATTGAATGACGCAGCGACGAACTACGCCCGAATACTCTCGCAACATAAAAACTCCATTTGTTTGTTCAAAACAGAGTTAGCGAGAGGAGAAGAATTAGGTTAAAGCTCTCGCTAACTTAGGCGAGAGCGAACCAATTGGGTTTTTCAGGAGGGGGAGGAGAAATATTGACTAAAAACTCCACTCGAGCATCTTCATAATGAAAGATGGTAGTGGCAATTGAAATGGTAAAAGTGGAATGCAATGCTGGAGAATGCGCCAAATGACAGACTCCACAATCAGAATCGTAGCTTGTAGAATCGCTAGCTGAGGCAATATTGGCTGGTTCCTCATGCTCGTGATGAGAAACATGGGAAGCTGCTGCCCGCTCTTCTTGGCAGTAAGCAGAAACCGTAGCATAGGAGGTTTGTATCGATAAAGCTAGCAGGGCCAGAATTATCAGGATTTTTCTCATTGGCTAATTACAGCATATTTCTTAGTATTTTGCATTATGAGCTTTCTCACAAACGCTTAATGGATTAGCTTTGGATAAAGATGTTACCGACAGCTCATACCAGTAAAACACCTACGCAGGACGATTTTAGTGTTTCTTGATGTCCCTAGGCAGAATCGATCAAAGCTTAAGATGCCCGACTCTGTATCCAGACTGTGGTTTTAAACAACATGCCACTAGGTCCTACTAAATGGTTGAAAAGCGATAATTGCCATACCAATTAAGGCGACTATTGCCCCAACTACATCCCACCTTGTCAGTTCAATTCCTTCAACCAGTCTAAGCCATATCAGAGCAACGACAATATACATACCGCCATACGCCGCATAAGTTCTACCTGCGGCGGTAGGGTGAAGGGTTATCAACCACGCAAATAATAGTAGAGATACTATCGCTGGCAAAAACAACCAAGCAGGCTTATCTTGTCTCAATACAAGCCATGGAAGATAACAACCAATAATCTCGGCTACAGCCGTAATAGCAAATAGTCCTGTGAGTTTTATAAATTCCAAATTACCCTCTTTTAGCTTTACTTCAAACGCAGTATACGAATAGCACCGCTTAATACTAAGAATCCGATAACTAGTCCAATGACCCAATCTGGATAGGGGCTATTGAGCCAAACCACCAATACACCAGCAACAATAACTCCTAGATTTGCCAAAACATCATTGGCGGAGAAGATATAACTGGCTCGCATATGAACGCCATCATTCTTGCGTTTAGATATTAGACATAGGCAGGTGACATTAACCGTCAAAGCAAGTAGCGAAATCCAAATCATGGCATTGGGTTCAGGCATTGTCCCAATGTAAATTTGATAACCCGTACGCCAAAAAGCAAGAGCAGTTAAAAGTAATTCAACCACACCAGCTAATTTAGCGGCTTTGAGCTTGTGCTGTGCGGCTTTACCAACGGCATATAAAGCCACCACATAGACTGCGGCATCGGCAAACATATCCAAAGCATCAGCAATAAGCCCTGCCGATTGGGCAATCCAGCCCGCAATAATCTCAACAAAGAACATCAATCCGTTTAATGCCAAGAGCCAAATTAAGACTTTTCGCTCTTGAGCATCTTTGGCGGCATCCAATTGAATTGGCTTAATTTCAAAGTCTTCTAATACTTGGCTGCTTTCAATCTTTGCCCCAAAACCTAAGGGAACTAATTTATCGAGAACCACATTAGGCTCTTCGCTATGACAAATGATTAATTTTCGATTGGGAATATCAAAATCCATCGTGTGTATTGATAATGAGCCCAATGCCATGCGGATCATCTGCTCTTCCGATGGACAATCCATAGCAGGCACGATGAATATGGTTTTAGAGATTGAGGGATTAAGATGATTTGACATTAAATCAGTAATGTAGCGTAATTTTTGAGGATCATGAGGATAGACCGCTATTGGCCGATTTGGGACATTGGCGCCCTTTTGAATTAGAGCGGGTTAGCGGCTTGTTTGATTTAAATAGGGGTATATACGAGTTGGATGCAGCTCAATCTCAGGCTGCTTCACGCCAAATAACAGCTTAATAAATTTCACATAAGGCGGCGTGTAACTAGGTCTTGGCTTTTGCTTACTGCCGACATACACAAATGCCGAAAACAGCTTTACAGACCCACAACAAAAACAAATCCTTAAATCTTCGGTTGACACAAATGCATCAACGGCAGGCGTCACACTTATAGAGGCGTAGTTCGGCAAGATATGCTCACGATTACAGTCGGGGCATTGATAAATATCGTAGGAAGAAATCCTGGTCATTGATAGCACAATACATTACTTCCATGCACCTTACCGCTGTGATCACATGTATAAGTTTTGACAAAAACTAGAAAAATTGAAATCGTTTGAGCAGATCAATGTGTATGGGTAAAGCGAGGGACCCTTTTTCAAAAATGGGGGGTGCCGGGTGGGTGGGGGTCGGCTTTCAGAAAATTGATGACGGGGTACCCCGCTAAAATTTTGTTAGAGTAATTGCATGGACTTCGACAGCTCAGATAACAGCACCGCTAAATATTCTGGCAAGGTTAAGACTCAAACCTTTAAGCAATTCCACCTGGAGCGCCTCATTAAGGACGGCAAGGTCATTCCAGCATCAAAGCTAGCCGAGACTAAAGAACTGGAGCTGCAGCGCGTCAGAGAGTTTGAGGCGGCGTCAGAAGACGAACAAAGACACCGCACTACATCTACCCCACCACCTAAAGATAAGCTGGATAACATTCCATTGGTCAGGGAACGCTTTGAAGAATAAACGGGTACCGGTGCGGGTACCAGAGAAATATTAGATAAAAAAATAGCCCCGGTTAAGGGGCTAAGTCATTGTTGTATATGGCAAAAAGCAGGTAGGTTGCCAAATTTATTGGCGGAGACGAGAGGATTCGAACCTCCGATCAGAGTTTTAGCCCCGATGCTCCCTTAGCAGGGGAGTGCCTTCGACCAGCTCGGCCACGTCTCCGTATTTCAAAACAGCCCACAGTTTAACGGATGCGCCGTTTCTATGGGATTTTCTTACTTTTGATCGAGTTCAAATGCCTTATGCAAGGCACGTACGGCTAACTCCATGTACTTCTCATCGATCACGACTGAAATCTTGATCTCGCTCGTCGAAATCATCAGAATATTGATGCCCTCTTCCGATAAGGTACGGAACATCTTGCTAGCTACGCCCACATGCGAACGCATACCAACGCCAACAACCGATACCTTCGACACTTTAGGATCGCCTGCGATTTCCTTGGCTTCAATATGTGCCTGCACCGTATTTTTGAGCAGATCCATAGCCTTTTGGTAATCGGCTCTGGGTACGGTAAAGGTAAAGTCGGTTTTACCATCCACGGATTGATTCTGAATAATCATGTCAACGTCGATATTGGCATCGGCTATGGGACCCAGAATCTGGTAAGCAATACCAGGACGATCCGGTACGCTGAGTACGGTAATTTTGGCTTCATCGCGGGCAAAGGCGATGCCTGAAATAACGGCGGCTTCCATGGTGCTGTCCTCTTCAAATGTAATCAAGGTACCCGACTTCATTTCAGTATCAAGGGGTATCAGTGGGTCGGTCAACGACGACAGAACCCGGGTTTTGACTTTGTATTTACCAGCAAACTCAACCGAACGAATTTGCAAAACCTTAGAGCCAAGGCTGGCCATTTCCAGCATCTCTTCAAAGGTGATCTTATCGAGGCGGCGGGCATCTTCACATACCCGTGGATCGGTGGTGTAAACCCCATCCACATCGGTGTAAATCAAGCACTCGTCTGCTTTCAGTGCGGCAGCCATGGCCACTGCGGAAGTATCCGAGCCACCACGACCCAAAGTCGTAATGTTGCCATTGGGGTCAACCCCCTGAAAGCCGGTTACGACGACTGCTCTGCCCGCATTGAGATCAGCCATGATCTTTTGATCATCGATGCCCATAATGCGCGCTTTGGTGAAGGCAGAGTCGGTATGAATGGTGACTTGCCAGCCTGCATAACTCACCGCATCAATGCCCTCTTTATGGAGCGCTAGAGCTAACAAGCCAGAGCTGACTTGTTCGCCAGTGGAAGCAATTTGATCTAATTCCCTTGGATTGGCGCTCGGGTTAATGTCTCGAGCAAGGCCAAGTAAACGATTGGTTTCGCCGGACATCGCCGACGGGACGACCACAACCTGATGGCCAGCACGCATCCATTTAGCGACGCGTTTGGCGACATTCTGGATACGCTCAACCGAGCCCATCGAGGTGCCACCGTATTTGTGAACAATTAATGCCATAGGGGGTATGCAGTTAAAAACGAGGTGAATTGCCTAAAGGCGCTATTTTACAGCGTTTTGACTGGCAAGCCACTCTAAAGGGGCTTCCACTCCGGCAACATCCGCCTGCCCGTGCAGACCAAATGGGGGTAACTCACCCCTATCCCCGCCACCGCAATCAGCTCGCCATCAATGTATAAGAGTGGGGCCTGGCGCTGCCAGGGTGGAACTGCATTTTCTTGGTACAGGTTTTTCAGTGTCTTACGCGGCCCACTGGCAGAGACCTGTAAACGCTCAGCGCCGCTGCGCTCACGAAACTCCACCGCACCTGTTTTCTTGGACTTCGTAATCCATGCAGCCGGTAGCCCCCCTTGAGCGCTACCTGTTGGAACAGAAACAAAAGTCCACTCGCCTTCCTCTGGCTTTGCCGATGCACCGATCTGCAGCTGCCCCCGCCACAATCGAATGCTGCATTCATCATGCAGCCACTCCAGTTTGGCATCGCTACGAGCCTGCTGTAAATCTAGCCACCATGCTTGGAGGCGCTCATAAGATGGCATCGCCAAACCAGCGACCTTAAGCCAGTACCGCAACAGATTATTTGCCGCCGCAGGATCGCTTGCATTCAAGGCAAGCAAGGGCTGCACGCTGAGGGTATTGGTTTTAGTGTTGTTAATCTTTTTGCCGTCCTGCTGAGCCAGGCGATCCAGCAATTGCTGGGCCTGCGCCAACATATCGGCACTGCGCGCAAGATTGGCAGTAGCGCCAGGTTGAATGCTTTCCAACTTGGGCAATATGCTCTTGCGGATCGCGTTACGCCGATACTTGCTACTGCGATTACTGGGATCTTCAATCCATTTCAGCTTATGTTCGCGAGCATAGGCTTCGAGCTCGTCGCGACTTAAGCGCAGCAATGGTCGCCAAAGCGTAATGCTGCTGGTCTGTTCTGTGGATGTCGCCAGCGCCCTACTCTCCGGCATGCTCGATAAGCCGGCAACTCCAGCGCCACGCAGCAATTGCAACAACACGGTTTCAGCTTGATCGTTTTGGTGGTGCGCGAGCAAAAGATCCTGAACGCCGTGATAGGCGCATAGCTCAGTCAATGCCTCATAGCGTGCAGCACGCGCTCTCGCCTCGATGTTTCCAGGGTTTAATTTGGTATCGATGTGCAACAAACGAAAATCAAAACCGATCTTATATTTTTTGGCGAGCGCTTCACAAAACAAGAGCCACTCATCGGCTGCTTTTTGTAATCCATGGTGGATATGAAAAGCGAAAATACTTGGTTTATCTGATTTTGTTGTGTGGGCCTGATGCAGTCGGCAAATGGAGTCGAGCAACACCACGGAATCAAGGCCGCCACTGAAAGCAATTGCTAATTGAGGTGGAGCACCGGTTCGATTGTCTGCCCCCAAACGCAAGGCATCGCGGGTGGATTGCGCCAGCCCTACCGTGGGCTTAGGCCTTGGGATTGGTTTCCTTGAACTTGCCATAGCTCATCAGGCGCTCATGGCGACGCTCGAGCAGCGTATCGACATCCATCGACTGAAACACCTTTAGTGACTCGGTTAATGCTTTACGCATGTTATCCATCATGCTCGCGTAGTCACGGTGCGCACCGCCAGTCGGCTCAGACACAATCTTGTCGATTAAGCCAAGGCCTTTCAAGCGCTGGGCAGTCAGAGCCAACTGCTCGGCCGCTTCCGGCGCCTTTGCGGCGGTCTTCCATAAAATGGAAGCGCAGCCCTCTGGCGAAATAACGGAATAGGTTGAGTTTTGCAACATCAACACGACATCGCCCATTGCAATCGCCAAGGCGCCGCCCGAACCGCCTTCACCAATGATCGTGGCAATAATCGGTACAGTTAATTCTGCTTGGGTATACAGGTTGTGACCAATCGCCTCAGACTGATTGCGCTCTTCGGCATCAATACCCGGAAACGCGCCGGGTGTATCCACAAATGTAAATACAGGAATCTGAAACTTCTCGGCAAGTCGCATTAGGCGCATTGCTTTGCGATAGCCCTCAGGCCGACTCATACCAAAGTTTCGTAAGGCGCGTTCTTTGGTGTCGCGTCCTTTTTGATGACCAATCACCATGCATGCTGTGCCATTGAAACGGGCTAAGCCGCCAATAATCGATTGATCGTCTGCGAATGTGCGGTCTCCATGCAACTCATGAAAATCAGTAAACAGGCCGCTGACGTAATCCAAGGTATAGGGGCGCTGCGGATGACGTGCCACTTGAGATACTTGCCATGGGGTCAGCGCTGCATAAATGTCTTTGATCAGTTGCTGGCTTTTTTCAGAGAGCGTCTTGATCTCATCGGAGATGTCGACCGAGGACTCATCCTGCACAAAACGCAGTTCGTCGATCTTCGCCTCTAACTCGGCGATGGATTGCTCAAAATCCAAAAAAGTAGTCTTCATGGCTTGATTTTAGTATTCCACGGGAATGGGGTCGATACTTCGCCACATATACCAGGTTGCAACCGTCCTCCACGGGGCCCAATTGGCAGCAACCTCCCTAGCCTCATGGCGACTAACCGGCTCACCACTGAAATAATTGAGGGAAATGGCCTTAATCAGGCCAATATCGTCCAAAGGCAGGATATCTGGCCGGATCATATTGAATATTAAGAACATTTCTGCGGTCCAGCGACCAATGCCCCGAATGGTGCTCAGCTCCCGGATCACGCTTTCGTCGTCCATATCACGCCATTGGTTGGCATGCAGTCGCCCCGAAGCAAAGTGATCGGCCAAATCGCGAATGTACTCCACCTTGCGACCGGAAAGCCCCGCAGCCCGAAGTGTTTCTGGCGTTGCGGCCAAAATACGGGCAGGGGTCACTTTTTTGCCAACGGCAATCACCATACGATCCCACACTGCTTGCGCAGCCGATACCGAGATTTGCTGACCGACAATCGCCCTTGCCAAGGTAGTGAATGGATCTCCGCGCGTAACCAAAAAGCCCGTCCCATACTTTGGAATGAGCTTTTTCAGAATGCGGTCATTTTTCATGAGCTCTTGGCAAGCTTGGTCCCAATAATCCGGCGCCATCACGCTTAAGCTGGGTTCGCCTTGGTTGGGTGGCAGCACACGTTCCGCCGCCTTGCCAGCGGCTTTAGATGCTGCGGCTTTGCGCACAGGGGATTTTTTTGCTGCTGGCTTCTTTACGCTCGTCGCCATTCGGTGATCCCTCCTGGCTTATCTTCCAAGACAACGCCTTGCTTGAGTAAATCAGCTCGGATTGCATCTGCTTTTTCAAATGCTTTCGCTTGCTTTGCTGCAGCGCGCGCGGCAATGTATTCCTCGATGGCAGTTGCATCCAATTCACCCGCATTACCGCCTTGCAGAAAAGCGGATGGATCGCGCTCTAAAAATCCTAAAACACTAGCCAGGCTCTGCAATGCTTGGGTAAGCGCATGAACCGCATCAAACTCACCCGCTGCATGCTTTCGATTGAGTTCACTGGCAAGATCAAACAAAACCGCAATCGCATCGGGCGTATTGAAGTCATCGTCCATCGCCGCGTTAAAACGCTGGACCCATGGCGCAGCGAACGAAGCATCCTGCTTTGCTGGCGCAGCCATGCCGTTTGCTTGGGCTAAGGCGGTGTAAAGACGAGCGAGTCCGGAGCGGGATTCATCGAGCTGAACATCGCTGTAATTGATCGGGCTACGGTAATGCGCACGCAGCATAAAGAAGCGAATCACTTCAGGGTCATATTGCTGTAGTACATCACGAATCAAAAAGAAATTGCCCAGCGACTTAGACATCTTTTCTTGATTCACCCGAATGTGCCCGTTGTGCATCCAGTAATTTACCCAAGGCGTGTCGCTGTCACTCCGGTCTTGGCCGTAGAGCGCCCCTTCGGTTTGGGCTATCTCATTCTCATGGTGTGGGAATTGCAAATCGGCGCCGCCACCATGAATGTCAAAGTGCTGCCCTAACAGTGCGCATGACATCGCCGAGCACTCAATGTGCCAGCCTGGTCTACCTTCGCCCCAAGGGGATTGCCAGCGCGTGTCACTAGGCTCATCTTCTTTCGCACTTTTCCATAAAACAAAATCAAGTGGATCGCGTTTACCGCTGCCGACTGCAACGCGCTCGCCCGCATTGAGATCATCAAGCGATTTTCCAGATAAACGGCCGTAGCCTAGAAAGCGGCGAACCGCGTAGTTCACATCGCCATCGTCTGCTTGGTAGGCGATCTCTTGCTCCATCAAACGACCAATCATCCCCTGCATTTGTTCAATATAGGCAGTCGCTCGTGGCTCTTGATCGGGCCGCATCAAACCGAGGGCATCCGAATCGGCATGCATGGCATCAATAAAGCGCTGCGTTAGGGCCGCAATCGGCTCGCCATTCTCAATTGCGCGCTGAATAATCTTGTCGTCGATGTCCGTGATATTGCGGACATAAATGACCTCGTACCCGCTGGCACGCAACCACCGCGCCACCATGTCAAAGACAATCATCACGCGGGCATGGCCAATATGGCAAAAATCGTATACCGTCATACCGCAGACGTACATCTTGACCTGACCTGAAACCAAGGGGGTAAAGACCTGTTTGGAGCGATTGAGGGTGTTATAAATTTGCAGCATAGGCGCTAAAGAAGGGGCAAGTCGGATAAAACAAGCGTGATTTGTTAGACTGAGCGCTGAGTATATCGAATACGTCCCCTCTTTACCCCTTTAAGCCCTGCCACCATGACCTCAAGCCCGCCATTGCAGACACCCCCGCAAGCGAATGCATCTGCGTTGGGCATCGGCTTGGGATTGCTGCTGATTGCATTAATGCTGCCTAGCCAGGTTAACGCGCAGGCCTTTGGTAATCCAGCACCAGTCCAAGATCAGCCCAGCACCGTGATCGCTCCATTTTTAGGGGGTTTTGGACCCAATGAGCCTCCCAGGCTTTCCACCAATGCGGGATTCGACCCCCTACCCCCCGAACTCTCTGAAACCGTTGCTCTGCCCTTCTTATCGTTTTTGATCATTGAACCCGATCCAGTTGTGCGCAATGGCATTCCTACTGAAATTGAAAAACTGGTCAAAGCCCAAAAATATTCTGAAGCAATCAAGCGTATTAATGAACTCCTCATTAAAAATCCCCGCAATGTGCAATTGCGTTTTGTATTGGCTCGACTGCAGATCGAGTTAAAGCAATATGCAGCAGCACAGAAAACCTTGATTGAAATCACCCAGCAGTTCCCGGAGTTGGCCGAGCCTTACAACAACTTAGCTGCACTGGCTGCGAATCAAGGCCAATGGATAGAAGCGCGAGACTATTTGGAGCTCGCCCTGAAACTCAAACCAAGCTACGCAATTGCGTCTGCTAATTTGGGCGAAGTCTATACCCGCCTTGCTGCGAAATCGTATATTGATGCCGCTAAACAACGCAACAATCAGCGCGAATACCAACGTCGCGCTACGGCTCTGCTTGGTATTTTGAAGACGCCTCAGGCCAGTAACAATCCGCCTAGCACATCCAAACCCATTACCAACCCTCAAGAAAGTAAACCCAGCAATGGCACAAGTACTCCTCAAAACCAATAAAGGCGACATCACCCTCACACTGGATGCTGAAAAAGCCCCCAAGACCGTCGCTAACTTTTTAGCCTACGTTAATAGCGGTCACTACGATGGCACCATCTTTCACCGCGTCATTGATAACTTCATGATTCAGGGTGGCGGCATGGCGCCGGGCATGAAACAAAAGCCCACCCAAGCCGAGATTGAAAATGAAGCCAATAATGGCCTCAAAAATGTGAACGGCTCAATTGCGATGGCTCGCACCAGCGAACCGCATTCAGCAAGCTCCCAGTTTTTCATTAACGTGAATGACAATGACTTTTTAAACCACACTTCGCCAACGGCACAGGGCTGGGGTTATGCTGTATTTGGAGCGGTTAGCGATGGTATGGATGTAGTCAACGCCATTCGTAAAGTGAAAACCGGCAGCTCAGGATTTCATCAAGACGTACCAACCGAAGATGTGGTGATTGAGAAAGCAACCGTTCTTGCTGAATAATTCCAGCACACCTTCGATCGATCGGCTCTGGGCATAACCGTCTGATGCAGTTCAGTCACGCTAGCGCCTTTCTGATTTCGGATTTGCACCTGACGCCGTCAATGCCCTTGACGGCGCAACGCTTTTTTGACTTCTGCGAAAAAGAAGCGCGCGAAGTCGAGGCGGTTTTTATCTTGGGTGATTTATTTGAGTATTGGGTGGGCGATGATGCCAATGCGCAATCGCCCTTCCACAGCGAAGTCAAGAATGCCTTAGTAGCCCTACCTAGTCGTGTAAAGACGTATTACATGCATGGCAATCGGGATTTTTTGGTTGGCAATGCATTTTTGAGAAAAACGGGCATGACTTTATTGCCTGACCCATGCACCGTTCAGATAGCCGGCGATGAATACACTTTGAGCCATGGCGATAGTTTATGCACTGCTGATAGCGGTTACCAGTTGTACCGTAACTGGACACGCAAGCCATCGATTCAAAAATGGTTTCTCCGCCTGCCACTGTCTTGGCGTCATGCGATTGCCGATCGCCTACGAAAAAATAGCAAAGCTCAATATCGCCGTGATACGCGCCTTAGTCTCGATGGCGACAACCCAAAAGGCAATGTCACGGTAGAGGCATGCGCCGCATTGATGCGATCACAATCAAGCCATAAACTGATTCACGGTCATACCCACTTGCCCGCCCGCCATCACGAGAGCCTTGAGGGCATAGAGTGGCAACGCTGGGTTCTGTCCGACTGGGATTTAGACCATCCTGAAACGTACTTGCCCAAAGCCAGCGCCTTGCGCATTGATCAGCACGGAGTGCGTTACTTGGATTTAGTTAAAAACTAAATCCGTCTGCGCTGCATTGCTGAATTGAGATTTAGGCTTTACTGTACTTTGCCAATTGTTGTGCCAACTGAGCAAAGATGCGGGGATTGCCTGCCATAATTTCGCCGCTATCGAGGTAGTTTTCTTCGCCACGGTAAGTGCCAACCAAACCGCCGGCTTCGGTAATCAGTAAGGCACCTGCCGCCATATCCCATGGCTTTAGTCCGCTCTCAAAAAAACCATCGTAACGCCCCGCTGCTACATAAGCCAAATCGAGCGAAGCGGCACCAGGGCGACGCAATCCAGCGCACTGCGCCGTCATGTCAGCAAACATCTTTAAGTAGGTTTGGAGGTCTTGGTCTTCGCGATATGGGAAGCCCGTGCCCAGCAAGCAATTACTTAAGCGGGCTTGGCCTGCTACGCGTAAGCGCCGACGATCCAAGTAAGTGCCGCTGCCGCGGGTGGCCGTAAACAGCTCGTCGCGATTCGGATCATAGACTACTGCCTGCTGGGTTACACCGGCAACCGAGAGGGCAATCGATACCGCGTATTGCGGAAAACCATGGATGAAGTTGGTGGTGCCGTCCAGTGGATCAATGATCCAAACAGACTCTGCTCCAGGATTATGTTCACCAGTTTCTTCTGCTAAAAAACCATGGGTTGGATAGGCGTCGCTGAGGATTTCAATAATGGCTTCCTCAGCCGCTTTATCGACCTCCGTTACAAAATCATTGTGCTGCTTACGGTCAACCTGCAGCCGCTCTAAATTCAGAGAGGCGCGATTTATCACGTTTCCGGCACGACGGGCAGCCTTGATGGCCACATTTAACATGGGGTGCATATATAGTGGTGAACAAATTAAATAAGAACAAGCCCAAAGCCAATAGCGAGCTAACAGCTTGATTCTAAACGATCAGATAGCCATCCCATGAAAAATAAGGACCCTATGTCCCCGGAACTACCCCGCAATCAGTACGCAGCGGATGCATTTGCCCAGCTTCGGACGATCTTGGTTGAGACGAGCCACCCCGGCAATGTGGGTTCAACCGCGCGGGCATTAAAGACCATGGGCTTTCATGACCTGTGTTTGGTCAACCCTAAGACGCCAGGGTTAGCACAGGAACCCGAGGCGGTAGCCTTGGCCAGTGGCGCCATGGATGTATTGAATGCAAGCTCAGTAGAGGCTGACCTAAATGCTGCTGTAGCCGGCTGTACCTTGGTACTGGGATTAACCAGCCGCGATCGTGAGTTTGGGCCGCCTGGACTGGATTGGCTAGAAGCACGTGAGCGCATTGTTACTCAATTAAGCCAAGGAAAGCGAGTTGCATTGATGTTTGGACCCGAGCGCACCGGCCTTGATAATGCCCATTTGGCCCTGTGCAGTCACCGTGTGTGGCTTGAGGCCAATCCTGCTTACCCCTCCCTGAATTTAGCCCAAGCGGTCATGGTCTGCGCCTATAGCCTACGCGAGGGCCTCATTCAGGCGCTCGGCACTGCTGGCGCTGATTTAGCCCAGAGGGTGGGCTCTGAAGACCGAGCCGATCCCGCTGCCGTTGCCGCAATGCTGGAGCATTTGCGTTTAGGACTGGAGTCGATTGGGTACCTGAACCCCGAAAATCCCAAGAAACTCATGGCTAGACTTGCAGCCCTTTTTGCCCGAGCTGAGCTGCAAACCGAGGAAATTGACTTGCTGCGGGGCATTGCAAAACAGATGCTCCTGAGAAAATAGGCGGTTCGCTTTAAACTGCAAACATGCTGAACGCCCTTTTTGACGAAGTTGATTCCATTATTGCCCGAGATCCTGCGGCACGACACCGCTGGGAGGTCATTACCTGCTACCCCGGTTTGCATGCCGTTTGGCTGCACCGCGTTGCCCACTTTTTATGGAATAGTGGCTTACAGTGGGTTGCCCGTTTTTGGTCCATGCTCGCTCGGCTCTTAACTGGCATTGAAATACATCCGGGGGCAAAAATTGGTCGGCGTGTTTTTTTAGACCACGGTCTCGGGATTGTGATTGGCGAGACTACTGAGATTGGTGATGACTGCACCATTTACCAAGGCGTCACCCTAGGCGGAACTTCGCTCTACAAAGGTGTTAAGCGTCATCCAACGCTGGGTAAAGGTGTGGTGATTAGTGCGGGCGCTAAAGTGCTCGGCGGCTTTACGGTGGGCGATGGCGCTCGCGTTGGATCCAATGCCGTTGTACTAAAAGAAATCCCTGCAGGCGCTACTGCAGTTGGCGTGCCTGCGCGTATTTTGCATCCCGACTTACCTTCTGGCGAAAATGGCAACGATGTCAATGACAAAAAGGCCTACTTTTCGG
Organism: Polynucleobacter difficilis; assembly: GCF_003065365.1. Lineage (NCBI taxonomy): Bacteria > Pseudomonadati > Pseudomonadota > Betaproteobacteria > Burkholderiales > Burkholderiaceae > Polynucleobacter > Polynucleobacter difficilis. The sequence continues at coordinate 840,876 of NZ_CP023276.1, read as the reverse complement.
CCTATGGCATTACTCCCAATGTCGATGATCCGGTATCGATGGCACTGAAAGGGTTGATTGATGCAACGCTAGAACAAGAAGCGAAAATCAAGATACTCGAGACTCAATTAGCCAAACTCAGCGGCGCTCCAACCCTCGACACTGGTGAAGCATCGAAGTCAAATGCCGGTCAAGAAACCAAACACGACCTCGATACCATTAAGCAGTGGCTAAAAGAGTAGCGCCCTCTTAATGCAAGGTACGTGGATTGTTTTTTCCCGTGCCTGCGGCCGCATCAATTAACTGATCTAAGTCCACATCGTCCTCATCGTCGCTTGGCATACCAAAGGTAATAGCATCAACGCCCTCTGGATGGCGATTCTGAATCTCTTCTTCGGTAGCAGAGCGAATGTCCGTTACGAGCAAGGTAAAACGCAGGGCCATGCCGGCAAGGGGGTGATTGCCATCGAGCACAACCTGGCTGTCAGCAACGTCGGTGACGGTATAGATTAAAGGCTGCAAATCATCGTCGTCCTCCGAGTCATCCTCACTGGCGATGATTTCGCCTTGCTCATCCAAGGCCTCGGGGATACCTTCAAATTGCATACCAATTTCAATTGGCTCCGGAAAACGCGCACGGGGCTCAATTTTCAATAATTCGGGGTCGTATTCCCCGAACGCATCACCAGGCTCAAGCTGCACTGTGGTTTCAAACCCCAGTTCATGGCCATCCAATAGCGCCTCTATTTTTGGAAAAGTACCGTCATAACCACCGTGGAGGTATACCATCGGGGAATCAGGCTCTTCGATGAGGTTGTTTTGCGCATCGGTTAACTTATAGCGAAGCGACACGACGGTATTTTTTTCGATCTTCATGCGCGTTGGTTGAAAAGCCTATGGTCAGATTAATTGTGAACTGCAGATGAAATCATTTTACTTGAGCACGCCTTACCAGCCGCCAACACCCCCTTATCCCCTGCCCATAAAGGCTCCTTGGGCCCTATTGGGCGGGATTAGTCCTCAGCAATTCATGCAGCAGTACTGGCATAAAAAGCCTTTATTGGTGCGCGGCGCCATTCCAGCATTTGAGCTTGCTAAGGCTGCAGGCGAACCACTTGATAGCCCGATTTCTGCAGCGGATTTAGTCATGCTGGCAAGTCAGCCTGATAGCGAATGTCGATTGATTCAAAGCAAGCCCTGGAAAATGGCCAGCGGCCCCTTCTCCCGTAAATCGATTCCAGCGATCAGCAAAGCCAATTGGACGCTTTTACTGCAAGGTGCAGATACCCTCCACCCCGCTGCTAAAACTGTTTTGTCTTGGTTTCGATTTATTCCGGATGTTCGTCTTGATGACCTCATGATTAGCCTAGCCGGACCCGGGGGTGGCGTTGGTCCGCATGTCGACTCCTACGATGTGTTTTTGATTCAGATGTCAGGTCGTCGTCATTGGAAAATATCGACGCAGACTGACTTAAGCCTAAAGCCCAATTTACCGCTCAAGATTTTGGCGCAGTTTGAACCAACCGAGGACTGGGTTTTAGAGCCTGGTGACATGCTCTATTTGCCACCGCATGTGGCACACGAAGGCGTATCTCTTGATGCAGGTTGCCAGACTTGGTCGGTCGGCTTTCGGGCAGCCTCTTATCGGGAACTACTTCAAGAGGGTTTGTGGCGTTTAGCAGAATCATTGGAGGCGTTACCGGCATTGGATCAACGCTACCAAGATCCTCGGCAAGCCGCAACCGATCAGCCAGACACCCTACCCTCAGAGTTGGTTAACCAGCTACGTACGCACGTGAAGGGCCTAAAGCTTGACTCCATCGATACCATGCTGCCAGGGATTGCATCGTACTTAAGCGAACCTAAACCGCATGCCTTTTTTAGCAGCCCGGATCAAACACTATCCGCCAAAGCATTTGCCCAATACCTCAAGCGAAACCCGCTGCACCTGAACCCGCAAACACGACTCATGCGCCTGAATAACGCCATCTTCTGCAATGGCGAAAATCAAACGGAAGGCGAATCTCTGGCCGTGAAACTCTGCTGGAATGTGCTTTCGGAACGGCATTCCTTGCCGCCACTGGGCGAGGAAAATAGCGCCTACTTAGGAGATATTGCTGCTGGTAACAACTCTCTTTACGATGCCTACTGCTCGGGATGGCTATTAATAGCAGGAAAAAACGAAGAATCGCTATAATAAAAGGTGAATATTGTGCGGGGAAACCCGCACTCTTTTCGAGTTGTATTCAGGCTAACGCCACCAGTCATTCATTATTTAAGGATCAATCAAATGAAAAAATCGCTCTCCCTCGTACTCGCAGCCCTTTTCGCAGTTACTTTAGCTGCCTGTGGCAAAAAAGAAGAAGCTAAACCAGCACCAGCACCTGCTGCTGCTCCAGCACCCGCAGCCGCTCCTGCTGATGCAGCTCCTGCAGCAGCTCCAGCTGCCCCTGCTACTGGCGCCGCTCCTGCTGCAGCTCCAGCACCAGCAGGCAAGTAATTACCCGCTGAAAACAAAAAAGCCGCTGCAAAGCGGCTTTTTTTATGTCCCCATTGCAAATTACTTAATCAGTTGCTCGTCCAGCAAAGTGAGCAGGCGATAGCCAGCCGGGGTATTTTCCGGTTTGCCGGCATCGTCCTCCACATAAACTTGCGTCAAGTTATCGCCACTAGACTTTAGAACCACCCGGTAACGCTTTGCTTTTAGGCTAGAGTCATCGCTACTGCTAAACAGTTTTGAAAAGAATCCTTTTGATTCGCCTACTTCTTTGGGATTGACGTAGCGAACAAAATAAATCCCCTTAGAGCGATCACGATCTTCTACGGTGAAGTTGGAGCGGTCTAAGGCGAGACCAACATCACGCCAGGCACGATCGAAACTCGAGCTCATATCAATGCGGCCTGTGTTATTACCCTCTTGAACAAACTTTGCTTTGGGAGTCTTGGTTTGAGCAACGGAAGCAGCTGCAACTTGAGCTCGAGCCGATTCCTGTGACACACCCAAGCGCTCCATTAAGCGAGCCAGAAAGACAGCCTCGAGCTGTGGGTCATTGGGACGTGGTGTCCATACCGTGGAAATACAGTCGCTTGATGAATCTCTTACACACCTCTCGAGTGCGCCGCGTTGCGTGATGTAAATCTCGGTCTCGCCAGGTCTTGGCACTTCGAGGCGGGTTTTGTACTTATCGCGCTCACCTGTATCGTAAAGTGAATCCAATGCTTTACCTAAAGTTCTGCGAATAAAATCTTGCGGAATTTTGGAGCGATTTTCCGCCCAATCGGTTTCCATAATGCCGGTGGAAGGTGAGTCAACCACCAGGAGGAAGCCATTCTCTTGCCAAAAATCCTTGATGAGGGGGTACAGCTCAGGTGCTGGTCGCTCAACAACCAGCCAGCGCTTTTCACCATCCCGCGCAATTCGCATGCCTGGAATTCCGGTGAGTACATTTTGACGCGTCTGGCTAATTTTTTTGGATGCCGCATTGAACTCCGACATGGTTGCGGTGCCATCTTGCACAATATAACGGCGATCGGCTTGAGCCGTAATCAGATCCGGCGGCAGGGTTAAGTTCGGCCCGCGCACTGCGCCAGCGGCTTTATAGTCAACGGTATCGTTTGTAGTCACTGAGGTGCAAGCAAGCAGACTGGTAATGCTTGCAGCAATTAAAGTACGGCGAGTAATCAGAAATGTGTTTTTCATAATAGTCCAGCGTGTATGAGTGCTTTTTTAAGCGGATCGCGCAATGCGGGACTGAGTGGGGTTAATGGCAAGCGGATGCCTGATGTAATCTTGCCCATTTGATGCAGCGCCCATTTCACTGGGATCGGGTTGGCCTCGGTAAACATGGCTTTATGTACCCCGAGTAACTGATATTGAATTGCTCTCGCCTTTGCAACATCGTCGGCCATTGCCGCAGCACAGAGCTCATGCATTAAACGCGGGGCCACGTTGGCAGTAACCGAAATATTTCCTTTGCCGCCCATGAACATGAGTAATATGGCGCTCAAATCATCGCCAGACAGCACTGCAAAATCAGCATGGCCTGCCGCTTTTAATTCGGCAAGCAGTACACTGCCGCGCTCCAAATTACCGGTGGCATCTTTGATGCCGATAATGCCCGGGACTCCGGCCAAGCGCACAGTAGTCTCACCAGCCAAATCTGCTACCGTGCGGCCAGGTACGTTATACAAGATAACGGGTAAATCGACTTTTTCAGCAATCGTTTTGAAGTGCTGGTACATGCCTTCTTGCGTTGGCTTGTTGTAATACGGAACGACTTGAAGACTGGCATCGGCTCCGACTTTTTTAGCAAACTCAGTGAGCTCGATTGCCTCACGGGTGGAGTTACCCCCTGTTCCAGCAATTACCGGAATGCGGCCATGAATGTGATCGACTGTGACTCGAATCAACTCACAGTGCTCTTCAACCGAAACCGTGGGTGACTCACCGCTAGTACCGACAATAACGATGCCATCTGTTCCTTCGGCAACGTGCCAGTCGAGTAAGTTTTTTAAGGCGGGGTAATCGAGGCTTCCATCCTCCAACATGGGAGTGACAATAGCCACCATGCTGCCATGCATCGGCTTCGATTTAGGCATTGGAGAACCTCGCAGAATGGGCTTGGGATTGCACTGTAGTCATCCCTGAAATTGTAACGGATGGCGCTCTTTTAGCACCCCCTTTACGGCGCATAGCGCCTGCACCATAGCCGGCTTGGGCTGGGCTTGATATAAATCACTGTACGCAAGAACATGAAGGCCATGGCGCGCTGCAAAATCCAGCAATTCCCCCGTCTGCAGTAGGAAATCCGGGTTACTGGGCTTGCCAAAAGCAGCATTGCCATGCGCAAAGGTCTCATAAATAAGCACCCCGCCCTCAGCCAGTAGATCGGGCAGTAACTCCAAATAGGGACGATAGAGGTAGTTGGTCACGACCACGGCATCAAAAAGCCCTGATCTATCGGCCAAGGGCCATGTGGGCCCCTCTAGGTCTAACTGCTCAATATCGATAGCGAGGCTTGGATTTAATTGCGCAAGAGCGTCTAGCGCTACTGCATCCCGATCCACTGCCAATACCGAAAATCCTAGATTAGCCAGATACAGGCTATGGCGTCCTGAGCCCGCAGCCAAATCCAGCACCCTTCCGCCAGGGGTAATCAAATTGGAAAAGCGCGCTACCCACGCCGATGGATTGGCAATGCTCGCGTGTGTTGGCACAGTGCCTACCGATGTAGAGGCGGTCACGTAGCTTAGGTATAGGCAAGGCCCATGGCCTCGCGAACATCCCGCATAGTTTCCTGTGCAACAGCGCGGGCCTTGTCGTTGCCATCAGCAATAATCGCCCGCAGCAAGCTCGGGTCATCTAAATATTGTTGCGCCCGCTCAAACATCGGCTGCTGCTCACGCAAGATACTATCGATGACGGGCTGCTTGCACTCTAAGCAGCCAATACCCGCTGATTTGCACCCTTTTTCAGCCCATTCTTGCGTTGCTTTATCCGAATACACCAAATGCAGCTGCCATAGGGGGCAGCGTGCTGGATCGCCCACATCGGTTCTGCGGATGCGCGCTGGATCGGTTGGCATGGTTTTAATCGAGCGCTCAACTACAGCAGGCTCTTCCCGAATGCCGATGGTATTGCCATAGGACTTGGACATCTTTTGCCCATCCAACCCTGGCATACGCGACGCAGCCGTAAGTAAGGCCTGTGGCTCCGGCAGAATCACCTTGCGAGATCCCTCGAGGTAGCCAAAGAGCCGCTCCCGGTCAGCATTAGAAATACTTTGGGCCTGCTCCAGCAGTTCCTTAGCTCGCTCTAGTGCATCGACCTCGCCGCGCTCCTGATACGCCACGCGGCACTCGGTATAGAGCTTGGCAGCTTTGCTGCCGAGTTTCTTGATGGACTCTTGGGCTTTGACTTCAAAGCCAGGTTCACGACCGTACAAGTTATTAAAACGGCGGGCCACTTCCCGAGTCATCTCTACGTGCGGCACTTGATCCTCGCCAACGGGAACGTGCTGTGCGCGGTAAATCAAAATATCCGCCGATTGCAGCAAGGGGTAACCTAAAAAACCATAGGTCTGTAAATCCTTTTCCTTCAGCTTTTCAATCTGGTCTTTATAAGTGGGAACACGCTCCAACCATCCCAGCGGTGTTCCCATGGATAACAACAAAAAGAGTTCAGCATGCTCGGGCACGCGACTCTGGATAAACAAGGTTGCTTGCTTTGGATCGACGCCAGCAGCCAGCCAGTCAATTACCATCTCCCACACCGATGCCTCGATGACATCCGGAGTTTCGTAATGGGTGGTGAGTGCGTGCCAATCGGCCACAAAGAAAAAACAGGGGTACTGGGACTGCAACTGCACCCAGTTTTTTAAAACTCCATGGTAATGACCTAAGTGCAAATGACCCGTTGGCCTCATTCCAGAAAGTACGCGCTGAGCAAACATAATTAAGTGGCCTTCTTCGGCATTTTAGTAAAAAGCAATACAGAGTCTAATGGAACACCGACCACACTGGTGTTAAGTGCTCTGGCAGATGCGGCAATTTACCGAGGTCAATATAACTTTCCTGTGGATCATGAAAATCAGAGCCTCGCGAAGCCATGAAACCATAGTGCTCGGCAGCCTTAGAATAAATTTGATACTGTGCGGGACTGTGGCTACCAGTCACCACCTCAATGGCAAGGCCGCCCAACTCTTTGAAGTGTTTGAAGAGTTCATCGAGCTGCATAGCAGTTAATTTATAACGCCCCGGATGCGCAATCACGGCGACACCGCCTGCCGCTTTAATCCACGCTACTGCGTCATCTAAGCTGGCCCATTGATGCGGCACATATCCCGGTTTGTGCTCAACCAAATAATTCTTAAATACCTGATCGGTATCGCGGCAAACGCCCTGCTCCACCAAAAAACGCGCAAAGTGGGTACGCGAGATCAGTTCGGGGTTACCGGCATACAGAAGCGCGCCCTCATAGCTGCCCGCAATGCCGACTTTAGCCAATTGTTCGGCCATCATTTTGGCGCGATTCTGCCGACCATCGCGAGTGCGGCGCAGACCTTCCAAAATACCCATATGTGCAGCATCAATACCGAGGCCAACAATGTGAATGGTGTGGCCCATCCAGGTGACCGAAATCTCAACGCCAGAAAGGTAATCCATTCCTAAATCGCGCGCTGCGCGCTGGGCGCGTTCCTGACCGCCGAGCTCATCATGGTCGGTTAGAGCCCACAAATGAACCCCATTTTCAAATGCGCGTAGAGCCAAGGTCTCTGGCGACAGTGTGCCATCCGAAACCACGGAATGGCAGTGCAAATCAGCATTCAGAATAAAAGGGGTCGTCATCCCCCTATTTTAGGTCAAGCCGGCATGAACCACACGGCGTGGGGCATCTAAATAGTCGCGGGACTGCATTTCAACCAGCCGGGACACGGTTCGGGCAAACTCACCCACAATTTGCCCTTCGGTATAAAGCTGATCGGCCGGCAATTCAGCGCTCATAATCAGTTTGATTTTATGGTCATACAAGACATCAATCAGCCAAATAAAGCGCCGCGCTTCATTGGTCATGCGGGGCGGCATATACGGCACTCCAGATAAAAAGACAGTATGAAAGAGATTGGCGATCTCTAAATAATCGTTCTGAGAGCGCGGCCCCATGCACAGGGTTTTGAAATCAAACCACACCACACCAGCAGCGCGGTGCATCGGCCTGATTTCACGGGACTCAATCCGTAAGACGGGATTCTTTTCTTCAGGCTCTTTACCTAAGATCGAGCGAAAGGTTTGCATCATCAGCACATCGTTCACCGATGTTAATGGCTGGAAGTAGGCTTGCACTTGCGCCATCTGCATTTGGCGATAGTCGGTGCCTGCATCCACATTGAGCACATCCAATTTGCTCTCCAGCAAGGCAATCGCGGGCAATAAGCGATCCCGGTGCAAGCCATTTGGATAAAGCTGATCCGGCTTGTAATTCGAGGTCATGATGAACTGCACCCGATCATCAAAAAGCGCGCTGAGTAACCGATACAGAATCATGGCATCCGCAATATCGTTAATGTGAAACTCATCAAAGCAAATTAAACGGTAGCGCTGGGCAATGCGCTTAGAAAGCTCATCCAGAGGATCAGACATGCCGGATAGCTCGTGCAACTCCCGATGCACCTCGCGCATGAACTCATGAAAATGAATGCGAATCTTTTTTTCAAGCGGTGATGCAGCATAAAAGCAATCCATCAAAAAGGATTTGCCGCGGCCTACCCCACCCCAGAGGTAGACTCCCCTAGGGAGTGCTGGGTGGAATAATTTTTTGGTGAGCGCATTACTGCGAACATCCTTGTATGCAACCCACTCATCCTCGCAGCGCTGCAGACGCTCAACTGCGCGCTCCTGCGCGGGATCCGAATGAAACCCGCGCGCCTCCAGCTCTTTTCGGTAAAACGCGAGTGTACTCAACTTACATATTTAATGCGCGTTGATCCGTTGCTAATGCCGCTTCACGCATTACCTCCGACAGGCTGGGGTGCGGATGGCAAATCCGTGCAATGTCTTCTGCAGCCGCCTTAAACTCCATCGCAACCGCAGCTTCCGCAATGAGGTCTGACGCATTTGGCCCAATAATATGTACGCCGAGGATTTCATCGGTCTTTGCGTCCGCTAAGAACTTCACAAATCCATCGGCGCGCGCCATGCCAAGGGCACGTCCATTTGCAGCAAATGGGAACTGACCTGCCTTATAGGCAATGCCAGCAGCCTTCAATTGCTGCTCAGTTTTTCCTACCCAAGCAATTTCAGGGTCGGTATAAATCACCCACGGAATGCAGTTGTAATCGATGTGGGGTTTTTGACCTGCGATGATTTCAGCAACCAGAACACCTTCATCTTCAGCCTTGTGGGCCAGCATCGGACCTCGTACCACGTCACCCACTGCATAGACCCCAGGGGCCGCCGTGGCGCAGGTATGGTCATCGATCGGAATGAAACCGCGCTCATCGACTTTAAGGCCAATCGACTCGAGATTGAGTTTGTCGGTATTGGGTACGCGACCTACTGAAACAATTAAACGATCGCACTCCAGCTTCTGTGCTTTGCCTTCAGCATCTTGGTACTGCACCACAACACCTTTTTTATCAGCCTTGACTTCACCAATCTTGACGCCCATATTGATCTTGAGGCCCTGCTTCACAAAAATCTTATGGGCCTCTTTCGCAATGCCTTCATCGCAGGCACCCAAGAAAGTAGGCAGGCCCTCTAAAACGGTAACCTCCGAGCCAACCCGCCGCCAAACCGAGCCAAGCTCCAATCCAATCACGCCAGCACCAATCACGCCCAAACGCTTGGGAATGGAATCAAACTTGAGGCCGCCAATATTGTCACAAACCAGCACGTTATCCACCGGAATGTTCGGCAAATGGCGCGCCTTTGATCCGGTTGCAATGATCACGTTCTTTGCAGTCACCGTACCGGCATCTTTGCCGTCGATCTGAATCTGATAGCCATCCGCTGTTTTGCCAACAAACGAAGCGTGGCCTTTGAGGGTTGTGATCTTATTCTTGCGAAACAAAAACTGAATGCCCGCAGTCATCTTCGTCACAATCGCATCTTTACGCGCCAACATTTTATTGGAATCGAGCTTAACCGAACCCACCGTAATGCCATGCTCAGCAACATGGTGACTGACCTTTTCAAACTCCTCTGAGGAGGCAAGTAAGGCCTTTGAGGGAATGCAGCCCACATTCAAACAGGTACCACCTAAGCGTGGCTCACCCTTGGGATCGTCGTAAGCATTCGATTCTGCACAAGCTACTTTAAAGCCCAGCTGTGCAGCTCGAATCGCCGCAATATAACCGCCAGGACCCGCACCGATAACGAGTACATCAAATACTTGACTCATGTGTTTGCCCCTTACAGATCAAGCAGGAGACGTGAAGGATCTTCTAATGCTTCCTTCATGGCAACCAAACCAAGTACCGCCTCGCGACCATCAATGATGCGGTGGTCATACGATAAGGCCAGGTAATTAATGGGGCGAATCACAATTTGCCCATCTTCCACAACGGCGCGCTCCTTGGTTGCATGAATACCCAAGATCGCTGACTGCGGCGGATTAATAATTGGGGTCGACAGCATCGATCCAAACACACCACCGTTGGAGATGGAGAAGGTACCACCAGTTAACTCCTCAATCGACAGCTTGCCGTCCCGGGCTTTGGCGCCGTACTCCGCAATCTTCTTTTCGATATCCGCTAAGTTCATTTGGTCCACATCACGCAAAATCGGCACTACCAAACCGCGTGGCGAGCTAACTGCAATACCAATATCAAAGTAGCCGTGATACACAATGTCATTGCCATCGACCGATGCATTCAGCAAGGGGAATTTCTTTAGGGCATGGGTTGCTGCTTTAACAAAGAAGGACATGAAGCCCAGCTTAACGCCATGGGTCTTTTCAAATACGTCCTTGTACTTATTACGCATCGCAATCACGGGACCCATGTTGACCTCATTGAAGGTCGTCAAGATAGCGTTGTTTGCTTGGGACTCGAGTAGGCGCTCAGCAATCCGCGCGCGCAATCGACTCATCGGCACGCGCTCTTCAGGACGCTCGCCCATCGGCACGGCTACTCCAGGCAACGCAGGTGAAGCTGCTTTAACGGGCTTGGATCCACCAGCAACAGCACCAATCACATCGCCCTTCGTAATGCGACCATCGCGTCCTGTACCGGCCACTTGCGCTGCGCTCATATTATTTTCCGCCATCATTTTGGCGGCTGAAGGAGCAGCGCTAGCGCCCGCAATCGGAGCGGCAGCAGGTTTCGTGGCAGGCGCTACGCTCGCTGCAGCAGCAACCGGCGCGACTGCTATCGCTGGGGCTGCGGTAGCAGAAGCAGTGGCTGTGCTATCAATCTTCGCAATCACTTGATCAGCAACTACAGTACCGCCGTCGCCAACCACCAACTCAACCAGCACGCCAGCCGATGGGGATGGCACTTCTAATACCACTTTATCGGTCTCAATCTCAATCAGGATTTCATCCTGACCAACGGCCTGCCCTACTTTTTTCTTCCACTGCAATAAGGTTGCCTCGGCAACCGACTCAGATAACTGGGGAACTTTAACTTCAAAAATAGCCATGATTCTTCCTAATAAATAATGTGATGTGAATTTGCCTGTACTTATTTAGTAACGACATATCCTTTAAGTTTGGCAAAGGCCGCATTGATAAGCGACTTTTGTTGTTCTTGATGGAGATGGGCATAGCCAACCGCCGGCGAGGCGGAGGCGGGACGACCGGCATAAGCCATGCGCATGCCCTCACTCATGTTTTCCAAAATGTTGTGTTGAATAAAGAACCAGGCGCCTTGGTTCTGTGGCTCATCCTGACACCACACTACTTCCTCCAGTGCTGGGTACTTTTTCATTTCAGTAGAAATTGCTTTGTGCGGAAATGGATAAAGTTGCTCAATGCGAATAATCGCAACATCACCAATCGACTTATCCGTGCGCGCTTTGGCGAGGTCGTAATAGACTTTGCCGGAACACATGATGATGCGCGTGACCTTTTTCGGATCAATCGATTCATCACGCTCACCAATGACGGTTTGGAATGCGCCTTTCGTAAATTCAATGAGTGGCGAAGCGGCTTCCTTGTTCCGCAATAAAGACTTGGGCGTCATCAAAATCAGCGGCTTGCGGAACTGGCGAATCATTTGACGGCGCAGGACATGGAAAATCTGCGCTGCGGTAGTTGGCTGAATCACTTGCATATTGGTATCCGCGCACAACTGCATGAAACGCTCGAGGCGTGCAGAGGAATGCTCGGGGCCCTGACCTTCGTAACCATGCGGCAACATCATGACGAGACCATTTACACGGCCCCACTTCACTTCACCCGAGGCAATAAACTGATCAATCACCACTTGCGCGCCGTTGGCAAAGTCACCAAACTGCGCTTCCCAAATCGTTAGGGTATTGGGTTCGGCAGCAGCGTAGCCGTATTCAAAACCCAATACGGCCTCTTCAGAAAGAATCGAATCAATCACAGTAAATGGGGCTTGGTCCTTTGCCACATGCTGCAGTGGAACGTACGTGCCGGTATCCCATTTTTCGCGGTTTTGGTTGTGCAGTACTGCGTGGCGGTGCGTAAACGTACCGCGTCCACTGTCTTCTCCAGAAAGGCGAACGGGATAACCGCTGGCAACCAAAGAGGCGAATGCCATGTGCTCACCCATACCCCAGTCGACATTGATTTCACCGCGACCCATGGCGGCGCGGTCAAGCAATACCTTTTCAACCAAAGTATGTACTTTCAGATCGGCCGGGATGGTGCTAATTTTTTCTGCCAAACGCTTCCACTCGGTCAGCGGAATTGCGGTATCGGCGCTATCGGTCCACTTCTTGTTCAAGAAAGGAGACCAATCCACCGCGAACTTCCCTTTGAAATTACTCAGTACGGGATCCGATGTTTGCACGCCTCCGTCCATCGCGGCGCGGTACTCTTTTACCATCAAGTCACCCGTACCAGCCGGTACTACCCCCTGCGCTTCTAGTTTTTCTGCGTAGAGCTTGCGGGTGCCGGGATGCGCACTGATGATTTTGTACATCAAAGGCTGGGTCATGGCTGGCGAATCTTGTTCGTTATGCCCTAACTTACGGAAACAAACGATGTCGATGGCGACGTCTTTCTTAAACTGACTCCGAAACTCGACGGCCAACTGAGTAGCCAAAACAACTGCTTCTGGATCATCGCCATTCACGTGCAATACCGGAGCATCTATCACCTTCATGATGTCGGTGCAATATAAACTGGAGCGCAAGTCGCGCGGATCGGATGTTGTGAATCCAATCTGGTTATTAATCACAATGTGGATCGTGCCACCAGTGGAATAACCACGCACTTCAGCCATGGCGAGGGTTTCTTGCATTACGCCCTGCCCTGCAATCGCCGCATCACCATGCACTAAAACAGGCAACACTTGGGCGCCCGTAAGGTCGCCACGCCGCTCCATCCGCGCACGCGCAGAACCCTCAACCACTGGGTTGACGATTTCTAAATGGGAAGGATTAAAGGCGAGGGACAAATGCACTGGGCCACCAGGCGTTGAAATATCACTCGAGAAACCTTGGTGGTACTTCACGTCACCGGCTGGAAGATCTTCAGGGGCTTTGTGCTCAAATTCCGCAAACAAGTCCTTCGGCATTTTTCCAAGGACGTTCACGAGGACATTCAAGCGGCCTCGGTGGGCCATACCAATCACAATTTCTTGAACCCCGCGAGCACCCGCATCGCGGATCAGCTCATCCATACATGCAATAAAACTCTCACCGCCCTCGAGCGAAAAGCGTTTCTGTCCAACGTACTTCGCCGAGAGGTAACGCTCAAGGCCTTCTGCTGCCGTCACACGATCCAGAATTTGGCGTTTTTCTTCAACATTAAAGAACGGAGTCGAACGAATCGATTCTAATTTTTCTTGCCACCATTTTTTGATGGTTTGATCGGCAATGAACATGTACTCGGCGCCGATGGTGCCGCAATAGGTTTCACGCAAGGCTTGCAGCAAATCCCGCAATGACATATTGCTTTTGCCAAAGAAGGTGTTGCTAGTGTTAAACACAATGTCCATGTCGGCATCGGTAAAGCCATAAAAGGCTGGATTGAGTTCGGGAATATCGGGGCGCTCGGTGCGCTTCAATGGGTCAATATTGGCCCAGCGATTACCCACGTTGCGATAGGCTGCGATCAGCTGTTGAACGGCAACGCGTTTACGCCCCATCTCGGAGTCCACTGAGTCCGAAACCGTGCGAATCGGGCCTTGCTTCGCTCGCTCGGCGAATGACGCAACAATGGGCGCATGGGCAATATCGGGGCCACTAGAGCCATCAACTGCAGGAACTTGATTGACGTTGTCGAAGTAGTCGCGCCAGTGATCGGCGACAGACGTTGGATCTAATAAATAGGATTCGTAGAGTTCTTCTACATAGGGGGCGTTTCCGCCAAATAGGTACGAACTTCCCCTTGAGGACTGAATCATGATGCTCACCTTTCATCGGGTTTCCCGAAAAAAACTGTGGATTAAACCGTCTGCACAAGGGCTTCACCCTCTACAGATTGATCATTGCGTATTCAAATACAAGGTCAATTTAACACGAATACTGCCTTCTTCCAACTAGCCTTCCCTATTTCCTTCATGAATTATGGAATTTCCTGACCAATAAATAGGATGTTTCCTACATTTATTTCATCCGATCCTGATAGATCCGAGTTGAAATGCTTTTTATGCTTTAAATCTCCTACAACATTAGCAAATTAAGGAAAAATGAAAGCCATCACCCCTGACCTGGAATACCTCAGCACCCGACAAAGCGCCAAAGTACTTAATGTATCCCTCGGCACCGTTCAAAAAATGGTGGAATTGGGTGAATTAATTGCCTGGAAGACCCGAGGTGGGCATCGCCGTATCTTGGCCAGCTCCCTCGAACAGCAATTGCAGCGCCGGCAACGCAGCATGCGGCAAAAGGCAAGTTCGCATTGCGTCTTAATGGGCATCTTTCGCCGCACCGAAAATAGCCTGGAATTAGCTAACGCAATGCTCGATTGGCAGCTCAAAGTGGATATGGAGATATCCATGGACAGCCTTGAGGGTTTAATGCAGGCCGTATCCATTGCGCCCGACCTGATTTACCTCGACGCATTAATCCCGCCAGTGGAGCAGGTCCATTTAATTCATTATCTAAGTAAAAACAGCCGTACACAGCGCATCCCGATATTGGTGGATGAGGGATTTATTCAGTTGCATCAAGGCGTATTGCAACTGGCAGGTGAAAATGCAGGGGTTCTTAAGCCAGCTCCCAGTGAAAAAGAGGCTTTAGAGGCCGAAGAAATGGTGATTACCGAAAACCCGCTAATATTAGGCTATCCAGCAACCAGCGTCGACTCAGGATTAAGTAATGCAAATCCAAACCGATTTGCTGCGCTGGAATCCGTCTTTTTAGAGGGAATGGGCCGCAAATGCGAATGGGGCCAGCATGCGATGACTTAATGTAAAACATTAGAAGTGAAAATAAAGGCCGTCATTGACGGCCTTTTTATTGAATAAAAGTAAATTAAATCAATTAGATAGCGTATGAGCTTCTATTTTTACCTTCAATCCATTTTGGGGCTTTACCGCGGCCTGTCCACGTGTCACCGGTTGCGGGATCACGGTACTTTGGGGCTACCTTACCGCTGGGACCGCGGCTACTGCCGGCTTTACGGCTAAACAAATCGGATGCATTTAAGCCGTATTGCTCAATAATTACCTTCGCCTTGGCTATGCCATCGGCTTTTTCTCGCTGAACTGCTTCTTTAATTTGTTTGTCCAGCTGTTCCCGCTGGGCTATTAATTCCTGATAGGAAGGCATAATCTGAATATCTCCGGCATTGGTTAGTATTTAATAGGCCATAAATAATGGTTATCTAATTATATACATATTATTAAATAAAAGATGCTATTTAATAATTCCCTTATCGCCGAGTGCAGAATTAAAAATACTATTTATATAAGATTATTACTTATTAATTACAGAATTTAATAAATAATCGTTATAAATATTATTATTTATTTCAGATTGCGGAGAATAGTTACCGGCGCATCATAAAACTACCTAAAGCTTTTGCAGTAACCACGCCGGCCTCATTAATAACCTCACCCTCGCAGTAGTTTATGTTTTTGCCTGCCTTGAGGAGTTTGCCCTCAATAATCAGCTTGCCGGTGGATGGGCGCATAAAACTCACCGTCATGTCGATGGTGACCATGCCTTTGGCATCGGGATGAACGCTGCGAGCAGCCGCAGCCATGGCAAAGTCAAGCAAGGTCATACTAAGTCCGCCATGGCCCACCTGAAAGCTATTGAGATGCTCTGGTCGCAGGTCTAAGCAAATGCGGGACTTACCGTTATCGGCGAAATCTGGAACGACGCCAATAAAGTCAAGAAATGGAATGGTAAGCCCAAAATAGGATGTGGGCTGGGTTTGGGAGGTGCTCATGAATGTGCTCGCAAAAAGGCGAAGGAAGAAATTCGATGGTCGGGGCGAGAGGATTTGAACCTCCGACCACATGCACCCCATGCATGTACGCTACCAGGCTGCGCTACGCCCCGACTGAAACTAAAATTGTAGCAGTTGCTTATTTAGCAAACAGGCGATCTGGCTGAGCCATTGCCTTGAATTCGATGGCATTGCCTGATGGGTCTAAGAAGAACATGGTTCCCTGCTCACCGACCTCGCCCTTAAACCGAATGTAGGGCTCAATTACAAACTCAACACCCGCTTTTTTGAGCTTGTCGGCCATGGCTTCCCACTCGGGCATGGATAAAACAATTCCAAAATGCCGAACGGGGACTTTTTTTCCATCCACATCGGAATGGACGTCATTGACGGCCTCGCCATGCGCCAAATGGGCAACGATTTGATGACCGAATAAATTGAAATCAATCCACTCATCGGAGCTACGTCCTTCGGGGCAGCCTAAAAGACCGCCATAAAAATGACGAGCAGAGTCCAAATTATCTACTGGGAAAGCCAAATGAAATGGGTGCATTGCGCTCTTTCTGATTGTGTTATTTGCTGGATAGCATTTGTAAGATGGCCTCTAGCTCATCGCGGAGTTTGAGTTCGCCACGGGCCTCATCAAGGCGGTTGCGGGCACCACTGATGGTAAAGCCCTCTTCATAAAGAAGTGCTCGAATCTTGCGAATAAGAACCACCTCGTGGTGCTGATAATAGCGGCGATTGCCGCGGCGTTTTTGTGGGCGAAGCTGGGCAAACTCTTGCTCCCAATACCGCAGAACGTGGGAACGCACACCGCAGAGCTCGGCTACTTCGCCAATCGTGAAGTAGCGCTTGGATGGTATTGGTGGCAGCTGGGAGACCAGCAGCGCCAACCCAGAATCAAGTTCTGTTTTCTCGAGCATGGGACTCGACCGCATCTTTGAGTTTTTGACTGGCGTGGAATGTAACCACGCGGCGCGCCGCAATCGGAATCATCTCGCCTGTTTTGGGATTACGGCCAGGTCGCGCCGACTTATTCCGTAACTGAAAGTTGCCAAAACCAGAGATCTTCACCTCGGTACCGACTTCAAGCGATTCCCCGATGCGGTCAAAGAAAGCATCGATCATGTCCTTGGCTTCCCGCTTATTTAAACCCACCTGATCAAATAAGGCTTCCGATAGTTCGTTTTTCGTAACAGTCTGATTACTTGCATTCATGAGGGGCTCTTATCTATTTCAAATGGCTTAACTATTATGACTATGTCTGATTTCAGTGTAGCAATATTTTTTAGCGTAGCCGAGCATTACAGCACTTTTCCAGTGCGCTGAGCAATGCTGCAATTGCAGCATCGATTTGTGCGTCCTGCAATGTTTCTGCTGGATTTTGCAATGTAATACGAAACGCCAGGCTTTTCTCATCCGCAGCCATACTACTACCGGCCCCAGGCCTAAACTCATCAAAGACTTCAATTTGACGCACTAAAGTCTGTCCGGCAGCGGCCATGCCATCCAGCAAGGTTTGTGCTGCGACCGATTGCTTTACAACGACGGCTAAATCACGCTGCACTGCAGGGAATTTACTAATCTCTGCTGGCGCTGGCAAACCCAACTCAGCTAGCGCATCCCAGTCGCATTCAAATAAAATCGGTGCCTGAGGCAATTCATAAGCCTGTTGCAAGGCTGGATGCAGTTCACCAATCCACCCAACTGGGATAGTTTTTTTACCCACGTTAAATGCAATTTGCGCAGATCGGCCTGGATGCAGCGCTGGGTGTACAGCAGCAGCGGTAATAAACTGCAGCGGCGCAAATGCACTCTCCAGATCGCCTTTCACATCAAAGAAATCAACCGCCCTACTTTTGCTGGCCCACTGCTCGGGTAACGCCGAGCCATACGCCAAGCCACCAACGCGGCGGGGCTGATCGTAGCCCGCAACCATGCCTGGCGCTTCACCTTGCGAGGGATTGCGCATAAATACACGGCCGATCTCAAAGAGACGAACGCGGTTGCTGCCGCGATTCAGGTTTGCCCGAAGATTACCTAACAAACCACCCCATAGGGTGCTGCGCATCACGGCATACTGATTAGCGATGGGATTACGCACTTGAATGGTTTGACTTTCATCGCCCTGGTGCATTGACAAACGCGATTCACTCTCGCGGTCAGTAAATCCAAAATTGACCGCCTCTTGATAGCCCGCCTGTGCCAAAGCATGGCGCAAACGATGAACACTGCGACGCGCCTCGGGCGGAGCGCTCATCTTCAATGCAGCTGTGGGTGGATGGTCTGGAATATTTTCAAAACCATAGAGGCGCGCAACTTCCTCGATTAGATCCTCTTCGATCTCCATGTCGAAACGGTAGCTAGGTGGCGTCACTACAAAAGTAGTCTTCGCAGCATCAGCGCCGTCATTGACGGTAAATGCAAAACCAAGTCGCGTGAATACATCACTCACAATCGCAGTCGTCAACGGAATGCCAATCAAATCGATGGCGCGTTGCAGTCGCAAGCTGACTGGCTTACGCTCTGGTAATTGCGTAACCTGATCCTGAATGGGGCCAGCTTGACCGCCACACACTTCCAAAATGAGGGAAGATAAATACTCGAGGTGCGTAACGGTAGCGTCAGGATCAACACCACGCTCGAAGCGATGGCCTGCATCCGTCGTAAAGTTAAAACGCCGTGCACGGCCTTGAATTGCAGCGGGCCACCAAAATGCAGCCTCAACATAAATATTGACTGTGTCATCACTGACCGCACTAGCATTGCCACCCATAATGCCGGCAAGACTCACTGGCCCGGTATTGTCAGCAACCACACCAACGCCTTGAGCCAACTGGCTTGATACTTCACCCTGCACAATTGGATTGAGCGTTTGCTCGTTTAACAGTGCAATCTGTTCGCCCGGCTTTGCCCAGCGCACATGCAAATCACCCTGCAATTGATCGAGATCGAATACGTGGGTCGGTTGACCCATCTCCAGCATGACGTAATTGGATAGATCGACTAAAGGCGAAATACTCCGCTGACCCGCATGGCATAAACGCTGAATAATCCAATCCGGTGTTTTGGCTTTTGGATTAACGCCGCGAATCACGCGGCCCGCAAACCGCCCGCATAAATCGGGGGCATCGATCTGGACTTTTACGGTATCGGTAATTGATGGAATCGGTGCGGTCCAACTTGGTCCGCACAATGGCGCACCAGTAATCGCCGCGACTTCACGCGCTAAGCCAGCAAGCGATAAACAATCGGCTTTATTGGGTGTTAGCTTGATCACGTAGATCTGATCATCGAGCTCGAGGTATTCACGGATATTGGCACCAACGGGTGCATCGAGCGGTAACTCAAGGATGCCTTCATGATCGTCCCCAAGGCCGAGCTCACGTCCTGAGCAGAGCATGCCCTGGCTTTCAACGCCGCGTAACTTGCCAACCTTAATTTGGAATGGCTTACCGCCCTCTTCTGCGGGCGGAAGCAAAGCACCAACCAGTGCGCATGGAATCTTGACGCCCACACGGGCGTTGGGTGCGCCACATACGATTTGCAACTCACTGCCAGTGCCGGCATTGACTTTGCATACCCGTAAACGATCGGCATCCGGATGCTGCTCTGCCGACATAATTTCGGCAACGACCACCTGTGAAAATGGCGGCGCAACGGAATACTGCTCTTCGACCTCAAGGCCAGCCATCGTCATAGCATGACCCAAGGCCTTACTATCGAGACCGGGATTAACGTACTGACGGAGCCAGGATTCAGAGAATTGCATGGGCTAGATCAATTTCAGTATGGAAGAATTAAGCAGGGAACTGCGCCAAAAAGCGCAGGTCGTTTTCAAAGAAGAGGCGTAAATCATCGACGCCATAACGCAGCATCGTCATGCGCTCAAGACCCGAGCCAAACGCAAATCCGGTGTAACGCTCGGGATCAATGCCCATATTGCGCAATACATTGGGGTGCACCTGCCCTGCCCCTGAAATCTCCAGCCAACGTCCTGCTAATTTACCGCTCGCAAACGCCATGTCAATTTCAGCGGAAGGCTCGGTGAATGGGAAATAGGATGGACGGAAGCGGACCTCTAGGGCATCGGTCTCAAAGAAGGTACGCAAGAAATCGGTATATACGCCCTTGAGGTCAGCAAAGGATACTTTTTCAGCAATCCATAAACCCTCTACCTGATGGAACATCGGCGAATGGGTTGCATCGCTATCCACTCGGTAGGTTCTACCCGGGGCAATCACTTTAATGGGGGGCATTACCTTCGCGCCCGCATACTTTTTAACGTGCTCACTGGCGTAGCGCACCTGAATCGGACTAGTGTGGGTACGCAATAGTAAAGGTTTACCGTTCGCATCGGCGCCATCAACGTAAAACGTATCTTGCATCGAACGCGCAGGGTGATTTTCAGGGCTATTGAGCGCTGTGAAATTAAACCAATCGGTTTCGATCTCGGGACCATCGGCCACATCAAAGCCAATCGAATGAAAGATCGCCTCTACCCGCTCCCAGGTTCGCATCACCGGATGCAGACTGCCCACTGATTGTGCGCGGCCCGGCAAGGATACGTCGATGGATTCTGCTGCGAGACGGGTTTGCAATACCGCATCGGCCAATGCCTGACGGCGCTCTTGCAGAGCCGCCTCTACCGCGGATTTAACTTGATTGATTAATGCGCCAGCACTTTTGCGTTCTTCAGGCGACATTCCACCAAGCGCTTTTAAACGCTCAGTGAGAACACCTGATTTACCGAGGTACCTGGCTTTCGCGTCCTCCAAGGCGGCTGCATCAGCAGCCCCAGAGAAATCGCGTTTGGCATCCTCGACAATGTGGTCGAGAGAAACCATTTCAGCTTGTAATTAAGCTGCGGCGTTAACGACGGACTTGATCCGTGTGACCAAAGCGGCAAATGCCTCTTTGTCCATGATCGCCATATCGGAAAGCACTTTGCGATCGAGTTCGATCTCCGCTTTCTTCATGCCGTTCATGAATACGCTGTAGCTCAGGTCATGCTCACGTACTGCGGCGTTGATACGCGCAATCCACAAGGCACGGAATACACGCTTCTTGTTACGGCGATCGCGATAGGCATATTGGCCTGCGCGCATAACCGCTTCTTTAGCGATACGGAATACGTTTTTACGACGTCCACGATAACCAGTTGCGGCATCGGTAACTTTCTTATGACGGGCTCTTGCTGTAACCCCACGTTTGACTCTTGGCATTGAATTCTCCTAAATTAGTCTGAGGTTAAGCGTACGGAAGCATCGAGCGAATCGACTTGACGTCTGCTTTCGCTACTTCGGTGGAGCCACGCAAGTGACGCTTGTTCTTGGTTGTTTTCTTCGTGAGGATGTGGCGTTTAAATGCCTGACCTCGCTTGATGGTGCCGCCTGCGCGGACCGTGAAGCGCTTTTTGGCGCTACTCTTACTCTTCATTTTGGGCATGAAGTTCCCCTTCTTTCATTCGCACTACCTAGGTGATAACCGACGGTTATTCTTCCTGTACCTAGCAGCACTTCAAACTGCCAGCGCCTTGCAGCGCCTCCCTACCAAAAACGAAACTACTTAAGCCTTGGCCTTACGGATTGGTGCTAGCACCATTACCATCTGCCGACCTTCCATCTTCGGAAACTGCTCAACTTGGCCATGCTCTTGCAAATCCAATTTCAAGCGCTCCAACATCCGTACTCCGATTTCTTGGTGGGCCATTTCTCGACCCCGAAACCGCAGCGTAATCTTTGTCTTATCGCCATCTTCTAAAAAGCGGATCAGATTGCGTAGTTTGACACCATAGTCACCATCATCGGTACCCGGGCGAAATTTCACTTCTTTCACCTGAATTACCTTTTGCTTCAGCTTGGCTTCATGCTGACGCTTGGCTTCTTGGTACTTGAACTTACCAAAGTCCATCAATCGGACTACGGGTGGCACGGCTGTCGGAGCAATCTCAACCAAATCGGTTTCTTTTTCTTCTGCCAAAGCCAAGGCTTCGTTCAACTTAACTACACCGAGGGCTTCCCCATCGATTCCAACCAAACGCACTTCAGGAGCAGTTATTTCCCGATTTATGCGTTGCAATTTTTCAGTAGCGATCTTCTAATTCCTTCATCAAAAACAATAAAAACCGTCATTCCCCGGGCTTAATTCAGCTCGGGACCGACCTTCTGGGATATATCCTGCTGGAGTCGGGCAACGAATGCGTCTAAAGGCATTACGCCTAGATCCACTCCGCCACGGGCACGAACGGCTACCGTATTACTTTCACGCTCTTTATCGCCAACAACCAGCAGATAAGGGAGCTTTTGCAATGCGTGCTCGCGTATTTTATACGTAATTTTCTCATTTCGCAAATCCGCATCAACTCTAAACCCTTGTTTTTTCAGCATTTGCTGGATTTGCTGGGCATAAGCGGCTGAATTTTCGGAAATATTGAGGACAACTGCCTGGGTTGGGGCAAGCCAAACTGGCATGTTTCCAGCGTGATTTTCAATCAAAATCCCGATAAAACGCTCTAGGGAGCCCACAATAGCGCGGTGCAACATCACTGGGACCTTGCGGGCGTTGTCTTCCGCCACGTACTCCGCGCCCAAGCGAGCTGGCATGGAGAAGTCCACCTGCATCGTGCCGCACTGCCAAGAACGGCCAATCGAGTCTTTTAGGTGGTATTCAATCTTAGGGCCATAAAAAGCGCCCTCACCCGGCAACTCTTCCCAGGTTTGGCCGGATGCCCGGAGGGCGCCGCGCAAGGCTTCCTCGGCTTTATCCCAAATGGCGTCATCGCCCACGCGCTTGGCGGGCCTTAAGGCTAGTTTTACGTCCACCTCAGAGAAACCAAAATCGGCATAGACCGCTCGAACTGCCTTATCAAAGCTAGCAACTTCCGACTGAATCTGGTCTTCGGTACAGAAAATATGGCCGTCATCTTGCGTGAAACCGCGTACCCGCATTAAGCCATGCAGCGCTCCGGATGGCTCATTGCGATGGCACTGGCCAAACTCACCGTAGCGCAGCGGTAGTTCGCGATAACTATGGAGGCCCGAGTTAAAAATTTGGACATGCCCCGGGCAGTTCATGGGCTTGAGTGCGTACGAGCGATTTTCCGACTCGGTCGTAAACATGTTCTCTTTGTAGTTCTCCCAGTGACCTGATTTTTCCCACAGGCCACGATCCAAAATCTGCGGCGCCTTCACCTCGTGATAGCCCTCGTCCTGATAAACCTTGCGCATGTACTGCTCAACGGTTTGCCAAATCGACCAGCCTTTGGGGTGCCAAAACACCAGTCCTGGTGCCTCATCCTGAAAGTGGAACAAATCGAGGTGACGCCCTAAACGGCGGTGATCACGCTTTTCAGCTTCCTCCAGCATATGCAAATAGGCATCTTGGTCTTCTTTTTTCAGCCAGGCCGTGCCATAGATACGCTGCAACATTTCATTCTTACTGTCGCCGCGCCAATACGCACCAGCCAGCTTCATCAGCTTAAAGACCTTGAGCTTGCCGGTTGAGGGCACATGTGGGCCGCGGCATAAGTCGGTGAATTTACCTTCGGTATAGAGCGAAACATCCTCGCCCTGCGGAATGCTAGCAATGATCTCGGCTTTGTAATGCTCGCCTTGGTCTTTAAAAAATTGCACGGCCGCGTCACGTGGCATCACGTTGCGCGTTACTGGCTCGTCTTTTTTAGCGAGCTCCGCCATGCGCTTTTCCAGCGCAGTTAAATCGTCTGGTGTGAAGGGGCGATGAAAGGAAAAGTCATAGTAAAAACCGTTCTCAATCACTGGGCCAATGGTAACTTGGGCCTCGGGAAATAATTCTTTGACAGCGTATGCCAAGAGATGGGCAGTCGAGTGCCGAACAATATCAAGAGCTTCGGGGCTTTTATCGGTGATGATGGCCAGTTGACTATCGCGCTCAATCAAAAAGCTGGTATCGACCATCCGGCCGTCGACCATTCCGGCCAATGCTGCTTTAGCTAGGCCACTACCTATGCTTTGTGCAACATCCAGAACACGCACCGGTGCGTCGAACTCGCGTTTAGATCCGTCCGGTAGAGTGACTGCAACCATGAAATTCCATCTCCATTGAATTTGGCTTACTGCGTCATACATTACTAAAAAGGCGCGGATGCTTTGCGGCAACCGCGCCTATCTAGGTATTTCGTTGGTAGGCTCGATTGGACTCGAACCAACGACCCCCACCATGTCAAGGTGGTGCTCTAACCAGCTGAGCTACGAGCCTATAAAGATCAAGAGTTTATCACCGCCGGCGTACTTGAGTCACGCCTTTCAGCTCCTCGAGGCTATTTTGGACCTGCCGCAGGGCCTCGGCGTCGGCAATTTCGACCGTCAGTAAAATTTGCGCGATCCCGCGACGCACGGATTTACGTAAATCAATCACATGGACTCCTTGACGGGATAAGCCCTCAAACAGCTCACGCATCAGCTCGGGCCGATCCAGGCCGGTGACCGCCAAATCCGCCGGAAAGACCTTGGATCGGTTTTGGGTGCCGTGCTTTGCTGTCAATCCTCCGCTTTGGGCCTCATCTAATGCGTTCCATGCAGTCTGAATGACACGCTCGGGCGCACGCTCCAGCAAACTTCTGAGGGTGCTACAGGAGCGCCGATGAATCGATACGCCCCGCCCCTGGGTTACAAATCCAGCAATCGCATCGGGCGGCACTGGGCGACAGCAGCGTGCCAACTGCGTTAGTAAAGAATCGACCCCGACAACAAGCACATCGCTGAATGGCTTTGTAGAGCGGGTTCGTTGATGCAATACAAGGGTAAGTGGCTCTGCATCCGGCTTATGGTCCTTTGCAGGCAACTTGGACTCAGCACTTGGCTTCGTTGCGCTACTGGCGCCCGCCTCCTCATCGTCGAGTGCATTGAACCAAGCCCGTACACGGCTACGGGCACGCTGGGAGCGCAAATACCCCCGGTCCGGACTAATCCAATCGCGTGATGGTCCGCCATGCTTAACCGCAATGATTTCGACCGTTTGGCCGTTGGCAAGGCTCGTGTCCAGCGGCACCATCGCGCCATCAACCCGCGCGCCGCGGCAACGGTGGCCTAAATCAGTGTGAACCGCATAGGCAAAATCAATTGGTGATGATCCTTTTTCCAGCGCAATCACTTTGCCCAGCGGCGTCAACACATAAATGTGATCATCAATCGCATGGTGCTTGAGTTGATCCCAGGCATCCTCTTTCCAGGAAATTAATTGCCTGGCCCAAGCAATTTGGCGCTCGTAAGCTACCGCTGAGCTGTGGGTGCCGCCCGCATTTTTGGGTACGGGTACTGCACCCTCTTTGTAACGCCAATGTGCTGCCAGACCATACTCTGCCTGTTGGTGCATGGTGTGCGTGCGAATCTGAATTTCAAACGCAACGCCATCGGCATCCATAACAACGGTATGCAATGACTGATATCCGTTCGGTTTTGGTCTTGCAATGTAGTCATCAAACTCGCGTGGAATCGGTTGCCAGACGTTATGCACTAAACCAAGCGCAGCATAACAATCCTTCACGTCTTCTACCAAAATACGAAATGCCCGCACGTCATACAGGTTCGCAAAGTCCAAGGACTTGCCCTGCATTTTTTTCCAAATGCTGTAAATGTGTTTAGGCCTACCCTGCACGTCTGCCGATATGCTTGCCTCTCCCAATACTTGCTTGAGCTCTTCAATGATGCGGACGATAAACCCCTCGCGCTCGGCGCGCTTGGCATCCAACATGGTTGCTATCTCGCGGTACACCGGCGGCGCCAAAACGCGAAAAGCCAAGTCCTCCATTTCCCATTTCATTTGCCAGATACCTAAGCGGTTGGCTAAGCTGGCATCAATATCCAAAAAGGCCTGCGCCCAAGCCGCCTGCATCGGAATTTTTTCCTGATTAATCCAGCGTAGGGTTTGCAAGCGCGAGGCAAGGTAAATCAGCACCACCCGCAAATCATCACCAAAGGCCAACAGCATTTTGCGCAGTACTTCCTCTTGACCGGCCACGCTAATCCCACCATCGGCTTTGACTATTTTGGCTTGGGCTTGGCGTAGGCTGCGATAACCCGCCAGCAAACGGGCCGACTCATCGCCCAACTTTTTGACGAGCGCCTCTTTACCCAAAGAGCTATCAAGGTGACCTGCAGCCAGCAAGCTCGGCTCATCCAAATGCAGTAATTGCAAGATGCTGAGAACGCCAGATTGATGCTCTTCAGGTGGCTCGCCCTGCCACGAATCCACTAAAGCCGACTGCGTTGGCAGAGCCTCAGCGGAAGACTGGTCCTTCTTTACGCTCATGAAAAGAATTCAGCAGCAAGGGCAATTTGCTCGGGCTTTAAAAAGGCAGGCGCATGACCAACCCCGTAAATCGTGATGCTGCGTGCATGGGGATTGCGCCTGAGCATTTCTTCAACAGTGGCGCTGGACAATAAATCCGAATCACCGCCGCGCACAATCAAGATGGGCACCGTAATTGCATCAAAGTGATTCCACAACGCCATCTCTCCGGCCTTCGCTAAAACGGGATTAACCGCTGCAAATGGAATCACAATCTTCGGGTCGTAATGCAGTGACCAGACGTCATTTACTTCGCGCAAAAGCGGGCCATTTAAGCGCTCCCACTCTTCTGGTGTGTGGGAGCCAAAGCTGGCGCAGATCCGATTTAAAATCGTTAAGGCCTCAGCGCGATTGGAATAGGCAAAGGGTTGTCCTACGTAGGAACTTAAGCGCTTGAGTGATTCAGGCTCAATACGCGGACCTACGTCATTAATCAAAATGCGGCGTATCGGTGAATCCGGCATACCGGCATACACCATCCCAATCAAGCCGCCCATCGAAGTGCCAAACCAATCTACCGACGTGACATTCAAGCGCGCTACTAAGGTGGTCATATCAGCAACGTACTGGGGAATGCCGTAGAGCATGGGGTTTTCTAAAAAATCCGAATCGCCTCGTCCCACGACATCCGGACACACAACGTAATAGTCTTTGCACATAGCCTCAGCCAAGGTTTGAAAGTCACTACCCCGGCGCGTGAGGCCGTGCACACAAATCAATACGCGGGGATTAGAAGGATCACCCCAGGTGTGATACGCCATGCGATGTAAGCCGCTGGCATTGCTACTGGCGCACTCGACATAAAAGCGTTCACCATGATGAATTAATTTTGGCGCTGTTGGCGTGGAATTATTTACAGGATTGTCGTCATCCTGCAGATCGGATACCAGCTCGGGTTGCAAGGTCACATGATCAATGCCATGGCGCTCCAAGAGCATTGCATTAATCCGTCGCATGAGCGCCGGCCATTGGCGCAGTGAATCAACTTCAATGTGCCCAATTAAAGCGGGCTGATTGGGCGACATCTCCCACACATGCAAATCATGAACCGCACGCACACCTTTCACGGCATGGAGGTCTTTGCCAACCGCAATGTAGTCAATACTCAGGGGCACCCCTTCCATCAAAAAGTGATACGACTCTTTGAGGATCGAAATGGTTGATTTCAGAATCAACAAGGCCACTAGAATTGAGAGCCACGCATCGATTTCCATCCAGCCTGAAAAATAAATCACGACGCCAGATACCAGAGCGGCAATCGATCCCAATAAATCACCCATGACGTGCACTAAGGCAGCGCGTGTATTGACGCTTTTTTTATCACGCGACAAGATCGTCGCAACGATGATATTCATCACAAGGCCAATCGCAGCAACTATCGCAACTGTTAATCCATCGACAATGTGTGGCGTATAAAAACGCGTAATCGCCTCGCCAACAATCCAAGCGACGAGCGCCAACATGGCAATCGCATTCACAAATGCAGCTAACGCCTCAGCCCGACCAAAGCCAAATGAATGGCGCGCCGATGGGGGGCGCCGGGAAATAATTTGTGCAAACAGCGCAAGGCCAAGTGCGGCAGCATCGGTCACCATGTGCGCCGCATCGGACAGCAAGGCAAGCGATCCTGCCAGGTAGCCGGCAATCGCTTCAACAATGGCAAATGAAAAGGTAATCGCCAGCGCTAAGCCGAGCAAGGATGCATTGGATGTTTCGCGGCGGTGGGAATGCGCGGCATCGCCGCGCTTATGAATGTGCAACAGGCTGTACTGATCAGCGTCGCTTGCTGGTGCTGCTTGAGGAGGTGAAGAACGGGGATCAACCATAGTTGATCCCATTATTTCACTAAATCAAAACCCTGTAACGTCTACTGGGGCACCCGTTTTGGCAATGATCTCTTCTTTTGTCACGCCAGGGGCTAACTCCATTAGTTTTAAACCCTTGGGAGTGATGTCAAGCACGCCTAAATCGGTGATGATACGATTAATTACACCCAATCCAGTCAGGGGCAATGTGCATTTAGGCAAAATCTTGATCTCTTCGGTGCCGTCTTTTTTCTTGGCAACGTGCTCCATCAAGACCACGACATGCTTAACGCCAGCCACTAAATCCATTGCGCCGCCCATGCCTTTGACCATCTTGCCTGGAATCATCCAGTTGGCCAAATCGCCGTGCTCGCTCACTTGCATCGCACCCAAAATAGCAATGTTGATCTTTCCGCCCCGAATCATCCCAAAGGAATCCGCCGAAGAAAAAATAGCGGAGCCAGGGATTAAGGTAATCGTTTGCTTGCCTGCATTGACTAAATCGGCATCCACCTCTGCTTCGGTCGGAAATGGACCAATGCCGAGCAAGCCGTTTTCGGATTGCAACCAGACTTCCATGTCTTTGGGTACGTGATTCGCAACCAAGGTCGGCATACCAATACCGAGGTTGACGTAAAAACCATCTTGTAATTCTTTGGCAGCACGCGCCGCCATTTCATCTCTATTCCACGGCATCTTCTTTTCCTTTAAGCGGCTTGTGTCAATGTGCGCTGCTCAATCCGCTTTTCGGGATTGGCATTGAGCACGAGGCGAGTCACGTAAATACTGGGGGTATGAATTTGGTCTGGATCGAGCTCACCGTTTTCCACAATCTCTTCTACTTCCGCAATGGTTACTTTGCCAGCCATGGCAACCACGGGATTGAAGTTACGTGCGGTGTAGCGGTACACCAAATTACCGGCACGATCCGCCTTCCATGCCTTCACTAAGGAAACATCAGGAACCAATGCGCGCTCCAAAATGTAATCTTCGCCGTCAAACGAGCGCACGTCCTTGCCTTCGGCAACCATGGTACCGACGCCCGTCTTCGTGAAAAATCCTGGAATACCGCAACCCCCTGCCCGCAGCTTTTCAGCTAGGGTACCTTGGGGCGTGAATTCCAGTTCCAATTCGCCGGCCAAATACTGACGCTCGAATTCTTTGTTCTCGCCCACATAGGATGCGATCATTTTTTTGACCTGACGCGATTCCAATAACAAGCCAAGGCCAAAGCCGTCAACGCCGGCATTGTTTGAAATGGCTGACAGGTTTTGTACGCCCAGCTCGCGGACTGCAGCGATCAAGGCCTCGGGAATGCCGCAAAGACCGAAGCCACCGACTGCAATGGTCTGGCCATCTTTTAATACACCGCGCAATGCCTCGATTGCCGATGGGTACGTCTTATTCATGGGCTTTTGTCCTAAAAAATGTATGCAAAAGTGGAAAAACACCATCATACCCTTAGAGCCCTTTCAGGGAGCGGGTCGTTCATTCCGGACGCCCTTCAAGGCAAATGCGCGCGATCCCCAAATGGATGCGCAGAATGGAACTAAACTAACGCCATGACTGAATTTGCCACCAATAACAGCGCCATTCGTGAGGCAATGGAATATGACCTCGTGATTGTTGGCGGCGGTCCAGCTGGGCTATCGGCCGCAATCCACGCTAAACAGCTCGCCGCTAGCCGAAATCGCGAGATTAGCGTTTGCGTTCTCGAAAAAGGCTCTGAAATCGGCGCCCATATTCTGTCGGGGGCGGTCATGGACCCCAGAGCCCTCACTGAGCTATTTCCAGATTGGCAAGAACGGGGTGCGCCGTTAAATACACCGGTCAGCGCCGATCGGTTTCTGTTTTTGACCGAGGAAAAATCCTACCAATTCCCCAATTGGATTTTGCCGGCCTGCTTCAAAAACGAGGGCAATTACATCATTAGCCTGGCTCACCTCACCCGTTGGCTCGGCGAGCAAGCAGAAGCACTCGGCGTGGATGTGTTTCCCGGCTTTGCTGCAGCGGAGATTCTGTATACCGAACACGGTGCGGTTCGGGGTGTTGCAACGGGCTCCATGGGCATTACCAAATCAGGTAAACCGGGCGATCACTTTCAGCTTGGCATGGAGCTGTATGCGAAGTACACCCTCTTTGCTGAGGGGGCCCGCGGCCATTTAGGCAAGCAACTAATGCAGCGCTTTGATTTAAATCGCGGCCGCGATCCGCAAAGCTATGGCCTTGGTATTAAGGAACTCTGGGAAGTGAAACCCGAAGAGCACCGCCCTGGGCTGGTAGTACATACCGCAGGTTGGCCGCTGGATGCACAAACCTATGGCGGCTCATTCCTGTACCACTTTGGAACAAATTTAGTGGCGGTTGGTCTTGTCGTTGGGCTGTCGTACAAGAATCCTTACTTGAGTCCGTTTGAAGAGTTTCAACGCTACAAATTGCATCCCGCTATTCGGCCCACCTTTGAAGGCGGTAAACGCCTTGAGTATGGCGCTAGAGCCATCGCTGCGGGCGGCTTAAATAGCCTGCCGCAAACGGTGTTTCCGGGTGGCGCTCTGATTGGTTGCGATGCCGGCTACCTCAATGCATCGCGCATCAAAGGCAGCCATGCTGCCATTAAAACCGGGATGTTGGCAGCCGATGCTGCTGTGAACGCGATTATCGAAAATCGCTCCAATGACATTCTGTCGGCCTATCCCAGCGCATTTGAAAACAGTTGGTTGCATACCGAACTCAATCAAGCCAGAAACTTCAAGCCATGGATGGCTAAAGGACTCTACCTCGGTACTGCCATGGTTGGCTTAGAGCAAAAACTCTTGGGTGGCAATCCCCCATGGACGATTCATAATCGCCGCGCCGATCACGAATGCCTTGAGCCAGCCTCGCAGCATCATCCGATTGATTACCCTAAGCCCGATGGCAAGATTACGTTTGATCGCCTCTCTTCGGTTTTTATCTCCAACACCAATCATGCGGAAGATCAACCAGCCCACCTCACGCTGAAAGATGCATCGGTGCCGGTGCAGGTCAACTTAAAAACCTATGCCGGTCCAGAGCAACGCTATTGCCCCGCTGGCGTATACGAATACGTTGAACACAATGGTGAATCGCAATTGCAAATCAATGCGCAAAACTGCGTGCACTGCAAGAGTTGTGACATCAAAGATCCCACGCAAAACATTATTTGGATTACGCCCGAAGGTGGCGGCGGTCCCAACTATTCATCGATGTAGTTGCAAGGTCCCTGCATGGGACCTGCTTCACCCTAAATAGTGCGAGGACGTACTTTCTGAATCGCCAGGCCCGCGAGACCGCAAGCCAAAGCGGACATCACAAACACATCCCGTGGCTGCAATGCCTCCCAAACCCAGCCGGCAGCAAGACCACCCAGCGTACCGCCTAAGCCATACGACACCGTGGTGAATAGCGCTTGACCACGGGCTTGCAAGGGGCCTGAGAACCAGCGCTGAATCAATTTGACGCTGGCGCTGTGGTGCGCCGCAAAGGTGCCCGCATGCAATACCTGCGCCAGAATCAACACGGCCGTCGTCGGATACAAGGCGATCAACATGAAGCGCACGACGCCCATGCCAAACGTCGCTTGCAACACCACTTCAGGATCAAGGCGGCTGAGCACTTTGCTCTGAAAGTAAAAGAAAACCACTTCGGCAAAAACACCGAGCGCCCAAAAGAGACCAATCTCCCATTTGTCGTATCCGAGACTGACTAAGTACAAGGAGAAAAAAACATACAAGGCGGCGTGCGCAAAGATCATAAAAAACCCGGATACCAAAAACCAACGGACATCGGGATTAACTAAAACACCGCGCATTTCACCGCGTACCATCGGCCGCCGATCGAGCTTCGGTTCACGCATGCACCAAGTATCGATTGCCAGCAAAAAGAGCACTGCTGCGCCGATCCACGGAAACCAAGCAATACCAAATCGATCAAAAAATTCACCGGCTAACAGCACCATGCAGATAAAACCAATTGAACCCCATAAGCGCAATCGCCCATAGCGTTTATCAAAGGAGTCATCTTTAAATAAAGCATGCACTGTAGCCGCCTCCCCGAGCGGAGTCAGGCTACTTAAGATAGTGTGCAGAATAAACATCCACACAAAAAAAGCGATGTAACTCTCTAAGAAGAAGATGCACAAGAACACAAGGCTAGCAAGCGCCGCACAGAAGCGAATAATGCCAATTCGATTCGAGAGATAGTCGGATAACCAGCCCCATGAAAACGGCCCCAAGATGCGGGTCACTTGAAGCATCGACATCAGTACCGCAATCTCAATCGCACTAAATCCCTTATCTACAAAATACAGGCTCGCAAAAGGCGAAATGAGACCGACGTAGGCAAAGTACAAAAAGAAAAAGGACCCGAAGGCCCAGCGTACCGATAGCGTCATTCGTGTTTGTGCTTTAGGAAGATTGCGCGCCAGGACGGGCGCCTGGTATGGCTGGCATTGCCACCTGAACATCAGCGCACTGTGCACGGTGACGCAAGGCATGGTCCATTAATACCAATGCCAACATGGCTTCGGCAATCGGGGTTGCCCGAATACCAACACAAGGATCATGCCGCCCTTTGGTTTGCACCGTCATCGGCTTACCATCCAGATCAACCGATTCTTTCGGGCTCATGATGCTGGAAGTTGGCTTGATCGCAATCGCAACGCGCAAGTCTTGGCCAGTGCTAATACCGCCCAATGTACCGCCCGAGTGGTTACTTGCAAAGCCGTCGGGATGCAACTCATCGCCATGTTCACTGCCACGCTGCGTTACTGCGGCGAAGCCAGCACCAATCTCAACGCCCTTCACGGCATTGATGCCCATCATCGCATGGGCAATATCGGCATCGAGCTTATCAAATAGAGGCTCACCCAGACCCATGGGTACATGGGTTGCGCGTACTTCAATCTTGGCACCGCAGGAATCCCCTGCCTTGCGCAAGCTGTCCATATAGTCTTCTAGCTGAGGCAACATGGAGTTATTGGCAACAAAGAAGGGATTGCGCTCGATGTGCTCTGCATCTTCAAAGGGCACAGCAAGTTCGCCCAACTGACTCATGTAACCGTAAATGCGGGTGCCATACTGCTCGTTTAGCCATTTTTTTGCAATCGCTGCTGCGGCTACGACGGGCGCCGTCAATCGCGCTGAAGATCGACCACCTCCACGCGGATCTCGCAAACCATACTTATGGTGGTAGGCATAGTCGGCATGACCAGGCCTAAAGGTTTGCAAAATGTTGCCGTAATCTTGGCTGCGCTGATCGGTATTGCGAATCAATAATGCGATCGGCGTACCGGTTGTTTTTCCCTCGAATACGCCCGACAGAATTTCAACCTTGTCCTCTTCTTTGCGCTGGGTGACATGGCGTGAGGTACCTGGCTTGCGACGATCCAAATCGTGCTGTAAATCCGCCTCACTCAGAAGCATTCCGGGTGGGCAGCCGTCCACTACTGCGCCAATGGCAGGGCCATGGGACTCCCCGAAGGTAGTTACGCTAAATAGGAGGCCTAAGGTATTTCCAGACATACCGTCATTATGGCATTGCCGGCATTGGGGGCTTAGTTTGCGGTTTTTTCCGTTTCATCGCTCGGCCAATCCCGAATGTAGGCCTTGAGCATCGAGTTTTCAAAGTCCTGGGCCTCAACTACGGCCTTTGCCACGTCGTAAAAGGAAATCACCCCCATCAAAACCTGCCGATCGACCACCGGCAAATAACGTGCATGCTGGGTGAGCATAATGCGGCGGACCTCGTCAAGTTCGGTCTCCATCGAACAGGTTAAGGGCTCTGCACTCATCACAGAGCGAACGGTGAGGCCATCGACAGTACCGCGATGCAATGCCAAGGTTTTAATCACCTCGCGGAAGGTCAGGATCCCAATCAGCTTGTCGTAGTCCATGACCACCAAAGAGCCAATGTCATGCTCACTCATCACCAAAATGGCGGTTTGCAAAGGAGCATCGGGGGCCACGGTGTAAAGCACGCTGCCCTTCACCTGCAAAATATCGCTGACTTTCATGATTGCTCCTTGATCGATGCGGCCAAACAAGGCCACTAAATTAAGTCCAATATAGCCCTAAGCGCAAGGGCTTGCAAGGTGGAATCTCCCTTACTTCGGCTGCTGCGTCTGCAGCAAGCCAGATCGGATCAAGGGCATATTGGCTACGAGCAATGCGCCAGCCAAGGTTACCCACCACGTCACATAAACCCAAATGAGTGCCAATGGCAGGATGGCAAAGGTGCCGTAGACGGTCTTATAAAACGGGACCTTCGTCACAAAAAAGCCAAAACCGTATTTCATTAACTCAAAGACAATTGCAGCGAACAAGGCGCCGATGAGGGCATCGCGCCATGCAACGAAGGTAAATGGCAATACTTTGTACACCAGAGTAAACAAGCTGATCGTAAGTAAGAGCGGAATAACGAGGGCGAAGACCTCAAACCCCATCGAGACCGCTTCGGTTAAGCCCTGGGTTTCGCTCAGCAACCACCCGCTGAGGTAGATCCCAATACCCAATACCAAAGGACCTAGGATCGTGGCTGAAAAATAGATGGCCGTCCGCTTCAAAAATGGTCTCTTATCTTTAATCTGCCAGATGTGATTAAAGGCCTTCTCAATCACCGCCATCGTGAGCACAGTCGTTACAAATAAGCCCGCCAAACCAAACAAGGTTAAGCCCTTGGCTTTTTCAGAAAACTGATCGATGTAACGCAAAATCGGCTGGTTTATGCCTCCAGGCAAATAGGTATTCAATATCCATTCTTGCAGGGCGTATTTCATCTCGATGACCTGTGGCACGTAGCCAATCAGGATCGATCCGACGGTAAACATCGGCACCAGGGCCAGGGTCGTCGTAAAGGCCAGGCTGCCCGCCACTTGATTTAGCAGCAGGTGGCGATTGCGCTGGCCTAACTCACGGGCCAAAGCAAGCCATAATTGGGGATTACGAATAAGCTGCATCGCCGTATCATAAGAGATTACAAAGGCGTACGGCCAGGATTAAACGGAATAAGAGAAGACGAATGGGGTCTGTTTTATGAATACCGCTGACATATTGGTGCTGTTTTACTCCCGCTATGGCGCCACCCGCGATTTGGCGCGGCTGATTGCCGAGGGCATTGAATCTGTTCCGGGTGCGAGCGCTAGGCTACGCTGCGTGCCCGCCGTCTCCAGCGTCTGCGAAGCAACCGAACCCGCAGTGCCAGCAGATGGAGCGCCTTATGCGGAATACCGTGATCTAGAAGAATGCATTGGCTTGGCGCTGGGCTCGCCCACTCGCTTTGGCAATATGGCCGCTCCCATGAAATACTTCTGGGATGGCAGCAGCGCACAGTGGCTCAGCGGTGCATTAAGTGGCAAGCCCGCCTGCGTTTTTACCAGTACCGGTAGCGTGCATGGTGGTCAAGAAACGACTTTACTGAGCATGATGATTCCACTTCTCCACCACGGCATGCTGCTAGTCGGCTTACCGTACAGCGAACCCGACCTGATGACCACATCGACTGGCGGCAGTCCCTACGGCGTCACCCACCTCGCCCATGCGGATGGCCGTGCGCCCATTAGCCCAGAAGAAAAACGCTTAGCCATTGCCCAAGGCAAACGCTTGGCACAAATTGCTTTGCAATTGCGGTCAGCAAGTTAATGGCAGATTCTCAAAACACCTTACTGCAGTCGATTGAGGCGAAAGATAAATACGTCTTAATCGCAACGGCTGCGTTCGCCGGGCTATTTCTGCTGTGCGTAGCATGGGAATGGTTTATTGCTCCGCTCAGACCCGGTGGCTCTTGGATGGCACTCAAAGGCCTGCCTTTGCTCTTTGCCATACCGGGCATCTGGAAAGCCAAGAACTACACCATGCAATGGGCCTCGATGCTGATCTTGATTTACATGACTGAAGGCTTAGTGCGCTTATTTGAAACCGGTGCGAATTTTTGGATGGCTGTGCTAGAAACCCTCCTCAGTCTGATTGGTTTTATTGCCGTACTGATGTATTTGAAGCCACTCAAGCAAGAATACAAACGGCAGAAAAAAGAAAAAGAATTGCAATCCAAGCAGCAGTCCGACGAGCAACCCACGCCGTAATAAATCAAGCCATGCATACCGAATCGTTTATCGCCGAATTGCAATCGATTGTTGGGCCAAATCATGTCCTACTCAGTGCAGACGATAAGGCGCCCTTTTTAACGGATTGGCGCAAGCGTTTTACCGGCAAGGCAATTGCCGTCGTGATGCCGGCCAGCACAGAAGAAGTGGCTGCTATTGTGAAATGCTGTATCGCCGCTAAAGTGCCGATCGTCACGCAAGGTGGCAATACGGGCTTTTGTGGCGGTGCTACCCCTTACCCCAGCGGCCATGAAATCGTCCTTAGCCTAAAACGCATGAGCCACATTCGTAGCACCGACATTGCCAATCAAACCATGACGGTTGAAGCAGGCTGCATCTTGCAGTCGCTCCAAGAGAAGGCTGCTGAGACAGGTCACCTCTTTCCCCTCAGCCTAGGAGCGGAAGGTAGTTGCATGATCGGCGGTAATTTAGCAACCAATGCCGGCGGCACGAATGTACTGCGCTATGGCAATGCAAGGGACCTGTGTTTGGGCTTGGAAGTCGTCACTGCCCAAGGAGAAATCTGGCATGGTCTCAAAGGGCTGCGCAAAGACAATACCGGATATGACTTGCGCGATCTCTTCATTGGTTCAGAAGGAACCTTAGGCATCATTACTGCAGCCGTATTAAAGCTATACCCCCTTCCTCTATCGCAGTGGACCACTCTCGTTGCTACCAAGGATATTCCTTCAGCGATTGCCCTCTTGGGTTTATTTCAAAAGCGAGCAGCATCCTTGCTCACTGGATTTGAGATGATGACGCAGGAGTCCTTGGATTTATGTGCCAGCCATTTTCCGCAAATGGCAAATCCACTGAGCAACAACCCGCCTTACACCATCCTGGTTGAGTTGTCCGATCATGAGAGCGAAGAGCATGTACGGCTCTTGCTGGAGCAAATCTTAGAGACTGCCCTGGAAGACGGTTTGGTATCGGATGCCATCATTGCGAGCAATCTTGCGCAAGCGCAAGCCTTTTGGCAGATGCGGGAACACATTACCCTCGCTCAGGCACAAGAAGGGGCGAACTTAAAACACGACATTACCCTGCCCCTATCGAGCCTAGATCAATTTATGCAAAATACCGATGCTTTAATGCGCGCTGCATATCCCGGCATCCGCATCATTAACTTTGGGCATCTCGGCGATGGCAATTTGCATTACAACATTGCACCGCCAAAGGGTGTTGACCCTCACGCATTTAATCAAGCTGAAGAAACCGCTATTCATGAACTGGTCTACGCACAGGTTGAACAGTGCGGCGGCTCAATCTCCGCTGAGCACGGAGTCGGTCAACTCAAGCTGGAGGGCTTGCGCGCGCACCGCGGTGCAGTAGCCCACGACATGATGAAAGCGATCAAGCGTGCGCTCGATCCAGAGAACATCCTCAACCCCAATAAAGTGGTCTCGATTTAACGAGTCCGCCTTACTTTGTTTTAGCGCAGGGGTAGCGGCTACTTAAAAAGCGAATAATGGTTTTGGCAGCATAGTCCCCGTTGTATTGGGGGCGAGCTTGCGTCCACACTAAAAACTCAGAAAGTACCGTATCGCGCGACATCCCCTTGGGAACGCAAATCGTTGATTTGGCATTTGGGCCGCGTTGCATCACATGCGCTTGGTAGACACCCTCACCAAAACCAAAGCAAAAATTCTGCGCTTCAACATCAGCGCGGTTTTGACAGAGTGCTACAAACGCAGCGGTAGATGCATCGCTATTCGGTAAAGGGGTTTGCGCCAATGCGCTCGTAGTTATTGCACCACTCGCCACAAAGAGGAATGCGGCGCGCCGCAGGGACTGTAAAAAATAGAGTGCGTTCATATTGAGATCTGTTTTATTGATTGATTAGCGCCGAAAGCCGCCAAAATGGCCGCCGCCAAAGCCGCCACGACCGCCACCGTAGCCACCGCGGTCGCCGCCAAAGCCGCCACGATCTCCACCAAAGCGGTCTTGATTAGCATCCGAGCGCGCCTGGTTACGCAAGGCGTTTTCTTGCAGGCTTTCCCGATCGACATTGGGGTTGGCTCGATCTTGCGCCGCATCGGCACGCGCCGATTGGTTTAGCTGGCTCGCTTGCTGACGCTCTTGGGCTGTCGCATTTTTCTGAAAGTCACTATTAGCGCGCTGACCTAACTGCCGTGCGTCTTGCTTTTGCTGCGCCGTTGCATTGTTCTTCCAATCATTGGCCAAACGCTGCTGATTCTGAATACTGCTTGGACCAATAATGCCTCGATTAGGGCGGATGACATCGCTGGTGTTGTTCACATTGATCGTGCCATTACTCCAGCTGGGGGTTGACCAAAAATCCGCGCCGATGGCCATACCAACACCAAAGGCCATCATGCCCCATGCAGGGTTGTAGGCTGGGTATGGCGGGTAATCTGCATAAGGCCATGGGCCATACACATCGTTGGGGTTATAGGTGGGGACATACACCACCTGCGTACTTGCCGGCATGATCAGAATATTGGAATTCGGATCCGTTACTACCGTCATCTGCGCATTGGTTTTTAACGTACCCGCTTGCTGTGCCCGCTTACGCAAGGCTTGAACTGCTTTCATCGTATCGGCGGGCTGCAATTTATAGGCATTGCCTAAATTTTGCGTCCACTCTAAATTGCTGCCCATCATATTGAAGGCTTGCGGAAACGAAATCAGCGACTTGACGCTGTCATTCCACGTTTGCGTCTTTAATGCGTTTTGCAAGGCAGTGCCGCTGAGGCTAGCATTGCTTCGCCTCCAGTTATAGGCTTCCGCAATTTCCAGAGGATAAGTGGAGCCGAGCAACATGAGAGACAACAGCGAATCGGGATAAAGCGCAATCGAGGAAACCAGCGATTGCAACTGCTGCTGTGAGAATGCCGGAGATTGAGCCTGACCAGGATCGTATGCGCTTTGCATATACGACTGCCCTTCGTTGGGCATGGTGTTGGTATTCGATGCACAGCCCACCAAGAATGCCGATGTGCTCAGCGCAGTGGTAGCCAATACGGCCAATCGGGTAAGTCGCAAGATAAAAGCCCCTGAGTACGAGTGAAGGCTTATTTTGTCATGAATTTGACGATGCGCAAAGAGATGCTTTAGTCCTTTTGATTAACTCGCCGCATCAAGGCTTCGGCGCTTTCTTTGCGCTCGCTGTAACGATCTACTAAATAGTCTGCATTACCCCGGGTCAGCAGGGTAAATTTATACAGCTCTTCGAGCACATCGACGACGCGATCGAAATACGCAGAGGGTTTCATGCGGTCGTGCTCATCAAATTCAAGGAAGGCTTTGGCAACCGACGATTGATTGGGGATCGTAATCATGCGCATCCAGCGGCCTAGAACACGCATTTGATTTACCGCATTAAACGATTGCGAGCCGCCGCAAACTTGCATTAAGGCCAAAGTCTTGCCTTGGGTGGGCCTTACAGCACCGATGCTAAGGGGTATCCAATCGATTTGCGCTTTCAGAATTCCAGTCATCGCACCATGGCGTTCGGGTGAACACCACACCATCCCCTCAGACCATTCACAAAGCTGACGCAGCTCCGCTACTTTGGGATGGGTTTCCGGAGCATCATCGGGTAAAGGCAAACCACTCGGATTGAAGATCTTAACCTCTCCACCCATTAAGGTCAGGATACGAGCCGCCTCTTCCATGAGTAGCCGACTAAAAGAACGTGTTCGCAGCGATCCATAGAGCAATAAAAAACGTGGCGCATGGGAAGGCTGTGGATGTTGCAATTGAACCGTGCTTGGAATTGCAAAGCTCGCTCGATCAAGCTGTGGCAAATCATCTGTCTGGGTGGCATCAAACGAAGTCATGGCATTCATTGTAATAAGCGCACTACTTTAATGCTCTGGCCGCCATTTATTCAACATGGCCACCAACGAAAGCATGACGGGCACTTCGACTAAAACCCCCACCACCGTGGCTAAGGCTGCGCCCGAGTTCAGGCCAAACAAGGAAATCGCTACCGCTACCGCGAGTTCAAAAAAGTTGGAGGTTCCAATCAAACACGCCGGGCCTGCGACGTCATGCGGTAACTTCAGTCGTTTGGCAGCCCACCAACTAACGAAGAAGATCCCGTAGGTTTGCAAAATGAGCGGAATTGCAATCAAGACAATGATGAGGGGCTTTTCAATAATCGTATTGGCCTGAAATCCAAACAACAACACGACGGTTGCGATCAAACCCACAATCGACCAGGGTTTGAGTTTCGCTACAAAGTGCCCTACTGCATCGGCCGAGCGCTTAGCCAATACAAAGCGGGTTGCAATGCCCGCAACGAGGGGTAAGACCACATACAAGATGGTTGAAATGAGGAGTGTTTCCCAAGGCACCGTCACATCGGTGACGCCCAATAGAAAGGCAGCAATCGGTGCAAAGGCAACCACCATAATTAGATCGTTGACCGATACCTGAACTAAGGTGTAATTCGCATCACCCTTCACCAATTGGCTCCAGACAAATACCATCGCAGTGCAAGGTGCTACGCCAAGTAAGATCATCCCGGCAATGTATTCTTGCGCCGACTGAGGGTCCACCCAGGGCGCAAAAATGTATTGGAAGAAGAGCACGCCCAATGCGGCCATGGTGAACGGCTTGACCAACCAGTTAATCACGAGCGTTAAGAACAAGCCCTGGGGTTTTTTATGAATGTCTTTTACAGCACTCCAATCAATCTGGATCATCATCGGGTAAATCATGATCCAGATGAGGACAGCAACCACGAGATTGACGTGCGCAAACTCAATCAGCGCAATGGATTGAAACACCCCCGGCATGAGCAAACCTAGCACTACGCCAGCAGCGATGCCCAGACCAACCCATACCGTCAAATACCGTTCAAATAGTCCCACGTTTAAACCTTCGCTAGCTTTTTGAGTTCACTCTGAATGCTCAGTGCGTCCAGCTTTTCAAGGGGAAGATCGACGAGCATATCAATGCGTTTTTTAAGGCCAATCATCACATCCCGAAAAGCCCGGCGCTTGTCCTCATCACTGCCGCTTACCTGCGATGGGTCTGGAAAGCCCCAATGCGCAGTAGCCGGATTGCCTGGCCAAACTGGGCAGACTTCGCCAGCCGCATTGTCGCAAACCGTAATAATGAAATCCATCTTCGGCGCATCCGGCAAGGCGAATTCATCCCAGTTTTTTGAGCGCAGTTTGCTGTTGTCGTATCCCAGCTCACCTGCGATCTCAGCGGCAAACGGATTGACTCGGGTGCCAGGCGTAGATCCGGCAGAGTAACCAATAAAACGGCCACTCGGGTGGGTTGAAGCCAAAGCCTCACCTAAAACGGAACGAGCCGAGTTGTGCGTGCATAGGAATAAAACGTTGTATTGCTTCATAGCGCTTTCACCTTTCGAGTAAGGGGTTTAGGAAGGCAGGATTGACCGCCGCAGCAGTTATCCAGTAAAAATTCGACCAAGGCCGCAGTGTGGATGGCATTGGGTCGGTAAATGAGATTGCGGCTTTGACGCTCTTGCGTAATTAGCTGGGCTTGCATCAGTTCTTTTAAATGAAAGCTCAGTGTGGCATTGGGTATGCCCAGCATTTCATGGATTTGGGTTGGCGTTAAGCCGACATCGCCTTTTTGTACTATCAAGCGAAAGACATTCAATCGGGATTCCTGCCCTAGGGCGAGGAAGGCATTGACGGCGTCATTATTTTTCATATTTCGATAATAATGGAAATATATGACGGATCTGTGACAGCCAAAAAAAAGGGCTATGACAATCGCATAGCCCTTTTGTTCATACCGAAAAACAGTTTAGCTTTTGAGTGCCTTGCTATTGAGTTGGCCGCCCCAGCTAAACACCGAGTTCGCAATGCTGCCGATGTCTTTTGCCATGCGCTTAGGTGACTGCGCAATCATGGGCTTCAAATTACTGAGCATTTTCTTTGCCTTCTTTTGATCCACTTTTTTATGAATCAAATTGGCATCGGGCAAATCCGGTGTGCTGCTCTTTGGCGGCAATAAGGTAGCCAGCGAAATCGAGTCCATGTATGACTCCATTTTGATAGCTAAATCACGCCAAATTGCGCCATCCAAGCCATCTGTAGATCCTTTGCTGTGATCAACCGCACGCATAATGTCGCCAATCGATACCTCTTGCGGTGGACGCGTTAACCAGTAACCACCACCTGGGCCCTTATGGCTATCGATGAGTTTGGCGGTTTTCAAATTACTGAAAATCTGCTCTAAGTAGGAAACAGAAATATCGGTCTGCTTGCTAATGTTTTGCAAGTTAATCGCATATTTACCCTGAGACTGGCTCGCTAAACTAACCAAGGCTTCGACGGCATACCGACTTTTAGTGGTGATTTTCATATTCATCTACTCCTTATGGATCTTGATGAATACACTTTAGACTTAAATTCATTCATTAAAAAGAAGATAATTAGGTAATATATTTTCGTTATTTACTGAATATTATCCTATAATACCGAGGGATTCTTAGTTAAATTATGGATGCAAAAGCATGACACAGTCTTTTAATTACAGGCACTTACATTACTTTTGGGTAGTGGCTAAGGAAGGCAGCATGACCAAGGCTGCCAGCCGGCTCAATATTGCAGTGCAAACCGTCAGTACGCAAGTACATGAGCTCGAAAAAGACTTAGGTCATTTACTATTTAAGCCAGCCGGACGGGGCCTAGCACTCACCGATGCTGGCTTT
The DNA here is from genome assembly GCF_003065365.1 of Polynucleobacter difficilis. Lineage (NCBI taxonomy): Bacteria > Pseudomonadati > Pseudomonadota > Betaproteobacteria > Burkholderiales > Burkholderiaceae > Polynucleobacter > Polynucleobacter difficilis. Next base: position 797,950 of record NZ_CP023276.1, on the reverse strand, counting down.
GCTGCCATGAAATTGGCGGACCAAATCTTTCAGATCGGTGAAAAGTTACCGAGCATCGTCAGCGGGTCTGCTGCCATACCCCGAAATCGCCTAGCTTTGGGTGTTGCCGACGGCTTACCAAAGCTCGTCAGCAAAGAATTACTCGATAGCATCATTCATGAGCAGCAAATTCAGCTGGTATGCCATGAAGGGGAATTCGAGGACTTGCTGGCTGATTTGGCCCTGCATCGCCTAGACCTCGTTTTTGCTGATCGCCCTGCTCCCGTCAATAAAAACATGAGCCTCTACAGTCAGGAGCTGGGCCATTCAGCGGTAAGCTGGCTTGCATCAGCCGAGTTGCTCGAGCAAGCAAAAGAGAATTTTCCCTACAGCCTTGCCGACATTCCCGTCATCATGCCAACCTACCACTCGACCGTACGCTTTAAATTGGATTTGTGGTTTGAAAAATTGGGCATTACACCGAACATCGTTGGGGAGTTTGAGGACAACGCATTAATGGTCACTTTTGGATCGAGTGGCTTTGGTGTATTTCCGGCGGCATCCATTTTGCTGTCCGAGCTCGAACACCATTACCAAGTGCATCCGGTAGGTGCCTGCGAAGACATCCATGAATATTTTTACGCCATACGGTCGGAAAAGCGGATACATCACCCGCTGGTGCAAACCATCTTAAAGCAAACGGTAGGTCAAAAATTGGTAAGATAAAAATCTGTCAATGGAGATAAAAAAACGCCTGGGATTACCAGGCGTTTTCTATTGCTGGCGGAATGATCTCCGCCGAACTTGCTTGCTTACTTCGCAATAAATCCAGCTTCTTGCATCAGCTGTCTGTGCAAGGCAGCGTTCGCGTCTAACCACTTATCAAACTCTTTGCCGCTCATGAAGGTTTGGTTAAAGGCGCCGTCGGCCATGAACTTCTTCCATTCTGGGGTGGCAATGACCTTTTTAAAGAGGTCCACGTAGTAATTGACCTGATCTTGGGTTACGCCAGGGGGCATGAAAATGCCGCGCAGCATCACGTAGTCGGTTGGAACGCCCACTTCTTTACAGGTAGGTACGTCATTCCAGGACTGGGTAGGCGTGATTTTCTCTTTGTAAGGCATACGGGTATCGTCAAACACGCACTGGGCACGGAGTTTACCGGCGCGCCACTGGGCTACCGCTTCGATTGGGTTATTTACGCTGGAGTCCACGTGATTACCCACGAGCTGAACTGCCACGTCACCGCCTCCCTTAAAGGGAACGTAGATGAACTTGGTGCCAGTGGCTTTTTCGAGGGCTACGGTAATGATCTGGTCTTCTTGCTTAGAGCCAGTGCCGGCCATCTTGAACTTATTGGGGCCAGCGGCTTTAACGGCATCAATGTACTCTTTAGCGGTTTTATAGGGCTTATCGGCATTGGTCCAGAGCACGAACTGGTCGAGGGCCAGCATCGCGACCGGGGTCATGTCCTTGTAGGAGAAGGGAACGCCAGTGGCTAAGGGAGTGGTAAAGAGGTTCGATAAGCTAATGACGATCTTATGGGGGTCGCCCTTGGCTTCTTTAACGGATAAGAAGCCTTCAGCGCCGGCGCCAGCCGATTTATTGACTGGAATCATCGATTGCTTCATCAGGTTGTTCTTACTGATGATGCCTTGGATCATACGGGCCATCTGGTCAGCACCGCCGCCAGGACCAGCAGGAATCACAAACTCAACGGGTTTAGTAGGTTCCCACGCCATAGCGGGGCTAGCAGCAAAGCCAGCAATGCCCAGGGCAATGGCAGTAGACAGCGCGGTGCGTTTAATCGAATGCTTCATGAATGCTCCTCCGGAAGAATGGACATTCATAGTCGCAATTTTTTAATAAAGCGGAAACGGTACTTACCCTAGGAGATAGGACAAGGCGCTTTTTAGGGGAATTCGACAGCCTCATGGCAATTCTGCGGGGCTTCCAGGGCGGTAACGAGCAAGCCTAATTCCTTTGTTTTTTTAAGGGTTTTATGGATGATCTTATAAATATCCAGATCAAATTCCGGCTGCTTTTCGCTCAGCAGCTCTTCTACTTCCACCTCATTCGCTGCCGTACCCAGGTAGCACCAATGATCAAACAGATGCAAGTCGTCGCCCTCGTGGATGGCGATTGCACCTTTATAGGGCCAGGATGCGACTTTCAATTTAAGGAGTGCCGTTTTGAGCCGCAGATTGTGGATCGCCGGCGACTCTGCTCCGATGCAGGCGCCGTTGCACTGCTTCACATGAAAACCAAAACAAGCTCCCTGCCCTTGTCGCTTCTCTAAGCCCAAAATGGCCTCGCACAGTTGATTCTTTTTAGCAATCGATTGCAAGCTCGCCAAGGCTTCCCGCTTATTGTAAAAAAGGCCATATAAGTTATCTTGCTTGCCAGGTTCTAAATCCTGGTGATTCACGAGCTGCACCTGAAGGTGTTCAGCAGACTCGAGAAGCTGCCATGCGCACAAGTCTTTGGAGCGACGCAACTTGACATTAAAGGTGGGTAGCTTTTCTTTAATGAGGCGCGATTCCAAAATCAAGGCACCAAATTCTCCGGCCGTTTCGATCCAATCAATGTCACGGACCTGCATGGCAATCTTCATTTCTTTGCGATTGGTGAGCGCCGCATGAAAGTGTCCTTTCACCCGCGCGCGCAAATCAATGCTTTTGCCGATGTAGAGCGGCTGGCGATTTTCTGCGTAGAACATATAAACGCCGGGGCGACTCGGAATCTCCTCTACTAGCGCTTTATCGATGTGAACTGGCAAGCTCGAATTACCAAGCAAATAATCCACCTCGGTTTGTAAGTGCTCTGGTCCGAATAAGCGAATGCACTCTTGCCAGAAGTCATACAGCAATTTGGCATCATCTAAAGCGCGGTGGCGATTGGCTACTTGCAAGCCATGCACCGCAATCAAGGTATCTAAGTTATGGCGCGCTTGATTGGGAAATAACCGCCGCGAGAGCTTTACCGTACAAAGTACCTTGGGCGCAAAATCAATCCCAACTTTTTTAAACTCAGCCTTAATGAAGCTGTAATCAAAGCGGGCATTGTGGGCGATGAAGATCTTGTCTTTGAGCTCCATATAGAGCGCATTGGCAATCTCGGAAAACGTTGGCTGCGTGGCCACCATCTCGGGGGTGATGCCCGTCAACTGTTGAATATTTTTGGGTATGTAGGTTTCTGGATTGACTAAGCGCGACCATTCCGAAACGCCATCGGAATCGAGGGTCAGAATGCCGATCTCGGTAATACGGTCAAGCTCCGCCCGTGAGCCCGTGGTCTCAATATCAACAAAGGCAAAGACCGAATCGGTGCGTGGCATGAATACCTAATCCTACTGGCGTATGGCAAGCAGGATTTATACCAAACAATCGCCTTCTTTGTGTAGTGGGTGCTATATCAAAGCAAGGGCACTGATTAATAGGCAAGTCGTCAACCCTCGCAGGTGGGGCGTATTTTAAAAAGTATCCTAGAATCACACCATTGCAATGCATGCATTGATTCGTTTCAATTGAGAGTACAACCCACTATGGCACCTTGGAAAGCAGCCCGCGCCGGCGATCATTTTGATCAGATCGATACGCCCGCTTTAATTCTGGATATGGATGCCTTTGAGCACAATCTGGGACTTCTGCAAAATGCGCTGTTGGGTAGCGACGTCCGCTTACGTCCCCATGCCAAAAGCCATAAGTGTCCGGAGATTGCATTGCGCCAAATTGCAGCGGGCGCCGTTGGCATCTGCTGTCAAAAAGTCAGCGAAGCGGCAGTCTTTGTTGCGGCCGGTGTAAAGGATATTTTGATTACCAATGAAGTAGTTGGCGCTAAGAAAGTGGCTCATGCACTTGATTTAGCTGAGCGTGCACGCATTGGTATCTTAGTCGACCATCCAGAACAAGTTACTGCCTTCGCACAAGCGAGTAGCGCGCGCAAAATCAAGATCGATGTCTATATTGAAGTCGATGTGGGGATGGGCCGTTGTGGCGCTACTTCGATTGAGCAAGTTGTCGCACTGGCTCGTCTTATTGATCAAGCGCCCTACTTACATTTCATGGGCTTACAGTGCTACCACGGTAGCGCCCAGCATTACCGCCTCCCTAAAGAACGGCAAGATGCGATTGCGGCCGTATGTGCTAAGGCGGCTGAAGCGAAGGCGGCGGTTGAGCAGGCGGGCATTGCTGTAGAACGCATTACTGGCGCTGGCACTGGCTCGGTGATGCTGGAAGGTAGCTCATCGATTTTTAATGAGGTGCAAGCAGGCTCCTATATTTTGATGGACCGCGACTATGCCAAAAACCAGCGTGATGCAGTTGACTTAGCGTTTGAGCATGCCCTGTTTATCAAAACAGCCATACTTAGCCACCCAACTCAGGGTCGTGCCGTGGTCGATGCCGGCCTCAAAGCATCCAGTGTCGATTCTGGAATGCCACTGGTCTGGCAACGTACAGACGCAACCTACCTCAAAGCCTCGGATGAGCATGGCGTACTTCAGCTTACTGCAGACTCACCATTAAAGCTGGGCGACACCATCAAGCTGATACCCGGCCATTGCGATCCCACCGTCAACTTATACGATGAAATTATTTGTGTTCGGGGCAATACCGTAGAGGCGGTTTGGCCCATCGCTGCGCGTGGCGCTTTGCTATAGGCTCAAGGTATTCGGCCCCGACATCGTGTCAGCAAAATTGAACTCAAGAAGAAATTTTCTTTGCATCTCGAGTGCTTCCCTTTTATGCTGGAGCGAACTGTTACGCGCACAAGGAGTTCGCATGGATTTCACTAACCCTAAAACGATGCGCGATTGCTGGGTTGTGAATGATGGCGTGATGGGAGGAATTTCACAATCAACTCTTCGCCAAGATACGCAAGGTATGTATTTTGAAGGCCTGGTTTCCCTTGAAAATAACGGCGGCTTTGCCTCCATGCGTTCATCAGCCCAATTTCCCGCAGGAACGCAAGCACTAGAGCTATTGGCCAAAGGGGACGGTAAGCAATACAAGCTCGTCTTACGCACTGCGATAGCGCCACAGGTAAGCTATACAGCCGATTTCATTGCTGAACCCATCTGGCAAACGCATCAATTTAATTTAAATCAATTTAAATCAACCTTCCGTGGGCAAGCCATTAGCGCGCCAATCCTATCCTTTGCTGATGCCATTGAGTTTGGCATTCTGATTTCAAATAATCAGGCTGGGCGTTTTGCGATTCAACTTAAAACGCTTCAATCCATCTAGGCCGAAACTGCTCCAGCCTACACTGCCATGCATTGAGTTGGCTGTTCTTTGATCAGCCTATCCAAACTGGATGACGAGCCATGACGGCATTGAATAGCTCCGATTGGAGATGCTTAGTAAGCCAATTTTTTAGGGCTGGGAGCGGCAATTGCTCAAACTGCTGAGGATTAACCATGGAAAACTGCCGAATGAATGGAAAAATGGCAACGTCAATCCAATGCTGTTTGTTGCCTAGGACATATTGATTCGAATCCAGAACCTCATCCAGCGGCTTGAGCATTAACGTTATTGCAGCATTCAAGACATCGTCTTGATTGAGATTGGGATGCCGATTGGGGTACTTATATTGATCAAGCAATACTTTAAATGGTCCGTCATTGCGCTCAATCCAAATTTGAGCAGCAACGTTATCCATCCCACCCCAGTTATCTGGGTCAGAGTACTGCAATGCCCATCGCATGATCTCCAAACTTTGATCTAGAACCAGATCACCCACAATGAGCATGGGTACCGTCCCTTTTGGAGATGCCATCAGCATCGATTTTGGCTTATTGCGTAATTCAATCTCCCGGTGCTCAACCTGAATACCGGCATAGTTCAAGGTCATGCGAGCCCGTATTGCATAGGGGCATCTGCGATAGGAGTACAAAATTGGCAGCATAGACTGGGAAGTTGTCTACCTAGCGTGAAGCAAGTGCGCTGCCTAGGAACAAAAAGATAAACGCCATTAATTTAACAGTACGCGTAACGCAGCCTGCTCGGATTCTGGTAGATTTAATTTTCTTATCTCCGCAAAAACCTCGTCTGCGGGCAGCGCTTTTAATGTTTCACGCAATCGGTTGATGTCAGTTGCGGCAGTATGCACTACCTTTTCAATCGAAAAATCGGCAGCATGGCGAAGCATGGCACGGCTTTTCATAAGTGCAAACTGCTTCTCTGGAATGTGTAAGCGAATTCGCTCTTGCTCTAACTTTTCTTCCTCTTCCTTTGACAATACACCATCTTCAAGAGCCTCTTCAATATCATGAATCATCTGCTCACGCTGTTGATGCAATTGATCGGAAAACGCGGAGCCTAAAATACCTGCTGGTAACGCAACAATACCAATACCCAAGAGCGAGAGCACCATCGTAAATGCTTGACCAATGTGCGTTACTGGCGTGATATCGCCATAGCCAACGCTGGCCAAAGTAATCACAGCCCAATAGAGTGCGCGCACCATGGTATCGAACTTATCAGGCTGCACTGGATGCTCAACCGTATACACAATGGCTGCCGACAAAATAGTAATCAATACAACGATAAACATAGCCGACATAAATGCCGCTCGCTCACGTTTCATAACCGATACAAAAGTTGAGATAGCTGTGTTGTAACGCGTCAGCTTTAAGATTCGCAGAACCCGTAAAACCCGTATAAAACGAAGATCGACTGTAATCAAAAATTGCACATAGAATGGCAAAATTGCGATTAAATCAATAAGTGAACTTGGGCGCTTTGCCCATGCCCATCGGCTACTGCTATTTTCTGAATCTTCCACAGCGCCTTCGGGTGCCGAATAAAGACGCAGTAGGTACTCGACTGTAAAAATAAATATAGTCAGTAAATTAAAATAATGAAACTCATTCTTGAGCGGCTCATAAATGGTAGGTACTGTCTCCAGAAATACAGCAATGACACTGGTGATAATAAAAAGAATAAAAATAAAATCAACCTGCTGGTGCAAGCGGCCAGAAGTTGGTGTTTCGTTCATCAATGCATATACTTTTTGACGCGCGGTTTTGCCCGCATTGACTCGTCGAAATGCACTGACTGCAGGAATAATGTCTCTCAATAATTTTAGTAAGCGAAGTAAGCGTAAGGCCCTGAGGACACGTAAATCTAAATTGATCAACCCCATCATTTGCAGCCAGTACGGAATAATGACCAGCGCATCGATCAGAGCAAACGGGGTCAATGCGTGCCGCAAGGTTGCAAAGCGTTTTCCAGCGAAACGTGGATCTCCACTTGCCGCAAATAGCCTTAGTGCGTACTCAGCAGTAAAGATATAAATCGATAGACGATCAAATAGATCATATGAATCTTCATACCCAACGTAAAACGCTGGAATACGCTCCAATACCAGCGCGAACAGATTCGCAATAATGAGCCAGGTAATGAACGATTCAAATCGTAAGGAAGAGGCGCTCTTATTGGCTGTGTCGCAAAAAGTACGGTATGCGGCCGCTCGGGCAGTTGCAATATAAGACATATTGGTTTTGTGGATATATGTTCGCTTGACAATAAGCACAAATAATCCTGCGGTCAATCCCCAATGGTCTTAAATATAGAATAAACCACCTTATTTGCTCACTTTACCCCTAAGGGAGTGTTATCTAGCAGTAGCCAAGTAATGCTAGTGCGTACAACAGCGGTTCATTAATAGCTGAAGCCAAAACCTAAGCGTTCGTCTTTAGTACGCCTTAATCGTCATATTTTCAATGCAGCTGGCTCTATGCATTTGCTCCAATTGTTTCATTGCCGCAGTATCGGTCTTTTTGAGCTTGCCACTGTCGATATCTGAATTAATATTGGCTTGAACGCATTTTGCTACTGCATCCTCGCCCTTGCAGCCAATAAGAACTATGGCAGTAAACACAATGCTACAGAGAAGTAATTTCTTCATTAAATAGGGCCTAAACGTTTGATTCAAGCTTAAGTGGCCTGCCCAACAGGAGTCGAACCTGTGACCTACGGCTTAGAAGGCCGTTGCTCTATCCAGCTGAGCTATGGGCAGTATGCATCTACAGCTACTATTCTAATGGACATGGTTTACAGTTTTTAGCCTTTTTTGGGGCTTTTAATTGAATTAATTTATGATCGTGAGGTTATTTCAATAAACCCTTTATAAGCCCTTAAGACCACCATGAAGATCGTTCAAAGACTCCTTTTTGCCTTTTCTCTCTTGTTTGCCGTTAGCCTTAGCGCGCAAGGCCTAACTGAAGGCGGTGACGATAAATACAAACCCAGCATTGGCCAAGAAGGTAAAGATGTGATCTGGGTCCCTACTGGCGATGAATTAGTAACCAATATGCTCAAGATTGCCAAAGTCGGCCCTTCCGATTTGGTCTATGACCTCGGCGCTGGTGATGGCAAGATTGCGATTGCTGCCGCAAAAGAATTTGGCGCAACAGCCGTTGGTATTGAGTTCAATCCTGAAATGGCAGCGCTCGGTCAGCGCAATGCAGAACGCGCCGGCGTATCAAAGAAAGTGAAGATCATTCAGGGCGACATCTTTAAAGAAGATTTCTCCAAAGCCACGGTTGTCACCATGTACCTCCTGCCTGAACTCAACCTCAAATTGCGCCCTACTATCCTCAAGATGAAACCCGGTACACGCGTGGTATCGCATGCCTTCACCATGGGCGACTGGGAGGCGGATGCTGAAGTGGATAGTCCTGCTAGAGCCTATTTCTGGGTGGTACCTGCCAACGTGGCTGGCGACTGGACTCTCACAAACTTTGATGCCCAGGGCCCTGCTACCTTAAGCTTGTCACAGCACTACCAGCGCATTGGCGGCAGTCTATTAATAGATCGTAGAAGCCAACCCCTGCTCAATGCAAAACTGACTGGCACCAAAATGGAATTTAGCTACAAAGACCGCAATGGTAATTTCCGGACAGCGCAAGTAACAGTCAATGGCAATACCTTAAAGGGCGACGATAAAGGCGGCTACGTTCAGAATGAATTTACCGGCGTGCGTCGTTAAGCGCTACCCAGCGTTTTCAGTCTTCCAATCTAGTTCATGAATAACCCCGCCAACACGGTGCCGGAGCGCCTGCTCTCGCGCACCGGAGCAATCGCCATTATTGTTGGCATTGTGATTGGCGCCGGTATTTTTAAAACGCCATCAATGGTCGCCGGCATTACCGGCGATATCGGTTGGATGATGAGTGTTTGGATCATCGGCTCCGTGATTTCTATGGCAGGCGCCCTATGCTATGCCGAGCTAGCAACTACCTACCCCCATGCTGGCGGCGATTACCACTTCTTATTTAAAGCCTATGGCAAAAACGCGTCGTTTTTGTATGGCTGGGCCAAAGCCACGGTCATTAATACCGGATCGATTGCCTTGCTCGCCTTTGTGTTTGGCGACTACATGTCGAAGGTCTTGCCCCTAGGCGAATACTCGGCTGTTATTTGGGCGCTGCTGATTGTGATTGGTTTGACTTTGGTTAATCTGATTGGCATTCATGCATCAGCCAACGTACAAACCATACTCACGGTTCTTGAAGTTGCAGGTCTGCTGGCGATCATCGTCGCTGGATTTGGACTATTGGGTGCCCCCCTGCCTGCAGTAGAGCATGCGGCCTTTTTCTCGAGTACGCCACCGCTGGGCTTACTTGGCCTTGCTATGGTGTTTGTGCTGCTGACCTTTGGCGGCTGGAATGAATCCGCCTATATTTCAGCTGAAGTGAAAGGCGGCAGTAAGACGGTGGTGTATGTCATCGTCTTTAGTCTCTTGCTCATCACCATCGTTTACCTACTTGTGAATTGGGCTTTAATTAGTGGCCTGGGTATGCAGCAGCTGGCTAGCAGTAAAGCAGCGCCTGCCGATTTACTCGGCCTTGCTTTTGGCCCGATTGGTGAAAAACTCCTCGGCCTTTTTGTAGCGGTTGCGGCGCTCACCAGCATTAATGCCACCATGATTGTGGGTGCACGCACCAACTTTGCCATGGGTGAAGACTGGTATGGTCTGCGCTTCATGGGGCGCTGGGAAGCGAAGCGCGGCTCCCCGAGTTTGGCATATATTGTGCAGGGAATCATTTGCGTTGCGCTCGTGTGTTTTGGCGCGCTGCAGTCCGATGGTTTTGAGGCCATGGTGGAATTTACAGCCCCTGTGTTTTGGAGCTTCCTGTTCCTCGTTGGCGTCTCGGTATTTATTCTGCGCTTTAAGCACCCCCATACCAAGCGGGAATTTAGCGTTCCGCTCTACCCCCTCACACCACTCATCTTTTGCGCTTCCTGCGCGTATTTGGCCTACTCAAGCTTTGCGTATGCGCACAGCAAGGGAGCAGTAACGATTTCGCTCTACGTAATGCTGGTGGGTGTGATTGCACTGCTGTTCTTGCGGGCTAAAAAAGCAGCTCAGTAAGCAGAAACTGGATTGACCTAAAACACAAGGTCGCATGGGAAGGAAAAGTGGTCGGAGTACAAGGATTCGAACCTTGGACCCCCTGCTCCCAAAGCAGGTGCGCTACCAGGCTGCGCTACACTCCGACGGAATCGCTATTTTACACAGTATTGGGTGGGATAGCCATTTCCTGTACCATTTAGCCCCATGAAAGCCTTTTTTGCCACTCAAATCCAGCGTCCTGCTCGGGCTTGTCTAGCAATTGCTTTCCTCACCATCAGCCTTTTAGGCACCCATTGGCTGGGCTATCAGCACAGCATTGCACACCCCCATACCGGTCAGACTCAAGCACTCCAATTTGGCTTATCTGAATTAGCCGGTCACGACGACTGCGATGCGCATCACCATGCCGAGGCGTCTCATGGCGATCACATCAATGCAAATTGTTTACTGTTTGATGCGCTCACCTTGGCTGGTTTTATTGGCAGTAGTGGCATTGCTGTATCAGCAACTCAGGCGCTAGCTACTGAACCCATTATTTATAGCGCCGTTTTTAATACCGGCGCGGTCTTAAGCCACTACCAATCCCGCGCTCCGCCGCAATCCCTCCAGTTGTAAATCCCTAAGCGGCACCGCTTTTGCGGGCCATTAATTATTTGCCACCCAAAGCGGTGGTGCAATTGGAGTTTTTTATGAAGATGAATTCTCAATCGCTTTTAGCGAAGCGAAATGCGTTTGGCTTACTCAAATCAGTTAGCCTGACCACAACACTGACTGTATCTTTTTCTATGATTGCCTACGCCCAAAGTAGCAGCAATCCCAACTTGCAAATTGAAGCAACTGGCTCACAAGAAAGCAACCTTAGCATTCTGACGCCAACCAAAATTCTGCAAGGTAATGAGCTGCTCGATAAGCTCGGCACTACTTTAGGAGCAACCTTAGGCAACGAGCTTGGAGTTTCTGCGACCGGCTATGGGGTTGGCTCTTCCCGCCCGGTTATTCGGGGTCTTGAGGGCGCTCGTGTGCAGATTTTACAAAACGGCCTGTCGGTAGGCGATGTATCCAGCATCTCGGCTGATCATGCCGTAGCAACGCCATTGCAAAATGCACAGCAAATTGAAATCTTGCGTGGCGCCGCAGCCTTAAAGTACGGTTCAGGCTCAAGTGGCGGCTTAGTCAATGTGGTGAATGAACGCATTCACACAACCCTACCAGAGCAAGCATCGGGTGTAGCAAACACCAGTTATGAAACCGTTAACAACGGCCGAGCAGCATCCGGTGTGTTGGAAGGGTCGGTTGGCTCCATTGCATTGCACGTGGATACCGCCATCAACAATGCGCAAAACTACCGCTTTCCTGGGCAATCAACGCAATCCCAAGGCGAGCCTGCAGGTGGCTGGACTGTTCCACCAGGAGGAGCAGAAAACAATTACACCGGCAAATTACCTAACTCGTTTAACAATCAGAACAATCTGGGTTTGGGCGCTTCCTACATTGGCAAGTCAGGCTATACCGGCGTATCGATTGAGCGCCTAAACAACAACTACGGCATCCCAACTCCGGAAGGTGGCGCGATTAACCAATCGCAAAATCGCTATGACTTCCAACATGAGACGCGGGATCCGTTTGGCAACTTCTCTGCAATCAAGTTCAGTGCAGCCAATAGCAATTACAACCATACTGAATTCGGACCTGATGGCATTGCTGCTGCTCTGTGGAAAAATATCGCCAATGAGGCGCGCCTCGATTTATCGCATAAGAATTTCATGGGATGGAAAGGCAATATTGGTGCGCAAGTCACACGCGCATCACTCGAAGCTAGCGATTTAGCAAGTGGTAGCTATGCCATCGTTCCGTCAACCAAAACCAAGTCCAATGCCCTCTTCTGGATTGAGGAAGGGCGCTGGGGGGCGCTGCAAGCTAACTTGGGCTTACGTTATGACAACGTAAGTCAAAACCCCAATAGCGCAACAATTTTTCCATATGAAGCTGGAGTAGGTGGCAATGGCATCAACTTTAAAATAGATGGGAATGCAAGCTCAAATGGGCCCCTGAACCCGCAAGCTGTAAACCGTAATTTCAATCTAATATCCTACTCCGCTGGCGGCTTGTGGAACCTAGTCCATGGTTATGGTTTGGGTGCAGCCTATACGGTTTCGCAGCGAGCCCCCAGCGCACAAGAACTGTATGCCTACGGTGTTCATGAGTCGACCGCAACCTTTATGGTGGGTAACTCCAATTTATCCAAAGAGATCTCAAACAATCTTGAACTAACAGCACAGAAGGTATTGGGTAAAGTGCGTGGCAAGGCAAGTATTTATGTCAATAAGTTTAATAACTATATTTACGGAAACTATATCTCTGGAGAAAGTGCTGGAGATGATAACTTTAGCGTGGTCGTTGCCCAGCAAGCCGCAGCCACAATCAAGGGTGCCGAGGCCGAATTGACCTACAACTGGAATCAATTTGGTAGCGGCGCCCGTTTGTTTGCTGACGCATCCCAAGGTAGCTTTGATGCGGGTGGTAATTTACCTTTGCAACCTGCGCCCCGGGTAGGTTTGCAGCTGGCTCAGCAGAAAAACAAGTGGCTAGTCAATGCCAGCTATACCTATAGCTTTGAGCAGAATCGATTAGCTTCTTGGGAAGTGGGTCCTACCCCAAGCTATAACTTATTGAATGCTGGTTTGTCGTACACCGAAAAGGTCAATAAGATCAGCTGGACCGGCTACATTAACTTACGTAACTTGCTCAACGAGCAAATTCGTTATGCAACTACCCCAATGGCAGTGCGTTTGTATGCGCCCCAACCAGGTCGTAGCATGATGGTAGGAATACGCGCAGCCTTCTAGCGTCTCTCGCACAGTTGCGCTGCAATCAGGCTCTGGCTTAGTTCGGCTAGAGCCTTTCTTTCTTTAAGTGCGGGTAGTTTTGCACTAATGCTGATCTGAGCGCAAATGGGTGGGCTGCAAATCAGGTTCCAAATAGAGTCCAGTAAGCCCATCTCACCAATAAACGCGGGCGCAGTGGTTTTGTTTCCGGTTCGCACATCAAAGTACTGAATTGCCAAGGCATATACCGGCGCATTGGCTACAATCGCTGCCTCAAATAAGTTCGATTTAAAGGGGGCCACTTGCTTGCCGTCAGTTGAGGTGCCTTCCGGAAAGATACAAATGGCTTTTTGATTCAGTTGAATAGCTATCTCCTGCACCATATTACGAATGCTACTGGACTTGCCTCGCTCAATAAAGAGCGTACCCAGTTGCTTAGCCATCCAGCCAAAAATAGGCCAACTCGCTACTTCGGATTTGGCGACAAAATAATGGGGCTTAAAGGCATTGATCACATGAATATCAATCCACGAGATGTGATTAGCCGCCATAAGGTAATGGTCGTCCATCAGATGCTCTACCCCAATAACGCTAAGGCGCATATTAAAGATACCGAGCAACTGCTTGCACCAATGGCGAATCGATCGATGCCGCTGCCCTGCCTTAAGCCAGGGAAATAGCAGTAGCAAAATGAAGCAGCCCTTCAGGACATGCACAATGATTTGCAGTATGGTGAAAATGCGGCTTAAATTCATATAAAGAAAAGAAAATACAATGCGCTCTGAAATTAGGAATGCAATCAGCATACTAATCCAGTAAGTCATAAAAATGACATGAAATTGTCATGAAGCCTACACATAGCACTGGCTTAATACACTTCAATGACGCACTACCGAGCCATCTGGATTTCAGACGTGCACCTGGGTACTTCCGGTTGCCAGGCGAACTACCTCCTCGATTTTTTAAAGCACAACGAAGCCGATACCTTTTACTTGGTTGGCGACATTATCGACGGCTGGCGTCTCAAAAAATCCATCTATTGGCCACAATCGCACAATGACGTGGTGCAAAAATTACTGCGCAAAGCCCGCAAAGGGGCCAATGTGTACTTTATTCCAGGCAACCATGATGAAAGCGCACGCCAATACATTGGCATGTCCTTTGGCGATATTCAGGTGGTGGAAGAGATTATTCATACCACGGTGGATGGTAAAAAGCTCTGGGTTACGCATGGCGACCTATTTGATGGCGTGATGCAGTACGCTAAATGGTTAGCCTACGTCGGCGATAACCTGTACTCCCTCATTTTGTACATGAACCGCTACTTTAATTTGATTCGAATCAAAATGGGCTTGCAGTACTGGTCACTATCGCAATACCTAAAGCACCAAGTCAAGAATGCTGTCAGTTACATTGCCGATTTTGAACACATCATGGCGCGCGAAGCCCGCATGCGCAATTGCGATGGCGTCGTCTGTGGGCATATTCACAAAGCCGAAATTCGAGAAATTGATGGTTTGATTTATTGCAACGACGGTGATTGGGTCGAAAGTCTGAGTGCCCTCGTTGAAACCACCGAAGGCGAACTCAAGCTGGTCTTTTGGAAGACCATTCTGGGCGACCCTGCGCCGAGTGCTGCGAACACAGAACAACTCAGTATGGATGTTATTTCCAGAAAATCACTTGAAGAGGCCCTAGTATGAAAATAATGATCGTGACCGATGCCTGGGAACCCCAGGTCAATGGAGTTGTTCGTACCCTCAAACAAACATGCCATGAACTGGGGTTAATGGGTCATGAGATTGAGATGATTACGCCCAATCAATTTAAAACGATTCCTTGCCCTACCTACCCCGATATTTCTTTATCGCTATTTCCTGGGAAAGGCGTAGCGCGCAAAATCAAGGATTTTGAGCCCGATGCAATTCACATTGCAACCGAAGGCCCCCTTGGTTTATCCGCAAGAGCTTATGCTGTGCGGAACCGCCTGCCCTTCTCCACCGCATATCACACACGCTTTCCAGAATACGTACAGGCGCGCACCGGCATTCCAATCGCGTGGACATATGCCTTTTTGCGTTGGTTTCATGGTCCATCGATGGCAGTCATGGCGCCCACCATCGTCGTCAAAGATGATCTAGAAAAATTTGGTTTTACCAATGTCGTACTGTGGTCCCGCGGCGTAGACACTGAAGTGTTTCATATGCAGGAGTCAAAAGCCCTCAATTCAGCCCACCCCATTTTCTTGTATGTAGGTCGGGTTGCGATTGAGAAGAACATCAATGCATTTTTAGAGATTGATCTACCGGGCTCAAAATGGGTCGTAGGCGATGGCCCTGCCATGGCCAAAATCAAACAGCAATATCCAAACGTCAATTACTTGGGTGTTTTAAAGCAGCCCGAGTTAGCCAAAGTCTACGCAGCAGCCGATGTCTTTGTCTTTCCGAGCAAAACCGATACCTTTGGACTTGTTTTACTGGAGGCAATGGCCTGTGGCACTCCGGTGGCAGCCTATCCCGTTACTGGCCCCATTGATGTGCTTGGCGACTCTCCTGCAGGTGCAATGCACGAGGATTTACGTACCGCTTGCCTAGCGGCCCTCAAGATTCCACGTGAAGTGGCTAGAGCCCATGCCGAGCGCTTTTCCTGGCGCGCCTCGACTGAACAGTTTGCGCGGCATTTAAAGCCTGTCCTCAGCCCTGCAGTACACCGCACTGCCCTAGCCTAATTATTCCTCGAGTTTTCAATTGAAAGACACTTACCACATTGACCAAAATCCGCACAAGGGCAATCGCGGATTGGTTCGTGCATGGCATGCTGCGAAAAACTCATGGCATGGGCTGGTATTTGCATTTAGAGAGGAAAGCGCATTTCGACAAGAGCTAACCTTGTTTATTGTGCTAACCCCGATTGCTGCTGTATTGCCGGTATCGCTTTTTGAAAAGGCCGTTTTAATTTGCTCTCTTGTACTAGTTATGGCATTCGAACTACTTAATTCCAGCGTTGAGGCAGCGATCGATCGAATCTCCTTTGATCACCATGATTTATCCAAGCGCGCCAAGGATTTTGGCTCTGCAGCGGTGATGCTAGCACTGCTTATTTCCTTTATTTTGTGGGTCTGCGTGTGCCTCCCACTCTTCACGAAACTGTCATAAACGCAATTTACAGTTAAGTCTACTTTTATAAGGTTTTCTATGTCAGACATGCCAAATCCATTCGCTCCATTTGATGTGTTCTTTAAAAGCACGGCAACAGTTGAGCGCGTGAAAAAACTGCGCCCAATTAAGAAACTACTTTCCAAAAAAACAGCAAAGCGTTTATTTGGAAAGGCTTTTGCCCAGCGTACCCGAGCTGAATTGCAGTCCACTCCTGAAGTTGCTCGGCCAGTTATCAAATCAAAGCGCCCTGCACTGCAGATATCGTGGGCTAAAGATGCGGGTGAAATTCAAGAGGCGCAGCGCTTGCGCTTTAAGGTTTTCGCAGAAGAGATGGGTGCTACGCTTTCGCCAAATGCAGAAGGCCTAGACGTTGATGAGTTTGATGCTTATTGCGACCACCTGATCATTCGCGATGAAGATACCCTTCGTGTGGTTGGTACTTACCGCGTTTTACCACCTCATAAGGCCCAAGAAATCGGTAAGCTCTATTCCGATTCTGAATTTGATCTTTCCCGTTTGGAGCATTTGCGCCCCAAGATGGTTGAAGTAGGTCGTTCTTGTGTGCATCAAGACTACCGCTCCGGTGCCGTGATCATGGCCCTGTGGAGCGGTCTTGCTGAATACATGCTTAAAAACAATTATGAAATCATGTTGGGCTGCGCAAGCATCCCGATGTCGGATGGTGGCCACTTTGCTGCTAGCCTTTACAACGGTCTCAGCGGCGATCAAATTGCGCCAATTGAATGCCATGGCTTTCCAAAAGTACCGTTGCCACTCGCTCGCCTGAATGGCGGACTTGAGGTTGAGGCGCCGCCGTTGATTAAAGGTTACCTAAAGCTAGGGGCAAAAATTTGCAGTGCACCCGCCTGGGATCCCGACTTTAATACCGCCGACCTTTTAACGATGTTGCGTTTATCGGAAATCAACCCGCGCTACGCTAAGCATTTTTTGGGGAAATAAACCGAGCTTGGCAGGAGCGAGCTAAATCAGATTAGCTCGATTTGATAGGGCCTGCCAATCCGCTCCCACTCAGCAGCCTCCTTGCGCAGGCTAAATTCAGTTAGTGGGTGATTTTCAAGCCAGGCTTTTTTAATGCTGACCTTGAAGCTACTCCCTGATTCGCTGACGCTAACATCGGGCAAATGGGTATCGGCTCGGCCGCGGCAAAGTAATTGTGCAAGACGTAAGGCAAACAGCATGCGCCAATCTACGAATTGGGTATTGCTAGCCAGCTTACCGAGTTTGCCGGTATGTCCCACAAGCAAGGTAGCCAGGCGCAGTTGATCATTTTTTGAGAAACCTGGCATGTCTGCATTAGCAGCAATGTAGGCTGAATGCTTGTGATAGCTGTTATGAGAAATGGATAGGCCGATTTCATGCAGGCTAGCGGCCCACTCAATCAAGACCAAGTTATTCACTCTGGCTTCTTTATCTAGAATCGGCAACTGCGATAAAAAATTAGTCGCTAAGTTACCTACACGCTTGGCCTGCTGCCGATCAATGGAATAGCGGTCCATGAACTGCTCCACCGTGACAAAACGCATATCGTGGTGCTGTGAACGGCCTAGCAGGTCATAGAGAACGCCAACCCGAAGGGCCGCATCGGTAACTTCCATTAACTCGATGCCAAGCTCCTCAAACACTGCCAGCATGATTGCCAAGCCACCCGGCCAGACAACGCGTCGATCGTCCTTTAGTCCAGGGACGGGAATCTGACTGGTGTGCTCAAAGCGCAATAAATCCTGTTTCATTGCCTTCAAAGCAGGTTTGGTAATAAAGCCTTTAGGGGCATCGCCGTAGCCCATTTGGGCAATGATGTCGGCTAAAGCGCGCGCAGTGCCAGACGATCCAATAGCCTGTTTCCAGCCTTGCTTTACAAATGACTCTGCAATCACTTGAATTTCACGGCGGGCGGTGAGCTCGGCCTCTTTAAAGGCATGGGCATCAATCTCCCCTTTGGGAAAAAAGCGCATGCTATGGGAAACGCAGCCGATATAGAGACTCTCCATCAATTTGGGTTTATACCCCTCGCCGATGATGAGCTCAGTTGATCCTCCGCCAATATCGACAACCAGTCGATTGCCTTGGACCGGCGATACCTCATGGGCGGCCCCGATATAAATCAGACGGGCCTCCTCGACTCCTGCAATGACCTCAATGGGGAAGCCCAAGGCCTTTTCAGCGTCTTTGATGAAATCCGCTGAATTACGCGCAACCCGCAATGTATTGGTTGCTACAGCCCGCACCTGGGCCAAATCAAAGCCCCTTAAACGCTCGCCAAAGCGTCCAATCGCTGATATGCCCCGCTCGTAGGCTTCATGACCTAATAATTTCTTGTCTGTGAGGCCGGCTGCAAGACGAACAGACTCCCTGAGGGTATCAATCGGCCGAAGTTGCGTACCCGAAGGTGTGTTGACCACCTGCGCAATCAGCATCCGAAAGCTGTTCGAGCCTAGGTCAACGGCAGCAACGTAGCCATCGTGCGGGGTTGTTACGGTCTTTTCTTTCAAATGGATCAGCTTTAACAGGGCAATGCCACAGATACTAAAGGCTTATTGTATGCAATCCAAATGACACATTACTGAAATATAAAGGTGGCATAACATAGTCTATTCATGACAAAACTGGCCATTCCCCTTCTAAATCGAGAAATCGGTATTTTGGAATTCAATTCCAGAGTACTGGCTCAGGCCGAGGATCCCAGTAACCCCCTTTTGGAGCGTTTGCGCTTCTTGGGGATTGTGTCGAGCAATCTAGATGAGTTTTTTGAGGTTCGGGTTGCCGGACTCAAGGAGCAATTGCAAACTGACCCCAAGAAAATTGAAGCCGATGGCCTCAGTATTTCCGAGGCATACGACAAAGTAACGGAATATGCCCACACATTGGTTGCACGGCAATATGCGGTATTTAATAACACCATACAGCCGCAACTAGAAGAGGCTGGGATTCAATTTATTTTTGCCAAGGACTGGACGCCGGAACAAGAAAAATGGGCGCACGGCATCTTTAATACTGAATTGCTACCGCTATTGACGCCGATTGCGCTAGACCCAGCCCATCCATTTCCGAAGGTGGCCAATAAGAGCTTAAATTTTATTGTTTCCTTAGACGGAAAAGATGCCTTTGGCAGGCGGGCTCGCTTAGCTGTTGTGCAAGCGCCGCGCTCCTTGCCGCGTGTCGTTCAAATGCCAAAACACCTGGCCAAGTGCGATTATGGCTTCGTCCTCCTCTCTTCCTTTGTCCAAAAGTTTGTGGGTAGCTTGTTTCCCGGCTTAAGCATTGTGGAGTGTCACCCATTTCGCGTCACGCGCAATTCGGAATTATTTGTATCCGATGATGAAGTTACTGATCTGCGTAAAGCTCTGCAAGGCGAGTTACCAACCCGCCACTTGGGTGATGCTGTACGCCTAGAAACATCGATCGAGACGCCCCACGCTCTGGTGGAGCGACTCCGTAAGGAAAATGGCCTTGGGCCACAAGATTGCTACCGGATTGATGGGCCGGTCAATTTACTCCGTCTGTCACAGGTGCCTGATCTAGTCGACAAGCCCGAGCTCAAATTTGCCTTATACCGCCCCAAATCCTCATTTGGCTTAACTAAACCAGGTCAGCAAGACTCTACTGACCCGGATGATTCCATCATCGAGAAAATTCGCCAAGGCGATATCTTATTGCACCACCCCTATGAGAGCTTTGAGCCCGTACTGCAGTTATTACGCGAAGCCTCTAATGATCCAGACGTATTGGCCATTAAACAAACGGTTTACCGTACGGGCGATGATTCTCCAGCAATGGATGCCCTCATTCAAGCGGCACGAAACGGCAAAGAAGTTACCGTCGTCTTAGAGCTCTTTGCACGATTTGATGAACAAACCAACATCAACTGGGCGGCTAAATTAGAGAGTGTTGGCGCCCATGTAGTCTATGGTGTAGTAGGTCATAAATGCCATGCCAAAATGTTATTAGTAGTTCGGCGAGAGAAAATAACCGGCAAGAAAAGTAAATCACAACTCGTTCGATATGTGCATCTGGGTACCGGAAACTACCATCCAAAAACAGCGAAGCTCTATACCGATTTTGGTCTCATGACCTGTGATGAAGCCATTACCAATGATGTGCATCTTGTGTTTCAGCAACTCACGGGTACGGCTTTGCACTTGGAAACCCGCGAGCTATGGGAATCGCCCTTTACCCTATTAGATGAGCTGGTTGCGCACATTCGCGCCGAAGCAAAAGCAGCCAAAGCAGGAAAAAAGGCCCTCATCATCGCCAAAATGAATGCCTTGCTTGAGCCAACGATTATTGCGGAGCTGTATAAAGCATCCCAAGCGGGCGTCAAAATCCAACTGATTGTGCGTGGCGTGTGTGCCCTGCAACCTGGGGTTAAAGGACTGTCGGACAACATAACCGTCCGCTCCATTATTGGGCGCTTCTTAGAGCACCACCGCATCTACTATTTTTATGCAAATGGCACAGAATCCGTACACCTCTCAAGTGCCGACTGGATGGATCGCAACCTGCTGCGGCGTGTTGAGGTTGCCTTTCCGGTAAAAGATCGGCTACTAAAAAAACGGGTTGTCCTAGAGGGTCTTAAGTTATTACTCAAAGACAATGCAACGGCATGGAAAATGAATTCCGATGGCAGTTACCAGCAAGTGAAGCCCAGGACAAATCAGACTCCAGTCATTGCGCAGTTAGAGCTGATTAAGCTATTCGCTCCGAAGGGAAAAGCAAAGTAAATTGACTGCCGGATCCAGGCACACTCTCAATTAAGAGCTGAGCTTGATGTCGACTGGCAATGTGCTTCACGATCGCCAGGCCCAGTCCAGTGCCACCCGTATCCCGCGAGCGACTGCGATCGACCCGGTAAAAACGCTCGGTTAAACGAGGTAAGTGTTCAGCACTAATGCCGGGGCCGGTATCCCGGACCGAAAAAACGCCCTGCCCATTGGAATTAACGCCCCATTGCACCGTAATCTCTCCGCCGTCGGGTGTGTAGCGAATGGCATTGGAGATCAAATTACCAAAGGCCGACATTAATTCATGCTCATTGCCCATGAGCAATTGGGTTGACTCTGCCTCAAAGCGGATTTGATGGGCGCCCTGCGATAAAGCCTCGGCATCATTTTTCAGCAGTGGAAACGCAGAATCCACTACATTGACTGAATCCTTCAATACGGGCAAGGCATTTGCTTCTAGATTAGCTAAGGTCAGCAAATCTTCAACTAAGCTTTTCATGCGTCGACCTTGGGTCATCATAAGCTCAAGGTACTCTGCTTTTTGGGCTGGCGTTAAATCAATGGTTTGAACTGTTTCTAAAAACCCCATCATCACTGTAAGGGGTGTGCGCATTTCGTGGGATACGTTTGCCACGAAGTCGCGGCGCATCGCCTCTGCTTTATATAGGTCGGTTACGTCTTGGGCCAACAATAAGCGCCTATTGTCCGCAAAGGGAAATGCCTGGATTCGAAGGCTGAGATTCGAGCCTGGGCCCATCTTTTCAATCACCAAGGGCTCCTCAAACTCACGCGCGCTCAGGTATTGAATAAATTCAGGATTGCGGAACAAGTAATTGATACGTTGCATCGCATCGCGCTTGAAATTCAGCCCAAAAAAACGTTCGGCAATGGCATTGCACCATTCAATTTGGTCTTGGCTATCGAGCATCACAATGCCGTTGGGCGAAGCCTGAAAGGCTTCAATAAATCGTTGGTGCTGACGTTCGACTTCAAAAATGCGTTGCTTAATTGCCTTGACGTAACGCTGCAAACGAAAAAAGAGATCTTCCAGGAATCCACTGGCAGCCGGTAGACGCTCTAATTCATCGGCTTGTAGGTATTTTTTAAGGGTCGATAGCTTGATGTAAAAATACCCCAGCGGAATGGCCAAGACAGTGAGTGCAATGCCAAGCGCAACCCAATGACCCCATGCCGACTGAGTAAGCGAATACAACGCAAAGGAGCAAGCTAAGAGAACAAAAAGGCGGACAATGGCAGCAAACATAGCGTTATCTTAGAGCATACCCAATGGCGAAACGGAAAGCATCGCCTAAGCGCCGTTAACGCTATGTATTTACTGGGTTCTTCGTAATTCGGTAGCCACTACCACGGACCGTTTCTACGAAATGATCGCAGGCAAAAGGAGCCAAAGCAGCACGTAAACGCTTAATGTGTACGTCGACCGTGCGCTCTTCGATATACACCTCATTACCCCACACATTATCTAAAAGATGAGTACGCGAATGCACCCGCTCCGGATTAGCCATCAAGAACTGCATTAAACGAAATTCAGTAGGTCCCAAAGCAAGTGCCTTGCTCGTATTATCAGAAACGCGAATAGTTAAACGGTGGGCCACTGGATCCAGCTGCATTGGCCCCAGTACAAAGGCCTTCTCTTCGACCACTTCAAATACATGGCGCCGCAATAAGGCCTTCACACGCGCAACAAGCTCCTTTGGGGAGAATGGCTTGGTTACATAGTCGTCTGCGCCGGCATCAAGACCCAATACTTTGTCAGCCTCTTCCCCTTTGGCAGTCAACATCAGAATCGGAATGGCTTGCGTTGATGGACTAGACCTAAGTTCACGCGCAAACTGAACGCCCGATTTGCCGGGCATCATCCAATCCAAAATGACTAAGTCGGGCTTGGAATTACGCAACAATTGCAGGGCCTCATCTGCCTGCAAGGCCCGGGATACAGTATATCCAGCATGCGTTAAATTAATTGAAATGAGCTCGGCAATTGACGGCTCATCTTCAACAACCAGAATATGCTGGGACATGGCTCTTATTTATGGGCTTCGCGAATTAAATCGTCTTGTGGCACATGCCGCACATCGGCGCCCTTCACAATGTAGATCACAAATTCTGCGATGTTCTTGGCGTGATCGCCAATGCGCTCAATGGCCTTCGCAATAAAGAGTAGGTCCAAGCCAGTTGAAATCATCTTGGGATCTTCAGCCATATAGGTGATTAACTTACGCACAAAGCCACGAAATTCCTCATCAATCTGCTTATCATCCTGCACTACTTTGACAGCAGCGACGGCATCGAGACGGGCGAAGCAATCTAAGCTCTGGCGCAGCAAATCAATCGCCATCTGACCAGATAACTTAATCTCTGCGGCATTAATGTTGAAGTTTACGGTGTCGTTAATAATATGGCGGGTTCGTTTAGCTACCCGCTCAGCCTCATCCCCTGCTCTTTCTAAATTCGTAATAGCCTTCGATATTGCCATCACCAAGCGCAAGTCACGCGCCGTAGGTTGACGCCGCGCAATCAGCTCAACGCAAGCCGAATCAATTTCAACCTCAAGAGAATTAACGGTCTTTTCACGCTCAATTACTTGGTTGCATAAGTCCAAATTCATTTCGGAGAAAGCGCGCATGGCAATATCGATTTGCTGCTCTACCACGCCGCCCATTTGCAATAATTTGGCGCATAAGGAGTTTAGGTCCTCGTCAAACTGCGATGATAAGTGTTTATCTTGCATATGATCTCCTGATTAGCCGAAACGGCCTGTAATGTAGTCTTCGGTTTCTTTGCGTTTAGGTTTAATGAAAATTTCATCGGTCTTGCCGTATTCCATTAATTCACCCAAATACATGTATGCCGTGAAGTCGGACACCCGAGCTGCCTGTTGCATATTGTGCGTAACAATCGCAATGGTGTAATCTTTTTTTAGTTCGTTAATTAACTCTTCGATTTTTGCCGTTGAAATCGGATCCAGCGCTGAGGTTGGCTCATCAAGCAACAGTACTGATGGCTTAACGGCCACACTACGTGCAATACATAAGCGCTGCTGCTGTCCGCCTGAGAGAGATAAACCACTTTGATTTAGCTTGTCTTTGGCTTCATTCCAAAGCGCCGCCTTGCTTAGAGCCCACTCCACTCGCTCATCCATCTCGGCTTTAGACAGGCGCTCATAGAGACGCACACCAAAGGCAATGTTTTCATAAATCGACATCGGAAACGGGGTTGGCTTCTGGAAAACCATGCCAATCCGTGAGCGCAGTAAATTCACATCGCTGCCTTGAGCAAGGATGTTCTCGCCATAGAAGCTAATTTGACCTTCGGCACGTTGGCCTGGATACAGGTCATACATCCGATTTAATGTGCGCAATAGCGTCGACTTACCGCAGCCGGATGGGCCGATAAATGCAGTAACTTTCTTCTCGATAATGTCAAGATTAATGTCTTTGAGGCCCTGAAAGCTGCCATAAAAGAAATTGAGATCCCGAATTTCAAGGGCGTTGACTGAAGCCGCAGCATCGGCACGCTCTGCCACCGCCGCACTCGCCTCTGCAGAACCAGCATGCATTACTGTTCTCATCATGGTCATACTTTTACCTTTTCACGAAACACTACTCGAGCCAATATATTGAGTCCTAATACAGCAAATGTAATCAATAGCGCACCACCCCATGCCAAATTAATCCAGTTGTCATATGGGCTCATTGCAAACTGGAAAATCACCACAGGCAAGTTCGCCATCGGTGCATTCATATTGGTGGAGAAGAATTGATTATTCAGCGCCGTAAACAAGAGCGGCGCAGTTTCCCCGCTTACGCGAGCCAATGCCAATAAGATGCCAGTGATAACACCGCTCTTGGCGGCTGTAAGGGTAATGCTCAGTGCCACCTTCCACTTTGGCGCCCCTAAGGCATAGGCAGCCTCCCGGAGTGTCAAGGGAACTAAACGCAGCATGTTTTCAGTGGTACGAACCACGACTGGAATGGCAATTAAAGAAAGTGCAATCGTCCCCGCCCATCCTGAGAAGTGCTTTACTTGGTAGACCACAATGGCATAGACAAACAAACCCACTACGATGGATGGGGCTGACAGCATGATGTCGGTCACAAAGCGGGTCACCTCGGCAAAACGGCTCTTATTACCGTATTCCGAGAGGTAAATACCAGCCAAAATACCAATCGGGGTACTAATAAAGGTACAAGCACCTACGATCATCAAGCTACCGACAATCGGATTAGCCAATCCACCGCCTTCTGTTCCGGGGGCCGGCGTACTCTGCAGGAATAAGGAAGGACTAATTGCTGCAAACCCCTTATAGAGCAGTACCGATAAAATCCAGAACAAAAATACCATACCGATACTCATTGCGATCAGCGACAAGGTCAGACCAATGGCATTAACGCGCTTGCGTTTATTAAAGAGGGCTTGATCCATGCCCTTCGTAATGGCTGAATCCGCTTTAAATTGGGCGTTACTCATTAGGTCTTCGCTCCTTGACTGGCTTCCATGCGCATCAGCATGATTTTGGCCAGCGACAGCACAATAAAGGTAATCGCAAAAAGGGCTAATCCCAAAAGGAATAGCGAGGAATAATGGGCGCCGATCTCTGCCTCTCCAAACTCGTTAGCCAAGGTGGAGGCAATCGAGTTACCGGGGGCAAAAAGTGAGGCCTTGAGTTTATGAGCATTACCAATCACGAAGGTGACCGCCATGGTTTCACCCAGAGCTCGGCCTAAGCCAAGCATGATGCCGCCGATCACACCGGTTTTGGTGTAGGGCAAGACTACATTGCGAACCACCTCCCATGTAGTACAGCCAATACCATAGGCTGACTCTTTTAAGACAGGGGGGACAATTTCAAATACGTCTCGCATCACTGAAGCAATGAAGGGCAGAATCATCATCGCCAAAATTAGGCCAGCGCAAAGAATACCGATACCATTAAATGCGCCCGAAAAGAGAATGCCTAAGCCGGGTATCTGACCCAAGGTAGCAGCCAAAGCGGGCTGAATGTAATCAGCAAATAAAGGAGCAAAAATAAACAGGCCAAACATACCGTAAATGATCGATGGCACAGCAGCTAGAATTTCGATGGCTGTCCCGAGCGCACGGCGTAGGCCCTTCGGGCAAATTTCAGTTAAAAACACGGCAATACCAAAACTGAGTGGAACTGCTATGAGCAGAGCGATAACTGAGGTAATTAGAGTTCCATAGATGGCGATCGCGCCACCGAACTCCCCATTAATAATGTCCCACTCTACAGTGGTAAAAAATCCAAAACCAAATTTTTGGAATGCGGGATAGGCGTTAACAACCAGGGAAGCAATGATGCCGAGTAAGGCCAACAAAACCGAGAGCGCAAAAAATTGCGTTACCAGATAAAAGAGTTTGTCGAGCACACGCTGACGTTTAGCAATACCAATTGCTTGGGTGCTAACGAGACCAGCTGAAACTAAATTTTTCATAAATCGGCCACCTTCAATGGACTACTTCCGATGTACTGCAAAAAACGAACTGAATTTACCAAACAATTACCCCGCCTCGGCGGGGTAATTGCCTAGAAAACCATAATGTTACTTGTTTTGAATCTGGGACCAAACGTTCTTACGAATGAAATCGATGGTTGACGCTGGCATTGGTACATAGTCCAAATCAATCGCCATCTTGCCGCCTTCTTTGAAAGCAAAATCAAAGAACTTGATCACTTCAGCAGAAGTTGCTTTATTCGTTGGTTGCTTGTACATCAAGATGAAGGATGCGCCTGTGATTGGGAAGGACTTAGCTCCTGGAGCATCAGTAATGAATGTACCCATTCCTGGAACCTTTGCCCAGTCAGTCCCAGCTGCAGCAGCCGCGAAGGTGGTGTCATCAGCAGAAACGAATTGACCATCTTTATTTTTCAACTGCACGGTAGTCATGTTGTTTTTCTTCGCATAAGCGTACTCAACATAGCCGATCGAATTCTTTACACGGCTAACGTTTGCAGCAACGCCTTCATTGCCTTTGCCGCCAACCGAAGAAGCTGCAGGCCATTTAACTGCTGCACCAGCACCGACCGCACTCTTCCACTCGTTACTTACTTTAGCTAAGTAGTCGGTGAAAATAGCAGTTGTACCCGAGCCGTCAGCGCGGTGAACAACAGTGATTTCACCAGCTGGAATGTTGAGACCTGGGTTGAGCAGTGCAATGCGCTTGTCATTCCAGTTGGTAATCGTGCCCTGGAAAATATCAGCCAAGACGACGCCGTCTAATTTGAGTTGATTAGGCTTAAGGCCTTGAACGTTGATGATTGGAACGACGCCGCCAATAATCGCTGGAAATTGAACCATGCCGTCTTTTTCGAGGTCTTCAAACTTCACTGGGTTATCGGTTGCACCAAAATCAACTGTCTTGGCTTTAATCTGCTTAATACCGCCAGAAGAACCGATTGACTGATAGTTCATGCCATTGCCAGTACGGGCTTTGTAGGCTTCAGCCCATTTGGCGTAAATAGGGAATGGGAACGTTGCGCCGGCACCGGTAATATCGGCCGCCATGGCGATTGGAGCGAAGCTCGCTGCTGAAATCGAAAGGGTAGCTACAGTTAGCGCCTTTTTCAATGTCAATTTCATTTAAATGTCCTTTAATAGTTTCACCGCACGACGCGATGAATGAACAATAAAGAGGCAATATGACGGCTTTGTGACACCTGAATTTATGGTAAAAAAACCATACAAAACAATGGTTTAAATCAAATACTTCTTATGTGGGTATGGCCGCCACAATGGTTTTAGCATAGTTATTTGCCTGATCCAGCTCTTTTGCCTCCACCATAACTCGCAGAACGGGCTCGGTGCCCGAAGCCCGAATCAATACCCTGCCCCCATTGCCAAGTTTGGCCGTAATGGTATTAACCACCTCCACTACCTTGGAATCAGCCTGCCAATCGTAACCTGGGGCCACTTTGACGTTCAGCAAAACCTGCGGAAAGACATGTACGCCATTGAGTAGCTCGGCCAAGGATTTGCCTTGTTTGCGCATCGCTGCTAACACTTGCAAGGCGGCAACCGTGCCGTCCCCAGTGGAATGTTGATCGAGGCAGAGCAAGTGGCCGGAGCCCTCGCCGCCCAATGTCCATTGGTGCTTTTTAAGTAGCTCTAAAACGTATCGGTCACCTACATTTGCGCGCTCAAATTGCAGCCCTAGGGCCCGAATCGCATGCTCAATAGCAGTATTGGTCATTAAGGTGCCCACTACCCCGCCCAATTTCAATCCGCGATCTACGCGGTCTTTCGCCAGCACGTATAAGAGCTCATCGCCATTAAACAAGCGGCCCGTAGCATCGACCATCTGCAAGCGATCGGCATCGCCATCCAGGGCAATACCCAAATCAGCCTGATGCTCTTTTACTTTGGCAATGAGTGCAGCTGGAGCAGTTGCACCGCAGCCATCATTAATATTGCGACCATTGGGCTCGACTCCGATGGAAATCACTTCTGCACCGAGCTCATGAAATACATTGGGGGCCGATTGATAGGCAGCGCCGTTAGCGCAATCAATGACTAATTTTAAGCCGCGCAAATTCAGCGCTGCAGGAAAGGTCGACTTGCAAAACTCAATGTAGCGACCCGTGGCATCATCAAGACGAAATGCTTTACCTAAGTACTTAGAGCTAACGCAACCCAGCGGTTGATCGAGTGCAGCCTCAATCGCCAACTCCGATGCATCGGATAACTTATCGCCCTCGGATGAGAAAAACTTAATGCCGTTGTCTTGGTATGGGTTATGCGACGCAGAGATTACTACGCCCGCAGAGAGTCGTAATGCTTTAGTGAGGTAGGCAACGCCGGGTGTGGGCATCGGACCACAAAGCATCACATCGACTCCCGCCGCAGAAAAACCAGCCTCCAGCGCAGCCTCTAATAAGTAACCCGATACGCGCGTGTCTTTACCAATCAAAACCGTGCAGCGCTCACCAGCAGGAGCGGCTTGCTTTAAAACGGTACCGGCAGCGTATCCCAAGCGCAGGATGAAATCCGGAATGATCGGGGCCTTACCCACCTCTCCGCGAATGCCGTCAGTGCCGAAATATTTTTTTGTGTTGGCTGTCATATCCGTTGATTATAAAACTTGCAAGCAAAGGGCTGTGTACTTTTGCTTATCATGCGGTTTGGGCTGCAGCCCATAGTGCTAGGGCATCGATAGTCTCAGGAACGTCATGCACGCGTACGATGCTTGCGCCCCGCTCTGCTGCCAAAACGGCGGCGGCCACACTGGGTATCAGTCGATCACCGACCTCTCGCCCAGTAATTTTGCCCAGCATCGACTTGCGAGAAATGCCTGCCAATACGGGATGGCCGTTTTGCGTGAATTTTGAAAATTCTTGCAGCATTCTTAAGTTGTGTTCGAGGCTCTTACCAAAACCAAATCCGGGGTCAATTGCAATTCGCTCTGCAGCAACACCTTGCTCAATTAAGCTTGTAGTGCGCTCCATCAAAAAGGCTTTTACCTCACTGACTACATTCACATAGTTTGGATTCAGTTGCATGGTGATGGGATCGCACTGCATGTGCATTAAGACAATGCCGCAATTGCGCGCTAGAGTAGGATCTAGCACCACTTGTTCTGCGCCCCCTTGGCGCAATGCCCAAATATCATTCACGCAATCCACACCAGCGAGCAAAGCCTGTCGCATGGTTTCTGCTTTGTAGGTATCAATCGATAAAGCAACGCCGCAATCTTTGAGGGCTTCGATAATCGGCAGCACCCGATCCAACTCTTCTTGCAGTGAAACTGGGATTGCGCCGGGCTTGGTTGATTCACCGCCAATATCAATCAGATCAACACCTGCAGCAATCATTGATTCGGCCTGACGCACGGCATCGTCTTTGGCATGAAAGCGCCCGCCATCCGAAAATGAATCTGGCGTGGCGTTCAATATGCCCATTACTAAGGGCCGCTCGCGATTGGCTTGCCTTTGCCCTAGGTCAAAAAGAAAACGCCCGCAACGCCATGTTGCGGGCTGTTTTAACGACTGCATTGCGCTAATCGACAGCGCTATTTACGCAGCTGCGGGCGCACTACCCGCGGTTGGACCGGCCGGACCACTCGCTGAGTTACCAAAGGCAGTTGCCGCTACTGGCTTAGGCTCCCGTGGGGGACGACCATCCATGATGTCATTGATCTGCTCAGCATCAATGGTTTCCCAATCCATGAGTGCAGTAACCATTGCTTCGACTTTATCTTTGTGGTTTTCGAGAATCGATTTAGCTAGCGCATATTGGCTGTCAATCAAACTCCGAATTTCCGCATCGACTTTTTGCTGCGTTAGCTCCGATACCGACTTCGAACTATTCGGGCCAAACATGCCCTGCTGCTCGGTATCCACATACACCATCGTGCCTAAGCTATCGCTCATGCCGTAACGGGTCACCATATCGCGAGCCATCTTGGTTGCGCGTTCAAAATCGTTCGATGCGCCCGTGCTCATGGAATTCAAAAACACTTCTTCGGCTGCGCGGCCACCAAACAAAATGGCCAGCTCCTCGAGCATGCGATCTTTATATAAATTCACGCGGTCAAACTCAGGCAGCTGCCAAGTTACACCGAGAGCCATGCCGCGCGGCATGATCGTTACTTTATGTACGGGGTCAGCTTTGGGCAATACCTTTGCGACCACAGCATGACCAGCCTCGTGATAAGCCGTATTGCGACGCTCTTCTTCACGCATCACAGCGGACTTGCGCTCTGGACCCATATAGATCTTGTCTTTGGCATCTTCAAAGTCTTGCATATCAACTGAGCGCTTATTGCGGCGCGCAGCAAAGAGTGCAGACTCATTCACTAAGTTGGCTAAATCGGCACCAGAGAAGCCAGGAGTACCACGCGCTAGTACCGCCGCATTAACATCGGGACTAATAGGCACCTTACGCATATGCACTTGCAGAATCTGCTCGCGACCACGGATATCAGGCAAGCCAACGTGCACTTGACGGTCAAAACGACCTGGGCGCAGTAAAGCTCGATCCAAGACATCAGAACGGTTGGTTGCTGCAACCACGATAACGCCGCTGTTGCTTTCAAAGCCGTCCATCTCAACCAGCATTTGGTTTAAGGTTTGCTCGCGCTCATCATTGCCGCCACCCATGCCGGCGCCGCGATGGCGACCGACTGCATCGATCTCATCGATGAAGATGATGCAAGGTGCATTTTTCTTGGCGTTCTCAAACATGTCGCGCACACGGGATGCGCCAACACCGACAAACATCTCAACGAAGTCAGAACCAGAAATCGAGAAGAACGGCACTTTGGCTTCGCCCGCAATCGCACGTGC
Source organism: Polynucleobacter difficilis (assembly GCF_003065365.1). Lineage (NCBI taxonomy): Bacteria > Pseudomonadati > Pseudomonadota > Betaproteobacteria > Burkholderiales > Burkholderiaceae > Polynucleobacter > Polynucleobacter difficilis. Next base: position 766,563 of record NZ_CP023276.1, on the reverse strand, counting down.
CAGCAAGGTCTTACCGGTGCCGGGAGGGCCTACCAATAAAACACCGTGGGGAATATGGCCGCCCAGCTTCTGGAATTTTTGTGGATCCTTGAGGAAGTCAACAATCTCAAATACTTCTTCTTTGGCTTCATCGCAGCCAGCAACATCACCGAAGGTCACGGTATTGCTGTTCTCGTCAACGAGGCGGGCCTTGGATTTGCCAAAGGAGAATGCACCACCTTTGCCGCCACCTTGCATCTGCCGCATCATAAAAAACCAAAAACCAATAATCAATAAAGTCGGTCCAAGGTAATACAACGCCGACATCAATAAATTGGGTTCGTCTTCTGCTTTACCTGTGACTTGGACTCCGGCCTTCATCAGATCGCCGACCATCCAGATGTCCCCTGGGGAAATCAGGGAGTACTTGTTTCCATCGACCGGGGTCACTTGCAAGGTGCGACCTTGCACGTCCACACGGCGCACTTTGCCATCCCGTGCGTCATCCATAAATTGGGAGTACGTCACTCGCTCTGGCGTGTTTGGCTTATCGAACTGTTTAAACACAGTAAAAAGGACGAGGCCGACAATGAACCAGACGCCGATTTTTTGGAACATATTGTTGTTCAAATACCCACCTTTGCCGGATTAATCCGGGAGTTCTTCCATTACTAAACCAGTCAAAAAGACGGTTTCCACATGTAAATGATTCTACTACCTCCGTAATTCAAGGGTTTAGCCTATTTTTATTCGCTAAAACCTCTTAAATATAGGGGTTATTTCCTATTTTGGGGCTGTTTTGGGCGGTTTCAAGTGGCGACCCAGCAAAAAGGTCTCTGACGAGCGATCGCGCGAGGCTTTGGGTTTTCTGGCTGAAACCGTCTTAAACACCTTTTTAAAGGTCTCCACAATTTGACTATAGCCACTGCCATGGAAGCATTTAATCAATAGAGCGCCGTCGGGTTGCAGGTGATCCTTGGCAAAATCCAGGGCCAACTCAGCAAGGGTTGCCATGCGCGCTGCATCGGCAATACCAACGCCCGATAGGTTGGGCGCCATATCCGATAAAACCAAATCCACTTTGCCATTGCAACTGGCTGGCAATAAGGACTCGAGCGCACGCAAGCCCTCTTCCTCCCGAAAGTCTCCCTCAATGAAACTGACATCGGCAATGGCTTCCATCGGCAACATATCAATGGCAACAATCACACCATCGGGCTTTCCTGATTCGATTTTCGGATTGTTCTTACCTAATTCGGTTAGGCGATTACGCACGTACTGTGACCAGCTGCCTGGCGCGCTGCCCAAATCCACTACCACCATTCCGGCCTTGATCAAATGATCCTGCTCGTCGATCTCGCTGAGCTTGTACGCTGCACGGGCGCGATAGCCCTCTTTTTGCGCCATCTTGACGTAGGGATCCATCAGGTGGTCTTGCAACCAGCTTTTATTGAATTTATTCTTTGCCACGTAATCCCAATCGGTTAATTTCAGCTCCACCTTTACAGCGCTGAACGCTCTACTTTACCTGCTTATTCTGGTCTGATAAACAGCAATGCTCTATGATCGAGGCATGACTGCACTTACGATCTCCCCCGCCCAGCGCAAAGCGCTTAAAGCCAAAGCCCATGACCTCAGCCCGGTTGTCATGATTGGTAACGATGGACTAACCCCTGGCGTGGTCAAAGAAGCGGAAATTGCAATTAATAGCCATAACTTGATTAAAGTCCGTGTGTTTGGTGATGATCGCGAAAACCGCATTGCCATTTACGAAGCGCTGTGCGACAAGCTCAATGCTGCGCCAGTACAGCACATTGGCAAGTTATTGGTCATCTGGCGCCCCGAGCCCCTCATTAAAGAAGCCAATGCGCCCTATGCACGCGGCGGCAATAAGACCAAAAAATCAATACAGGCGCCACGCTCACCGAACCGCCTTGTTACTCGAGGCGCTACCAGCACATCCGAGCGCTCTGCCCGGCGCACTGCTGCTGCTAAACCCTTCGGCAAAACTGCGGTCAGCAAAGCGGAAGCGCCTGCACGCAAAGTGGCATCCAAAAGCGCCACCGCACGTCCGACTCGCGCGAATGCAGCAGAGTCTAAGATTGGTTGGTCATCGCCTGGATATAAGCGCGCAGCAGCGCCAACCGGTCCAGTCAAACGCCGCAAAGTGCGTCAAGCCAGTACCAAGAAAAAATCCCTGGGTTAATTCCGGTTTAGTGGATTAAGGGTGTATTGGCTGGCGAGTTAAACGCCACACCATCCAGAGACCTAAAAGGCTCTGAATTAAAAACAGTCCACTGGAAATACCATGCAAGCGTCCAAATAGGCTTGCAGATGGCGATGCCATGACTGGTACACCCAAGAGCAGTGCCTCTTGGCGTAGAGCATCCATGTATGGAATCAAGCCGAAACACGTGATTAGCGAACCCAGCAGCAATACCAAGGTGATCCAACGAATACTGCGGTAGTGCTCGACCTTGCGCCTTACCAGCAAGTTGGCGATCACAAGCAGGCTCAGGCAAACGGCCACACTAAGATAAGCTTCCACTTGAAAAATGGCGGCCGCAATCATGCCGGCAACCTGACGATCTTGCAAAGCAGTAAAAATGGTGGGGACCACCAAGTAGCCTACCGCAAACAGGCTACCGACCCATACCCCAGCAATCAGAATAAATAGGCGCTGGGCTGCGGCATAGCGAGGGGCTCCAGCGGTATTCATGCCTTAGATGTAACGCACCGCCAAAATCTCCACTTCACGATTGCCTGCTGGGGCCTGAACCGCAACCACGTCGCCCTCTTCTTTACCAATCAGCGCGCGCGCAATCGGCGAGCTGATTGAAATTTTATTGAGCTCAATGTTTGCCTCATCGTCGCCGACAATTTGGTACGTGAATTTTGTGCCGTCTTCTAGGTCTTCGAGATCCACGGTGGCACCAAACACCACACGGCCTTCAATCTCTAAGGTTGCCGGGTCAATAATCTGAGCAGCAGACAATGTGGTCTCAAGCTCCTTAATGCGGCCCTCGATAAAACCTTGCTTTTCTTTTGCGGCATCGTACTCGGCGTTCTCAGATAAATCACCCTGCGCACGCGCCTCTGAAATGGCATTGATAACAGCCGGACGCTCAACGTGCTTGAGGCGATGCAGCTCAGCCTTGAGCAATTCAGCGCCAAACTTAGTAATAGGAATCGTGTTCATACTGCAACCTAGCTTATCTACGAAATAAAGAAGTAGTTTAAGCCAGGTTGACGGTATTTACAGAGACTATTCGAGGCTGCGGTGTAAATTTTGCAGTGAATAGACTTCGAGTGAATCTTTAGCGCCACTTTTTGACGCCATCAGGCCATCCATCACCGCCCGTGCTGCGCTGATGGTGGTGTAGTAGGTCACGCCATTGGCCTGAGCGCTGGTTCGAATCGAACGTGAATCCGCAATCGCCGTGCGAGTCTCATCCACGGTCGTAAAGACCAGTGAAATTTCCCGGTTTTTAATCAGGTCAACGATGTGCGGCCTGCCGTCTTTCACCTTATTAACTACACGCACCGGCAAACCGGCTGCAGCAATTGCTGCAGCAGTGCCTTTGGTTGCGACCATCGGAAAGCCAAGTTCATGCAGGAGCTGAGCTACCGCAACGGCCTTGCCTTTATCGCTGTCTTTCACGGTCAAGACCACCGTACCGGTTTTAGGAAGCTTGATGCTAGCGCCCAGTTGCGACTTAAACAAAGCCTCACCGAAGGTTTTACCAACCCCCATCACCTCGCCAGTGGAGCGCATTTCAGGTCCCAAAATGGGATCAATGCCAGGGAATTTATTAAATGGAAAGACCGCTTCCTTGACCGAGAAATACGGCGGAATGACTTCACGCGTAATGCCTTGTTTGGATAAAGTCTGACCCACCATGCAGCGTGCTGCAATCTTTGCCAATTGCAAACCGGTCGCCTTCGATACAAACGGTACAGTCCGCGAGGCACGGGGATTAACCTCCAACACATAAATGACATCATCGCCATCAACATTCTGAATCGCAAACTGCACGTTCATCAGGCCAACGACATTAAGTCCTCTGGCCATGGCTGCAGTTTGACGCTTGATCTCATCAACGGTGGCTTCCGATAAGGAATACGGTGGCAATGAACATGCCGAGTCACCGGAGTGCACTCCAGCCTGCTCGATGTGCTCCATCACGCCGCCAATAAAAACAGTCTCGCCATCGCTAATGCAATCCACATCGCATTCAATTGCATCATTTAAGAAGCGATCCAATAGCACTGGTGAGTCATGCGACACCTTCACCGCTTCACGCATATAGCGCTCTAAATCACGACCATCGTGCACGATCTCCATGGCACGACCGCCCAATACATAGGATGGGCGAACCACTAAGGGGTAGCCAATCTCATCGGCCAGACGCAAGGCTTCGTCTTCGGTGCGTGCAGTCCGGTTGGGTGGCTGACGCAAATCCAAGGCATGCAATAGTTTTTGGAAACGCTCGCGGTCTTCAGCCGCATCAATCATGTCGGGGGATGTGCCGATGATGGGAACGCCATTGGCCTCTAAATCTAAAGCCAGTTTGAGTGGTGTTTGGCCTCCGTACTGCACGATCACACCCTTGGGTTTCTCTTTGGCAACGATCTCGAGAACATCTTCCAAGGTCAAAGGCTCAAAGTACAAGCGATCCGATGTGTCGTAGTCGGTCGACACGGTCTCGGGATTGCAGTTGACCATGATGGTTTCGTAACCGTCTTCGCGCATGGCAAGAGCAGCGTGCACGCAGCAGTAATCGAATTCAATCCCTTGACCAATACGATTCGGTCCGCCGCCCAGAACCATGATCTTGTCGCGATTCGTTGGTTGCGATTCACATTCGCCGTGTTCTGCTTCGTAGGTGGAATACATATAAGCTGTATTCGTGGCGAACTCAGCAGCGCAGGTATCAACCCGCTTATACACCGGGAACACCTTCAGGCGATGGCGTGCAGCGCGCACTGAGGCAGCATCAACCTTCAGCAGCTTCGCTAAACGGCGATCCGAAAATCCTTTTTGCTTTAAAAAGCGCCATTCATCTGCAGACAAACCATCAATCGTATGTTGCTTGAGTGTGTTTTCAATCGAGATGAGCTCTTCAATCTGCTCTAAGAACCAAGGGTCTACTTTGGTTTCTTCATAAATCTCATCTAATCCCATACCCATGCGGAAAGCATCGGCCAAATACCAAATGCGATCAGGGCCTGGCTCACCAATTTCCTGAATGATGTCTTCTAAATCGCTTGAGCGCTCATCTAGACCGTCGACGCCGACCTCAAGGCCGCGCAAGGCTTTCTGAAAAGACTCTTGGAAAGTACGGCCGATGGCCATCACCTCACCCACCGATTTCATTTGCGTCGTTAAGCGTGAATCTGCTTGCGGAAACTTCTCAAATGCAAAACGGGGAATCTTCGTGACAACGTAATCAATCGATGGTTCAAACGAGGCCGGTGTAGCACCGCCCGTAATATCGTTGTGCAACTCATCTAAGGTGTAGCCCACTGCCAACTTTGCTGCGACTTTCGCAATCGGAAAGCCAGTTGCTTTGGAGGCTAAGGCAGATGACCTGGAAACACGCGGGTTCATCTCAATCACGATCATGCGGCCATCGACTGGATTGATTGAGAACTGCACGTTCGATCCGCCGGTATCCACACCAATTTCACGCAGCACCGCAATCGATGCGTTGCGCATCAACTGATACTCTTTATCCGTCAAGGTTTGAGCAGGCGCCACCGTAATCGAGTCACCCGTATGAATGCCCATCGGATCTAGATTCTCAATCGAACACACGATAATGCAATTATCGGCGCGGTCACGCACCACTTCCATCTCAAACTCTTTCCAGCCCAATAGCGATTCTTCAATCAAGAGCTCACCGGTGGGCGAAAGCTCTAGACCACGCTTACAGATTTCTTCAAACTCTTCGCGGTTGTACGCAATGCCGCCACCCGAGCCGCCCATCGTGAATGAGGGGCGAATGACCACTGGGAAACCAGCGCTACCGGTTTCAGCCTGAATGCGTTGTTGCACGGCGACGGCTTCATCCATCGAATGCGCAATACCGGATTTGGCAGAGCCGAGACCAATCTTGGTCATCGCATCTTTAAACTTTTGACGATCTTCTGCTTTATCAATTGCCTCGGGTGATGCGCCGATTAATTCGCAACCGTACTTTTCTAGAATGCCATTGCGGTGCAAATCCAAGGCGCAATTGAGTGCAGTCTGGCCGCCCATCGTCGGCAATATGGCATCGGGCTTTTCCGTAGCAATAATGCGCTCAACGACTTCCCATGTGATCGGCTCAATGTAGGTGACATCGGCCATCTCGGGATCGGTCATGATGGTCGCTGGGTTGCTGTTGACCAAAATGACTTTGTAGCCCTCGTCACGCAGCGCCTTACAGGCTTGCGCGCCCGAGTAATCAAATTCACACGCCTGACCAATTACGATCGGGCCTGCACCAATAATCAGGATGCTTTTAATGTCGCTCCGCTTAGGCATTAGTTGCCTCCTTGTTTACTGGTTGGAGCGGCATGCATTAAGTCCATAAAGTGATCGAATAAGTAAGCGATGTCGTGGGGCCCTGGTGATGCCTCGGGGTGCCCCTGAAAACAAAAAGCAGGTTTGTCTGTCCACGCGAGGCCCTGCAGCGAACCGTCAAACAGAGAAACGTGTGTCACCCGCACATTGCTAGGCAATATCTTCGCATCGACCGCAAATCCATGGTTTTGCGAAGTAATCGCTACCCGTCCGCTATCCAAATCTTTTACTGGGTGGTTCGCGCCGTGATGACCGAATTTCATTTTTAGGGTCTTTGCACCCGCAGCCAAACCCATAATCTGATGGCCTAAACAAATACCGAAGGTGGGAACGCCCTTCTCGATGATTTCTTTTGCGGCGCTGATAGCGTAATCACAAGGACCAGGATCGCCAGGGCCGTTGGAGAAAAACACACCATCGGGTTTCATGGCCAGAACCTCTGCAGCTGTCGTTTTGGCTGGTACCACGGTTAACTCGCAACCGCGTTCGGTGAGCATGCGCAAAATATTGCGCTTGACGCCAAAGTCGTACGCCACTACTTTCTTGATGGGTTTTTTGGTATCGAGGCTGCGGTAAGCGGGTTTGCCATTGGGGCCGTGTAAGTCCCACTCGGCTTCTCGCCAAGGGTATGCGGTTTTAGTGCTAACAACCTGCGCTAGGTCTAAGCCACTCATGCCTGGAAATGCCTTGGCTAACTCAAGGGCTCTAGCACCGAGCGTTGCAGGATCGTCGCCCATCTTGCCAGCCACAATCGCGCCCGACTGCGCACCCTTGTCCCGCAGCAAACGGGTCAGCTTACGCGTATCAATTCCGGCGATGCCAGGAATACCCGCCTTTTGCAAATAGGACTCGAGGCTTTGCTCGGAACGGAAGTTTGACACTCGGCGCGAGAGGTCTTTAATGACTAAACCGGCCGCATGAATTTGGGATGATTCGGCATCTTGATCGTTGACGCCGACATTACCGATGTGCGGATAAGTCAAGGTGACGATCTGACGGCAATAGCTGGGGTCAGTAATGATTTCCTGATAACCCGTTAAGGCGGTATTGAAAACAACTTCGCCGGCAGTTTCGCCGGGAGCGCCAATGCTATAACCTGAAAAGAGAGTGCCATCGGCTAATGCCAAAACGGCTGGGGGAAAAGAAGGAAGCAAGGGTGACAAACCATCTCCAATCCCTGCTGCCATCCAACGCTCAACACCCCCAAATAGCCTACCCGGAAGTGGTTGCGGGAGGTGAGTGTTTTTAAGCGCTAGGGTAATTTATTGAGTTACGAACCCAACAATAATACCAGTTCGCAGGTCCGCTTCCCGCCAAACCAGCCGCAGCCTTACTGGGCGGTGCAGCCGCCCAGTCCCTGCTGTGATTTCCCTATGCTTTCTGCTTTTTAGGGTCGGTTTTTTCTAGGCTTTTTTGGCGCTTTCCTGAATCACCGTTTTAATGTGGGCCAGTACCGTTTGGTCTTCCATCGTACTAATGTCACCTGGGTCACGCCCTTCTGCTACCGCTTGCAAAGCGCGTCGCACAATCTTCCCAGAACGGGTCTTGGGTAAGGCCGTCACAATGTAAACACGCGCAGGCCTTGCCACAGCGCCCAATTGCGAATCGACTGTCTTCATGAGCTCCGCTTCGAGATTGGCTACGTTGGACGCATCTTTTGGTATCGCAAAGCCAATCGCGACTTGCCCCTTCAATTTATCTTCAATGCCAACCACTGCTACCTCGGAAATATTGGCATGGCTAGAGATGCTCTCCTCGATTTCGCGGGTACCTAAACGGTGACCGGCCACGTTGATGACGTCATCGGTACGGCCCAGAATGAAGTAATAGCCGTCCTTGTCTTTGATACCCCAATCGAAGGTGGAATACATCATCTTGCCGGGTATGGTGCTCCAGTAGGTTTTGACATACCGCGCATCATCGCCCCACACGGTTTGCATACAGCCCGGAGGCAGCGGACCTTCAATCGCTACCACACCCTTTTGATCAGGACCCAGCTCCTCGCCTGTAGCCTCATCCAATAACTTCATGTTGTAGCCAAATACCGGCAAACCAGGAGAGCCGAATTTATGCGGCATGACCTCGACGCCGCGCTGAATTGCCAAAATGGGCCAGCCGGTTTCGGTTTGCCAGTAGTTATCCACTACCGGCTTGCCAATCGCCTCATGTATCCAAGTGGCAGTTGGCTCATCCAGAGGCTCGCCGGCCAAAAACAAAGTGCGTAGGCTCGATAAATCGTATTTGGTTAAGAACGCAGGATCTTGTTTCTTCAGCACCCGAATTGCAGTAGGCGCAGAGAACATCACCGATACCTTGTATTTCTCAACGAGACTCCACCAAATTCCGCCATCCGGACGTAAAGGAGTTCCTTCGTACATGATGGTGGCCGTGCCATTAATCAGTGGCCCATAAATAATGAAGCTATGACCAACCACCCAGCCGATATCGGAGGTGGTGAACATCGTTTCGCCGGGCTTGCCGCAAAAGATCAAACGCATTGCCGATGCTAGCGCTACAGCATAGCCGCCAGTATCGCGCTGCACACCCTTGGGCTTACCGGTCGTGCCGCTGGTATACAAAATATAGGAAGTATGGGTTGCATCCACCCACTCCACAGGCACCTCCGCATTGAGGTGAGCCAAGCGCTCAGCGGTGTAATCAAGGTCGCGCCCATCCACCATTACAAACTCGGTTAAGCCACGGTTGACGATCAATACTTTTGCAGGCTTGTATGACGAGAGTGCAATGGCCTCATCGAGCAGCGGCTTGTAAGGTACTGCCTTACCGCCACGCATGCCCGCCTCCGCTGTAATAATCATTTTGGGCGTGGCATCTTCAATGCGCGATGCCAAACTGTGCGATGCAAAGCCACCAAACACCACCGAATGAATTGCACCAATGCGCGCGCAGGCCAGCATTGCAAAACTGGCTTCCGCAATCATTGGCATGTAAATCAATACACGATCCCCTTTACCAACGCCATTGGCTTTCAAAATGGCGGCCATGCGATTGACTTCCGCATGCAGCTCTTTAAAGGTGTAAGCCTTTTCAATATCAGTCTCGGTGGACACCGCCACTAAGGCAATTTGATCGCCGCGCTCCGCTAAATGCCGATCGACTGCGTTGTAGCAAAGATTGGTTAAGCCGCCCTTGAACCAGTGCGCAAACGGTGGCTTGGAATAGTCCAGTACCGTATCAAACGGTTTCTCCCAGTGAATGTGTTTTGCTTCCTCTCCCCAAAAGGCATGGGGGTCTTGAATGGATTGGGCGTGAACGGTTTTGTAGGACATGATTTACCTAAAAAGAGTGCTAAATGGGTTCGCTACTGGTGCGGTAAAACTGAATTTACCCTATTGCGGGGCAGCTCCGGCTTTTGCAGTAGTTGTTTTCGCAGATTTAGCGCGGTCTGTCGATGCGGATTTTTGCTGAGTAGCCGGCTTAGAGGCTGTTTTAACGGTGGATTTTGGCGCGCCTTGTGCGTTTTTTGGGGCTGCGGAATTGGTTTTCTTGCTCGCGGCATTGGGTGCCGCCGCCTTTTTAGCTGGTGCCGACCTGACTAAATTGAGGCTGGCATTTTCAGCCAAGTGCTCGGATACATCAGTCAGCTTCGTACTTGGCTTGGGAATTAAGACCGTTGATCCAGCTTTGACCCGCATGCCGGCTGGAATGGCATTGACTTCCCGCAGGACAGCTACAGTCACCCCCAGTCGTTTTGCTAACTGATCTGCCGACTCGGTCACCGGTACGCTCACTGCAGTCCAAGAAGACAGTGGCCCCGTATAGTTTTTGAGATTCTCTTGAAACAACTCTGCATGACCAAATGGCAACAATATTTGCTGATTAGCTGCGCTTAAGATAACGGGCTTATTAAACGACGGATTGAGATTACGAAATTCTTCAGGGGTAAGGTCAGACAATTTGGTTACCACCTCCACATCGATGTCACGAGTCACATCGATTGCCACAAAATACGGGTGATTTTCCAGTTCCGGCAGCACGATGCCGTAAGCCTTCGGATCCAAAACGATGGCTTTGTACGCCATCAGTTTAGGAACGTAATCACGGGTCTCTTTGGGCATTTTCAAGCTAAGGTAATCGGTTGGCAGTCTAGCGGCTTGATTGCGCTTGATTGCTTTGGCCACATTGCCCTCACCCCAGTTGTATGCTGCCAAAGCCAATTGCCAATCGCCGAACTGCCGATGCAAGCGCTGCAAGTAATCCAGCGCGGCATTGGTTGACTGCAATACATCGCGACGCTCATCGCGAAATACATTCTGCGTTAACTTGAAATCTTTTCCAGTTGCCGGCATAAACTGCCATATGCCCATCGCTTTTGCAGTGGATTTAGCAACCGGATTAAAGGCGCTCTCCACAAACGGCAACAGCGCAATTTCAGTAGGCATGCCACGTAAGTTCACTTCCTCAACTATGTAGAACAAATAACGCGATGACCGCGCCATCGAACGCTCCACGTAATCAGGTCTCGCAGCCAACCAGCGTGTCTGCGTAATCACCAGAGGACTGTTGAGTTCAGGCATCGCAAAACCATCTTGAATACGCAGCCATAAATTGCTAGATGGGGCAGTGAGGCTACTTAGAGATTGCTTACCCAGGTCAACTCGAGGTGCTTTCGCTGCGCGTGGATTACTAGCGCTACCATTTGCATCAGAGGACCAATCGTTGACCATGCCAGCGCAACCCGATAAGGTCGCAACCAGGGCGATGATCAGAAGGGATCGCCAATGAAAATACCAGCGCCCACCATTGGATTGGCGCAGCAGCATCAGAAGTGATCCTTCCAGGCTCGAATCGCCGCCAACACATGGGCTGGACTCGGTAATGCAGCGGCGCCGGATGCCTGCAATGCGGCAGCAATCACGTCGGGTTGATTGGAGCGCATAAAGGGATTTACCCGCAACTCATGACCAATGGAAGTTGGCACGGTTGGCTGATTCCCATGGCGCAAGCCCTGTGCGGTATTCGCCCAAGCGATGAGATCAGAATTATTTGGCTCTACGGCCAAAGCAAAGCGGATGTTCGACAGTGTGTATTCATGGGTGCAATACACGGCTGTTTCGGGCGGCAAGGCTGCAAATTTAGCCAAAGACTGGGACATCTGGGTGGGCGTTCCCTCAAACAATCGGCCGCAGCCCGATGCAAACAAGGTATCGCCGCAAAATAGTTTGGGTGCATTACCAGCAGCAAAGTAGGCAATGTGGCCCAAGGTATGGCCGGGCACCTCCAAGACAGTAAATGCAATCGCTGGTGCAGCGCACTCCACCCGGTCGCCCTCCATTAAGGCTTGGGTTCGCCCCGGAATTGACTCTGCAGCCGGACCATACACTGGAAGCGATTCATTGGCAACATAAGCCAATAAGTCCATGATGCCGCCCGTGTGATCGGCGTGGTGGTGGGTAATCAGAATGCCGGTGAGGGTTAGTGCTTGGCTCTCTAAGTAATCCAATACCGGGCCAGCATCGCCCGGATCGACTACCAAGGCAGATTCACCATCGTGAATACACCAGATGTAGTTGTCGTCAAAAGCCGGAATGGGCCAGACCTGTAATGCAGTTTTCGTTACCATAGGCACATGATACCAACCCAAGCCTCACCCGAAAGCCCTATTTTGTCAGCGGATGGCTCCTGGGATGCGTGGCTTGCTTCCCCCCCAGGTCAATATGTTTTGCATGCAGAGCAGTTGTGGTTTGATAAAACAGTCGTGGACGTCTTTGGCTTTAATGCAGTTCAGGTTGGTCTGCCGCAGCTCCATGCTTTACGCGAAAACCGGATGCCGATGCGTGCCTTGTTAACGCATGCCGATCAATCCTTAGGCGCGCAGTCAACTGAACCAGTTACACCGACTTGGCACGTCATCGAAGGCTTGCCCGATGAACTGCCCTTTGCGGCAGAGAGCGTCGATCTATTGGTATTGCCGCATGTATTGGAATTTGCAAATGACCCCCATCACATTCTGCGCGAGGCGGACCGGGTTCTGGTGCCCGAGGGCCGGCTCATTTTGTCTGGATTTAATCCTGCCAGCCTCTGGGGTGCACGCCAATACTTTGGCCGCTTAATTGGCAGGCCCTTTTTGCCCAGAGAAGGTCAGTTCATTAATCTAATGCGCATCCGTGACTGGTTAAAGTTACTCAATTTCTCCTTGGATCGAGGTCACTTTGCTTGCTACAAACTCCCCCTGCAGGGCGAATCAGCCATTGCGCGCATGAACTACCTTGAGCCCATGGGCAATCGGTGGTGGCCTATTTTTGGCGCCGTGTTTATGGTCTCTGCAGTTAAGCGTCACCCCGGCATGCGCCTCGTGGGTCGCGTAGCTCAGAAGCGACCCCAATCACTACGCCAACTCAACCCCGCAGTGGAGAGCAAAATACAGCCCATCGCTCCCCATAACCAACATGACCGCCATGAGCCAGCCTGACCCTACCCTGCCCCACATCACGATTTACACCGATGGCGCCTGCAAAGGCAACCCGGGCCCCGGAGGCTGGGGTGCCGTGTTGCGCTCGGGTGAGCATGAACGGCATATGCATGGGGGCGCTGATTTAACCACCAACAACCGCATGGAGATGAGCGCGGTGATTCATGCGCTACGCGCCTTGAAGCAACCCTCCACGGTTGCGCTGTACACCGACTCCCAATACGTTCAAAAAGGGGTTACGGAATGGCTGGAAGGCTGGAAAAAGCGCCAATGGCGCACCTCCAGCCGGGAACCCGTTAAAAACGCCGACCTCTGGCAAGAGCTCGATGCACTCCTCCCAAGCCATCAAATATCCTGGCATTGGGTGCGTGGCCACAATGGCCACCCTGGTAATGAGCTAGCCGATGCCTTAGCCAACCGCGGGGTAGAAGAATTGCTCGCAAAGCGAAGTGCTTAGAGCGCTTTAGTCGGTAGTTGTAACCTGTTTTTTAGGCTCGCCTGCTTTGCACCAAGCCTAAAAGCTTATGAGAGAATGGGGCATCCAAAAGCACCTATAGCCTTATTACTAGATACCTACGAAAAACTGAGATCAATTGGCTGAAAACGCTCCAAAAACACCCTGGTTAAGCAAAGTTGCTACGTCGCTAGTGCAGGCTATTCAAAAGGTCAGCGCCGGCCTACTCTCGAAAATCGCGCAGCTGTGGTCAAAAATCGACTTTGCCAGCATCTGGGCCTTCATCTTGCGCCGCAAATGGTGGCTCCTTGCGCTTGCGGTTATCCTATTTGCGGCCGATAAAGCCTATGATCACTTTAACCCTCCTGCCAGTAAAAAAGGGGGTCCACAAACCGTCAGTAGCGTGATCGTGGAACGCAAAGATGTTCCATTCGTAATCGAGGCAACGGGTACGATTGTCGCTGCCAGTATTGTTGACGTGCGCCCCCAAATTACCAGCATCGTTACCAAGGTCAACATCACCGAAGGTCAAATCGTAAAAAAGGGGGATTTGCTTTTCACCCTTGACGACCGAACCGACAAAGCCAATTTTGATCGTGCCCAGGCACTTGCCAATGATGCGCAGCGTCAACTGGCGCGCGCTAAAGAATTGGTAGCTAAAAATTTCATATCCAAGGCGGGGCTGGATACGGCAGAGGCTAATGCCGCATCAACCCGAGCTGCAGCTCGCGCTGCCGAAGTACAGCTGTCGTATAACTACCTACGCTCCCCGATTGACGGACGCGCCGGCATCATTAATGTCTTTCCCGGCTCTTTAGTGCAGGCCAGTAACATCGTCGTGTCCTCAACCAGCTCGACTGCGACCTCAACTAGTGGCGCGATGGTCACCATTACCCAGCTCGATCCCATTAATGTCCAGTTCACCGTTCCTGAGCGCGATATTCCATTGTTGCTAAAGTCACGCAAGAACGACGCGCCCCTTCCAGTCAGCGTGAGCATCGGCAATATCGAGACCGCACAGTATCCTGGCTTGGTCTATGTGATTGATAATCAAGTTGATCCCGTGATTGGCGCGGTACGGCTGAAAGCCCGCTTAGAGAATAAAAATGGTGCATTGATTCCTGGGCAATTTGCCCGGATTAAATTAGAAGCCAGCACCTTAAGCAATGTCATGCTCATTCCTTCGCAGGCAGTCGTCATCAATCCCAAGGGTCGCTTCGTCTACCTGGTTGAAAAGGATGACGATAAGGTGGTAATGAAGCCTGTCAAAGTGCTGTACGAGTACCAAGGCAATGCGGTGATTGATGGCATTGATGCCGGCTCGCGCGTGGTGGTTGAAGGCAAACAAAATCTCCGACCTGGCAGTAAAGTACGCGAAGCAAAGCCGGCGAACACACCAAAAGCACTGGCTAAGCCAGCGCCCACCGCCCCAGCGGCTCCCGAGAAAAAATGACACTGTCTGAGCTGTGTATTCGGCGGCCCATTATGACCACCTTACTGTCGCTGGCGACAGTAATTGCTGGGATCGTCGCCTACACCAAAATTCCGGTTGCTGCCCTACCCAGTTTTAATACGCCGGTCATTTCAGTCAGCGCGAGTTTGCCTGGTGCTTCGCCAGAAACCATGGCATCAGCGGTTGCACTACCACTTGAAAAAGAATTTTCTACCATCGATGGCATCAAGCTCATTAGCTCGGTAAATTCCCTCGGCAGCACCAGCATATCTCTGGAATTTAATAACGATCGGGATATTGATAAGGCTGCAGTCGATGTGCAGGCCGCATTGCTGCGAGCGCAGCGACGTCTGCCGATTGAGATGACCATTCAGCCATCGTATCGGAAGGTCAATCCCGCCGACGCGCCGGTCTTGATTATCGGCATGACCTCACCCTCGCTCGATCTTTCCGATTTAAATAATTACGCGGAGAATTTAATTTCACCCACTCTATCGACGATTGATGGCGTGGCACAGATTCAGATTTATGGCGCAAAGCGCTATGCGATTCGCGTTAAAGCAAGACCAGACGCCCTCGCCATTAACAACTTGACAATGGAAGACATTGCACTAGCCCTAAACAAGGCAAACAGCAATACCCCCGTTGGGATTTTGGATGGCCCCCGTCAAGCCATGACAATTTATGCCAATGAGCAACTGGTCACCGCCAAGGACTTTAGCGACTTAATCATTGCGCAGCGCAATGGTCTACCCATTTACCTCGGCAACGTGGCTGATGTGGTCGAGAGCTATGAAAACGTCCGCTGGCTCTCCACCACCAATGGTGAGCGCTCCATTGCGATTGCCGTATTACGGCAACCTAATGCCAATACGGTGAAGGTAGTCGATTCCATTCGGGCCTTGCTGCCCGAGTTTGAAAAACAGTTACCCGCCTCCATCAAGTTAATTCCGGTCAACGATCGCTCCATCTCCATTCGTGAAGCGATTCACGATGTCAATATCACTCTGCTGCTTACCATTGCCTTGGTGGTGCTGGTTATCTTCCTGTTTTTAAAGCATGCCTCAGCCACGATCATTCCTTCGCTGAGTTTGCCGATATCCCTGATTGGCGCCTTCTCGCTGCTCTATTTCATGGGCTACAGCCTGGATAACATCTCCTTGCTAGGTATCACGCTGGCAGTTGGTCTCGTGGTCGATGATTCGATTGTGGTGCTTGAAAATATTGTGCGCTATACCGAACAAGGAATGTCGCCATTAAAAGCGGCCTTGAAAGGCAGTAAGGAAGTGGGTTTTACGATTGTGTCGATCTCATTGTCCTTGGTAGCGGTTTTTATACCCCTCTTTTTTATGCAAGGCCCGACCGGATTGCTGTTTAGAGAGTTTGCAGTGGTAGTGTCCTTGGCGGTCTTGGTATCGGCAGTAGTCTCCCTTACGCTGGTTCCCATGCTGTGTAGCCGTTTTTTGCCAAAGCCTGCCCATGTCGCTAAAGAATTTGCGATCAATCGCCGCTTTGATCAGCTCTTTTCTTGGACTACCGAGCGCTATGTTCACTACCTTGACAAGGCTTTGATTTACCGCAAGCCCGTCTTAGTAGGCTCGATTGCTACGATCATTCTGACGATCGTGATGTTTATTTACAGTCCAAAAGGATTTTTTCCAGAGGAAGATATCGGGCAGATCATTGCAACGTTGGAAGCTTCCGAAGATATGGCTTTTCCATCGATGCTGGAAATGCAAGACAAGGCTGCGCAAATCGTCATGAATAATCCCAATGTGGCCAATTCGGTTTCCATCCTGGGCGGCGGACTTAGCGCAGGTTCGAATACTGGCCGGATTTTTATTGTGCTCAAACCCAAAAGTGAGCGCGAAAATATGAAAATGGTCCTAGAGTCCCTGCGCAAAGACTTTAGAGATCTGCCTGGTATCTCTGTTTTTATGCGCCCGATTCAAAACCTGCAGCTGGGTGGGCGCTCGAGCAAAAGCCGCTATCAATTTACCCTGCAGAGTGTTGGCTTTGATGGCATTAATGAATGGTCCACTAAGATCTTAGAGAAGATGCGTGCTGATCCGATCTTTCGGGACGTTAATACCGATTCGCAATTACGTGGCCTCAATGTCAAGATTGATATTGATCGAGAAAAAGCAGCCACTGCGGGTGTTACGGTAGCGGATATTCGCCAAGCACTGTACAACTCCTTTGGCGAACGCCAAGTGTCATCGATCTACACCAACGTCAATACTTACTCGGTTATTTTGCAAGCGGCGGATGATCAGCGCCAATTTGAAACCGATTTAAGCAAGGTCTTTGTTCGAGGTCGCGCTACCGATCGCCTTATCCCACTCTCGGGATTGGCGACCTTTAAACGCGAGGTCGGCCCGACCTCAGTTAATCACCAAGGCCAGATTCCGGCAGTCACCATCTCCTTTAACTTAGCGCCCGATGTTCCTTTGGGCGATGCAACCAAAGCAATCGATGGCTTTGTGAAAGAGCTGCAGCTGCCAAGTTCCATCATTACGAGTTATGGCGGTGACGCGAAGGTATTTAAAGAAAACCAATCGGGGCAGATTATCTTGATTTTGGCGGCGCTGGGCGTGATCTACGTCTTGCTCGGCGTTTTGTATGAGAGCTATATCCACCCGCTGACCATTTTGGCTGGACTGCCGTCTGCAGCCATTGGCGCACTCCTCTTCTTATGGATGTTTAACTTAGAGCTTTCCATCATCGCCATCATCGGCATTTTGCTGCTGATTGGTATTGTGAAGAAGAATGCCATCTTGATGATTGACTTTGCCCTCGATGCGCAGCGTAATCAAGGCATGAGCCCAGAAGAAGCCATTCGGACCGCTTGTATTTTGCGGTTTAGGCCAATCATGATGACCACCTTTGCGGCACTCATGGGTGCCCTGCCTATCGCTTTGGGTTTAGGTGCGGGCGCTGAACTTCGCCAACCCCTCGGCATCTCCGTTGCGGGCGGCTTGATTGTGTCGCAATTTGTGACGCTCTTTATTACCCCAGTTATCTACCTCTACCTCGATAAATATGCCGGTAGTGGTCCACTGAAGATTAGCCCCGCCGATCTAGAAGGAACAGCCTAATGCGCCAAGTCATACTCGATACCGAAACAACTGGTCTGAATCCAGCGACGGGTGATCGCGTAATTGAGATTGGCTGCGTTGAGCTGGTTAATCGCAGGCTGACTGAGCGGACGTTTCACCATTACATTAATCCAGAGCGCGACATCGATGCCGGCGCCTATGCGGTTCACGGCCTCTCGCGCGCCTTTTTGTCGGATAAGCCGGTCTTTGCGCAGATCGCAGAGGATTTGATTGAGTTTGTTGCCGATGCGGAATTAATTATTCACAACGCACCGTTTGATTTGGGATTTTTAGATAATGAATTTGCCCTTCTAAAACGAACCCCGTTTCGCGCCCATGCCAGCAATGTGATCGATACACTCGTCAATGCACGCCAGATGTTCCCCGGAAAACGCAATTCATTGGATGCTCTATGTGAGCGATTTTCCATTAGCAATACTCACCGCACTTTGCACGGCGCTTTATTGGATGCGCAGCTCTTAGCAGAGGTCTATGTTGCAATGACGCGAGGTCAGGAAGACCTCACCATTGATTTAATTGACTATTCAGCCA
The DNA here is from genome assembly GCF_003065365.1 of Polynucleobacter difficilis. Classification (NCBI taxonomy): domain Bacteria; kingdom Pseudomonadati; phylum Pseudomonadota; class Betaproteobacteria; order Burkholderiales; family Burkholderiaceae; genus Polynucleobacter; species Polynucleobacter difficilis. Next base: position 748,026 of record NZ_CP023276.1, on the reverse strand, counting down.
ACCTCGATGCATCAGGGCAAACCAAGCCACTGCCTAGCAATCTGATGGTTATGGCTGCCAGCGAAGATGATTGCAAACTGCATGAACAAATCCTGGCCGAGATTGCAAAAGCGAGTAAAAAAGATCCGGTGTGGGAGCGCACCCTCAATACAGCGCAATAATCACAGCGCACTAAACATGGTGTATTAAATACAGCAGAGCAAAAAGTGCCTGCATTTATGAATACCTAAATGAATAAGGGGGGATTAATCCCCCCTTATTACATTCGAATTACTTCTATTGTTGTATGCGTCTAGCGCTCAATTGCCGCCGCAATCGCTTTACCTAGGTCATCCGTCTTCGCAGTGCCGCCAACATCCGGTGTGAGTGGTGCATGACCAGGACCTGCGGAGAGCACGTCCTCAATCGCAGCAAAGATGCGCTTACCGGCCTCAGGATAGCCCAAGTGATCCATCATCATGGAGGCACTCCAAATTTGGCCGATGGGGTTGGCAATCATCTTGCCAAAAATATCGGGCGCAGACCCATGCACAGGTTCAAACAGCGACGGAAATAATCCTTCGGGATTAATGCTGCCCGATGGTGCTACTGCAATGGTGCCAGTACATGCAGGACCCAAATCCGACAGAATATCGCCAAATAAATTGCTAGCCACCACCACATCGAAACGGTCCGGGTTCATCACAAACTGCGCTGTCAAAATATCAATGTGGTACTTGTCGCTTTTGATGTCTGGATACTTCTTGGCCATTACCTCAACCCGCTCATCCCAATACGGCATGGTGATTGCAATGCCGTTGGACTTGGTTGCAGACGTCAGGTGTTTTTTATCGCGGCTCTGGGCTAAGTCGTACGCAAACTTCAGAATGCGATCGACGCCGTGGCGCGTGAAAACGGATTCTTGCATCACAAACTCCCGATCGGTATCGGGGAACATTTTGCCGCCCACGCTGGAGTATTCGCCTTCGGTATTTTCGCGAACTACGAAGAAATCAATGTCGCCAGGTTTGCGATTGGCGAGTGGGCAAGGCACGCCCGGCAGTAAGCGCACGGGCCGTAAATTAACGTACTGATCAAAACCGCGGCGGAACTGAATCAAACTTCCCCACAGCGACACATGGTCCGGAAGAATATCGGGCATACCAACGGCGCCAAAGAAAATGGCATCGTATTGCATTAAGGTATCGAACCAATCATCCGGCATCATCTTGCCGTGCTTGAGGTAGTAATCACAGCTTGCAAAATCAAAGTGATCAAACTGCATCGGAATGCCAAGTTTTCTGCTGACTGCCTCTAAGGCGCGCACGCCTTCGGGCATCACTTCTTTGCCGATACCGTCTCCTGGGATAACGGCAATTTTGGGATTTTTTACTATTTTTTGTGCATTCATGATGGGCTTCGTGAGGGTAAATTAAATGGCGTGCTAAAGAGCACAATCAATGGCGATATTTTACAAGCCTTGCTCTAGGATTGACTCGCACCACTAACTAATGGCGCGCCGAATGGTATCCCGGCCTGGCTTGTCCCCAGCAATCGAGTCTGAGTCCGCATTGGGGGTGTTTTCAATCGTTTCGGGTACAGCCTCCTGCATGCGGATATTGTCCTTAGGGCAGATTGGCGCACCATAGCTGGCCCAGCGCTTCAGTAGGGTCACTTCGTAACCGCACTGCCCGCACTTGGCTTTGCTGCGACTGGCATTGCTTGGCCTTGGAGGTGGAAAGGCAATCGCCTGATGGGGGTATGGGCCCAGCTCCTGACCAATCATCATCAAACGCACAACCAACGCTTCACTGGCGTGGGCCATCCGTGCAGGGCCCTCCAATCCCAATGCCTGCGCTATCCCCTTGAAATCCTCGCCATGACCACTGAAACAGTCATCTACCGCATGGCAGAGCTCATGCACTAAGGTATCGAGTAACTGAACCGGCTCGTCCAACTTGGGGGAAATAAAAATCTCATTCACGCCATCGCCCGAGCGCTCGCGTGGCCAACACTGACCCAGGGTCGTGCGCGGACTGCTCGAGGCCGGAAAGCCGCAGGACACGCGTACCGGCGGAATGGCATAGCCTGCCTTTGAAAAAATCGGCTCAAGGCGTCGAACCGCTTCTTGTAACCACGCTTCGCGGTTGATGGTGTGGGGAATGGCCATAAAAGTAAAAGGGGGTGAAAAAAACTGGGGTAAACGGAGCTGAATTGCGATCATACGCCAGCGCCACTAGAATAGGCCTATGAATGATCTTGAAAGCCTCAGCGCATCCGATGCCGCCCTCGCCCTTGCCCAAGGAAAGATCAAGGCAGAGCATTTAGTCTTGGCGTGCTTGGACCGCATTGGGCAGCGCGAACGCACCATTAAAGCGTGGGTAAGTCTTGGTAAAGAAAACGCCATCGTGCGTGCACGGCAACTCGATCGCGGTGCATCGACCGGCCTGTTGCATGGATTACCCATTGGCGTCAAAGACCTGTTTGACACCTACGACCTACCCACAGCGTATGGCTCGCCCATCTACCGCAAGCACCAACCGGTGACAGACGCCGTTTCGATTGCCCTGATGCGCAAAGCGGGTGGCATTATTTTGGGCAAAACCGTGACAACGGAATTTGCGACCTTTAAGAGTGGCCCCACTGCCAATCCCCACAACACAGCACATACGCCCGGCGGATCCTCTAGCGGCTCTGCTGCTGCGGTGGCTGACTTTATGGTTCCCTTGGCTACGGGCACCCAAACCGCCGCATCGATCATTCGCCCTGCTAGCTTTTGTGGTGTGGTTGGCTATAAGCCTAGCTATGGCAAGGTCAGCATTGCGGGTGTTAAAAGCCTCTCGATTTCGATGGACACCCTGGGCTGTTTTGGTAGAACCGTCAGCGATGTTGCCTTAGGCGTTGCAGCGATGAGTGGCGATCGCGGCCTGGCCACAATCGATGCGCTACACCACAAACCACGCATTGCAATTGCGAATACGGTGCACTGGCCTTTGGCACAAAAAGAAACCATGACCGCAATTGCCTTGGCTCGCTTTGCAGCCAATACCATCAGCCACCATGGGATTGCCGAAGCAAACTTGCCCGCTCTCTTTGATGGCTTAGCAGATGCACAAAGCCGCATCATGACTTCCGAGATGTCCCGCAGTTTGCTGTTTGAGCGGGTGCATTACCCCAAGCTACTCGGCAGCAAGATAGCGGCCCAACTCAAAGACGGTGCTGCGATACCGTATGAAACCTACACTGCTGATTTAATTTACGTTGCGCAAGCGCGGCAAGCGATGGATCAGTTTTTTACGGATAGCGCAGATGTCATCATTACCCCCAGCGCGATCGGCGAAGCTCCTGCTACCAAGTCCCACACCGGCGATCCGATCTTTTGCCGCTCATGGTCGGTGCTCGGATATCCCTGCATCAACATCAATGTCAGCACGGGACCCAATCACATGCCAGTGGGCGTGCAACTGGTTGCTGGACTCGGTCGCGACCGCTTGTTACTCAGTACGGCAAAAGCATTTGTGCAAGCGCTGGCTGATCCTGCTTCGCGCGCCCAAGCCTAACGCTGGCCAATCCGCACGGCACCAAAGACGGCCTGCGCTTCAGCAGGTAAACACCGCCAATACTGCTCGCTGGCATGCACTTCGCCTTTAAGGACTGCTGCTGCTTCCCAGGCCCAGCGGGGTTTATATAAAAAAGCCCTAGCTAAAGCAATCAGATCCGCATCGCCCCGCTCCAAAATGGCTTCTGCTTGCTGTGGGCTGGTAATGAGTCCCACAGCGATCGTTGGCAAACCTGCATGCGCTTTGATTGCTCTCGCAAAAGGCACTTGGTAGTCCGGTCCAATGGCAATTTGTTGCTGCCGCGAAATCCCGCCCGATGAGACATGAATAAAGTTGGCGCCAGCCGCCTTTAAACGAGCAGTAAATTCCGTTGACTCTTCGATAGTCCAGCCGCCATCAATCCAATCTGAAGCCGAAAGACGCAGTCCCAACACTCCCGAATACGCCTTACGGACGGCCGCAAATAATTGCAACGGAAAACGAATGCGATTCTCAAAAGATCCGCCATAAGCATCGCTACGTTGGTTTGCAATTGGCGATAAAAATTGGTGCAGCAAATACCCGTGTGCACAGTGCAACTCCACCCCATCGATCCCAATGCGATCAGCGCGTTTGGCTGCGGTCACAAATGCATCGATCATCTCTTGGAGCTCAGCGGCATTCATGGAATGAGGGGTCCGCTCATTCGGTAACTGTGGAATCTCCGATGGGCCGCAGATGACCCAGCCACCCTGATCTTCTGCCAGCAACTGGCCACCCTGCCATGGGGTTGAGCTCGATGCCTTGCGGCCGGCGTGCGAGAGCTGAATAAAAACGGGCAAGGCTGGCGCCAAAGCACGTGCTCGGTTTAACTTGTCTTTTAAGGCCGCCTCCGTCGCGTCATCCCATAAACCCAAGCAAGCTGGGGTAATTCGTCCTTGGGCGGTTACGGCAGTCGCCTCAATGATGAATAATCCCGCACCGCTATTGAATAGATTGCCCCAATGCATCAGGTGCCAATCCATGGCCAAGCCGTCCACCGCAGAGTACTGGCACATTGGCGCGACCACAATGCGGTTTGCTAGGGTCAAATCACCCTTTGGGGATGGCATGGTATAGGGGGAAAAGAGCAGACTCATGGAAAAACCTTTAAGTAGCAAATAGTGAGGAATACAGCCAAAAACGGACTATAGCGATAGAATAATGGGATTCAGGATGAATTCAGTGCAGCGCGGGACTAAACACCCGATTTACCGCGTAAACCAAGGCATTTCCCCGAAATAAAGCACCCAACCCCATTTATTCCAGTCCAACAGCAGAAAGCCCTATGACCAGCAATAAAACCCCTCCATTTGATTCCAAAGACGATATTGCCCACTTTATCGGCGGCGCCCTGCACCTTCCCGGCAATACGCGCTTTGGCGACGTTTACAACCCCGCCAGCGGCCAAGTTGCTCGTCGTGTTGCGCTCGCTAGCACGAGCGATGTCAATGAGGCGGTTGCCTCTGCCAAAGCTGCCTTTCCGGCCTGGGCTGACACCCCGCCTCTACGCCGTGCGCGCATCCTCTTTAAGTATTTAGAGCTGCTGAACCGCCACCGCGATGAATTGGCTGCCATCATTACCGCTGAACACGGCAAAGTATTTACGGACGCCCAAGGTGAAGTGACCCGCGGCATTGAGATTGTCGAATTTGCGACTGGCATTCCGGAACTACTCAAGGGCGACTACAGCGAGCAGGTCTCGACCGACATTGATAACTGGATCATGCGACAGCCCTTGGGTGTGGTTGCTGGCATTACGCCGTTTAACTTCCCAGTGATGGTGCCGATGTGGATGTTCCCAGTCGCCATTGCGTGCGGCAATACCTTCATTTTGAAACCCAGCCCAACTGATCCATCGGCCTCGCTCTTGATGGCTAAATTACTGACTGAGGCAGGCTTACCCAAAGGCGTTTTTAACGTCGTTCAGGGTGATAAAGAAGCGGTAGATGCCTTAATTGAAAATCCAGACGTCAAAGCGATTAGTTTTGTTGGGTCAACCCCGATTGCTAACTACATCTACGAGCGCGGCGCCCACTTTGGTAAGCGCGTTCAAGCCCTCGGCGGCGCTAAGAATCACATGGTAGTCATGCCCGATGCCGACATTGATAAAGCGGTTGATGCCCTCGTTGGCGCAGCCTATGGCTCTGCGGGTGAGCGCTGCATGGCAATCTCAGTGGCTGTTTTAGTAGGCGATGCTGCCGAAAAGATCATGCCTAAACTGATTGAGCGTGCCCGTACCTTGAAGATTAAAAATGGTATGCAGCTCGATGCAGAAATGGGTCCGATTGTGACCCGTGCTGCGCTCGATCGCATTACTGGCTACATTGATAAAGGCGTAGCAGCCGGCGCCAAGCTCTTAGTCGACGGACGCAATTTTTCCGTTCCCGGATCAGAGAAGGGATTTTGGCTGGGTGGCACGCTGTTTGATGGTGTTACCCCTGACATGCAAATTTACCTGGAAGAGATTTTTGGGCCCGTACTCTCCTGCGTGCGTGTTGCCAACTTTGCCGAGGCGCTGGACTTAGTCAATGCTCATGAGTTTGGTAACGGTGTTGCCTGCTTTACCAGCGATGGCAATATTGCCCGTGAGTTTGCGCGCCGCGTTCAAGTCGGCATGGTGGGCATTAACGTACCAATTCCGGTGCCGATGGCTTGGCATGGCTTTGGCGGCTGGAAGCGCTCGCTCTTCGGCGACATGAATGCCTATGGCAAAGAAGGTGTGCGTTTCTATACCAAGCAAAAGAGCGTGATGCAGCGCTGGCCCGAAAGCATTGCCAAGGGTGCAGAGTTTGTGATGCCCACGTCCAAGTAATCCAAAGCAAAGTACTGCCAAAGTTTAGGCAGCCTTGAAATAAAAATAGCAACCTTCGGGTTGCTATTTTCTTTAGTACGCTCTAGTGAGTGCCTTAGTAAGGAACTTGGTGAGGCACTCAGGGTGCAGTATTTACTGCAGGGTGTTTTTTAGAAGCGGCAGCGCGGGTAAAGCCAGGATTTCAATTCCTTCCTCACGAAGTGACTCTGCCTCATCTGCAGTAGTGTGCCCCCGAATACTGCGCTCGGGCGACTCTTTGTAATGAATCTTGCGAGCCTCCTCTGCAAATTCAGAGCCCACGTCCTCAGAACGACTCATTAGCTCATGCATTCCCTTTAAAAAAGCAGCCTGTACCTGCGCCTCTAACTGGCTATGGTCGGCGCGCGTCACTGCGGCAACCTCATTCTGGTTTGGCTGATTTTCTGCAGGGCTTACCTTGGCAAGTGCGCTGGAAGCCTCACTACCTTGCACTTGATTCTCTTTGGCGTGCGACTTGGCAATGTGGGGTGCCGATGGCATCCGCGTAATCTCGGTGCTATTGCATAAGGGGCACGCAAGCATGCCGCTAGCCTGCTGGGTAAGGCAATCTTCTTCCGAAGCAAACCACCCCTCAAAGCGGTGATCAAAGGAACAGGATAGGTTATAGACTTTCATGGTCAATAGATGGGGGCAAAACTGCTAAATTCAATACAACCTATTTTAATGGTGTTTTTTAATCGATGACGATCGCTTGTGGCTGTACTAAGCCCTGGCGGTAGCGATCTAACCAATAGGCTGAAATCGTGGTCTTGACGTCGGTAATAGCGCCCTCTTCTACCCAGGTCAGCAATTCATCTAAAGAAGCGGCAAATACATCCAGAAATTCTTCGTCGTCAAGCTGACGCTGGCCTTTGCTTAGGCCCTCGGCTAAGTAAATATCAATAAATTCGGTCGAATAGGAAATCACTGGATGAATGCGCCGAATGTAACTCCATTTTGCGGCGGTATACCCGGTCTCTTCTTGCAGTTCACGCTGCGCGCAAATGAGGGGGTCCTCGCCTAAATCCAGCTTGCCCGCCGGAATTTCCATGCACACCCGAGCCACAGGATAGCGGTACTGGCGCTCGAGCAAAATACGTCCATCGTCTAGTAACGCAACGATCGCTACCGCACCGGGATGAGTCAGGTACTCCCGAACCGCTTCACCGCCATCGGGCATTCGGACGGTATCCCGCTTCATATTTAAAAATATACCGCCGTACAGATCACAGCTATCAAGGCATTCTTCTTTAAGATGCGTATCGCCTTGCGGTAAATCATGTAGGGATTTTTCAGTCATTGAAGATATCCATAAAAAAACCCAGCTCATGAGCTGGGTTAGTGGTGTTAGCCGCCGAGCAAGGTGTTTCGCATCACATCCAAACACAAGGCCATTAAGGCCCCTGGAAAGATACCCAAGACCAAGATGGCAATACTATTGATGCCCAATATGCCGCGCGAGATACTAGATCCGGTAATCTCATGTTCGCGCAGTGGCGCATCAAAATACATCACCTTCACCACCCGCAAGTAATAAAAAGCGCCAACCAAGGATGCCATCACAGCAATGATGGCTAGTAAGGTGTACTCTGCATCCACCAAAGCCTCAAGCACCGATAATTTAGCGGCAAAGCCAACCGTCGGCGGAATACCCGCTAAAGAGAACATCATCACCAGGCCCATAAATGCAAACCACGGGTGTTTTTTATTTAAGCCCTTTAAGCTATCAAGGGTCTCGCAGTCGTAACCCTTTTTCGACAGAAGCATTAAAAAACCAAAGCTAGCCAAGGTAGTCAAGGTATACGTTACTGCATAAAACAGTGCTGCACTATAAGCATGGTCATCGAAAACCGACAGCATACCAAGCAACACAAATCCCATTTGAGCGATCGCCGAATACGCCAGCATGCGCTTGATATTGGTTTGCGCAATGGCGGTCACGTTACCAATCACCATTGACAATACTGCCAGCATGATCAGCATCGGCTGCCAGTCGCTAAATAGCGGCAATAAGGTATTCACCAGTAAGCGAAAGAGCAAAGCAAACGCAGCTAACTTCGGCGCAGCTGCAATCAATAAGGTAACCGCAGTGGGGGCGCCTTGATAGACATCCGGTACCCACATATGAAACGGCACGACGCCCAATTTGAAGGCGAGGCCAGCCATAATGAAAACCAGGCCAAAGGCCATGATCAAATGATTAATCCGAGGGTCTGCTACGGCCTTAAAAATCTCAATCAGATCCAGTGATCCCGTAACGCCATAGAGCATCGACATACCGTAGAGCAAAAAGCCAGATGCCAAGGCGCCCAGAATAAAGTACTTCATGGCGGCTTCTGTGCTCTGGGCATGATCCTGCCGCATCGCCACCAATCCATAGGTTGAGAGAGCCATTAGCTCCAAGCCAAGATAAAGGGTGAGCAAGTTTGCGCCCGAGATAAGGACGCACTGCCCTAACAATGCAAATAAGGCCAAGACAATGAAGTCGGGCCTAAACATGCCGCGGTCGACTAGGTATTGGCGGGAATAGATCAAACTAATCAGTAGTGCAAAACACGAAGCGGACTTCAATAGGTTTGCTAAGGGATCTGCCTGGAACAAGCCTGTCATGGCATAGGTTGGCAAATCCGGAATACGCAAAGCGAATACCGTTCCGATCACCAGCAAAAGTAGCAGCGCTCCGTTGTAAACAAAGTTGGCGCCGCGCGGCGTATCGAATACCTCGCGCACCATACCATCGGCCGCTAGGGGCGTTTCTTTTACAAATGCACTCAAGACAAGCAATGAGCAGGCTGCAAGCAGGATTACCAACTCGGGCAAAAGAACAATGAGGTCAAGGATTTCCATATTCTTATCTCGGCTTTACAGTTTGCTAATCGCAACGTGTTCCAGCAAATGCATGACCGCTGGGTGAATGATGTCGGTAAATGGTTTTGGATAAATACCCATCCACAGCACACAAATGGAGAGCACTGCCATCATCAAAAACTCACGGCCATTGATGTCGGTTAAGGCATCGACTTCTTTATTAGCAATCGCTCCAAACAACACGCGCTTTACCATCCACAAAGAATAGGCCGCGCCAAGTAATAGCGCAGTAGCTGCCAGCAAACCAATCCAGAAGTCATAATCGACCGCCGCAAGAATCACCATGAACTCCCCAACGAAGCCGGAGGTTGCTGGTAAACCGCAGTTGGCCATTGCCATAAAGACCATGAAAACAGAGAATTTCGGCATGCGGTGGATCACCCCACCGAAATCCGCAATTTGGCGGGTATGCATGCGATCGTAGAGAACCCCAATCGCCAAAAACATCGCGCCCGAAATAAAGCCGTGGGAAATCATCTGAATAATCCCGCCCTCAATGCCAAGCGGACTAAAGAGGAAAAAGCCTAAGGTCACAAAGCCCATGTGCGCCACAGATGAATACGCCACCAGTTTTTTCATGTCCTTTTGAACCAGGGCAACCAGACCAACATAGATCACGGCAACCAGTGACAGGAAAATCACAAAGGGGCCGAGGTACATGCTGGCGTCCGGCGCAATCGGCAAGGAGAAACGCAAGAAACCGTACGCGCCGAGCTTGAGCATAATGGCCGCCAACACAACTGATCCGCCGGTCGGCGCTTCAACGTGCACATCGGGCAACCAGGTATGCAAAGGCCACATTGGCACTTTGACTGCAAAAGCCATAAAGAATGCAAAGAAAATGAGAATTTGCTCAACAATATCCAGAGGCGCGTGATGCCAGGTCTGGATATCAAAGGTATTGGTTGCGTTATACAGGTAGAGCATCGCGATCAAGGTTAGCAGCGAGCCCAGCAAGGTATAGAGGAAGAACTTAAACGCGGCATAAATGCGGTTCTTACCACCCCATACGCCGATGATGATGTACATCGGTATTAAGGTCGCCTCAAAGAATACATAGAACAGCATGCCATCCAGAGCAGAGAACACGCCAATCATCAAGCCCGACAAAATCATGAAGGATGCTAAGTACTGCGAAACTTTTTCAGTGATGACTTCCCATGCAGCAACAACCACAAAGATATTAATAAACGCCGTCAAAACAACAAACCAAACTGAAATTCCGTCGACGCCCAGATGGTAGTTAATGTCATAGCGCTCAATCCAGCTGAACTTCTCGACAAACTGCATCCCTGCTGTTGTTTCATCAAACCGCAAGACCAAAGGCAGGGTTGCAATGAAACCCAGCACTGCTCCAAACAGAGCCAAGTAGCGCACTCCAGATGATGGGCGCTCCGATCCGTAGATCAAGATGATCAGACCAAAAACGATCGGGATCCAGATGGCGTAAGAAAGAATCATGACGAAAGCTTCAACTTAATAGGCAATATAAATATAGGTGTACAAGACCCAGGTCAACAACGCAATGACGCCAAGGATCATGGCAAATGCATAGTGGTAGAGATAGCCCGACTGCAGGCGTCGCACAATCCCTGAAAAACGGCCGACCATGTGGGCGCTACCATTAACAAAGAAGCCATCAATGATCTTTTCGTCGCCGCGGTGCCAAAAAATTCCGCCAAACCACAGCATGCCTTTTGCAAAGACAGTTTGATTCAATTCATCGAGGTAATACTTGTGATCAAGCAATTTCTTGATCGGAGCCAAGGCTTCCGATACCTTAGCGGGCAAGCTAGGCACCCACAAATAGCCAATCGCAGCAGTGAGCACGCCCAAGACCACGAGCAACAATACCGGTGTACTGAATGCATGCATCGCCATGGCAACCGGCCCATGGAATGCCTGCGCCAAGTCTTTCATGACGGGATGCTTGGCAATATCAATAAAGATCGAATCGCCAAAGAAGCTACCGAAGAGCAAGGGGTCAATGGTGTAAAAACCAATGATGACCGAAGGGATTGCCAAGAGGATGAGTGGAATCGTCACAACTAAAGGCGATTCGTGTGGTTTTTGGCCTGGTGCCAAACCGTGATGCGCATGATCGTCATGGCCGTGATCATCATGTGCGTGGTGACCATGGTCGTCATGGCCAAAGCGCTCTTTGCCATGGAAGACATAGAAATATAGACGGAAGGAATACAGGGCCGTAACAAAGACGCTGGCCATCACCGCAAACAAAGCAAAACCGGATCCTGGAATCGTGCTCGCAGCAACCGCTTCAATAATCGAATCTTTGGAATAAAAGCCTGAGAAGAACGGCGTACCGATCAAGGCCAAGCTACCCAAGAGCATCATTAAGCAGGTTACCGGCATGTACTTCCATAGCCCACCCATTTTGCGCATGTCTTGTTCGTGGTGCATGCCCAAAATCACACTACCCGCCCCTAAGAACAAGAGCGCCTTAAAGAAGGCATGGGTCATTAAATGGAAGATCGCAATCGGATAAGCAGAAACACCCAAAGCGATTGTCATGAAACCCAACTGCGACAAGGTGGAATACGCAACCACCCGCTTGATGTCGGTTTGCACGATGCCCAGAAAGCCCATGAATAAAGCGGTAATAGAGCCAATCACCAAGATAAAGCTGAGCGCCACATCCGACAACTCAAACAGAGGCGACATCCGGCTCACCATAAAAATACCGGCAGTCACCATGGTTGCGGCATGAATCAAAGCAGAGATTGGGGTTGGGCCTTCCATCGAATCCGGCAGCCAGACGTGCAAGGGAAACTGGGCTGATTTACCCATGGCGCCAATAAAGAGGCAAATGCAAGCAACCGTGACCAGATTCCAATCGGTACCTGGCAGAGTCTGCGCAGCGAGGACCGTATTTTGGGCAAAAATCGCATCGTAGTTCATGGAGCCAGTACCGGCCAAGAGCAAGCCAATGCCCAAAATGAATCCAAAGTCACCCACACGGTTGACCAAGAAAGCCTTCATATTGGCAAAGACGGCTGTTTGGCGCTCGTAGTAAAAGCCAATCAGCAAATAAGAAACAACACCTACCGCCTCCCAGCCAAAGAAGAGCTGCAGCAAGTTATTACTCATAACCAGCATGAGCATGGCAAACGTAAACAAGGAGATATAGGAGAAGAAGCGGTTGTAGCCCTCCTCCTCTGCCATATAGCCAATAGTGTAAATGTGCACCATTAACGAAACAAAGGTCACCACCACCATCATCACCGCACTGAGGGGGTCAATCAAGAAGCCAATATCAAAGCTAAACTCGCCCAATTGCATCCAGCGATATACCGAGCCATTGAAGTAAAAACCGTCCATTACTTGCATCAACACATTGCAAGACAAAACGAATGCAATCGTCACACCCAAAATAGCAATGGTTTGGCAGGCGCCGCGGCTAAGCTGCTTACCTAAGAAGCCAGTACCAAAAAATCCCACCAACATGCTGCCGATTAATGGCGCAAGGGGTATGGCGCAGAGTACGGGAATAGTAAGGGTCAGTTCCATTGCAGGGTCTTTTTAAACTAGCCTTTGAGGTGATCAAGCTCTTCAGCATTGATCGAATCGAATTTACGGAACAAGGCAACCAAAATCGCCAGACCAATTGCGGCCTCAGCAGCCGCTACGGTCAAAATGAAAAACACAAACACTTGACCGGCCATGTCACCTAAGTAATAGGAGAAGGCAATGAAGTTCATATTGACGGACAGGAGCATGAGCTCGATTGCCATCAACAAAATGATGATGTTGCGGCGATTTAGGAAAATGCCAACGACGCTAATCGCAAACAGGATGGCGCTTAAGACTAAGAAATGGGCAAGCGTTACAGTCATTTTTGATCTCCGCCCGTTTTGCCACGCTGATCCTGCTTCGCATCCATTTCTGAATCCATCTTCACCATGCGCATACGATCTGCTGGGTTCACCGCAACCTGATCGGCAATGATTTGGGATTTAGAGTCTTTACGGCGGCGCAGGGTCAGCGCAACCGCTGCAATGATTGCAACCAAGAGAATCAATCCGGCGATTTCAAAGGCGTAAACATAATCAACAAACACCAGGCGCCCAAGGGCTTGGGTATTGGATACGCCGCCCATCTCTTCCATCATTGGCTGCAAAGGTACTGTGGTGCCAATAAAGCCCCGAATCAATACGATCGATAGCTCCATCACAATGACGGCGCCGATTAAAAAGGCAACGGGCAAGTATTTCTTAAAATCCCGACGCAGGTGCGCCAAATCCAAATCCAGCATCATCACCACAAACAAGAATAAGACCATGACTGCGCCAACGTAAACCAAAATCAGTACGAGACTTAAAAATTCTGCACGCAGGAGCATCCACAATCCGGATGCGCAAAAGAAGGACAGCATCAGAAACAAGGCAGAGTTCACCGGATTGCGCGACGTAATCACCTGTAAGGCAGCAAGCACCAAAATGCCGGCGAAGGCATAAAAGAAAATAGCAAAGAGGGTTGCGGGTTCGAATGTCATAGTGAATTACTTAGCGATAGGGAGCATCAGCGGCGCGGTTAGCAGCAATGTCTTTTTCATACTGGTCGCCGACCGCGAGCAACATATCTTTCGTGAAATACAAATCGCCCCGCTTATCTCCAAAGTACTCAAAAATATTGGTTTCGACAATCGCATCAACCGGACAGGCTTCTTCACAGAAACCGCAAAAAATACACTTGGTTAAATCGATGTCATAGCGCGTAGTCCGGCGCGTTCCATCGTCGCGCTGATCCGATTCAATCGAGATCGCCATGGCTGGGCAAACAGCCTCGCATAATTTACAAGCGATGCAACGCTCTTCCCCATTCGGATAACGGCGCAATGCATGCAGACCACGAAAACGAGGTGACTGCGGCGTCTTCTCTTCAGGATATTGCACCGTAAATTTCGGCTTGAAAAGGTATTTTCCGGTGATCGCCATCCCGGTCAAAATGTCTTTCAACATTAAGCTACTTAAGAACTGATTAATCCGTTTAAACATAATCGTGACCTAGTTCCAAATATTCCATGGGGAAACAACCCAAGCACCCACCAACACCACCCAGAAAACAGCCAAGGGAATAAAAATCTTCCAGCCTAGGCGCATGATTTGGTCATAGCGATAACGGGGTAAGGTCGCCCGCAGCCAAATAAAGCAGGACAAAATAAAGAAGGTTTTGGCAAACAGCCAAAAGAATCCAGGGATATCGCGCAAGATGGGCAAATCAACAATGGGTAACCAACCACCCAAGAACAGAATCGAGGTAAGCGCAGCAATCATGATCATGTTGGCGTATTCCGCCAAGAAGAACATGGCGTATGCCATACCCGAATACTCAACCATGTGACCAGCCACAATCTCGGACTCCCCTTCCACCACGTCAAAGGGATGGCGATTGGTTTCGGCAACACCGGAGATAAAGTAAATCAAGAACATGGGCAACAAAGGCAACCAGTTCCACGACAGGAAATTAAGTCCCATGTCAGCAAAGATGCCGGTATCTTGCAGCAGCACGATTTTGCTCAGATTGAGTGAGCCTGAAATAATAAGAACGGTGACCAACGCAAAGCCCATGGCGATTTCATAGGAAATCATTTGCGCCGAAGCGCGCATCGCTGCCAAGAACGGGTACTTGGAGTTCGATGCCCAGCCAGCCAAGATCACGCCATATACACCGATCGATGAAATCGCAATGATGTACAAGAGGCCGGCATTGACGTCGGCCAGGACTAAATCAGCCTGAAACGGAATCACTGCCCAGGATGCAAATGCGGGCATGATGACCATTACTGGCGCAACAATAAACAGCACTTTGTTCGAGCGGGTCGGTGAAACGATTTCTTTGAGCAGCAACTTAATCGCATCAGCGATGGGCTGCAGTAAACCCAATGGGCCAGTGCGATTCGGGCCAAGGCGAATGTGCATCCAACCAATCAGTTTGCGCTCCCACAGGGTCATGTAGGCAACTGCAGCAAACATCGGCAAGACGATCGCGACGATCTTCAGTAATGTCCACACCAGCGGCCAAAAAGATCCGAGTAATTCAGACCCAAAGGCATTCACGGTATTGAGTAGCTCTGTCATTGCGATTCCTAAACTCGGCTCACCGTAACGGCACCAAACATCGGACCGAGCGCTGCGCTAGTCGGTGTGGTTGCAGATAGACGCACGCATCCGGCCGCCAACTGACTTTCCAGCATGGCAGGCATTTGCACTGTATTGCCGCCCTGCGTAATAGCGACAAGATCACCGTCTTTCAAATTCAGTTCAGCGAAGGTCTTGGCATTTAAGCCCAGGCAATGTGCATTTTTTGCATCGCGAGTCAATTGCAATGCAGGAGCACGGCGCACGATCGCATCGACACCATAAATCGGTAAGTCCGTTACCCGCTCCAGGCCGGTAATGGCTTGATCTTGAGTCAGGCCGAGGGCTGCAGTAAAGCGGTTATTAAGGCGCTCGGCTATTGGTTTTGCTAAAGCCTCACCACAAACCTCTTCCGGCGTATTAAGTAAGAAGCCATTCAGACCCAATAAACTGCCCAAGGCGCGCAACACTTTCCATGCTGGTCTTGCGTCAGCTAAGGGGCGAACCGATGGCTGGATGGTCTGCACTGTTCCTGCTGCATTGATAAAGCTACCAACGGATTCTGTAAATGGCGTAATGGGTAACAACACATCAGCCAATTCCAATAGCTCACTGCTAGCAAACGCACTCAGCGCGATAACGGTATCGGCCTTTATGAGGGCTGCACGGCTTTGCTGTGGATTGGGCAAATCAGATAATGGCTCCACATTGAGCAAAAGGACTGCGCGAGCGCTACCGTCGAGAACAGAATCAATACCCGCATTGGGTTTTTGCTGAACAGCTTGCAGCAGCGGTGCCGCAACGGCATTGCCGCCAACCGGTAAAAATCCAAAGGTAGCACCGGTTTGCTCGGCAATAAATTGGGCTAGCATATGCAAATTCGAAGCATGGGTGTGCGCAATGGCAGCAGAACCCAAAAGCACTGCCTTATTGCTTCCAGATAAAAGGCTATCTGCAATGGCTTGGGCTTCTGGCGAAACCGCCCCACCCTGAATGCCTGCGGGCAATTGACTTGCGTTTGCTTTTGCAATCGCGCTGGCTACTTCAGTCAGCACTGCTGTCCAGCGACTCGGCGCCGCAGGAATGCCCAGCGAAGGCATCAACCAATCATCACCACCCGCATCAATGCGAGAAACCTGGAGGCCACGCTTCGTAGCAGTACGTAAACGCGCCGCAATCAGTGGCTGCTCTTTACGTAAAAAACTACCAATCACGAGTGCTCGATCCAATTGGCTCACATTGGCAATTGGCATACCTAGCCATGGTGCAGTGGCACTACCGCGCATGTCAGTTTGACGTAGGCGCGTCTCAACGCGATCAGATCCCATTGCACGAACGACTTTTTGCAGGAGATGCAATTCTTCTACGCTCGAGATTGGGTGAGCGATGGCCGCAAGCGCATCAGCGCCATGATCCGCTGTAATGGTTTTCAAAGAACGGGTAACGTACTCTAAGGCAGACTCCCAATCCGTTTCAAGCCATTTGCCCTCTTGCTTGACCATCGGCACAGTCAAGCGCTCTGCACTATTTACGCCTTCGTAGGCAAAACGGTCGCGGTCACTAATCCAGCATTCATTAATGGCTTCATTTTCCAGAGCCACAACTCGCATCACACGATTGGCTTTGGTTTGTACTGTGGTGTTGGTGCCCAAGCTATCGTGCGGGCTCAATGAACGCTTACGGCCGAGCTCCCAGGTACGCGCAGCGTAACGGAATGGCTTGCTCGTTAAGGCGCCGACTGGGCAAATATCAATCATATTTCCCGATAATTCGGAATCAATCGTTTGACCAGAGAAGGTGGTGATCTCAGAATGCTCGCCGCGATTGACCATGCCCAATTCCATGATTCCAGAAACTTCTTGGCCAAAACGAACGCAGCGGGTGCAATGAATGCAACGCGTCATCTCTTCCATGGAAATGAGCGGCCCTACATTCTTATGAAACACCACGCG
The DNA here is from genome assembly GCF_003065365.1 of Polynucleobacter difficilis. Classification (NCBI taxonomy): domain Bacteria; kingdom Pseudomonadati; phylum Pseudomonadota; class Betaproteobacteria; order Burkholderiales; family Burkholderiaceae; genus Polynucleobacter; species Polynucleobacter difficilis. The sequence continues at coordinate 730,718 of NZ_CP023276.1, read as the reverse complement.
CTTTTCTTCACTGTAGCGCGATGTGGATTTGCCGTAACCAACGGATAAATCCTGCAATTGACACTCACCACCTTGATCGCAAATCGGGCAATCCAGTGGGTGATTAATGAGCAAGAATTCCATAACCGAGCGTTGCGCTTCCACTGCTTTTGCAGAATGCGTAAAGACCTTCATGCCCTGAGTTACTGGCGTTGCGCAGGCAGGCAATGGTTTGGGTGCTTTTTCAACCTCAACTAAGCACATGCGGCAATTGGCTGCGATCGATAATTTCTTGTGATAGCAGAAATGGGGAATATAGGTTCCCAATTTATTTGCGGCATGCATCACCATCGAACCTTGCGGAACTTCGACTGCCTTACCGTCCAATTCGATTTCAACCATGCTCACGTCAATAAATCCTTCTCTTTTCTAGTAGTACTAAACGTATTCAGGCACGATGCAACGCTTGTGCTCAACGTGGTACGCAAATTCATCCATATAGTGCTTGAGCATGCCGCGCACTGGCATTGCAGCCGCATCGCCTAAAGCGCAAATGGTTCTACCCTGAATATTTGCCGCAACGTCATTCAGCAAATCCAAATCTTCTGGGCGCCCTTGTCCATGCTCAATGCGATTAACGATGCGCCACAACCAGCCGGTGCCCTCACGGCATGGGGTGCACTGTCCGCACGACTCTTCGTGATAGAAATACGATAGGCGCAAGAGCGACTTCACCATGCAACGGGTGTCATTCATGACGATGACCGCGCCTGAACCCAACATCGAACCCGCTTTTGCAATGCTGTCGTAGTCCATCGTGAGATCCATCATCATGGCGCCCGGAATAACCGGCGCCGATGATCCGCCTGGGATTACTGCCTTTAATGCTTTTCCTTCGCGCATACCGCCAGCGAGCTGCAAGAGCTCTGAGAACGGCGTTCCGAGAGGAACCTCGTAATTACCGGGATGCACTACGTCACCCGACACCGAGAAAATCTTTGTGCCGCCATTATTGGGCTTGCCGAGTTGCAAATACGCCTCACCACCAATTGCCAATATGAATGGCACGGCCGCGAAGGTTTCCGTATTGTTAATTGTCGTGGGCTTGCCATACAAACCAAAGCTCGCTGGAAATGGCGGTTTGAAACGGGGTTGACCCTTTTTGCCTTCGAGGGATTCCAGCAACGCAGTTTCTTCACCGCAAATGTAGGCACCCCAGCCTGGCGATGCATGCAGCTGGAAATTAAAATCCGTTCCTAGGATGGAATCACCCAAATAACCTGCGGCACGGGCCTGTTCTAATGCCTCTTCGAAGCGGGTATAGACTTCCCAGATTTCGCCGTGAATGTAGTTATAGCCAACGCTAATGCCCATGGTGTAGGCACCGATGATCATGCCCTCGATCAATGCATGTGGGTTGTAGCGCATGATGTCACGGTCTTTAAACGTACCGGGCTCACCCTCATCGCTATTGCAAACCAAATACTTCTGACCCGGGAACTGACGGGGCATAAAACTCCACTTCAGTCCAGTCGGAAATCCTGCGCCGCCACGACCGCGCAGTGACGATGCTTTTAATTCTGCAATCAAAGCGTCTGGCGTGACTTTGTCCTTCAGAATTCGGCGCAACTGCTGATAACCGCCGCGGCTCTCATAATCTTTGAGGCCCCAGTTATCACCAGTGAGGCCAGCCAAAATTAATGGCTTGATGTGACGGCTGTGCAGACTGGTCATGCTGGCTGTCCTTTTGCCGAAGCGCGCAACTCATCCAAGAGCGCATCAATTTTTTCATTGCTCATAAAACTACACATGGTTTTATTGTTCACCAGCATCACTGGGGAATCACCACAGGCACCCATACACTCACCCTCTTTTAAGGTAAATGTGCCGCAAGGCGTGGTCTCATTAAAACCAATCCCCAGCCGCTGCTTTAAATGATTGGCGGCGCGCTCGCCATTGCTGAGCTGGCATGGCAAATTGGTGCACACCACAATTTTGTGACGCCCAATGGGTTTGGTGTCATACATATTGTAAAAAGTGGCGACTTCATCCACTGCAATGGTGGTCATGCCCAATACAGATGCAACCTCAGCAATCACCTCAGGCGAGACCCAGCCTACTTCGGTTTGCGCTGCAATTAAACATGCCATCACAGCCGATTGCTTTTGATCGGCGGGGTACTTGGCAATATTGCGCTCCATATCGGCGCGGGTCTTGGCAGATAGTTGCATGGTTGGAGTGTGTGTCATGAATTAGTCCAGAGTGTCCAAGCGATTAGCGATCGATCTCGCCGAACACAATATCTTGTGTACCAATAATGGTTACTGCATCCGCAATCATGTGGCCGCGGGCCATTTCATCCAGGGATGCCAAATGCACAAAACCAGGGGCACGGATTTTTAAGCGGTATGGCTTATTAGCGCCATCCGATACAGCGTAGATACCGAACTCACCTTTGGGGTGCTCGACCGCAGCATAGGCCTCGCCTGCTGGAACATGAATGCCTTCGGTAAAGAGTTTGAAGTGGTGAATCAACTCTTCCATATTGGTTTTCATATCCACGCGGGCGGGTGGCGATACTTTATGGTTATCACTCATCACCGGACCAGGATTGGCGCGCAACCAAGCAACGCATTGCTGAACAATGCGATTGGATTGGCGCATCTCTTCCATACGGATTAAGTAGCGGTCATAGGAGTCGCCATTGACACCCACTGGAATATCAAACTGCAAGCGGTCATAGACTTCGTACGGTTGCTTCTTACGCAAATCCCACTCCACGCCAGAACCACGGAGCATGGGGCCAGTAAAGCCCAGTTGCAAGGCGCGCTCAGGCGAGACAACACCAATACCTACGAGGCGCTGCTTCCAAATGCGGTTATCCGTTAACAAATTGCAGTACTCATCGACGTTTCCGGGGAAACGCTGGGTAAATGCGTCAATGAAATCCAGCAAGGAACCGCTACGATCTTCATTGAGACGCTTGAGCGCACTGCTACTGCGGGTCTTGGATTCAGCAAACTGCGGCATGCGCTCGGGCAGATCACGATAGACGCCACCTGGACGGTAGTAGGCTGCATGCATGCGCGCGCCAGAGACGGCTTCATACATGTCAAAAATATCTTCGCGATCGCGGAAGGCATACAAGAAGACCGCCATAGCGCCGACGTCCAAGCCATGGCAACCAATCCACAATAAGTGATTGAGTAAACGGGTTAACTCGTCATACATCACGCGGATGTATTGCGCGCGCAGCGGCACATCCACGTTGAGTAATTTTTCAATGGCCATCACATACGCATGCTCGTTCACCATCATCGAGACGTAATCGAGGCGATCCATGTAAGGCACGCTCTGAATCCAGGTACGGGTCTCGGCGAGTTTTTCAGTGGCACGATGCAATAAACCAATGTGCGGATCAGCGCGCTGAATGACTTCGCCGTCGAGCTCTAGCACTAAGCGCAATACGCCGTGCGCAGCTGGATGCTGTGGACCAAAGTTCAGGGTGTAATTTTTAATCTCGGCCATGATTAAACTGGGCCTCCGTATTGCTCTTCCCGCACTACGCGCGGCGTAACCTCGCGAGTCTCAATCGTGACCGGCTGGTACACAACCCGCTGCAGCTCGGGGTCGTAGCGCATTTCCACGTTCCCAGAAATCGGGAAATCCTTACGGAAGGGATGGCCAATAAAGCCATAGTCGGTCAAGATGCGGCGCAGATCAGCGTGGCCATCAAACAAAATACCAAAGAGGTCAAATGCTTCGCGCTCAAACCAGTTTGCCGAGGCCCAGACGGAAGTCAATGAGGAAACCAAGGGATAGCTATCGTCTGGCGCAAAGACCCGTAGGCGTAAACGCAGATTGTGCTTCACTGACAGCAAATGGGTCACCACCGCAAAACGGGGGCCGCTATATGTACCATCAAGGTAGTCTTGGTAGTCAATGCCGCATAAATCAATTAGCTGCTCAAAACCTAGTGCCGGGTCGTCACGCAAAATCAGCGCAGACTCTAAATAGGTATCCGCACGCAACACCACCGTTAACTCATTCAAGGCCAAGGTGATCGACTGCACCCGACCACCTAGAGCGCGTTCGACATGAGATTGCAGTTGAATCAGGCGCTCAGACATTCCTTATGCCTTCCGCGCGATGGTGCTAGTGCGGCCAATTTTGGCTTGCAATTGAATAATGCCGTAGATGAGGGCTTCCGCAGTCGGCGGGCAACCTGGCACATAAATATCCACCGGCACGATACGATCACAGCCGCGCACAACAGAATAGGAGTAATGGTAATAGCCGCCGCCGTTAGCACAGGAGCCCATGGAAATCACCCAGCGAGGCTCCGGCATTTGATCGTAAACCTTACGCAAGGCTGGAGCCATCTTATTGCAGAGGGTACCCGCCACAATCATGAGATCGGATTGGCGTGGCGAAGGACGGAAGACCACACCGAAGCGATCCAAGTCATATCGGGCCGCACCAGCGTGCATCATCTCGACTGCACAGCATGCTAAGCCAAAAGTCATTGGCCACAAGGATCCCGTACGGGTCCAGTTAATCAACTGATCCGCTGAGGTGGTAATAAATCCTTCTTTGAGAACGCCTTCCAGTGCCATAACGATCACTCCCAGTCGAGAGCGCCCTTTTTCCAGATGTAGACGAATCCCACGATGAATACAAAGAGGAATACCACCATGGATACATAGCCTTCCCAGCCGATGTCGCGCAGCGCAACACCCCAAGGGAATAAAAAGGCAGTTTCCAGGTCAAACAAAATAAAGAGGATGGCAACCAGGTAATAGCGCACATCGAATTTCATGCGCGCATCTTCAAAAGCTTCAAAGCCGCACTCGTAGGAAGAGAGTTTTTCTGCGTCAGGACGGGATGGCGCTAAGACCTTACCCAAAAACATCGGCACAATTCCGACGGCGATGCCGACGAGAATGAAAAGCAAGATGGGGAAGTAATTAGCGAGGTCCAAAGCAGTCCTGATCTGAAGGCAGTTTTAAGTCCTAAATTAACTCTAAAAATATCCCAATAAACACGTTTGATTATGGACTAAAAGCCAAATATAAAAATTGACTTAGAGCAAATCACTTACAAATTGGTGCCGACGGCGAGACTCGAACTCGCACAGCCTAAGCCACTACCCCCTCAAGATAGCGTGTCTACCAATTTCACCACGTCGGCATTCGTAAAACCCATCAATTCTACTGCAAGAGGACTACCAGTACTTCGCTTAATTCCTACAAAAAATGATGTCATTTCACTATTTTTTGTAGCTGTATTTTTTTATTTTGGTACTGCTGGTTTCGATGGGTCTTGGGCTGGGGCCGCAGGCGGATTCGCTCCGGCTGCCGCAGGCGCAGTAGTACCCGACAAAACACCGGCATCAGCAGGCTTTTTATTGCCAATCCACGTAATCGCAATCGTCGCCGAGAAGAAAACAAAAGCGAGTACGGCAGTAGCGTGGGATAAGAAGTTGGCCGAGCCGCTGGCACCAAAGACGCTTCCAGAAGCGCCTGAGCCGAAGGCGGCGCCCATATCGGCACCCTTACCTTGCTGCAATAGAACCAATAAGATGATTGCCAAGGCAGAACACACTTGAACCACCATCAACGCTGTTTTTAACCATTCCATGGTTTATCTCCAATAAAAAATTTATGCTCGGCAAATAGCCAAGAATTCCTGCGGATCTAAGGAAGCGCCGCCAATTAATCCACCATCAATGTCGGGCATGCCAAATAGCTCTACCGCATTGTCAAACTTCACACTGCCGCCATACAAAATACCAATATGCGAAGCAACGTCTGCATTGAACTCTGCCAATTGCAAGCGAATCTCGCGGTGCATGTCTTGTGCAATTTGAGCGCTTGCTACCTTGCCGGTCCCAATCGCCCACACTGGCTCGTAGGCCAGTAAGGAGTCGACTAAACGATCTTGCAAAATGGCAATTTGCCGCGCAACCTGCGCCCGCACTACTTCAACCGCCCTGCCTGAGTTCCGCTCATCCGCAGTCTCGCCTACGCAAATCACCGGCGTTAAGCCCTGGTCCAATGCTTGTAGTGCCTTCTCCGCAATCAATCGATCGGATTCATTAAAGCGGTCACGGCGCTCCGAATGCCCCACTAAGACATATTTGCAGTCAAATTCATGCAGCATGGCCGCACTTACCTCACCCGTAAAGGCGCCGCCCATTTCGGCGGAGACATCTTGCGCACCCAGCGCAAGCGACGCAGAAGAGCATGCTGAAATCTGCTGGCTGCAATCCGATAGATAAGGATAAGGCGGGCACAACGCAAAACGACGACCCGCTGGCATGCCTTTTTCCATCTCCGCACAAACTGTGTCAATCCACTGGCGGCAGGCAGCTTTACTGCCGTTCATTTTCCAGTTACCAATCACCGTTATCGGACGCATGCTTTAGCTAAGCCTATGTCAAACTGTTAAAACAATCTTGCCAACGTGCTCGCTCGATTCCATCAAGCGATGCGCTTCGGACGCCTGATCAAGGCTATACGTCTTATAAATCACTGGCTTCAAGGCCCCTTGATTCATGATCGGCCAGACCCTGTCAAATAGCTGTTTCGCAATTTCACGCTTAAAGGAGACTGGTCTTGGGCGCAGCGTAGAGCCGGTAATCGTTAAACGACGACGCAAGATTTGTCCGGTATTGACCTCTGATTTAGAGCCACCCATGATGGCGATGATGACAATACGACCGTCATCGGCTAAGCAGTCAATCTCACGCTGCAAATAGGTGCCGGTAACCATGTCCAGAATAACGTTCACACCCTTGCCGTCGGTGGCTTTCTTGATTTCTTCCACAAAGTCTTGGGTTTTGTAATTGATGGCCAGGTCTGCGCCAAGCTCGATACAGGCTGCGCATTTTTCATCGGTTCCAGCAGTTACAAAAACACGGTGACCTAAGGCTTTCGCAATCAAAATGGCAGTCACGCCAATGCCGCTTGACCCGCCCTGGACCAACAATGTTTCACCTGGAGCAAGCTCACCGCGCATAAAGACGTTGCTCCAAACGGTAAAGAATGTTTCGGGCAAGGAAGCTGCTTCCAGATCAGTAAAGCCGGTGGGATAAGGCAGGCATTGCGCAACCGGGGCAAGGCAGAGTTCAGCATAGCCACCACCCTGCACAAGGGCGCACACTTTGTCACCCACCTTGAGTCCGAACTGATTATCGGCATGAGCTAGATCGCCGCCAATGATTTCACCGGCCACTTCAAGCCCAGGAATATCCGATGCACCAGCAGGAACCGGGTAATGCCCTTTGCGTTGCAACACATCGGGACGATTAATTCCGGCTGCCAGAACTTTGATCAAAATTTCACCTGATCCTGCGCTGGGTAGAGCAGGATCTGGTCGAGTCGTAGGAATCAATACCTCAGGGGCACCAAATTCACGAATTTCAACAACACGCATCGCACAGTTCCTATTTAAAAAGCACCAATAAAAGCTTAGGCCTGTTCTTCAGTGGATGACTCTGCTGCGCCAGCCAAAGGAGCAATCGTGCCGCCCTCTTCTGCCATCGCTGCTTTGAGTGAGAGGCGTAAACGGCCGCGCTCATCTGCAGCCAATAACTTCACGCGAACCACTTGGCCTTCTTGGAGGAAGTCTTTTACTTCTTTGACGCGCTCATTGGAGATCTCAGAAATGTGCAATAGACCGTCTTTGCCAGGAAGAATATTCACCAAGGCGCCAAACTCAAGCAACTTAACTACGGGGCCTTCGTAAATCTTGCCGACTTCAGCTTCGGCAGTAATGCCTTCGATGCGGGCTTTAGCTTCTGCCATGCCTTCTGCGCTTGTAGAGGCGATCGTGACGGTGCCGTCATCTTTGATATCGATGCTGCAACCGGTTTCTTTGGTCAAGGCCTGGATGGTTGCACCGCCCTTGCCAATCACTTCACGAATCTTGTCGGGGTGAATCTTGAACGACACCATGCGTGGTGCATGCTCGGACAACTCAGTGCGAATCGTGCCCATGGCCGATTGCATTTCACTCAAGATGTGCAGGCGACCTTCTTTGGCTTGTGCCAATGCCACTTGCATGATTTCTTTGGTGATGCCTTGTACCTTGATGTCCATCTGCAGCGCGGTAATACCATTGGCTGTTCCGGCCACTTTAAAGTCCATATCGCCAAGGTGATCTTCGTCGCCTAAGATGTCGGTCAAGACTGCAAAGCGATTGCCATCCAAAATCAGGCCCATTGCTACGCCAGCAACGTGCGCTTTTACAGGCACACCAGCATCCATCAGCGCCAAACAGCCGCCACAAACGGAGGCCATCGATGAGGAGCCATTGGACTCGGTAATTTCAGAAACAACCCGAATGCTGTACGCAAAATCTTCTGGGCTTGGCAGTACTGGAATCAAGGCGCGCTTGGCTAAACGACCATGGCCGATTTCACGGCGCTTGGGTGTACCAACGCGGCCGGTTTCACCAGTAGCAAACGGAGGCATGTTGTAGTGGAACATGAAGCGATCGCGGTACTCACCTTCGAGTGCATCAATGATTTGCTCATCACGGGCAGTACCCAAAGTCGCAATCACCAAAGCCTGGGTCTCACCACGAGTAAACAAGGCAGAGCCGTGAGTACGTGGCAATACGCCATTGCGAATTTCAATCGGACGTACGGTGCGCGTATCGCGACCATCAATCCGTGGCTCGCCATTCAAAATTTGGCTACGCACAATCTTCGCTTCGATATCAAACAAAATATTACCAACCGCTACTTCATCGACTGCGCCATCGGCGGCCATTTTTGCCATGACATCTTTGGTAATGGCTTTTAACTTATCCGAGCGAGCTTGTTTTTGACGCAATTGATACGCTTCGCGTAATGGTGCATCAGCCAGTGCGGTTACCTTCGCAATCAAAGGCTCATCTTTTGGCTCAGCAGACCAATCCCACTCGGGCTTACCGGCGTCGCGCACCAAATCTTGAATCGCATTGATCGCAGTCTGCATTTGCTCGTGACCGTATACAACGGCGCCAAGCATGATGTCTTCTGGCAATTGCTGCGCTTCGGATTCCACCATTAATACAGCGGCTTGGGTACCAGCAACGATCAAATCCATCTGGCTGGTTAACTGCTCAGTACGGGTTGGGTTCAGCAAATACTGGCCATCACGGTAGCCCACGCGAGCAGCGCCAACCGGGCCGTTAAATGGAATGCCCGATACCGCTAACGCAGCCGATGCTGCAATCAACGCTGGAATATCAGCAGGCACATCGGGATTAATCGACAGTACATGCACTACTACCTGAACTTCGTTCAGAAAGCCTTCAGGAAACAAAGGGCGCAGTGGGCGGTCAATCAAGCGGGACGTTAAAGTCTCGCCTTCCGATGGACGGCCTTCGCGGCGGAAGAATCCACCTGGGATCTTGCCTGCAGCATAGGTCTTCTCAATGTAATCCACTGTCAGTGGAAAGAAGTTTTGTCCTGCTTTAGCAGAACGTGCTGCCACCACAGTACCCATGACGACGGTATCGTCGACGTTGACAATCACAGCGCCGCCGGACTGACGAGCGATTTCGCCCGTTTCCATCGTTACCTGGTGGTTGCCCCATTGAAAACTTTTCACTACTTTTTTAAACATGGTCATTTTGATCTTTTCCAATTTAGTTCACACCGCATTCACATGAATGCCGGGTGCGTTTACTACTTGCGTCGCAGATAAATCAGCGCTACGACACCACTGGAGCGATTACAGATTACAAGGGATGCCATTCCAGGGAGGCACTGAACACGGTGTTCAGAAACTCATTGGAATGACACGATCCCCTAAGCAGGTAATCTAAAACGCTCAAAAAATATGCCATCTACCCAAGACTGAATCACGAATGAGTCACCCTCAAGGCAAGATGGCATGGCAATACGGATACGATTTACTTACGGAGACCTAATTTCTCGATCAATGTGCGATAGCGAGCCAAATCCTTGCCTTTGAGGTAATCCAAAAGGCGGCGGCGGCGTGAAACCATCTTCAACAAGCCACGACGGCTGTGATGGTCTTTGGCGTTAGCCTTGAAATGGGGGGTTAATTCATTGATGCGGGCGGTCAGCAATGCAACCTGTACCTCTGGACTGCCCGTGTCGTTTGCGCTACGCGCGTTGTCTTTGACGATTTCCGCCGTTTTGATATCAGCAACTGCCATTTTCTACTCCTAACTTGCGAACACAAGAGCTTTCACCCCAAATTGTGTCGTGCGATTAATTAAACAAATAAATACAAAAAAGCTTTATAAATCAAAGCCCTCGAATTGTAGCAGAGATCCGAGGGTAAACGGGGTAATTTTCATCACCCCAAAACCAAGCCATTGAAAATAATTCCAATAAAAACAATGATTTAGATAATATTTAGAGCCGATGTCCTGGCTCAGGGCGCCATTTGGGCATTTAACTTCGCTTGCCGTGGATCGTGCAGCTTATTGAGGGCAGATAAATAGGCCTTAGCCGAAGCAGCGATGATGTCGGGGTCCGTGCCAACGCCGTTCACAATCCGCCCTCCTTTGGCTAAGCGAACCGTGACCTCGCCCTGGGACTGGGTGCCCGAGGTAATGGCATTAACGGAATACAGCAACTGCTCTGCCCCGCTCTTGGCCATGGCCTCGATGGCATTCAGACTGGCATCCACCGGACCATTGCCTTCGGCTTCGGATGTCATCTTCTCGCCGCCCATGTGAAAGACCACCTGCGAGCTGGGCCGCTTACCCGTCTCTGAGTGCTGACTCAAAGAAACAAAGCGATAAAACTCGCTTTCTTCAGCCGAGGCAGAACCGCTGGTAATGGAAATAATGTCTTCATCAAAGATTTCGGACTTTTGGTCGGCCAAGGCTTTAAAGCGTGAGAACGCATCGTTGAGCTCTTCTTCGGTCTCGACCGTAATGCCGAGTTCCTGCAAGCGCTGCTTAAAGGCATTGCGACCCGATAACTTGCCCAGCACAATTTTGTTTGCGGACCAGCCCACATCTTCAGCACGCATGATTTCATAGGTATCGCGGGCTTTTAATACACCGTCTTGATGAATGCCAGAGGCATGGGCAAAGGCATTAGCACCCACCACCGCCTTATTGGGCTGCACCACAAAACCGGTGATTTGCGAAACCAACTTCGATGCCGGCACGATTTGCGTCGCATCAATGCCCACGCTTAAATCAAAATAATCCTTACGGGTACGCAACGCCATCACAATCTCTTCGAGCGCCGTATTGCCGGCACGCTCACCCAAGCCATTGATGGTGCACTCCACTTGCCGGGCCCCACCGATCTTGACGCCCGCCAAGGAGTTAGCAACGCCCATGCCCAAATCGTTGTGGCAATGGACCGACCAAATGGCCTTATCGGAATTGGGGATGCGGGTACGTAAGGTGTGGATGAACTCGCCATAGAGCTCAGGAACCGCATAGCCAACGGTGTCCGGTACGTTAATCGTGGTTGCGCCTTCAGCAATCACTGCTTCGAGTACGCGGCACAAAAAGTCCACTTCCGAGCGGTAGCCGTCTTCGGGCGAGAACTCAATGTCAGCTGCTAAATTGCGGGCAAACCGAATCGATTTTTTGGCCTGTTCAAAAACTTGGTCAGGCGTCATGCGCAACTTCTTTTCCATGTGCAATGGGCTCGTAGCCAAAAAGACATGGATGCGTTTTGCATTGGCTGCCTTGAGGGCATCGGATGCGCGGGTAATGTCGTTTTCATTGGCGCGGGCCAAGGAACACACAATCGAATCCTTGACTGCAGCCGATACCGCTGAAATGGCATCAAAGTCGCCTTCGGAGCTAGCTGCAAAGCCTGCTTCAATCACGTCCACCTTGAGGCGCTCGAGTTGGCGAGCAATACGAACCTTCTCATCTTTGGTCATGGATGCCCCAGGCGATTGTTCGCCATCGCGCAAGGTCGTGTCAAAAATAATTAATTTATCGGTCATCACTGCTCTCCAATCCACTGCAATCATTTAAAAAGAATACGCCAATACAAACTGCAAAATCCAAAACAAAAACCCCAGCAAATTTGCTGGGGCCGGTAAGTCTGCTTGATGATTTACTGCACTTGCATCACCTAAGCGTTACCCGCCCCGAGCCGAAGGCTCAGTGCTAGAAGAAGTAGCTCAATTGCGTGCGTTTTGTTCGTTACCATGAATCTAATATACCTTAATTACCTGTTTAGGTCAGCTTACGACCGCTAAACCGTTCCCAGCCCCAAATCACATAACCCGAAATGGCATAAATCACGAAGATGCCGAACAAGGTTAAGGGCGGATTAGACGAAATCAGAACAAAGGTCAAAATCATCAAGACCATGACGCCAAAGGGAACGCGATATCGAAGATCCAGAGCCTTGCCACTATAAAAACGGGCATTCGATACCATGGTTAAGCCAGCGTAGATGGTGATCAAGAAAGTAACCCATGGGATGGCGCTATCCCGCACCGGAATCTTATTGTCGTCAGCGAGCCAGATAAATCCAGCGATCAATGCGCCTGCCGCTGGGCTAGGCAAACCTTGAAAAAACTTCTTATCAACAACGCCCGTATTGATGTTGAAACGCGCTAAGCGCAAGGCGGCGCCAGCGCAATATGTAAATGCCGCCAACCAGCCCCACTTACCAAAATCTTTGAGAACCCACTCATACGCAACCAATGCGGGGGCAACACCGAAGGACACCATATCAGCCAAGGAATCGTATTGCTCGCCAAAAGCGCTTTGGGTATTGGTCATGCGTGCGATACGGCCATCCATGCCATCCAATACCAAGGATGCAAAGATCGCGATGGCAGCGGTTTCGAACTGGTGGTTCATTGCCTGCACGATCGCAAAGAAGCCGCAGAATAAGGCCGCCGTTGTGAATGCATTGGGCAGCAAATAAATACCCTTGCTGCGGACCCGGGGTTTAACTAATTCAACTTCCTCGACTTCAAAATCAACGGAGTCATCAGACTGGTCCTCTGAATCAGAGCGATTACGCCCGCGTGAAATGCGCGTGCGATCAAGGCGATTACGACGACGAAATGGAGTCAATGCGCTTCCTATATTTACTCAAGTAAATCAGGTGAATCAATCAAGGCCAGGCAAACGAGCCAACGCCGTTCTGGTAGCGGAAACCTTTTCGCCCACACTGACCAAAGGCTCAGCCGTTAAAGGCAAATATACATCGACTCGCGAGCCAAAGCGAATGAAGCCGTAACGGGATCCCCGCTTAACATGCTCACCCACATGGATGTAGCACAAAATGCGCCGTGCAATTAAGCCGGCGACCTGAACCAGGGTAACGGTTTGGCCATTGGCATCAATCACCACGGCGTTGCGTTCATTTTCAACCGAAGCCTTATCCAGCGCGGCATTGACAAACTGCCCCGGGAAATATTGCACCTCTTTAACCAGGCCATTGACCGAGCAGCGATTGGAGTGCACGTTAAATACATTCATGAACACACTAATCTTGATTGCCTCGCGATTGGCATAGGGATCTTGGGTCTTTTCAACCACAACAATGCGACCATCGGCTGGGGATAAAACCAAGTCGCGGCCCAGCGGCGCAATGCGCTGGGGGTCGCGAAAAAACTGCAATACAAAAAAGAAAATAATCCACAGGGGCGAAGCCCATGCAAAACCAGCGTACTGCTGGACTAGCACGGTTGCCACCCCAACGGCTGCCAAATAGGGCCAGCCTTCTTTCGCAATAATGGGGTGGGGATACATCATGGGTGCTTTGCGCCTTTTTGAATGATTATTTAGTTCTTCGACTGATCGACTAACTTGTTCTTTGCAATCCAAGGCATCATCGCGCGCAGTTTCTCGCCGACGATTTCAATTTGGTGCTCTGAATTCAAGCGACGACGGGAGATTAAGGTTGGCGCGCCAGCCTTGTTCTCGAGAATGAAGCTCTTTGCGTATTCGCCAGTCTGAATGTCTTTGAGGCACTGACGCATCGCGTTCTTGGTGTCTTCCGTCACAATGCGCGGACCAGTAACGTACTCACCGTACTCTGCATTGTTTGAAATCGAGTAATTCATATTGGCAATACCGCCCTCGTAGATCAAATCCACAATTAACTTGAGCTCATGCAAGCACTCGAAGTAAGCCATCTCTGGCGCGTAACCGGCTTCAACCAAGGTCTCGTAACCGGCCTTAATGAGTTCGACAGTACCGCCGCAGAGTACAGCCTGCTCACCGAATAAATCGGTTTCGGTTTCTTCGCGGAAATTGGTTTCGATGATGCCGGCACGACCGCCGCCGTTGGCTGTTGCATAGGACAAAGCGAGATCACGAGCCGAACCGGATTTGTCTTGGTAAACCGCGATCAAGTGGGGAACGCCGCCACCTTGGCTATAGGTACCACGCACAGTGTGGCCTGGCGCCTTAGGAGCAATCATGATTACATCCAAATCAGCACGGGGCTGAACTTGGCCGTAATGCACGTTAAAGCCATGGGCAAATGCCAGGGCCGCGCCCTGCTTGATATTGCCATGCACTTCATTCTTATAAACCTCAGCAATTTGCTCATCAGGCAAAAGCATCATGACGATGTCAGCATCTTTTACCGCCTCGGCTACTTCCTTCACAGTCAAGCCAGCATTGGCTGCTTTTTTCCACGAGGCGCCATCTTTGCGCAAACCAACCGTTACTTTGACGCCTGAATCGTTTAAGTTCAATGCATGCGCGTGACCCTGTGAACCATAGCCAATGATGGTGACTTTCTTGCCTTTAATCAGGGATAAATCCGCGTCTTTATCGTAAAAAACTTTCATGCTATTTCCTTATCTTTGAATCGTAATAAATAGGTTAAACAAATGGGTTTATGCGTACATTCCGAGTGAAGCAAATTAGACTTTCAAAATCCGTTCGCCGCGGCCAATGCCTGAGCCACCAGAACGTACGGTTTCTAAAATGGAAGCGCGGTCAATTGAATCAATGAAGGCATCGAGCTTGGAGCCATCACCAGTCAGTTCAATGGTGTAGCTTTTGTCCGTAACATCAATGATGCGGCCGCGGAAGATGTCGGTGGTGCGCTTGAGCTCTTCACGCTCTTTACCTACTGCGCGCACTTTGATCAACATCAGTTCGCGCTCAATGTGCGAACCTTCGGTTAAATCAAATACTTTCACGACTTCAACCAAACGATTGAGGTGCTTAGTGATTTGCTCAATCACATCCTCGGAACCAATCGTCACGATCGTCATGCGCGATAAGGATGGATCCTCTGTCGGCGCAACACTCAAGGTTTCAATGTTGTAACCACGCGCCGAGAATAGACCAACCACACGCGACAACGCGCCCGGCTCATTCTCAAGTAATACCGAAATAATGTGGCGCATTACAGATCCTCACTACCCAAGAGCATTTCAGTAATACCCTTACCGGCTTGCACCATGGGCCACACGTTTTCTTCTGGATCGGTTTGGAAATCCATGAAGACCGTGCGATCTTTCAAGCGAATCGCCTCCTTGAGGGCTGGCTCAACGTCCGCCTTGGTTTCAATCCGCATACCGACGTGACCAAAGGCCTCTGCCAACTTCACAAAGTCAGGCAAAGAATCCATATACGAGCTGGAATAGCGGCGGTTGTAGGTCAGCTCTTGCCACTGACGCACCATACCTAAGTAACGGTTGTTGAGCGACACAATTTTGACAGGCGTGTTGTATTGCTTGCAGG
The DNA here is from genome assembly GCF_003065365.1 of Polynucleobacter difficilis. Taxonomy (NCBI): domain Bacteria; kingdom Pseudomonadati; phylum Pseudomonadota; class Betaproteobacteria; order Burkholderiales; family Burkholderiaceae; genus Polynucleobacter; species Polynucleobacter difficilis. The sequence continues at coordinate 715,070 of NZ_CP023276.1, read as the reverse complement.
TCGACAGTTCTTGAATGCACATCTGAATCGAGCCTTCGCCCGTGATCGTGAATACATCTTCGTCTGGGAAGGCTTTTTTAATGCCCATGGCATAAGGCAAACCAACACCCATAGTGCCAAGACCACCTGAATTAATCCAGCGACGGGGCTTATTGAACTTGTAAAACTGCGCTGCCCACATTTGATGCTGGCCGACGTCAGAGCAAATAAAAGCATCGCCGCCCGTGAGTTCCCATAACTTTTCTACTACGTACTGGGGCTTCACGATCTGTGAATCACGGTCGTATTTCAAGCAGTCTTTCTTGCGCCACTCGTTAATCTGATCCCACCACTTCGCAAGGTGAGCGCCATTCTTGAGTGGGCCCGCTGCTTTAATTTGGCTGGTCATCTCGACCAACACTTCCTTCAAATTACCAACGATGGGCACATCGACCTTAACGCGCTTAGCAATCACGGATGGATCAATATCAATGTGAATGATCTTGCGTGGGTGGCTCGCAAAGTGCTGCGTATTACCAATCACGCGGTCATCAAAACGCGCGCCAATGGCGATCAATACGTCTGAATGCTGCATGGCCATATTGGCTTCGTAGGTGCCGTGCATACCCAACATGCCCACAAACTGGGGGCTGGTTCCTGGGAAACCGCCCAAACCCATTAAGGTATTGGTTACTGGGTAACCCAGAGCATCAGCAAATGCTTTGAGCTCAGGCGCTGCATCGGACAGAATAACGCCACCACCGGTATAAATGAAGGGACGCTCTGCTTCCTGCAACAAGGAAACCGCTTTGCGAATCTGGCCGCTGTGGCCGCGCAAAACGGGGTTGTAGGAACGCATGGTCAGCTCTTCAGGGTAAATAAACTGACCCTTGGTTGCTGAAATGTCTTTCGGAATATCGACCAGCACGGGGCCAGGTCTTCCGGTCTGAGCAATGTGAAAGGCTTTCTTTAGCGTGAGCGCTAAATCATTAATGTCTTTCACCAAAAAATTGTGTTTGACGATGGGTCGCGTAATGCCAACCGTATCGGCTTCTTGGAACGCGTCCTCACCAATCGCATAGGTAGGCACGTTACCGGTAATGATGACCATCGGAATGGAGTCGGTATAGGCAGTAGCAATTCCAGTGACGGCATTGGTAACACCAGGACCGGAGGTCACTAATGCAACCCCTACTTTGCCTGTAGCACGGGCATAACCATCGGCAGCGTGAACGGCCGCTTGCTCGTGGCGCACCAATATGTGCTCAAACTTGTCTTGCTTGTAGATTTCATCGTAGATGAACAGAACGGCTCCACCGGGGTATCCCCAGACAAACTCGACGCCTTCGGCATGCAGGGCATGGACGAGCATCTCGGCACCAATCATTTCAGGTCCGGTTTTGGTAGGAATTGGGGTGGAATCAGCCTTGGAGGCTAAAGATTCGGCGCTGCTGGTATTCATTGGTAAGGTCCTTTGCAATTTTCGGCAAAAAATTGTTTAGGCTGCTCTGTCCCGTGCTTGTGGCCCGAGTTCGAACGGCGCTTGAACTGAATAAAAAACCGCTTCTTGGACGGCCCTCTAATCGGTGAACCTTCAATTATAAAGCAATACCCTAAAATAGAGGCATTCTTCCTACACAAGGCCTTCCAGTTTTTGCATGGCATCTGCCCCCGAACTCGCTGATTTTCTCAGTAGCGTTGAAAAACGCGCATTCAAACAGGCTGTTTACGCTGTGCGGGATGAGGACGCGGCATTGGACATCGTTCAGGACGCCATGATCAAGCTGGCCGAAAAATACGGGGATAAACCTAGCACAGAACTGCCCCTGCTCTTTACCCGCATCCTTCAAAACCGCATCCATGACTGGTTTAGGCGCCAAAAGGTGCGGAATGCCTGGGTTACCCTTTTCTCCAATATGGGCAAAAAATCGGATGAATCCGATGATTACGACCCCTTAGAGCAGCTCCAAGCGGCCGATGACAGCCAAATTCACCAAGATGGTGCCCAAAAGTTGGAGCAAAGCCAGCTTTTGCGTAGTCTAGAGGCTGAAATAGCAAAATTACCAGCGCGTCAACGAGAAGCCTTCTTGATGCGTTATTGGGATGAGCTAAGCATTGCGGAAACTGCCCAAATTATGGGTTGCAGTGAGGGAAGCGTCAAAACCCATTGTTCCAGAGCAACACAAACTTTAGCTAATGCATTGAAAATAAAAGGAATTTCATTATGAACCGCGACCAAGACCCCCAATTTGAGCTAGATCGAATTGGCAGCGCCGTGCGTGAATGCCTCGACGGTTCAATAGCGCAATTACCCAGCCGCGTGACCGATCGCCTGTATCTCGCACGCCTTGCCGCTATGGCAGCGCGCAAGCCAGAATACCTGCCGCAATTGCAGCAGGTATTGCGCCCCCAATTGGCCTTAAATCAGGGTGGCAATAGCAGCCAGCCCTCCTCCCAATGGAGTCGTTTAAGCTGGTTTGCGCCCTTCATTGTCCTGGCCTTCGGCTTATTGGCGATTTCCGAGTGGCAGCAAGACGCGCGCATCAACGACATTGCTGCGGTGGACATTGCCCTTCTATCGGATGACGTCCCGCCAGACGCTTATATGGACAGTGGCTTTCTGGCGTTCTTAAAACTCAGCAGCCACGCCAAGCGCGAGCTGGAGACCGGCAACTCCGAGAAGACTGATGCTCCAGTCGATCCATCCTAACTGAGGCAAGAAACACAGCGCCATGCCATCCACGCTCTTCCCAAACAGTCCATCTGCGCTTGCTGCAAAGCGAGTTGCATACGGCTGGAGTCTGGGGGCGCTTCTACTGGTGTTTAGCCTTCTGGCTATTGGTCCCGTGAATCAAGTAGCGGCTCAAACCAAACAGCCGGCCGCAGCCAGCGCCCCAAAGCACAGCGGCAATTGGGATGACTTAAGCGCAGTACAACAAAAGATCTTGGCGCCACTCGAAGAAGATTGGAGCTACCTGTCCAAAGAACGTCGGCAAAAATGGATTCAGGTTGCCAATCTTTACCCCAAGATGAAACGGGCCGATCAGGAACGCTTGCAATCGCGTATGAACGAGTGGGCCAAACTCTCGCAAAAAGATCGCCGCATCGCGCGCGACAATTACCTCAGCAGCTTGCGCTTCCCTGCGGAAGAAAAGGCCTCCGCATGGCAGGCCTACCAGCAACTCAGTCCGGAAGATAAGAAAAAATTGGCGGCCAAGGAAGACAATAAGAAAAAGCCGACCGCGGCTAGCTCGCCCACGCTGCAAAACCGCCCCAACGTCTTGCCCGTTATAACGCCCGCTGCTGCGCCCAACGAAGATGAAGGCGCATGAGCCAGGCCCCTTTGAACAGTGCTAGCAGTTCCGTTGACACCCCACTCACTGCATTACCCTCACCCGGATTTTGGAAGCGGGTCTTCTGCATTCTCTATGAGCAACTGATCTTATTGGGCGTGATTGCCCTGCTCTTCTTATTACCCAACCTCGTACTGGGCATTATTTTTGGTGTATCGCTTCCCAGTTGGTTAACGTTTTTCTATTTATACGCCGTGCTGGCCCTTTATTTTGTTTGGTACTGGACACATACCGGCCAAACATTAGCGATGCAAACCTGGCGTGTGAAATTGGTGAACGTCTCCGGCGCCCGCCTCACCCGCAGGCAAGCCTTATGGCGCTACGTTTACGGCTCGCTATGGCTTGTACCTTGTATTTTGATTCAGGCCAGTGCAGAACTGCAAAAGTGGGGAATCATCAGCTTACTGTTTGCGGTATCGCTATTTCTGTGGCCGCTCTCCATTTACTTGGATCCGCGTCACCGCCAAAGCATTCCCGATCGACTGGGCAAAACAAAATTAATCCAGCTGCCCAAAATGGAAAAGCGAAAGTAAAACTACTTCGCTAAGTGACTTAGGCTTCTCGCAAACAATCAATTGCCGTAGCCCGCTGGATCTTCCGCTGGAATTGGTAGCCCGCAATCACACAAGCGACTAGTCCAAACGCAACTCCCATCGCGATTGACGATGCAAAGGAATTGAATTCAATTTCAAGTACAAAATGCCCCAATGCCCAGGCGGCCATCGCAGCAGCAAACCCACCCAAGAGACCGGCTAAGCCACCGACAATTGCCAATTCAATACTGGCAATCGCAGCCAGCGTAGGACTCGAAGCGCCGACTGCTTTAAGGAGCGCGGCATCCCGAAAGCGCTCATCTTGCGTTGCTGAAATCGCCGCAAACAATACCAAGATAGCCGCCGCAATCGTGAATGTGAACAAGAGGCCCAAGGCAGCGCCCAAGCGATTCAAGACATCTTGGATTTGTTGCAAGGAGTTCGCCACATCCACTACGGTAATGTTTGGATAGCGCTGAGTTAAGCGGAAGTCCTGTACTTCGATGGATGGTGGCTGGTAATACGCGGTAATCCAGGATTGTGGCAAGTCTTGCAAGAGTACTGGCGGCATGATCACAAAGAAATTGACGCGCATGGAGCCCCACTCCAATGAACGTAACGATGTAATTTCAGCGCTGACGGTCTCGCCAGCAATCTCAAATGCCAATCGATCGCCCAGTTTTAATCCCAAGGTTTTGGCAATACCAGTCTCGACGGAGATTTGCGGCTTATCTTGTGTAAACCAGTTACCAGCAATCACCTGATTGCCATCCGGCAAATCCATGGTGTACGACAAATTAAACTCGCGATCCACTAAACGGCGCGCATTGTCTTTGCTGTAATCGCTCGGCATCACTGCGCGGTTATTGATTTCCACTAAACGGCCGCGCACCATGGGATATAAATCGGGCTTGCTAAGACCGGCTGCTACAAGGTCTTGCGTTAAGGCATCGCGTTGATCATTCTGAATATTAATCACAAAGCGGTTCGGCGCATCGACCGGCACATTGCCTTGCCAGGTTTTTAGTAAATCCTGTCGCAAGAGCAAAATGATTAAGAGAGCCATCAAGGCAATCGCTAATGCAGTAATTTGCATCACCGCAAAGGCGGGGCTACGCGCCTGCGCACGCAATGCAAAACGGCCTGCAAATCCAAGTCGGCTGAGTATCCCGCTCACAGAAGAGCGCGCCAACAATTTCAGAGCGATCAAGGATAGCAATGCGAATACGGCAATCGCACCACCAAAACTCAAACCAACCCAACTAGCGAGCTTCCAGTCACGCGCCGCCCACAGCAGCAACACAGCAAAACTGAAGAGCCCCAATAAAGCAACCCAGCGCGCCGCCACCGGCACTCCGCTCAACTCACGGCGAACCAAACGCACCGGTGAAATCTGTACCAAGGTAAGCAACGGAGGTCCTGCAAAGCCTAGCAATAAAAACCAGGAGAGCAGCGCGCTCCATAGAACTGGCCACAGCGATGGCGGAGGTAAATCGGCCAATAATAAATTACCCAAGAACCACATCAGCCCATACTGAATCAGCCAACCGACTGCAATTCCAAATGCAGCGGCCAATAAACCCAACAAGGCTAGTGTTTTCAGTTGCTGGCGCAGGATCGTGCCCTGCGTGGCGCCCAGGCACTTCATCACCGCGCAGACGTTGGCCTGGCGCACCACGTAACGGCGCGCTGCTAACGCAATCGCGACTGCAGAAACCATGGCCGTTAACAATGCAATCAAGGATAAAAAACGCTCAGCGCGATCGAGCGTTTTGCGCATCACCGGCTGACCCGTTTCCAGGGTTTCAATACGCATGCCGCGCAACTGATCTGACTCGATGGCATTCACCACCCAGTTTTGATAATCGGCAACGGCTGCATTGGATCCCGCAACGAGCAAGCGATAGGTCACTCGACTCCCCAAGCCAAGCAACTCCGTCTTGGGTAAATCCTCTAAAGCGATCATCACCCGCGGGGCAAAGTTCATAAACGCCGCGCCGCGATCGAGTTCACGCAACAAGACAGCATCAATACGCAGGCGTGCCTGCCCTAATGCAACGGTATCGCCAATCTTGGCTTGCAAGACTTCCAGTAAGGCCGGATCAACCCAGGCATTACCGGGTGCCGGGCCATTGCTGCTATTCACTTTATCTTTGTTCTGGGGATTTGTACTGCGGCTAATTTGCAGCTCCCCACGCAAGGGGTAGTCACTACTGACGGATTTGAGTGACGATAACTTCCCCCGCTCACCTACCGTTGCCATGCTTGGGAAAACCACCGTTTGCGCAATCGATAGTTTGCGGTCTTTAGCTGCCTCTATAAATCGGGCTGGAATGGGCTGATCGGCAGCAATCAATAAATCGGCTGCTAACAGTTGGCGCGCATCAAACTCAAACGCCCGTTGCATCCGGTCGGCTAAAAAGCCGACACTGGAAAGAGCGGCAACCGAAAGGCTGAGTGCAATCCCAAGCCACAGCAATTCGGGCGACTGCAGGTCTCGCCTAAACCACCTCCATGCCTGCTGAATCACGACTCGCTCAAATCCCCTGAATCTGTCCGCCATCCACGCGAATGACAGAACCAGTGATGTACGAGGCATTGGCACTCGCTAAGAATGCAGCGGTATCGCCATACTCTTTTGGATCTCCATAGCGTCCTGCTGGTATTAACTTAATGCTCGCAGCCACCGCCGCCTCGTATGGAATATTCTCACGCTTGGCCCGCGCTTCATCCAATTGGCGCAAGCGGTCGGTTGCAACCCGGCCTGGCATGATCACATTGACGGTAATGCCCTCGCTCGCCACTTCGGCAGCCAAGGTCTTAGACCAAGCCAGCAAGGATGCGCGCAGGGTATTGGAGATTGCTAAGTTTTTAATCGGGGCAATTGCACCCGATGTCGTGCTCGTCATAATCCGGCCCCAACCGCGCTGGCGCATGCCGGGTAATACGCGATCCGTGATGGCAATGAGTGAAAGCACCATGTCATTAAAGCTCTTTGCCCATAAGAGTGGGTCTTGCCCTGCTGCGGGGGTTGGCGCTGGACCGCCGGTGTTATTAATCAAAATATCAATCGGTCCTAACGCAGCTTCCACCTTGGAAACATGCGCATCGATGACCGATAAGTCGGATAGATCCCAATTCAGGGCCATCGCCTTACCGCCGGCTGCTTCGATCATTGCCACCGTTTGCGCAAGCCCTTCTGGATTACGCCCTGTCACTGCAACATTGACACCCTCACGAGCGAGCGCCACTGCCATGGCCTGACCTAATCCACGGCTCGATGCCAAGACCAGCGCTGTTTTTCCTTTAATACCTAAGTCCATTTTCTCTTCCTTAAACGCAATAACAACGTGTAGATAGCACTGTAGCCTAAAAGCGCTTAGCCTCGCTCGATAACGACTAAAGCACTTTATTTGCGAATGATTGGCTTGGGTAAATTGGCCGACGCCGCAAAGAGATCAGCCTCCAACCGCTGCAAGATCTCGGCAAGCGCGCGTTGCTGGCCCAATACCAAGGTTTGTGGCTGGTTATTCGCCAATGCAACGCGCTGCGTATAGCGCTTCGCTGTAATCAATGGCGTTGGCAGATTAGGATTGGTCACCGTCAAAAAGAACTGAACAGACACTACCGCCTCCGGTTTTCCGCGGTAATCGCCGTAGAGCTCATCGATGGTTGCCTGCAGTGTGTAGAACGGGAAAAAACTAGTACCCTGCGCTACCGTAATACGAAAGATGCCGGATTGATCAAGCCACTGGCGTGTTGCATTCGAGAACATGCTGCTTGGCGTTGCAATATAAGCGTTGTAAAAGTCTTTTTCATATTGCTGGTCGCCTAGACGGTATACCAAGGACTTGGTATCGAACGGTGTGGTTACGGAGAATGACCCCATCTTTAACCACAGTGGCGATTGCATCGTGCGCGGGGCGCCAGTGCGCTCTGGTGCCACTAACCAATTTGCCGTGTCAATTGAGGGTCGGGTAGGCGCACAGGCCAGCAAGCTAAATGCGGCCACCGCAAGCAAAGTGAAACTGGCGATGCGCTTAAGAAACGCAGTGGCGCTGCTATGCAATGGATGAATGGTGAGTGGGCTCATTTTTGTACTCCGGTCGTACCAGTATTGGCTGGCAGTTGAATGCGGGCTGGTGGCTCGCCCCAAATTAAAGAAGACGGAGAGCGACTGGCAACCCGCATTAAATCATTGAGCTGCTCACTGGCTTGCTTGAGATTTTCGATGGTGATCGCGGTATCGCCCTGCGCACTACTCAACATTTGCCGCAAGACCACAGCGCTAGCAACCAGTTCTTGGATGAGTAGTTCTAACTCAGCATTGCTGGTCACACTATTCATCTTGGCAAGCAAGGTGTTGAGTTCCTGCACAGACTGGGCCATCCCTTGATTGCCTTTGCCGCTTCCAGCTAATACGGCATTGAGATTGGTGACCAGGGAATCAAATTTTTGCTGGGTTTCTGCCAAATTCAATGCACTTAAATTAGTCACCACTTTTTGCAATCCCGTAAAGATCTCATCTGCAGGACTGGGTAGCGATGGAATAACTGGATATTCTGGCTTCCACGTGTAAGTGAGAGTGGGGTATTCTGAGTTGGGCGCCTCAAAATCAAGTTCAATGTAATTGACGCCAGTAATGCCCATGGTCTTGACTCTAGCCCTGAGGTTGGCAGCAACATTATTATTTGAGCCGCCAAAATATTCTTTCGGGTCGCCATTAATCAGCATACGTACGATGACGTATGCCTTACGCTGCGGCAGTGGAACATTTTTTTCGTAGATTTCGCCAGTCAAGCCGACGGATATCACCTGCCCCACTTTGACACCCCGGAATCGAACCGACGCGCCATTATCTAATCCGGTAACAGATTGCTTGATGTAGGTTTCGACTTCAAACGTTTTCTGAAAGATTTGCCCGGATCCAAAAACCAGAATCAGGGCAATCAGTGCGCCGATAGCGGCCAACACAAATAAGCCGAGGCGAAAATAATTGGGATTGGAGTTGCTCATACCGCTTCCTTACTCATAATGCGATTAAAGAATTGATGGACGCGCGGATCGGAACTTTGATCCCGCAACACTTTTGGCTCGCCTTCTGCAATGATGCCTTTGCTTGCCTTGTCCAACATAATCACCCGATTGGCGATGGAATAGATGCTGGCCAGCTCATGTGACACGATAACAAAAGTAATCCCTAAGTTTTGCGATAAATCCAAAATAGTGCGATCGAGGTCAGCCGAGGTAATCGGGTCTAGGCCCGCCGATGGCTCATCTAAAAACAGAATCTTGGGATCCAGCGCCATCGCTCTTGCAATCGCGGCCCGCTTTTGCATGCCGCCACTGATCTCGCTGGGCATGTACTGCTCGTAAGGCAAAAGGCCGACTAAATCTAGCTTACAGCGGGCAAGTAAATTCATTTGCTCGCGCTCTAAGGTGGTGTACTCCTCCATAAATAGAGTGACGTTTTCGAGTAAATTCATCGAACCAAACAAGGCGCCCTGCTGATACATCACCCCAAAGTGCGTCATGATTTTTTGGCGATCTTCACCATGGGCATCAGTAATGTCCTGGCCTTCAATGAGCACGCTGCCCGCCAGGGGCTCGTATAGACCAAAGAGGTTCTTTAATAGACTTGACTTACCGCAGCCCGAGCCGCCCAGAATCACAAAGATCTCGCCTTCATTCACCGAGAAATTGAGGTTTTGCAGCAGAACATTCTGCCCATAGCCAACCGAGAGATTGCGTACGTCAATGGCGGCCATCAGAAATCCGTCTTATACGAGATATAGGCAAACACACCGTCTACCAAGACAATCATGACGATGCTGCTGACCACAGCCCGCGTCGCTGAAATACCCACTGCGGCTGCACCTGTTCCGGTTTGCATGCCGCGCATGCAGCCTACCGCCGCAATCACGATGCCAAACAACACAGACTTGGTTAGACCCGAGAACACATCTTCCAGATCGACAGTGTTAAGTACTCCGTCATAAAAATTCACTAGGGGTACGCCATAAGCCACCATCGTCAGCGAAGAAGCAAAGACGCTGACGATATCGGCATACAGGGTCAAGATCGGCGCCACTAAGATCCCAGCAAGCACCCGCGGTACCACTAAGAAGCGCACCGGGCTGAGGCCGCCGGTAACCAAAGCATCGACTTCGCTATTGACGGTCATGGTGCCAATTTCCGCAGCAAAGGCTGCAGATGAGCGTCCCGCCAACAAGATGGCCGTAATTAAAGGTCCGAGCTCTCGAAAGATTCCCAAGGCAACAATCGGACCCACAAAGGTAATCGCACCAAACTTCTGCATACCAATAGCGGACTGAAACGACAGAATCACGCCAATCAGAAACGCAACCAAACCAACAATCGGCAAAGCCGCTACGCCCGCCTGAAAAGCCGCATTCACAAAGTCACCCCAGCGCACTTGGCGGGGATGCAATAAGGCCCAAACTAAATCGGCCGTCACATGGCCAGCAAAGGTAATGATCGAAGCCACATCTTTTAAGAAGAGGCTACTTGCACGGCCCACTGCAACTACAAAACCTTCTTTCGGTTTGGGTGTCGCTACCGGGAACAACTTGCCGATGGGATCAAATTGCTGCAGCAACGGTAAATAGCGCTTGTCTAAACCAGTCAAGGCGAAGGTACTGCCGCTATTTTGTTGAGTCGCCTGCAGATCAATCAAAAAAGCCACGCCAGCGCCATCCAGGTATTCCACCTGCGATGCATCGACACTCAGTGTCTTTTGGCCAGCTGTCTGCCCCAGCCACGCATCCTGATTCTGGCGAACGGCAGTCCAAGTGCCACCCAAGGCATAAACATCAATCCTGCCCCGCAGCACTAATTGCGCATGCGTGCCGTCCATAACCTTCCAGTCAAATGGGGGCAAGGTGGATAGAGAGTTGTTCATGGTGCGCTTATCTAGGGGGCGAATATTGAATGCTTAACTACTGCAAATGTGCGCTTTCAACGGTATACGTAGCCTAAGAATACTAGATGGGCCTAAGTAGCAAGTTCATATAGTTTTCTTCTATTATATGTGTATGGTGTGTATAATATGTGTATAATACACAAATGAATAGCAAAGAACTCCTCAAGTTGTTAGAGAGGGATGGTTGGATTATGCGTAACTCAAAAGGTTCCCATCATATTTTTAAGCATCCCGTTAAAACCGGTCACATTACGGTGCCACACCCCAAAAAGGATCTCGGCGTTGGTTTAGTTCAAAAGCTACTAAAACAAGCAGGAATTAAATAAGGGAAAGTCCATGAAATATCCAATCGCAATAGAGCCAGGGAACGATACCAATGCGTGGGGCGTTATCGTGCCTGACTTACCAGGTTGCTTTTCGGCTGCGGATAGCGGTATTGATGAGGCAATCGACAATGCAAAACAAGCCATTGAATTGTGGATCGAAGCTGCCTTAGATGACAATCAAGATGTGCCAAGACCAAGTTCGATTAATGCCCTGCAGAAGAAAAAAGAATTTAAGGGAATGATTTGGGCCATTGCCGAAATTGATCCTGCCCTTCTATCTAATGAAATCGAGCGTGTGAATATCTCCTTGCCAAAACGAGTGCTAGCAAGGTTGGATGCAAAAGCAAAGTCAGCGGGAGAAAATCGCTCTGGGTTTATTGCCCAAATGGCAATCAGCGCTTAAAAGGTAAGGCCTCCCGCTTGGGAGGCCTTATAGTTGGTGCGGCTGGCAGGAATTGAACCCACGACCCCTTGGTTCGTAGCCAAGTACTCTATCCAGCTGAGCTACAGCCGCAACAGCCATAATTATGCCATGGAAGAAAAGAACTACATCACGCCGGCTGGTCACGAGCGCTTGAGGGCCGAACTTTTAGAGCTTTTGGACGTGGAGCGCCCGAAAATCGTTGAGATTGTCCACTGGGCTGCTTCCAATGGTGACCGCTCTGAAAATGGGGACTATATCTATGGCAAGAAGCGTTTACGGGAGATTGATCGGCGGATTCGGTTTTTAAACAAGCGGCTTGAGTTTGCGGTACTTGTCGATAATGCCGCCCGAATATCCGGCGAACAGGATGCCGATCAGGTCTTTTTTGGAGCAACGGTGACCTACTGCCCTACCAGCGGACCCAATCATGAAAAAGAAGAAAACATCACGATTGTTGGGGTTGATGAGGTTGATTTAGAACAGGGGCATGTCAGCTGGGTATCGCCGATTGCTAAGGCGCTAATTAAAGCGCGCATTGGGGATTGTGTGCGCATTCAAACGCCAACCGGCCCAACGGAGATTGAGATTCTGGACGTGCAATACCGCTAAGCGCGGGTCCGCACCACGCGCATCACGTCGGGGTTGTTCCGCAAACTCCGCATTACTTTAGACAGATGCAAACGGTCGGCCACTTGCAAAGTAAAGCGAATGACAACAGCGTCTTCTTTGTACCGGTCTTCCATTGAGACATTCATGATGTTGCAATCGGCCGAAGTAATGCTACTCGCGACCCGAGCCAAGACGCCCTTCCCTTGGTGAGTATCGACTGCTAGGCTCACCTCAAACTCGCGGTGAATGTCTTTGCTCCACTCGACCTCAACCCACTTATCACTGTCTTTGGAGAGCATGCGCAGCGCTGTCTGGCAGTCATTCACATGAATCTGCAGGCCCTCGCCTTTGCCTAAATAGCCAATAATGGCATCGCCCGGAATGGGATGGCAACAACTCTGAAAGCTAGTCGACATGCCTTCTCGACCGTCAACCAAAATAGCCTGCTTTTGGTGTGAATGGGGCTCGTGGTGGATTGCCCAGTCACCCGAGCCCAAACGCATCTGCTCATCACCACCCTCTTCATCCAGCAGAATTTTTAGGCGAATCGCTAGCTCTTGGTGCGAGCGGCGACCCAAGGCAATGTTGACGCAGGCCTCTTCGCGGGTCTTATCGCCAGTCCAGTGCAATAACTTTTCCCAAATGATTCCAGACAAAAGCCCAGCATCAACACCTTGCTGACGTAAGGCATTCGCTAATAAGCGCTCGCCCAATTGCAAGGACTCGCCGTAATGTTTGGTCTTGAGCGAATGGCGAATCGATGCCCTGGCTTTGCCGGTGCGCACAAACGCCAACCAACCAGGGTTGGGCTGGTTATTGGTGGAAGTAACTACCTCGACAATGTCGCCGTTCTTTAATTCGCTGCGCAGTGGCAACTGCATATTGTTAATCTTGACTGCAACGCAGGAATTACCAATATCGCTGTGGACCGAGTACGCAAAATCCAGCGCCGTCGCGCCCCGCGGTAAGGCCCGAATTTGCCCTTTGGGCGTAAACACATAGACCGCATCTGGGAACAAATCGATCTTGACGTGCTCTAAGAATTCTTGCGAATCACCGCTGCTATCCTGAATATCAATCAGGGATTGCAACCACTGGTGCGCCCGATTTTGCACCTCACTCATTTCGGGTGAGCCTTCTTTATAAGCCCAGTGCGCCGCTACGCCCGACTCCGCCACCGCATGCATGTCGCCCGTACGAATCTGGAACTCCACCGGGACGCCCGATGGGCCCACTAAAGTCGTATGCAAAGACTGGTAGCCGTTAAGTTTAGGAATCGAAATGTAGTCCTTAAACTTACCAGGCATCGGTTTATACAAGGCATGCAAGACGCCTAATGCGCGGTAACACTCATCAATCGATTGCACCGTAACGCGGAAGGCATAGACATCGAGCACCTGAGAAAAACTCACGTGCTTATGCCGCATCTTCATGTAAATTGAAAAGAGGGTTTTTTCTCGGCCCTGCAGATCCACTGCAATACCCACTTTTGCAAAGCTCACGCGCGTGGCCTGCAAAATCTTCTCAACCATCTCTTTGCGATTACCACGGGCACGCTTGACTGCGTCTTCAATGACCCGAAAGCGCATCGGCATCGAATAGCGGAAACTCAAATCTTGTAACTCGCGGTAAATAACGTTTAATCCCAGGCGATGCGCAATCGGCGCATAAATCTCGAGGGTCTCCGAAGCAACCCGGCGGCGCTTTTCAATCGGCACCGCATCCAGGGTTTGCATATTGTGAGTACGGTCGGCAAGCTTCACCAGAATGACCCGTACATCGCGCGCCATCGCCATAAACATCTTGCGGAAGCTCTCCGCCTGCGCTTCAGCATGACTCTGAAACTCGAGCTTATCGAGTTTGGTTAATCCCTCTACTAATTCAGCGACCTTGGGTCCAAACTGCGCTACTAAATCATCTTGAGTACAGCCGGTATCTTCAATCACATCGTGCAGGATTGCCGCCATGATCGATGACGCATCCAAGCGCCAACTGGCGCAGAGCTCTGCCACCGCAACCGGGTGGGTAATGTACGGCTCACCACTTTGACGGTATTGCCCTAAGTGGGCTGAGTCTGCAAAGTGAAAGGCTTTTTTGACTAAGGCAAGCTCATCGGACTTCAGGTAATGGAGTTTTGCAGTCAATGCACTAATGGATACGACTTGCTGCTTGGGTGGCACGATTGGCTGCGATGTCGGACCAAATAAATGCCGACTGGATTGCGCCAAGAGGGATTCAAGAACAGCTGAGCCGCTTAAGGAACTACTGGGGGATGCACCAAAGAGGCTTGGCTCTGAGGTCTCAGAAGAATGGATGCTTGCGCTACTACGAATTTCGTTGGGCGAGCGTGACCCAATGGATCCCGATGTGGTCAGCGGCTGCGCCACAACGGGCCTCTCGATTAAAGAGGAACTTTGGTCAGCATATCCCGATCGGTGACGCCGGCAGCGACTTCGCGCAGAGCCACTACTGTCGCTTTGTCTTTAGCATCAACCCGTGGGGCGTGACCTTGAACCAGCTGACGCGCACGATAAGTGGCAGCCAACACCAGCTCAAATCGGTTTGGAATGGTTTTGAGGCAATCTTCTACGGTAATACGAGCCATGCGCTACTCACTTTAAATGGGAATCAATACCCATAGGATAACTGATTAAACCCCAAGGCGCCTTAAAAGAGCGGGGTTGCGGGCCATCATCGGCCCGGATCGCAGACGGCTAGTGGCAATGATTTGCTGCAAATCGAGCAAAGCCTGCTCAAAAACATCATTGATCACAATGAAATTGGCTTCTGCGGCATGCTGGAGTTCGACGTGAGCAGCGGCCAGGCGGCGCTGGATGGTGGCTTCATCATCCTGCCCGCGCTTACGCAGGCGCTGTTCTAAGGCATCAATCGATGGCGGAAAAATGAAGATCCACTGCGCCGAGGGAATGAGCTGCCGAATTTGCTGCGCGCCCTGCCAGTCGATTTCTAAAATGACATCGCTGCCCGCTTGCATTTGCTGCTCAATCCACGAGCGCGAGGTGCCATAAAAATGGCCGTGGACTTCTGCCCACTCTAAAAAATCACCACTGGCGCGTTGTGCTATGAAAGCATCATTGCTAACAAAACGGTAGTCTTTGCCGTCGACCTCCCCACTGCGGGGTTGGCGCGTGGTCGTCGATAAGGACAGTTTGAGACTGGCATCGGCTTGCAATAAGGCCTGCACCAAAGACGATTTGCCGGCACCGGAAGGCGCCACAATCATCAGCATGCTGCCTTGGTAGGTTTGGGGTGATAAGGTCATCGGCTTATTCTAAATTCTGAACTTGCTCGCGCATTTGTTCAATCAGGAGCTTAAGCTCTACTGCGGCTGCAGTGCATTCATCGGATACCGACTTCGAGCTCAGGGTATTAGCCTCCCGGTTGAGTTCTTGCATCAAGAAGTCCAACCGCTTACCGACCGGTCCTTTGCCTTTGAGCGCAGTAGCAACCGCCTGCAGATGCGTCTTTAGGCGGGCAAATTCCTCGGCCACATCAATTTTGACGGCATACAGCACCACTTCCTGCCGAATGCGATCCAGTACCTCGGCCGGAACAGTGCCATTGCTTAGATTGCCTTGGCTGCCTTGACCAGTCAGGGCCTCCGCCAAACGGGCGCTGAGTTTGTCTTGGTATTGCTGAACGTATTCCGGGATGCGCGGCTCCAGGCTAGCAATAATGGCCTGCATTTGCTGGGTAATGGCATGCAATACCTCCACTAAAGCGGCACCTTCTGCAGCGCGACTCGCCATCAGGGCATCGAGAGCCGCCTTGGCAGCCTCAGCTGTTGCACCAATCCAGCCCTCCTCCTCACCTCTCGGCTCATTGACTACCCCCGGCCAGCGCAAGATGTCGGCTGCGCGCAGGTCACCCGCTTGTGGAAATGCGTTTAGCACCTCGGTTTGGAGCGCCTTTAGGGCTGACAGGCGTTCGTGATTGAGGGTGCTTGTTGCCCGGGATGGGCTTGCAGCGGCGGTACTAGTATTAATGCGCCATGCCGCCCGAAACTCCACTTTGCCGCGGGCCAAGGCCTGGGTGGCCATCTCGCGCAGCAGGGGTTCAGCACCGCGGCACTCGTCCGGCAAGCGAAAACCCAGATCTAAGAAGCGGCTATTGACCGCCCGGCATTCGACCTGCAAATCCGCAAGCACCCCCGCGCCCAGGGAAACGGGGCGGGATGCACTGCCATAACCCGTCATGCTCGATATCATGTGAACATTGTAAATTGCCTTTCTCCCTAATTAGGATCAAATTCACCATGAGCACATCCTCCTTCCCGATTCAGCGACCTAGCCAGCGCAGCCCAAAGCAACTCCGCCCCGTCACGATTGAGCGCAGCTTCACCAAGCATGCTGAAGGATCGGTGCTGATTGCCTTTGGCGATACCAAGGTGCTTTGCACGGCCAGTATCTTAGAGCGGGTTCCGCCCCATAAAAAGGGCTCTGGTGAAGGCTGGGTTACTGCCGAGTACGGTATGTTGCCCCGCTCCACCCATACCCGTAGCGATCGGGAAGCGGCCCGGGGCAAGCAAAGTGGGCGTACCCAAGAAATCCAGCGCTTGATTGGCCGAGCCATGCGCAGCGTATTTAATCTCAGCCTTTTAGGCGAGCGCACCATTCATTTGGATTGCGATGTCTTGCAAGCCGACGGTGGAACGCGCACTGCGGCCATTACCGGCGCCTATGTTGCCGCCCGCGACGCTGTCAATACCTTGCTTGAAAAAGGCGTAATCGCAAAAGATCCGATTACCGATAGTGTGGCTGCTATTTCTGTCGGCATTTACCAAGGCACTCCCGTACTGGATTTGGATTACGCCGAAGACTCTACATGCGATACCGATATGAACGTCGTGATGACGGGCAGCGGCGGCATGATTGAATTGCAAGGCACTGCCGAAGGTCCCGCTTTTTCTCGCGCGGAATTGGCCGAGTTACTGGATCTAGCCGAACACGGCATTCATGAACTCAGTAAATTGCAGCGGGCAGCATTTGCATAATCCCGTCGCAATGCCTTCGATGCAAAAACTGGTTTTAGCGTCCAACAGTGCTGGCAAGGTGCGGGAATTCACCGCCCTATTTGCACCCCTGGGCATTACCGTCATTCCGCAGGGCGATTTAGGAATCGCCGCTGCCGAAGAGCCCTACTTCACTTTTGTTGAAAATGCGCTCAAGAAAGCACGGCATGCCAGTAAGGAAAGTAATTTACCGGCATTGGCCGACGACTCTGGCATCTGCATCACTGCCTTGGGTGGCAGGCCTGGTGTTCGCTCGGCGCGCTATGCGGGAGATGAAGCAAGCGATGCCAACAACAATGCAAAAGTCATTGCTGAGCTGCGCGGTATTACAGATCGCCGCGCGCATTACGTCTGCGCTTTGGTATTTATTCGGCATGCCCTGGATCCAGAGCCTGTCATTGTGCAAACTCAATGGCATGGCGAGTTCATGGATGTGCCCAGAGGTAATGCCGGCTTTGGCTATGACCCGCATTTTTTTATTCCAGCGCTGGATAAAACGGCTGCTGAATTGGATCCTGCTGAAAAAAATAACATCAGCCACCGCGGCCAGGCCCTGCGTCAATTGCTGGCTATTCTTAGTCCATGAAATCACCAGATCGGGTGCAGTTAAGCGCCCTGCCGCCGCTCTCCTTGTACATTCATTTTCCGTGGTGCGAAAAGAAGTGCCCTTACTGTGATTTCAATTCCCATCAAGTCAAATCCACTGGCTTTGATGAGACGCGTTACATAAATGCCTTACTGGCAGACTTGCAAACCGAGTTGCCACGCGTGTGGGGCCGTAAAGTCCACACCATTTTTATTGGCGGAGGAACACCGAGTTTGCTCTCCGTTAAAGGAATGAATCACCTGCTCTCTTCGGTGCGAGGCCTACTGCCACTCGAAGCCGATGCCGAAATCACCATGGAAGCCAATCCGGGATCGGTTGAGGCCGACAAATTAGCCGGCTTTGCTGACTGCGGTATTAATCGTGTCTCACTCGGCATTCAGAGCTTTAATGATCTGCACCTCAAGGCCTTGGGGCGCATTCACAGTGGTGACGAAGCAAAACGTGCCATCGAGATTGCATCACGCTACATTGAGTCCATCAACCTCGATTTAATGTATGCCTTACCAGAACAAAGTTTGGCTGATGCAGCAGCAGACCTCACTACTGCGCTGTCATTTGCTACGCCCCACCTGTCGATGTACCACCTCACGCTTGAACCCAATACATTATTTGCTGCGCACCCACCCACCCTGCCAAGCGAAGACATCAGCGATGCGATGTTTGAACAGAATTTAGCCATGCTGGATGCTGCTGGGTATGAGCGCTATGAAGTGTCTGCGTATTGCAAACCCCAGCGGGAATGCAAACACAACCTCAACTACTGGCGTTTTGGTGACTACATTGGCATTGGTGCCGGCGCCCACGGCAAGATCTCCTTACCGGATCACATTACCCGCCAAGTACGCGAGCGCCACCCCGAAACCTATATGCAGCAGATGGAAGCGCGCGGCGATGCGGTGATTGAATCCAAGACCGTTGCGCCCAGCGATCTTCCTTTTGAATTTATGCTCAATGCCCTGCGCTTAAGTCAAGGCGTTAGCACAGTCAGCTTTAGTGAACGGACCGGTTTACCGCTTCAGGTAATCGCATCCGCACTGGAGGCAGCAAGCAAAAAAGGCTTGCTCGATGAAAATCCTGCCGTGTTGCGACCCACCGCACTGGGCCTGCGTTACCTGAATGATTTGCAAGCAACTTTTTTATAAGGCGAAGAAATCAATGCGCATTGCACACCCTGTTTTTATTTCCCTCATCGCAGTCACCCTTGCCGGCTGCGGCACCTCGGATTATGATCTGCGCGCATATACCCAGTCGGATGGCTTAGTTGGCGTACACACGATTCAGAAGGCCAAGGAAAGCGAAACGCAGGCGGTTGCTGCAGCCGAGTGCAAGAAAAAAGGTAAACGCCGCGCGGTCTTTGTTGAGTCTCGTACAACCGTCAATGACCGCTTTCCGATTACCAACCTTTATATGTGTAGAGACTAAGGCATTCTAAAAGTTGGATTGAGGCAACTCAATGCAAAACCGCGCCCCGCCTTGTGGCGCATCTTCATACCAAATGCGCCCGCCATGCCGACCAATGATGTGTTGGCATAGCCATAATCCCAAACCCATACCGGTTTTCTTGGCACTGCTCAAGATCGTAAACAGATCTTCCTGAATTTCTGGGCTCACACCAGCACCATTATCCGTAATGGCAATCTGCATGCAGTTAACGTCACTGCTGCCTTCAATCGTAATGCGCTTCTCTTGTTGATCCGAACCCTCTAAGGACTGAATCGCGTTATTCACCAAGTTCAAAATGACTTGCTGGATTTCAGTCTGGCGGACAGGCGCATGCAATGCTGCTGGGAGTTTCAATTCGAGCTGAATCTGCTTGGCGCGCATCTCGGGGCGAACAATCACCAAGATCGACTCAATCAGCGCGCTTAAATTGGCGCACTCTACTGCTGCTTTTTCATCGGTAAAAATGGACCGCAATGACCGCACAATCGAGCTTGCGCGATTATTGTCAATCTCCAAAGCGGCAAATAATTCCTTTTGCGTATCGGCGCTTAACTCACCCTGCTCTAGCTTGCGCTTCAGAAACTGAATATTCAGATTGGATGCGCCTAAGGGCTGATTTAATTCGTGCGCAATCGAGGCCGATAGCGCGCCCGTGGCCGCTGTCTTATTCGAACGCATCAAGGACTTAATCAAAGACTCCCGCTCGGTCAGTAAGTTCTTGATCTGTTCATTTTCCTTGACGGTATTTTGCAGTTCGGCCTTCTTCTCGCTGAGCTGAGCAAGGGCATTACGCTCGCCCATCAATAACTTTTCATAAAAATAGTTATTGATGAAGAAAAACAGCAGTAGATAGGATGCTGATAGAGTGAGGCGTACAAATAAGGCTGCTGACGTCTCTTCAAACAGGTAATTAACACCATCGTATTTGGGATCGGTCGCGGTCAAAATTCGAAATACGATGAGTACGATCAAGCCAAAAAGCAGATACTGAATGAAGCGCAAATGGATTGATGGGTCCACTTTTTTAGCTTGGCGTGTCTCCCAGATTTGCCAGACAGTCAGCGCTAACAACATAAACGATACCGTCAGTAAACGATACAAGTAAGGTGCTTGAACCGCCAGTAGATAGCCTAAGAGGGCAATAACAAGCAAAACCAAGGATGCGCTTGCCACAACGTACTGGCGCGTCAGGGTTCGGCTGATGCTACGGAACAGATAACCCGCTGTCAGCAAAGAGTAGGCTAAAAAAGCACTTCCCAAAAATAGGAACAACGGCAAACCAAATGATCCAATCGCATAGCTAACACTCGAAATGACGATTAAGGTCATTGCCACAATCCAATACACCTTGATATCGGATCGGATCTTTTGATTATGAAAATCAGCATAGGCATTGAGGGCAATACCCAATGCAAATACCGCAAACATTAAATAAAAGATTTGGTTTAGGTTATTCATCAGCGATTAGATGCGGGGTTTTTTGAGCCACTCAACCAACTTGGTACTTTGGAGTAATTATTTCGCTTTTTTAGGTAAGCCACTAAGAGTTACGGCATCATTTAACTGCTCATCCACCAAGTAAAGCGTGCCGCCGTAATTGGCTTGCAAGTCATAGCCCGATAGGCCGACCGTGTAAAAAGTGATATTGGGATTGAACGAGCGAATCGTACCTCCTGAACCGGCCGAAAAATTCGCATCCACGTCCAAGCCGCCGCGCTGACCATCGATGGAGGTCAATAAAAACTGATCGATGGCGGAGGTAGTTTTGAACACAATAATTTGGTATTGATCTTGGTAGCCCGCGCCCAGCCCCTCTCCTGTTTTAAAGCTGCGCAAAAAAATGGGCTCTTTGCGTCGTTTGTCATGCAAGATGCCCTCGCCACGTGCCACCACCAATAAAACCACATTGACATTGGTCGTACTAACGACCGCATAGCCCGCGGCCGCTTCGATCTCTTTTCTTGCTGCTGGGTTTTGCTTATAAAAAGCAGTTAGGCCAGATTCGCCCATCTTGATCGTTGCAGCCCGCTTTTCAATGATTTCTGCGGGAGTCAAAGGCTTACCATCCTGGCCAGTCGATTGGCAACCAAGAAGAGCCATCGCAATGCTCAGAAAAAAATAGTGGGGTAGTTTCAAAATAGAATTTGCCTTGAAGAACGATATAAAGGCTTGGCGGAAGCTGTGAGATTCGAACTCACGGAGGACTTTCATCCTCGCCAGTTTTCAAGACTGGTGCATTCAACCGCTCTGCCAAGCTTCCTTTTTGATTCGCTCCCAATTATAAGGAAGTTCATGGCATCAGCCTAAAGTAGGCCTGCCGGTCTTATTCGGCTCGAATCAGGCCATCGAGGTGCTTGGCAATCGCCAATGATGATGTCAAGCCTGGCGACTCAAAACCGTAGAGGTTATATAAGCCTGCGAGGCCATGGGTGCTGGGGCAATCAAACACAAAATCGCCTGCGGGAGCCCCTGGCGGCACAATCTTGGCGCGTACACCTGAATAGTCTGGCATGAGTGTGCTGTCTTTTAAGCCTGGCCAATAGCGCCGTACGGCAGCGTAAAAGGCATCTCCACGGCGAGGGTCGACCGAGTAATCGACTGCGGCCTCGGCTTCAATATCCAGCCACTCCACATCGGGGCCAAATTTAGCCTGCCCCGCCATATCGAGGGTCAAGTGAACGCCTAAGCCGCCGGGCTCCGGTATCGGGTAAATCAAGTGCCGAAATGGCGATTTACCACTTAAGGAAAAGTAATTGCCTTTCGCGAAGTAAGCGCGTGGAATATGCACCGGATCAAGACCCTCAATTGCGGCAGCCACCTGGGGCGCGCTCATGCCCGCACAATTAATTAAGAGTGTGGTCTCAATTTGCATGGCCTCTTGTCCGCCAATGTCTAGCCGAAATCCACCGCCGGTAAGGGCGCTAGCCCGCAATAAGGGCGACTGATAGGCAACCATGCCCCCCGCATCCTCAAAGCCGCCCAAGAGCGAGAGCATGTAACCATGGCTATCCACAATTCCGGTTGATTTGGAGTGTATGGCTGCAGTGCATTGCAACTGCGGCTCGAGGGCAACTGCTTCTTTGCCGCTGATCATCGAAATACCCGGCACGTCGTTTTCTTGTGCGCGGTGCTGAAGCGCCCGCAGATCATCCAACTGGCTATCGTCTGCAGCCACAATCAATTTGCCATATTGCTGGGTGCCCACCTGATGGCTACGGCAATATTCGTAGAGCATGCGATTGCCGGCGACGCACAAGCGGGCTTTCAGTGAGCTTTTGGGGTAATAAATGCCGGCATGAATAACTTCGCTATTGCGGGCACTGCTGATCGTGCCAAAGGCAGGCTCGCGCTCGAGCAATATGGTCTCTTTTCCTTGCAGTGCCATTTCTCGGGCAATTGCCAAACCCACTACGCCTGCGCCAATCACGACGCAATCCAACCGCTCCATTGCTTTTCCTAAGTCGATTTGAGGTGTATCACTCTTTTTATGTCCCAAATCCTACCATTTTCAATGATTTAGCGAATTTCCCTACCCTTCTTGATAAAATCCATCCATGCCTTTACAGCCCAGCTCGACCCCTCAAAACAGCCATACCGCGGTCAATGTCGTGCTCGATACCGCCTACCAAGGGATTGATGCCCCAACGTGGGCCAAGTTGTTTGTAGAAGCGCGCCAATCCAAGCTCGAGGAGTATATTGCCGACCTGTTTGCAGGCAAACACATTAATGTCAGTGAGAATCGCCCTGCCCTGCATTCGGCCTTGCGCAACCTCCACCAAACCCCAGTACTGATTGATGGCAAAGATGTGATGCCTACGGTGGCTGCCGTATGGTCCCGCATTGAGGCCCTCTGCTCGCAGTGGACTGGCGTGACGGATGTGATTCATATTGGCATCGGTGGCTCTGACTTTGGTCCGCGCTTAGCCATTGAAGCGCTGGCGCATGTGCCCGGCATTAGCAGTCGCGGTATGCGCATGCATTTCTTGGCCAATATTGATACGGCCGAGTTGGCCCGTATTTTGGCCCGCGCAGAAGCCAAGAGCACGCGCGTGATTATTGTTTCGAAGTCATTCACAACGCTAGAGACCACCATGAATGCTAAAGCGGTGGTGAACTGGCTAAAAGACAGCGGCTGCAGCCAAAGCGACATTACTAGCGCGTTATATGCAGTCACTGCCAATGTGCCGGCTGCCAGTGCATTTGGCATTGCTGAGGAGAACATCTTCCCTTTTTGGGATTGGGTTGGCGGTCGCTATTCAGTTTGGTCGGCAGTTGGCCTACCGATTGCCTTGCAATACGGCTTTAAGGCCTTTCAAGAATTCCTGGCTGGCGCCGAGGCGATGGACTTGCATTTTAAGAATGCCCCGCTCGAAGAAAATTTGCCAGTCATCATGGCCTTAGCATTGCTCCATCAGCAAAAGATCCATGGCATTACATCTTATGCGGCGATTCCCTACGCCGATGCCCTCGATTGGTTTCCAAAATGGCTTCAACAGCTCGATATGGAAAGCAATGGCAAGAGCGTTGATCGCGACGGTAAGCCAGTTCAATATTCTTCGCCCGTAGTATTTGGTAGTGCCGGCAGCAATGCGCAGCACTCCTACTTTCAGATGCTGCACCAAGGCACTGAAATCATTCCAATTGACTTTATTGCGGTACGCGAGCCGATGAGTGATCGGCCCGAAGCCGTCGCCCACCACCGCATCTTGCTCTCGAACTGTTTAGCGCAAGCACAGGCATTGGCCAACGGCAAAGGGGCAAGCAATCCCAATGACGTTTACCCCGGTCAGCGCCCGAGCAATTTACTGTTACTTCCCAAGCTCAATGCCTTTTATTTGGGCGCCTTGCTCGCTCTTTATGAGAACCGCGCTGCTAGCCTGGGCGCACTCTGGAATATCAACAGCTTTGATCAGCCCGGCGTGGAATACGGCAAGGTCTTAGCCAAACCGATTGAAAAAGCCTTGGCCAGCCATGCAAACAACATTGCTGCTAGCGAACTCATCGACGCTGTGACCGCTGCGCGCATTAATTATTTGAATTCATAATCATTTTTACAATACCCAATCGCTAGGACTCGCAGTGCAACTCTCCCCTTCCATCTTTAAAGCCTACGACATTCGCGGCATCATTGATCAAACCCTCAATGCCGATGTGGCCCGCTTGATTGGTCAAGCATTTGGCAGCGAGATGCGTGCGATCGGTGAGGACGTGATCGTGATTGGCCGGGATGGCCGTCTCTCTGGCCCTGAATTAATTGATGCCCTAACCGAGGGTTTGCTGTCCACCGGCGTGGATGTGATTGATTTAGGAATGGTGGCAACGCCGATGGTCTACTTTGCGGCAAACCACGTGATTAATGGCAGAAGCCCCAAGTCCGGCATCATGATTACCGGTAGCCATAATCCGCCTAATTACAACGGCTTTAAGATGGTTTTGGGCACTGCCGCGATTTACGGCGAGCAAATCCAAGGGCTTTACAAACGCATTGAAGCGAAGCAATTTGTTACGGGCCAGGGTCAGCGCAGCACCTTTGATGTGTTCCCGATGTATTTGGAGCGCATTGTCAGTGATATCAAATTAGCCCGCCCCATGAAAATCGCCATCGATTGCGGCAACGGCGTAGGCGGCGCATTTGCGGCTACCCTCTTTCGCGCCTTGGGCTGTGAAGTCGAAGAGCTCTTTTGCGAAGTCGATGGGCATTTTCCGAACCACCACCCCGATCCAGCCCACATTGAGAACTTACAGGATTTAATTAAAAACGTTCGCACAACAGATAACGAACTCGGTTTGGCGTTTGACGGTGATGCCGATCGACTGGGCGTCGTTACCAAAGATGGTCAGGTTATTTTTCCCGATCGACAAATGATGTTGTTTGCCAAAGACGTCTTATCGCGCAACCCCGGCGGTCAGATTATTTATGACGTCAAATGCACCCGCAATTTAGCGACTTGGATTACCCAGCATGGTGGCCAACCCCTCATGTGGAAAACGGGCCATTCGCTAGTGAAAGCCAAACTCAAAGAAACCGGCGCCCCACTCGCAGGTGAGATGAGTGGGCATATTTTCTTTAAAGACCGCTGGTTTGGCTTTGATGATGGCCTATATACCGGTGCGCGTTTATTGGAAATTCTCAGCAAAGAAGCCAATCCAAGCAATACGCTCAATGATTTACCGAATGCGATCTGTACTCCAGAACTGCAACTGCCTTGCGCTGAAGGTGAGCCATTCGCGTTGCTGGAAACGATTAAAGCCAATGCCAAATTCCCTACTTCAGAATCAATCAATACGATTGACGGTGTTCGGGTCGAATACGCCGATGGATTTGGTTTAGCCCGGCCATCGAATACCACGCCAGTGGTAGTGATGCGCTTTGAGGCCGATAGTGATGCGGCAATTGCGCGCATTCAGGCGGAGTTTAAGACTGCTCTGTTGGCTGCAAAGCCGGATGCAAAACTACCCTTCTAAGTATTAATAAGCTGAGAGCAATCTTGCAATCGATTAGCTACTGGATCAGCGGCTAATTTTTTTGATCTCTTTGATGCGATTCTGGTCATCCAACAGAACCACTTTAGGAATGTGCTGAGCTACTTCATGGTCGTCGACGGGGCCATAGGTGCAGATAATTAAATGGTCCCCAACGTGCGCCTTACGGGCTGCAGCACCATTGAGTGAAATCGCACCAGAACCACGCGCGGCTTTAATGATGTAGGTCGAAAAACGCTCGCCATTATTAATGTTGTAGAGCTCAATCTTCTCGAACTCGCGCATATCGGCCGCTTCCATGAGGTTTTCATCGATCCCGCATGAACCTTCGTAGTGCAAATCGGCCTCCGTGACAACAGCCCGATGCAATTTAGCCAACAACATGATGCGCTTCATAAAACTCCTTGATTAGGGCTAAATTCTAGCCTGAATTAAGATTACCCCTTCTTTTCAATAATCCCAAAAGAAATTAAATGCGCTTGATCTCAAACCAGTTAACAAAATAGTGATTATCAATTTTCTTGACCCCAATCAAGCATCTGGTTTGCCCAAACAAGACTCTGTAGTTAAAAGTAAAGCCTAAAACTGAAAAAGTACCGTAAACAAGGTAATATTTCGTATGAATTCAGCTACAGAATCACCCATTTCCTTTGATTACCCGCAACAAAATGCGGCGGGCGCCACCTGCGTAGCCCAAGCCTGGGCCAAAGTACCAGCCCACCTTCCTGCCGCCGAAAAGGCGCAGGTCATTGCCCGCATTAAGCAGCTCTTGATTGAGAAAGATGCCGTTTTAGTAGCGCACTACTACGTCGATGGTGATATTCAAGACCTTGCTATGGAGACCGGCGGCTTTGTTTCCGACTCCCTGGAGATGGCGCGCTTTGGTAAAAATCATCCGGCGCGCAATTTAATTGTTTCGGGTGTGCGCTTCATGGGCGAGACCGCCAAGATTTTAAGTCCAGAAAAACGGGTCTTCATGCCAGACTTAGAGGCCACCTGCTCACTGGATCTTGGCTGTGATGCGAACGACTTTGCGCAGTTTCGGGCACTGCATCCCGACCGCGTGGTGGTGGTTTATGCCAATACCAGCGCCGCGGTTAAAGCCCAAGCTGACTGGATGGTGACGAGCTCCTGCGCCTTAGCGATCGTGCATCAATTGAAAGAGCAAGGTAAAAAAATTCTGTGGGCACCCGATCGCCATTTGGGTAGATACATTCAAGAGCAAACTGGGGCCGATATGCTGCTTTGGAACGGTGCCTGCATCGTTCATGACGAATTCAAAGGTGAGGAGTTAGCAGCACTGCGTGCCAAACATCCCCATGCCCAGGTTTTAGTTCACCCCGAATCACCCCAGAGCGTGGTGGATCAAGCCGATGTGGTTGGCTCAACCTCAGCCATGATCAAAGCCGTAGTCGAGGGCAGCGCCCCGGAATACATTGTTGCTACTGATAAGGGCATCTTGCACCGCATGCGCCAGCTTGCGCCAAACAAAGTCTTAATCGAAGCGCCGACCGCCGGCGATAGCGCTACCTGCAAGAGCTGCGCGCACTGCCCTTGGATGGCGATGAACAGCCTGACGGATATTTTGCATTGCCTTGAGCGCCAAAGTGGCGAGGTCTTTGTCGAAGAGCCTACACGCCAAGAGGCCTTAGATTGCATTGAGCGGATGCTGACCTTTACCAAAGACTATCCGGATCTATTAGCCAAAGCCCAGCATGGTTTCGTGAAGAACATTGGCGTGGCATAAGTATCGACACACAATGAAAAGTATCACCACTCAAAACGAAACCCTAGAAGCAGCACGTGCACGCAACATTGCTGATGCCCTAGCAGAAGACATTGGCACCGGTGATTGGACCGCCCAACTGGTGCCAGCAAACAAAATAGCCCATGCCAAACTCATCGTGCGCCAAAGCGCAGTACTGTGCGGAACCGATTGGTTTGAGGGCGTCATCAAAGCGCTAGACCCAACAGCCGTTATTGCATGGCAGTACGCCGAGGGCGATACCATGCGCGCAGACAGCACTGTCTGTACCATTAATGCCGATGCGCGGGCACTGCTATCGGCAGAGCGCCCCGCAATGAACTTTTTACAAACCTTGTCTTGGACCGCGACCAGCGCCCGAGCCCACGTTGATGCCATTGCGGGCGCCAGCCCTAATCCCAAAGGTTGCGTTATTTTAGATACCCGCAAAACCATTCCGGGCCTGCGTCAAGCGCAAAAATATGCGGTACGTATTGGTGGTGGCCACAATCAACGGCTTGCCCTATGGCACGGTATTCTGATTAAAGAAAATCACATTGCAGCAGCAGGCAGTGTCACGGCTGCGCTCAAGGCGGCACAGGCGCTTAATGCAGGCGTGGATATACAGGTTGAAGTTGAAAACCTAGCTGAGCTAGAAGAAGCCCTTGCTGCTGGAGCGAAAAATATCTTAATTGACAACTTTACTACTGCACAAATGAAAGAGGCGGTTGCTTTTACCCAAGGCCGCGCTTTACTCGAGGCATCGGGCGGTGTGAACCTAGATCAACTGCGCACGATTGCAGCGACTGGCGTGGATCGGATCTCGATTGGCAAACTTACGAAAGATGTCAGCGCGGTGGATTACTCGATGCGAATAGCGCAGTCTTAGCAGTTATTTATTTTTGAGCTGGCTTAGCGCCTGAGCGCGGCGTCAGAATGGTTGGATAGGAAACAGCCCAGGTCTCGGGGTAATCGCGGCTGTAATGCAATCCCCTACTCTCTCTACGAAGCAGTGCTGATCGCACAATCAATTCAGCGCACTCCAATAAGTTACGTAACTCAATTAAGTCGCGCGTTACCCTAAAGTTGCTGTAGTACTCTTGCACTTCATTGCGCAAAAGCTCAATGCGATGCAATGCCCGCTCGAGGCGCCGATTGGTACGAACAATACCGACGTAGTTCCACATAAGGGAGCGCAGCTCATCCCAGTTATGGGCAATCACCACTTGCTCATCGGCGTCTTCGACCTGACTCTCATCCCAGAGGGGCAAGTTGGGTAGTTGGGGTGTTTGCGCTGTTGCAATGTCTTTTGCTGCTGCCTTACCAATCACCACACACTCCAGCAGTGAATTGCTCGCCAAGCGATTAGCGCCATGCAAGCCGGTATAGGTGGCCTCACCCACCGCATACAGTCCAGGTAAATCCGTCTTGCCATGCAAATCGGTTACGACGCCGCCACAGGTGTAGTGGGCTGCCGGCACCACTGGAATAGGCTCTTTTGTAATATCTAAACCCAGACTTAAGCAGCGCGCATAGATCATTGGGAAATGCTCTTTGATAAACGCCTCACCTAAATGTGTCGCATCGAGGTTGACGTAATCGAGGCCGTGTTTTTTCATTTCAAAATCGATGGCACGGGCAACGATATCGCGCGGCGCTAACTCATTGCGTTTATCGTGCTCCGGCATAAAGCGCGTTCCATCTGGCAGCTTCAATAAGCCACCCTCGCCGCGTAGGGCTTCCGTAATTAGGAAGGTGCGATCACTGGGGTGATACAAACACGTTGGATGAAACTGAATGAACTCCATATTGCCGACGCGGCACCCCGCACGCCAGGCCATGGCAATGCCATCGCCCGTAGCGGTATCAGGGTTGCTGGTGTAGCGGTACACCTTACCAACACCACCCGTAGCTAATACAACGGATTTAGCAGCAATGGTTTGTACTTGATTGGTATTAATGTCCAGCGCATAGACGCCGTAGCAGCGGTTGGGGCGGTTGCGTTTTTCTTTAGCACCGAGGTGGCGATTGGTAATGAGGTCCAGCGCAATCCAATGCTCCAATATCGTGATGTTGGGGTTGGCGCGAGCATGATCCAGTAATACCTCATGAATCGCCTTACCAGTGGCATCGGCAGCATGGGCAATCCGGCGCTGACTATGCCCGCCCTCCCGCGTGAGGTGCAAGCCCATTGGGCCATCTTTATCGGTAGTAAACGGCACGCCTTGCTCGACCAGCCACTCAATCGCTGCTGCACTTTCTTCAGCAATGTAACGGGCAGTGGATTCTACGACGAGGCCTGCCCCAGCATCCAGCGTATCGCTCACATGTGCATCAATGCTGTCATGCTCTTTATCGACTACCCCGACAATGCCCCCCTGCGCCCAAGCCGTAGCGGATTCGCTTAAGCCACGCTTGGCCATCAACATTACTTTTTGGGTCTTGGCCAAATCCAAAGCAACCGTCAGCCCGGCCAGCCCAGCGCCAATGATGAGGACGGGCAAGCCTGCCACGTCGCTGTGGAGAATGCTTTCGGCTAATTTGGCTTTAGTAGTCATTTCTTAATTTTACGGCGCAAGCGGCGCTCATGCAGCCTTCTCGATAAAAGAAAAAGGCCTCGCTGTTAACGAGGCCTTTGATCTGACTTGCTGCCTTACCGACAAATGCGGGTTAGCTTATTACGCTGGAACCGCTGCTTTGCCTTTGGGGTCATTGGCGCCATAGCCAATTGCCTTGGCTGCCTGACCGCCCTTCGTTAGTTTCACAGCACAATACTTGAACTCCGGGATCTTACCGACCGGGTCAAGCGCTGCGTTGGTAATGAGGTTGGCAGCCGCTTCGTAGTACGCAAACGGAATAAAGATCACACCGCGCGGTGTGCCATCGTCCCGGCGTACATGAATACCGACCTCGCCACGGCGTGAGGCAACGGTGATCACATCACCTGCCATTACGCCGAGCTGGGTCATATCAGCGCCATTCATCGACACGGTTGCTAAAGGCTCAATAGCATCTAAAACAGTAGCGCGGCGCGTCATGCTACCGGTGTGCCAATGCTCTAACTGACGACCGGTAATGAGCACAAATGGGTACTCGGTATCGGGGCGCTCGTTTGCAGGAATGATATCGGCGGGGACCAACTTCACCTTGCCATCCGGTGTTGAGAAGGCATCGTCAAACACAATCGGACGACCTGGATCATCGGCAGATAAGCAAGGATAGGTCACGCTGGATTCTTTTTCGAGGCGCTCCCACGTAATACCGTTAATCGCTGCGTGCATTGCCTGGCGCATTTCATCGTAGACCGCTGCTACACCCGCTTCTGGGCCTTGGTAGTTCCAATTTAAGCCCATGCGCTTGGCGATTTCTTGAATGATCCACAAATCGGGCTTCGCATCACCTGGAGGATTAACCGCGCGCTTGCCTATCTGCACCATACGGTCGGTATTGCTGACGGTACCGGTCTTTTCTGGCCAAGCACTGGCAGGCAATACGACGTCTGCCAACAGTGCGGTTTCGGTCATGAAAATATCCTGCACCACCAAATGCTCCAGAGATGCCAAAGCATGGCGTGCATGGTTCAAATCCGGGTCGCTCATCGCAGGGTTCTCACCCTCGACGTACATGCCACGAATCTTATGGGGATCACTATCCGGCGCTGTGATCTTATGCATGATCTCAACCACGGTATAGCCCGGCTTTTTATCCAGTGGGCTATCCCAGAATTTCTCAAACCACGCATGCGCTTCGGCATTGTCGACGCGCTGGTAGTTCGGGAACATCATTGGAATCAATCCGGCGTCACTGGCGCCCTGCACGTTGTTTTGACCGCGCAGTGGATGCAAGCCAGAGCCAGGCTTACCAATTTGACCGGTAATGCTCACGAGGGCAATTAAGCAACGTGCATTGTCCGTGCCGTGAATGTGCTGGCTCACGCCCATGCCCCATAAAATCATGGCGGACTTGGTGGTCGCAAACTCACGCGCAACTTCACGTAAAGTTTCTGCCGGAATACCGCAGATCGGCGCCATCGCTTCTGGGCTATAGCCTTTGATGTTTTCTTTTAAGGCTTCAAAGTTGTTCGCACGATCGCGAATGAAGTTCTGATCGCACAAACCTTCTTCGATGATGGTGTAGATCATGGCATTAAGCATCGCCACATCGGTATCGGGCTTGAACTGCATCGTGCGCCAAGCGTGTTTACCAATGTCGGTAATGCGTGGATCGCAGAGCACAATCTTGGCGCCATTCTTAGCGGCGTTCTTAAACCAAGTTGCAGCCACCGGATGATTTGCGGTTGGGTTTGATCCAATCAAGAAGATCAAGCTGGAATGCTCAACGTCATTAACCTGATTACTCACCGCGCCCGAACCGACGCCCTCGAGTAATGCAGCAACGCTGGATGCATGGCATAAGCGGGTGCAATGGTCGACGTTATTGCTACCAAAGCCAGTACGAACCAGTTTTTGGAACAAATATGCTTCTTCGTTGCTGCCTTTAGCTGAACCAAAACCAGCGAGTGTCTTGTTGCCATGCTGATCGCGTAACTGCTTTAACTTTCCAGCAGCTAAATCCAGCGCCTCCTCCCAAGTGGCTTCGCGGAAAATATTCGACCAATCTTGTGGGTTCTGAATCGCATTCTCGTCTTTAGGAATGCCTGGCTTTCGAATCAGAGGCTTGGTTAAGCGCTGTGGATTGTGGATGTAATCCATACCAAAGCGGCCCTTCACGCAAAGGCGATTGTGATTCGCTGGGCCATCACGGCCTTCCACGCTAACAATCTTTTCGTCTTTGACGTTATAGGTAATTTGGCAACCAACGCCGCAGAATGGGCAAACGGAATCGACCTTGCGATCGACGGTTTGCGAACCAATCAAGCCCTTGGGCATTAAGGCGCCCGTCGGACAAGCCTGCACGCACTCACCGCAAGCCACGCAGGTGCTCTCGCCCATCGGATCGCTCAAATCAAATACGATCTCACTGTGCGCACCGCGCATCGCGTAACCAATCACGTCGTTGACTTGCTCTTCACGGCAAGCGCGGACGCACCGATTACACTGAATACAGGCGTCTAAATTGACCGCCATTGCCGGATGCGATACATCCGCAGCCGGCTGTTTGCGACGCAGTGCCTTTAGTTCTGGTCGAACTTGAACATCCAGGCGCGTAGCCCAAGTGCTCAGTTCGCCGTGTTGTTGTTGGCGCTGTTCTTCGTCGCTGTCTCCTACCCACTTATACCCTTCATCTGGCATGTCCGATAACAACATTTCCAGTACTAATTTTTGACTCTTAAGCGCACGCTCGCTATTGGCCTTGACATCCATGCCTGGCGTAGCGCTGCGGCAGCAGCTCGGCGCCAAGGTGCGCTCGCCGTTAATCTCAACGACGCATGCACGGCAATTGCCATCGGGGCGATAGCCGTCTTTAAAACACAGATGGGGAATATCCACTCCATGGCGTTTAGCAGCCTTAAGGATGGTCTCACCCTCATACGAAATAATGGTCTTGCCATCGAGCTTGAACTCGACGGTTTGCAACTGGAGTTCGTTTGGATTTACAGGGGCGTTCATTTAAGCGACCTCTTCTGGGAAGTACTTCGCAATACAGCGAATCGGATTAGGGGCTGCTTGACCAAGGCCGCAAATGGAAGCATCAACCATCACGGTGGCTAAATCTTCTAACGTGACTTGATCCCACGACTTGGCTTGCATTAGCTCAGCTGCCTTGCTGGTACCCACACGGCATGGCGTGCACTGACCACAACTCTCATGCTCAAAAAAGTGCATCACATTGAGGGCTGCATCACGCGCTTTGTCTTTATCGCTAAAGACCATGACTGCGGCAGAGCCGATGAAACAACCGTAGGGCTGCAAGGTATCAAAGTCCAGTGGAATAGTGTTCATGGTGGCGGGCAAAATACCGCCCGAGGCGCCGCCAGGCAAATACCCATAGAAGCGGTGGCCGTCTTGCATACCGCCACAGTACTCATCAATCAATTCCTGAATGGTGATGCCAGCTGGAGCCAATTTAACGCCAGGCAACTTCACACGGCCGCTTACGCTAAAGCTGCGCAGGCCTTTGCGGTCATGGCGACCATAGCTACTGAACCACTGCGGGCCACGCTGCACAATGTCGCGCACCCAATAGAGGGTCTCAAAGTTATGCTCGAGCGTTGGACGGCCAAACAAACCGACTTGGGCAATGTACGGTGGCCGCATGCGAGGCTCGCCGCGCTTACCTTCAATGCTCTCGATCATCGCCGACTCTTCGCCGCAAATGTAAGCGCCTGCACCACGGCGCAGTTCAATCAAGGGCAACTTAAATGGGGGATTGGCTTGCAGCTTGGCGATTTCTCGCTCAAGCAGCTCACGGCAACCGTGGTACTCATCGCGCAAATAGATGTAACAGGCATCAATACCAACTACGCTTGCAGCAATCAGCAAACCTTCTAAGAAACGATGCGGGTCGCGCTCTAAATACGTGCGATCCTTAAATGTGCCGGGCTCACCTTCGTCAATATTGACGGCCATGAGTTTAGGCGCGGGCTGATCTTTAACAATGCGCCACTTGCGCCCCGCCGGAAAGCCGGCGCCACCGAGACCGCGCAGACCGGAGTCTTCCATGGCTTTAATAATCAACTCACCATCGCGCTTGCCGCTGATCAGCTCTGCCGCTAAGGCGTAACCGCCCTTAGCGCGGTAGGTTTCGTAGCCGACGTAGTCGGGCGATACGGCTTGGTCAATGCCTTGGGGCGAAACGCCTTTTTCTGCCAAATCAGCGGGCTCGAAATTGCCGCTATCACTGGCGAGTGGATGCGACAACTGCTTGTTGGCAACTGCTGCCGCAACCGTCTCAGCGGTCGCAAATAAAACGGGGTATTGATGCACTACGGCTACAGGCGCTTGCTCACAGCGACCGACGCACGGCGCTGCAATTACCTTGACTTTTGGATTGCCTAGGATCGTAGGCAAACGGCTCAAGAGCGTTTTTGCGCCAGCCAGTTCGCATGACAGGCCATCGCAAACGCGAACGGTGATGTCGGCAACCGGATCGTCGCCACGCACCACTTCAAAGTGGTGATAGAACGTGGCCACTTCGTATACCTCTGCCATCGGCAAATTCATTTCTTTTGCGAGGGCAACCAAATGGCGATCGTGCAAGGCACGGTAGGCGTCATTTAATTTATGTAAGTTTTCGATCAAGAGATCACGGCGGTGTGGCGCCTCACCAATCAGCTGGCGTACCTCGGCAATCGATGCATCGTCGGCTTGACGGCCTTTTAACTTGCTTTTGCGCCGAATGGTTTCCCGTAAATCATTGACGGTTGCTAGTGCAACAGCTTCGACCGCATCGGATGGCTTGGGGTGATTCATAGTCTTTTGATCTCTAATCTCGGTTGGAAACAGCCCTGCAAATACAGGCGCTAGGCCATAACGTTGGCATGATTTTGGTGGATTTACGGGGGTAAGTCCTTGACGGCGCTCAAGAGCCTTTTGTAGGGGCAATACTACGGGTTTACCCTAGATTTAGGGAATACCGAAAACCGCTTAGATCAGGCTGGGCTTTGGCGTTAAATCCGATGGGCGACTGTAATCCTGATTGCGCTCACGCACGCGCGCCCGAAAGCAGTCCTCATAGCCGGCGCTACCGATGCTCCAGCCGATCGAGGTGCAATCGTCGCGCGCCGCAGATTCCACCGTACCGCAGCCACTCAAACCTAGGGCAATTAAGGCAAGGAGGGAAAGGCGCGCAAAGATGGATGGATTCATACGACCAAGTCTATCACCCTAGAGACCCCAAGGCCTACTTTGAGCCCAAGGCAATTTCGAGGGGAATGCCCTCGCGATCGGCAGTCACCGCTTTGGGTGTGCCCAAACGAATGCGCTCCCCGAGTGCTGGATTGGATCTGAGCATCGCTTCTTGCGCTGCGCGCGCCCGCGCATCGCCCAAAGCCTGTAACTGCGCATCATTTACCGCAAAATGGCTTATCAACTCTTGGCGCAATTGCTGGTAGCGCTCCACGTTATCCGGCAAGGTCAAGATCCGCTGGGTTAACTTGATGCGTCCGATCTCCGCAGCATAGGCGGATTTAATGCCGGCTTGGATGCGTTTGTCGGAAAGGCTCGGCATGGGTAGCGGCGCATTGGCCTCTAACTTAAATCCGGATGCCGCCAAAATGGCTCGGTCCGCCCTCGCCCGCGCTAGCTCTTGACGATCTAAGTCTGGGTCATACGTCCCAATCAACTCCATCGTCGCATGGGGTCGCTTGGCAAGCAAATCACTGAATTGCGTAAAGCGCTCTTGGTCCGCGGGCAAGAATGCGGCCTCGCCGGCAATCGCATAAATCGCGGGGTCACCCTTCATGCCCAGCAAAGAGGCAAGCGCCCGAAATGGCGCCGTCACCACATTAGTCAGCACCGTACGGACAGCCTGCCAAACCAGTCCAGCTGCACTGAACTCCGGGGAATTGACATTACCTGCAATATCGATCTTCACATCAATCACATCATCCGAGTCTTCCAATAAGGCAACGGCCAAACCTAAAGGCAAGCGCTTGCCCGTGAACTCAGGCACTTCCTCGCCAAGTTCAATCTTTTTAATCACAAAGCGATTTTGACCTTGAAGCTGCCCCTCTACCGATTTGTAATTCAGCGTGAGATCGAGTCGGCCGCCCAAAATGTGACGACCAGCAAATGCCATGAAGTAGGGATTGGAATCGCTTAAAGGCAGGTTCCTAAATTGCAACTGCATGTCGTGATTGAGGCGTGGATCGTCAAAGGCCATTTGCCCGGTGGCACGCATACTCCCCGTCCCGGCCACAAGCCCATCAAGGGCAACCGATGCGAAGTGACCTGGCTCATTGCTGATACCCAGGAGTGAACCTTTGAGCTTACGAATTGCCACTTGCACCTTGGGCTTAATTGCCAGGTCTGTGAATACCAAATTGGCATCGCGCAATTGCACCGAGCGCAGATCCAGCGTAAAGAGACGAGGCTCTTTTGCTGCCGGACTGGGGCTTGGATTTTTTTCTTCAGGCGCTTTGCCTTGCTCTTCCGTTTTGGTAGGAGTTTCGGTAGCGGGCGCCTCACTATCACCGCCCTTCATAAACAAGCGTCGAAAATTAGAAAAGCCCTTCTCATTAACTTCGTATTGAATCTCGGGTTGCAGCAATGCCAGCTCATGAACGGACAAATGACTGCGCCCATCATTGAATTTTTTAAACTGCAATTGCTCTACTTTGGCCTCTTTCCAGGCCAGTAGCGGTGTTGTCACCTTTGGCTCGCGCACAAATAATTCTGGCACCAGCAAATCACCCTTAATCGACCACGCTGCTGGGTCCAAGGCAAATTGCAGTACTCCGTTTAGCGTTCCGCTTTGCATCTCCAGCGGCTTATTGCTAGGCAAAAAAGTCATCAATGGGATGAGTGGCAATTGCTCCAACTGAATGTCACCAGAAAGTGCATTGCTTGCTGCGCCAAAGAGCCAGCGCGATGTGATTTTTCCGGCATCCAGTGTGGCCGCCAAATCAATTGCCAACAGATCCCCTTCGCCCGCACGAATGCCGCCCGCCAGTTGCGCGCGCCCCACCTGAATGCGCTGCGTCGAATTAGGCAAGCGGATGTCGAGCTTACCCAGATCAATTTGATAGTCACCCTCAAGGGTACCCTGCTTGCCCTGCTTATTGAAGTTCGCTAGGTCACGTAATTCCAAACCAATCGGACCAAAATCATGGCGGTAGCGATTGGGCCGATCGTCTAGCGTTAAGGTCAAGCCCGCTATGCCCAAGTGCGCTACTTCTATTTTTTTAGGAGCGGCAGCTGGGTCTTTTGGGGGCAATGCTTTACGAACGGCAGCCACAAAGGATTGCCAATTCCAGAGGCTGGGCTTGCCCGACTGTACTCTGCGCTCCACATGAAACTGCGGATCCGTTAACTGAATTTCCCGAATACCAATCCGACCTGCAAGAATAGCGGGCAAATCCAATTGCAGTACACCGCGGCGCAGCGTAAATAAAGGAATGGCATTTGCGTCGCGACTCGATAACTTCACTTCAGCCAATTCGAGTCGCAACTGCAATGGCGCAATGCGCAGATCGCGATATTCGATACGGTAGCCGATCCTAGCACTGAAGTCCTCAATCGATTGCTTTAAGTAATGCACACCCCAAGTCATGATCAACAGCCAAAATGCTGCGATCAATCCAAATAGAGTGAGGATGAGATACCGCAACCAATTTGAACGGTATAGAGATTGAATTCGTGTTCCCATTGAATTCATTATCAAACAAATTGAAGTGGCTAACCCCTCCAAGAAAACAACGGCCATGCATTGCCCTAAGGCGAATAAAAAAGCCCTCGATGAGGGCTTGGTAATACTGGCGGAGAGGGCGGGATTCGAACCCGCGGTAGGTTTAACCCTACGCACGCTTTCCAGGCGTGTGACTTAAACCGCTCATCCACCTCTCCGGAACATTGGATTATACGGCCCAACGATTAAGCGACCTGTTAAAACTAGAAATTTCTCAAATTTGGAGTTTTAAAAACAAAAAAGAGAATCAAATGTTTAAATGTTCCAACCAATAAGGGGATTTATCAGCCCCTCTTTCTCATGGGGTCTAAACAAATTAGCCTCGCTGTAAGGCCATTAAAATCATGGCTTATGTCGATCAATTACAACCCCAAAGTAGGAGAAATTTTAGAATGCGATTTTGGAAACTTTGTTTCACCACCGCTCCACCCGATATACAACGGCCTAATTAGTCCGGAGATTAGAAAACGCAGAATGGTTGTTGTGATAAACGGCAAATTGCCGAATAGCTGCTGTTTGGTTGTGCCAATTTCCTCTAATTTTAATTTAAGCGCTGTTGAAAGAGGTTTTCACATTCACCTCAAACCAGCCATTTTTGATGGCACAGGATTTGATGATGGCTTTCGTAACAGATGGGCAATCAGTGAATGCATTACTCACGTAAGCAAAAAACGACTGTTTCGAATGTTTAACAACCAGGCTTTGGTGGAGAAAAGGCTTGAGCGAGAACTGGTTAGCGAAATTCATCGTTCTATTATTAAAACCGTGAATGCGCAATCATTATTGCCTTGATTGTGTTTGCTTTACCGCGTTACAATATCGGTATCGCCCTAGAGGTCTTAGAAGTAGTTTGTGAAGTAATCGTTGTTGAAAAGCCCGCTCGCGCGGGCTTTTCTTTTTGAGCGTTGATGCAACAGAACTACATACTTAAAGTGCCTGCTTCAGCTGCTCCAAGATCGCTGGATTCTCCAAGGTCGAGGTATCTTGCGTCACTTCCTCACCCTTCGCAATCACACGCAACAAACGACGCATGATCTTGCCTGAACGTGTCTTCGGTAAGTTGTCACCAAAGCGTACATCTTTAGGTTTGGCGATTGGGCCAATTTCTTTACCAACCCAATTACGCAACTCCATCGCCAGCTTCTTCGCATCATCACCCGTTGGACGACCGCCTTTGAGAACCACGAAGGCGCAGATGGCTTCGCCGGTCATATCATCGGGACGACCGACCACTGCTGCCTCAGCAACCAATGGATTGGCAACCAAGCATGATTCAATTTCCATCGTGCCCATGCGGTGCCCGGATACGTTCAACACGTCATCAATACGGCCGGTGATGGTGAAGTAGCCGGTGTCTTTATTGCGAATCGCACCATCGCCCGCAAGGTACAAAGTGCCACCCAACTCTTCTGGGAAATAGGCCTTAACGAAGCGATCGTTGTCACCCCAAATGGTACGAATCATCGAAGGCCATGGGCGCTTCACCACAAGGATGCCGCCACTGCCGTTGGGTACGTCATGCCCTGCCTCATCCACAATCGCTGCCATGATGCCTGGCAGTGGCAAGGTGCAGGAGCCTGGGACCATTGGCGTAGCGCCTGGTAATGGGGAAATCATGTGGCCGCCGGTTTCGGTTTGCCAGAAGGTATCTGCGATCGGGCAGCGCGAGCTGCCAATGTTCTCGTAATACCACATCCAGGCTTCTGGATTAATCGGCTCACCAACAGATCCCAAGAGACGCAAGGAGGACAAATCGTATTTCTTCGGATGAACGGATTCGTCAACGCTCGCTGCTTTAATCAATGAACGAATTGCAGTTGGTGCGGTGTAGAAAATCGTTGCCTTGTGTTTTTGAATGGTGTCCCAAAAACGACCGGCATTCGGATAGGTCGGCACGCCTTCAAACACAATCTCAGTACAACCAACCGCGAGTGGGCCGTAGGTAATGTAGGAGTGTCCTGTAACCCAACCAATGTCGGCAGTACACCAGAAGACATCCGATGGCTTGATATCAAAGGTCCATTTCATGGTCAAAATGGCCCAGAGCAAGTAACCACCGGTTGAGTGCTGCACACCCTTTGGTTTTCCGGTCGAGCCGGATGTGTACAAGACAAATAAGGGGTGCTCAGCGCTCACCCACTCTGGCTCACAGGTCTTAGCCTCACCCGCTACCACTTCATGCATCCAAGAATCGCGCCCAGCGGTCATCGCAATATTGCCGCCCGTGCGTTTGTACACAATGACATTCTTAACTTTTTCGCAGTCGCCCAAGGCAAGCGCTTCATCGACAATCACTTTGAGTGGCAAGGCTTTGCCGCCGCGCATTTGCTCATCCGCCGTAATGACCGCAATTGCGCCCACGTCAACGATCCGCTCTTGCAATGATTTTGCGGAGAAGCCGCCAAACACCACCGAATGGGTTGCGCCGATGCGAGCACATGCCTGCATCGCAACCACACCCTCGATCGACATCGACATATAAATAATGACGCGATCGCCTGACTTGATGCCCATCTTGCGTAAGGCGTTAGCGAACTGGCAAACGCGTGCGTGCAAATCACTGTAAGTAACGTTCGTTACCTTGCCGTCGTCGGCTTCAAAAATGATCGCGGTTTTTTGAGCATTGCCGTTTTCTAAATTACGATCCAGGCAGTTATACGAGGCATTGGTTAAGCCATCTTCGAACCATTTATAAAACGGTGGATTGGTCTCATCCAATACTTTAGTAAAGGGTTTTTTCCAGTAGAGGTTTTCACGCGCAAGACGGGCCCAAAAACCTTCGTAATCTTTTGCCGCTTCCGCACACAGTGCGTTGTAAGCGTCCATTCCAGGCACAGCAGCATTTTTAACAAAATCACTGGGGGGATTAAAAATCCGATTCTCTTGCATTAACTGTTCCATGCTGTCCAACCCTTTTATTTAAATGACAATAATTACCGCACTGCAAAATCCATGCAGAATAGTGTAAATCCACTCGCTTTCACCCTAAGATAAGGTAATTTTAGGGTCAATTGCTCTATGGCAAACCCTTAAAATAGAGAAATCCATTTAATTTGATGAAATTTATGACAAATATTAAACAAGAAGACCTCATCCAAAGCGTTGCCGACGCCTTCCAGTACATCTCCTACTACCACCCCACCGATTTCATTCGGGCGATGGGCAAGGCCTACGAGCTGGAAAAAGGCGAGGCCGCAAAAGACGCGATTGCGCAGATTCTGACCAATAGCCGGATGTGCGCCGAAGGGCATCGTCCGCTTTGCCAAGATACGGGCATTGCCGTGGTCTTCTTAAAGGTGGGCATGAATGTGCAGTGGCCCGATGCCACCATGAGCGTCACGGACATGGTGAATGAGGGTGTGCGCCGCGCTTACCTCAATCCCGACAATATGCTGCGCGCCTCGGTCTTAACGGATCCGGCTGGCAAACGCAAAAATACGGGTGATAACACCCCTGCGGTAATTCATTATGAAATCGTCCCAGGTGATGGCATTGAAGTCATTTGCGCAGCCAAGGGTGGTGGTTCCGAGAACAAAGCCAAGATGATCATGCTCAACCCCTCCGATTCAATCGTCGACTGGGTGATGAAAACCATTCCCACCATGGGCGCTGGCTGGTGCCCTCCCGGCATTCTTGGGATTGGTATTGGTGGCACCCCTGAAAAAGCAACCTTACTGGCTAAAGAAGCCTTGATGGGCTCGGTTGATATTCAAGAGTTGATTGCCCGTGGACCACAAAACCGCGTAGAAGAATTACGCCTAGAGATTTATGAAAAAGTGAACCAGCTCGGCATTGGTGCGCAAGGCCTTGGCGGCCTCTCTACTGTCTTGGACGTCAAGATTTTGGATTACCCCACCCACGCCGCCTCACTGCCCGTTGCCATGATTCCGAATTGCGCAGCGACTCGGCACATTCACTTTCATTTGCATGGTGATGGTCCTGCCAAATTAGAGGCACCATCCCTGGCGGATTGGCCGGACGTCACCTGGACACCGGATGTTCAAAAATCCAAACGGATCGATTTGAACGCCCTGACTCCGGCCGAGGTGGCTAGCTGGAAGCCGGGCGATCGTTTGCTCCTCAACGGAAAAATCCTCACAGGGCGCGATGCTGCGCACAAACGCATTCAGGACATGCTGGCCAAAGGCGAGGAACTTCCGGTGAGCTTTAAAAATCGCGTGATCTATTACGTA
This sequence comes from Polynucleobacter difficilis, assembly GCF_003065365.1. Taxonomy (NCBI): domain Bacteria; kingdom Pseudomonadati; phylum Pseudomonadota; class Betaproteobacteria; order Burkholderiales; family Burkholderiaceae; genus Polynucleobacter; species Polynucleobacter difficilis. Next base: position 673,093 of record NZ_CP023276.1, on the reverse strand, counting down.
GGCCCTGTTGATCCGGTACGTGACGAAGCCGTTGGTCCTGCTGGCCCCACCACTTCCACCCGCATGGATAAATTTACGGAGATGATGCTGGCCAAAACCGGTTTGATTGCGATGATTGGCAAAGCCGAACGCGGTCCGGTTGCCATTGAAGCCATTAAGAAACACCAGTCGGCGTATTTGATGGCAGTTGGCGGCGCAGCCTATTTGGTCTCCAAAGCAATTAAGACATCGAAAGTCGTTGGCTTTGCCGATTTAGGCATGGAAGCGATTTATGAATTTGATGTGCAAGACATGCCTGTGACGGTTGCAGTCGACTCGAAGGGAACATCGATGCACAACGAAGGACCAAAAGAGTGGCAAGCGCGGATTGGAAAAATCCCCGTTGTCGTCGCGTAATTTTTTAGGTCCGCATTGGCACTCATCGGGGTATTTGATTCTGGCGTAGGTGGTCTATCCATTTTGGATGAGGCCCTGCGACAGCTACCCGATCACGATTACCTGTACTTCGCTGATAGTGCCAATGCCCCTTACGGCGAGAGGTCGCCGGAGTGGATTGCGCAGCGGAGCTTATCGATATGCCAGTCTTTAGCCGATGCAGGCTGCCAAGCGATCGTCGTCGCCTGCAATACCGCTACTGCGGAAGCCATTCAGCATATTCGGGCAACGCTTCAGACCATTCCGATCATTGGGGTCGAGCCTGGAATTAAGCCAGCGGCACTGCAAAGCCAAAAAGGCCTGGTGGGTGTACTAGCGACAGAAGCCACTCTGAAGAGCGATAAGTTCAATGCCCTGCTGGGGACCCTACCAGGGGATTGCCGCTTCGTTAAACAAGCTGGCGCGGGTCTGGTGCCGTTGATTGAGTCCGGCCAATTGCACGCCCCAGAAACAACCGCCCTGCTTGCACAGCATTTACAGCCGATGCGCACTGCCGGAATTGATACGCTTGTTTTAGGCTGCACCCACTACCCTTTTTTAATGCCATTGATTCTGAATCTAATGGGATCATCGGTCTTGATTGTGGATACCAGCCAAGCAGTCGTCCGTCAGTTAGCGCGGCAATTAGAGACCCATCGCATTCCGATTGAAGTGGTGGGTAAGCGCAGCCTATTACTGCTGAGCACCGCCGATGGTGCGCGCTTGCACAGCATGGCAATGCAATTACTGCGCAGTGATTTAGCCCAATTTCACATCGAGTTCAAAACAGTGGATCCCGAGCGAGCTGAACTATGACGCCAGTGAAGTCCGGCACTCCAACACACCTGCTATTTACGCGGCAGGAGTGGATTGTGATTGCCATAGTGCTAGTGCTGCATGGCATGTTTTTTGTCAGCCTTGATCTCGGGCTCGATGTTCGAAACGATCCATCTGAAAACGAAGTGCGGGTCATGGCCAATTTAGTCGCACCCGCAACCCCTCCGGCCCCGCCTGTATCGACCCCTCCCGCACCGCAGCCAAAACCAGAAGTCAAACCTAAAACCCAGGCCAAGCCAGAGCCAAAAGCAAAAACACCCGATGCGAGCACCCCACCCTCCACCGATGCGAGCCAAGCTAAAGCGGCTGAAGCAGCCAAGGCAGCGGAGAGTCAGATGCCCAATGCAGCCGTTGCCCCGGCTAGCAGTCAGGGTACTTCGGGTACGCCAATCCAAACCGATATTGGTAAACTGGTTGTGGTTTACCAGCCCGATGCCGATCCCTACTACCCCTCATTTTCAAAGCGGGCTGGAGAGCAAGGCGAAGTGGTGGTTCGATTGATTATTGATGAAACCGGCGTTGTTGAAGAAGCAGTCTTGCTGCGCTCAAGCGGTTTTACGCGACTTGATCGCGCTGCCGAACAAATTGGCAGGCGTTACCGTTTTAAACCGTATACCGTGAATGGCAATCCCGCCCGCATTTCAACTAACCTCCTGATTAAATTTAACTTAAAGAACTAATGCAATGAATAACCCATTTGGCTTAATGAATTTATGGATGGCAGGCGATGCGGTCACGCGTTTTGTGGCTATCCTTTTATTGGTCTCATCGATCATTACCTGGGTCATTTTGATTAGCCGCTTATGGAACATCAAAACACTGCGCGCCCTCAAGCCGGAAGCCGAGCAGTTTTGGCGTGCCAGTACATTTGCGCAGGGCCTCGCTGGCTTCTCTGATCAAGCCAACAACCCGTACTTTCAGATTGCTAAAGAAGCCATGAGCGCATCGGAGCACCATCAAAGTCAAACGTCCAGTCGCCGCGAATTACTGCAAGCGCTGAACTATTCGGAGTGGATGTCGCGCAGCATTAAAAATAGTATTGATACCTGCAGTGCCCTCTTACAAAAAGGCCAGACTTTTTTGGGCTCGACTGGCTCTACTGCGCCATTCGTCGGCTTGTTTGGTACGGTTTGGGGCATTTATCACGCCCTGGTTGCGATTAGTAGCTCGGGTAGCGCACAAATCGATCAGGTTGCCGGTCCGATTGGCGAGGCCCTCATCATGACGGCCATTGGCCTAGCTGTCGCCATTCCAGCGGTGCTGGGTTTTAATGCGATTAACCGCGCCAATAAACTCATCGTTGCCGACCTCAATCGCTTTGGTAACGATTTGCTCGCCTATTTTGTTACTGGCGCTCGCGTTGAGGCAGGAGCGTAAGTATGTCGTTTAGCAATCCTACAGGCGATCAGGGCGACGACCCCCTGATGACTGAAATCAATATGACGCCCCTCGTGGACGTGATGTTGGTTCTGCTCATCATTTTCATTATTACCTTGCCCGTAATCCATCAAGCCGTGAAAGTGGATTTACCTAAAGCCAATAGCGCGCGCAATGAAACTAAGCCGGAGTCGATTCAGGTATCGATTGATGCGCGCGGCCAAATCTTTTGGAACAGTAGCCCAATTGACCTCCCTACCTTCGTTGGCTATGCAGAAAAGGCAGCGCAAAAGGAGCCACAGCCCGAAGTCAATTTACGCGCCGACAAAGAAGTGCGTTATGACTCTGTAGCGCAGGTCTTAGCTGCATCCAAACGCGCCGGCTTAACCAAGCTGGGCTTTATTACCGAGCCACAATGACTCTTCTTCGCCTCCTCGGATTTGGATTTGCCTCGGTAGTATTGATTAGCCCACAGCAGCTCTTGGCCAAAACCGAGTCCAGCATTCCAATGGTGCGGGTTGGTAACCTCCAGTGGGATCAACACGAAATGACCATTGGTGAAGTGAAACGCTTCGCTAGTCAAACCGGGTTTGTGAGTCAGGCAGAGAAAAATGGCGGCGGGACCGTGTATGAAATGGGCTTTGTGCAAAAGCCTGGCTGGACCTGGAAAACCCCCTACGGTGTCAAGGCCCAAGACCGTGAACCGGCAGTTCATCTCAATGCCCTTGAAGCAGAACAGATCTGCCGTTTTTTTGGCAAGCGCCTGCCCACGGATGAAGAGTGGGTCTCAGCTGCTTTTGTAGAGCAGCGCGCCAATCCGCCTGCCCCGTTCGTGAGCGGCAAGCGCTACCGCTTCCCCAATGGCGACAGTGCCAAGGGCTCCCATTGCCTGGATGGCGAGTGCGGCAACTACCAAGGTCTCGCGCCCAAGGGTAGTCTCTTGCGTGGCACGGGCCATGTGCTTACGGGTAGCACGGAATCTGGTGTCAATGGCCTCTTTGATATGGGCGCCAATGTGTGGGAGTGGACTTCTACAGCGGCGGGCAGTGAGCGCGTCACGCGCGGAGCCTCTTGGTGGTACGGCGCCGAACAGCAACGGGAATCGAATCGCGCCAGCAAACCACTCGATGTGAGCGTGGTCTATATTGGCTTTCGTTGCGTTAAACCGTAAACTGCACATCCGATCTTAAAAGGCGTTTTATGTCCTACCTATACCAGTATGGTCCTTATGTTTTTCTTGCGGTATGGATCTGCGTCGCACTTTACAAAACGCTGCAGAACTATCAAGCCATGAAAGCCGATCGCAGTCAGCACTTCAATTTATTCCAATTGATCGGGAATTTATTCTCGGATCTCGTCAAAAGCTTTGTGTCGCTCGTCGTCCTGAGCGTATTGGCTGCTGGGGTGCTCTACATCCTGATATTGCTATTTGAAGAAATCACCGCCTGATTGGCAATAAACACCTCGCGTACGGCTTTTGGTTTACAAAATGAGGGTGCGGTAGTGCTGAGGTGGAATGAAAACCCCAGAAATTGGGGTTTTTTGGTGCCCGAGGCCGGAATCGAACCGGCACGACTTTTTTGAGTCGGCAGATTTTAAGTCTGCTGTGTCTACCGATTTCACCACTCGGGCGCGCGCTTTTGAAGGCATTGATTTGCAGTGCAACAAAACCAAGACAGACAAGAATCCTAACACGCGGCACCCTATTTCATGAAAAAAGCCCTATCAATGGGGTTTAAAGGGTTTACCCGAGATGGAAATTTTAATTAGGTCCTTATACTTTAGAAAGTCGTTTGACCGTAGTACCTGATTGATTAAAACTAGGAGATATGAATGTCTGAAATGAAAAACCAAGCACCACGTCGTAAGTTTCTGAAAGGTGCTGCTGTCGGTACCGCTGGTGCAGCTGCCCTCAGCTTCCCAATGATTTCTAAATCGCAAGGCGTACAGAATTTACGCTTCCAGTCGACCTGGCCTGCGAAAGACATCTTCCACGAATACGCTTTAGATTTTGCTAAGAAGGTCAATGACATGACCGGTGGCGAAATGAGTATTGAAGTATTGCCAGCAGGCGCGGTTGTTCCTGCATTCGGATTGCTCGATGCCGTTTCCAAAGGTACTTTGGACGGCGGCCATGGCGTTGTTGTGTATCACTACGGTAAAAATGCTGCCTTGGCATTGTGGGGATCAGGCCCATCCTTCGGTATGGATGCCAATATGCTCCTCTCATGGCACAAATACGGCGGCGGTGCTGCCCTGTTAGATGAGCTCTACAAGGCTGTTAATGCCAACGTGAAGTCTTATGTATACGGCCCAATGCCATCACAGCCACTCGGCTGGTTCAAAAAGCCAATCGCTAAGGTAGAGGACTTGAAAGGCCTCAAGTACCGTACCGTTGGTATTTCGATTGATATGTTTACTGCCATGGGCGTTTCTGTGAACGCACTGCCAGGCGGCGAGATCATCCCTGCGATGGATCGCGGCCTGCTGGATGCAGCTGAATTCAACAACGCTTCTTCCGATCGTCAATTGGGCTTCCCAGACGTATCGAAAGTATGTATGTTGCAAAGCTATCACCAGAATGCAGAGCAGTTTGAGATTCTGTTCAACGGCACCAAGTACAACGCATTGGCACCAAAACTCCGCGCTATTTTGGATAACTGCGTCGAAGCAGCTTCTGCTGATATGTCCTGGAAAGCGATTGATCGCTACTCCAAGGCCTACGATGAAATGCAAAAGACCCAAGGCGTCAAGTTCTACAAAACCCCAGACAGCATTTTGCGTAACCAGCTCAAAGTATTCGATGAGGTTGTTGCCAAGAAATCCGCTGAAAACCCACTCTTTAAGAAGATTGTTGACTCACAAAGAGCGTTTGCCCAGCGTGCTGTGAAGTGGGACTTGGATACCAATACTCCACGTCGTATGGCTTTTGATCACTATTTCCCATCTGGCGCTAAAAAGGCCTAATTGAGGAATATTTCATAAGCTTTAGCTTTATTTCAGAAATATGGCATAAGTTTTAGGCTTAGCTTAAAATAGCGCCCAGTAGCAATATGGGGTGGTTGCGAAGGTAACCACCCCATTTTTTTTATGGTTTAAACACCTGGAGTCTCCAAAGTGCAAAAATTATTCCTAACGGTAGATCGCCTATCTACCTTCATCGGCCAGTTTTTTTCCTGGCTGGTTGTTGGCTTAACCGCCTTAATTGGCTATGAAGTGTTTAGCCGCTATGTCTTAAATAGTCCTCATGCATGGGCGTTTGACGCCATGATCATGATGTACGGCACCATGTTCATGATGGCTGGCGCGTATACCCTGTCCAAAAATGGCCACGTTCGCGGCGACATTCTCTACGGCTTTTTAAAGCCCCGCACTCAGGCGATTTTTGACCTCATTTTGTACGTCATCTTCTTTATTCCGGGGGTGATTGCCTTAGCCTATGCCGGCTACGGATTTGCTGAAGATTCCTGGCGTATCTTGGAGCACTCGTCTATTACGGCAGATGGTCCTCCTCTGTACCCTTTTAAAACCATCATTCCTTTAGCGGGCGTGATTTTGCTCTTCCAGGGGATCGTTGAAATCTTCCGTTGCGTGGTTTGTATTCAACAAGGTGAATGGCCTTCCCGCGAACAAGACGTAGAAGAGGTCGACGTGGATGCACTGAAGGCAATGGTTGGCCTTGATAAGGAGAAAACCAATGCGTAAGGAACTTTTATTTGGCTTTAGCATCATGGCCTTGGTTGTACTGGCCACGATTGTCTTACTTCCTTGGGGCAATATTGAGAGTGGTCACATGGGCCTGCTCATGCTTTCCCTTGTTGTTGTTGCGATCATGCTCGGCTTCCCTACCGCCTTTACCCTGATGGGCATGGGCATGATCTTTACCTTCATCGCGTATAGCTTTGCAGATCCCTCTTTGGCCCTCAACAACACATTGTCTCTGATGGTGCAGCGGGCGTATGCGGTGATGACCAACGACGTACTGATCTCCATTCCGCTGTTTGTATTCATGGGCTATCTGGTGGAGCGTGCCAACTTAATTGAAAAGCTGTTCCGCTCATTGCATTTGGCCTTGGTGCGCGTTCCTGGCTCCTTGGCTGTTGCCACCATCGTCACCTGCGCGATCTTTGCTACCGCGACCGGCATTGTTGGTGCCGTGGTAACACTGATGGGTCTATTAGCCTTCCCAGCCATGCTCAAGGCAGGCTATGACACCCGCGTATCGGCTGGCTGTATTACAGCTGGTGGTTGCTTGGGTATTTTGATTCCGCCCTCAGTATTGTTAATTGTCTATGGCGCAACCGCCGGTGTTTCGGTGGTGCAACTTTATGCCGGTGCATTTTTCCCCGGAATTATGTTGGCTGGCCTGTACATCGGCTACGTCATTATTTTGGCTAAATTCAAGCCAAAACTCATGCCGCCACTGTCGATCGAAGAGCGCAAAGTCCCATTGCCAATGAGCTACACCGAGCTGGGCGAAAAAATTAGTCAGAAAGTGATTCCAGCCATTTTGATTGGCCTAAAAGGCAAACGTAATTTACATGTACGCCCTGCTGAATTACTTCAGTCTCTGATGATTGCGCTATTGCCACTCTTGGTTTTTGCGATCTTTACCGGTTCGATTTACAAGGTAGTCACCGCCCCTGTGGAAGCTGTTGCTGGCATGGAATTAATGCAGATGGGTGATGGCGGTAGTGGTGCTGCTGAAGAAGAGTCAAGCAGCGGCCTATCCTTACCTCCTGGTGCTGAAAAGGCCGATAGCGGTGGTTTGTCATTGCCCCCTGGCGCAGAAGAAGACAAGGCAGCGGCAGCTCCGGTAATGAGTGCGGATGAAGCTAAAGCTGCGGAAGCAGCGGCTGCGGCTGCGGCAGCAAAAGCGCTCGAGCCGCGCGATGCACCGACCTGGTTCTGGGTCATGACTGCGATCTTTGCGGCCATGCTAGCCATTTATTACATGCTGCTTACTTGGGTTCGATTAGAAATCTTCAAGATGCTCTTGGGCTCCTTCTTCCCATTAGCTGTATTGATTTTGTTTGTACTTGGTTCGATTGTGTTTGGTCTTGCTACACCAACTGAAGCAGCAGCGATTGGAGCAATTGGCGGAGTCATATTGGCTGCTGCCTATAAGCAGCTCAATATGCGCGTGATTCGGGAGTCGGTGTTCTTAACGGCCAAAACCGGGGCGATGGTCTGCTGGCTGTTCGTAGGCTCGTCGATCTTCTCGGCTGCATTTGCCCTGCTCGGCGGTCAAACTTTGGTTGAAAAGTGGGTCTTGTCTCTGGGCCTGAG